>NZ_CABPUY010000002.1:151320-235843 GCF_902460575.1 Campylobacter concisus | reverse complement strand
CTTTACCCACTTTTTCAAAATCCACAAAATACTCTTTATGCTCTCCAGTGCTTGAGATATCATTTAAGGCAGCGCTACTTAGCTTAGTCTTTGCACTATCACTTGGTAGTGGTCTAGAGCTGCGCAAAAATCCCATAAAAAGAGCCTCTTTGCTATAACCTTCATCTACTTGATATACCGACATATCAGGGTTAAAGCTAAACTCATCACCTGCTTCGCTCATCGTAAAATCAACCTCTTTTACTATGAGCCTAACGCCTGCACTTGAAAGCTCTTTGCTAAGAGATTTAGCGCTATTTAGCTCATCAGTGCTAGAGTAGATATTTGAGATAGTAGAGTTTGATAGATCTTTTAGCAAATGTCCTTTGGCATCATAGCGAGTGCCTTTTGTACTGTAGCCTTTTGGTAGTTTGCCTATATCTGCAAGGGTGTAGCTCTTTTTATCATCACCTAAAGCAGAGGTCATTTGATCAAATAGTCTGTAGTAGTGCTTTATGGTGTCAGCCATATCGATATTATCAAAGATCTTTATCTGCTCGTCTTTGCTCTTGATGCGGTTTAACACATGGTTGCGCTCGGCAAATCTACTAAGCTCATCAAGTGTGCTTTTGTGGATTTTAAAGTCCTGCGGTAAGCTGGCTGCTTTATTAAAATCAGCTCCCATAAAGCCAGCCTTATCTACTGTGTAGCCATAAGCTTGAAGCTCATTAAAATTTAAAGAGATAAGGCTATTTTGTGAAGAAGAGATATAAGTAAATTTAGCTGGTTCTTGGAGTAATAGAATTAAGGAGAACACTTAATCACTATATTAGTGAAATATGTACTTCTTAATTCTTTTTTATTTAAGAAACTAAGAGAAAGGGGGTAAAAATGAGGAATTATGAAAAGATAACAGCACTCTATGAGAGATTAAGTCGTGATGATGAACTTCAAGGAGAAAGCAATTCTATTGTAAATCAAAAGAAAATCCTTGAAGAATATGCAGGTAAAAATAATTTAAGCAACATCATACATTTTACAGATGATGGAATAAGCGGAACACAGTTTGATAGACCGGGCTTTATGGCAATGATGAACGGAGTTAATCAAGGTAATATAATAGGTTGTATAATCGTAAAAGATATGAGTAGACTTGGCAGAGACTATCTTAAAGTCGGTCAATGTATGGAAATCTTAAGACAAAAGGGAGTTAGGCTCATTGCTATCAATGATAATGTAGATAGCTTTTATAGAGAAGATGATTTTACCCCTTTTAGAAATATTATGAATGAATGGTATACAAGAGATACTTCAAGAAAAATACAATCTACATTCAGGTCAAAGGGGGAAAGCGGAAAGCATACGGCAAGCTCTCCACCTTATGGATATATCAAAGATGAAAAAGACAAAGATAAGTGGATTGTAGATGAAAAAGCAGCGGAGATAGTAAGGAGAATATTCAATCTGACCATGCAAGGCAATGGTCCGTATCGAATAGCAAAGATATTGGAAAGTGAAAAAGTAGATATACCTGCTTACCATCAGCAAAAATTAGGATATGGACTACATCAAAGCAAAGTGTTTGAACATCCTTATCGCTGGTGCAGTTCTACAATTGTAAGTATCTTAAAGAAACAGGAATATTTAGGTCATACTGTAAACTTCAAAACAAGAAAGCATTTCAAGGATAAGAAAAGCAAATATGTATCTGAAGAAAACTGGCTGATATTTGAAAATACCCACGAGGCAATTATAGACCAAGAAACCTTTGATAATGTGCAAAGGATAAGAGGAAATGTAAAAAGGTATCCCGATGGTTGGGGAGAATATCACCCTTTAACTGGGCTTATGTATTATGCAGATTGTGGCAGTAAAATGTATGTTCATAGAACAAGTAATTACAAAAATATTCCCTATTACACTTGCAGTGCTTACACGAAAGTACCCTGTGGAACGCTTTGTCCATCTACTCACAGGATAAAAGCGGAAGCAGTCTTAAACCTTATACAGGAAACCTTAAAAGACATTAAAAAATATCTTGATGAAGATCACGAAGCCTTTATCCGTTCCATTTAAAATGAAATGGAAGAAAAGGAAAAAGTAGAGATAGAAAAGAAAAAAATAAGATTAATGGAAAGTAAAAACAGGCTTCAGGAACTTGAACGATTGATGTGCCGTATTTACGAAGATATGATACTTGAAAAAATACCAAGTAATAGATATGAGATACTTAACAGTCAATATGAAACAGAGCAAATAGCTTTAAGCAAAGAAATTAAAGACTTAGAGTTTGCAATATCAAGATATGAAAAAGAAACAGATAAGGCGAAAAAGTTTATATCTCTAATAAGCCGATATGAAAATTTTGATGAACTTACAACTACAATGATAAATGAGTTTGTAGAAAAGATTATTGTTCATGAAAGGAATAGAAAAGGTAGTCAAACATCAAAGCAAAAAATAGAGATATATTTTAATTTTATCGGTAACTATGAGCCACCAAAAGAAGAATTGACTGAAGAAGAAGAAGAAGAAAGATTAAAAATTGAGGAAGAAGAGAGAAAAATCAAGGAAAGAAAAGATAGACTTCATCAAAACTACTTAAAGCGTAAAGTAAATGGAAAACAACAGGAATATGAGGAAAGGTATAAGGCAAGGAGAGAACAGAGAAAACAAGAAAAATTAAAGGTTCTGAAAAGGGCAGGTATACAAGTTAATAAGTTAGAAAAAAGAGATTGAAGTTAGTCAATCTCTTTTTTAGTACAGGTATCAAGTATATCAATTATGTTATTTGCAATTGCATGGATAACAGTAACGGCAACAGAATTACCAAACTGTTTGTAACTTTGAGTATCACTTACAGGAATGATATAGTTTTCGGGGAAGCCTTGAAGTCTTGCAGCTTCACGAGGTGTTAGTTTTCGTGGATTTTTTCCTTTTTGCTCAATAAGTATTTCACTCCCGTCTTTATAATATCTTGCAGATAATGTATTTGTATAAGGACTGTTTTCATTGAACAATGTGTAACCAAATCCATTTCCCTTTATTTTATGTTCTTTCTTTCGTCGTTGATGACCTTGCCAAAGTGCATTTGAAATGGTGTATTTAGTATCAACATTTTGCTCTAAAATATTTCCCACAGAAACATCTGGGCAGGGAGGAATTGGAAAAGAAAAATCTTTATAGTTATCTATTTTATCCTTATCAAATCCAACAATGTAAATACGCTCTCTATTTTGTGGAACACCGAAGTCTTTTGCTTTAAGTATAATAGAATGAACATCGTAGTTTAAATCCTTTAATGTTTTTTCTATTGTTTTATAGGTACGACCTTTATCGTGAGATTTTAGGTTTTTGACATTTTCAAGAAGAAATGCCTTAGGTCGTTTCTCTTTAATAATTCTTGCAATTTCAAAAAATAATGTTCCACGAGTATCTTCAAAACCAAGCTTTTTACCGGCTTGACTAAATGCTTGACAAGGAAAACCACCGACAATAATATCATGATTAGGAATATCTTTTTCAGATATTTTTGTAATATCTCCAAAAGGAGTTTCACCAAAATTTGCCTTATATGTTTTTACTGCAAATTTATCAATTTCACTACTGAATACGACATTTGTTTTACCTGTTTGGTAAAATCCAAGCCTTGTACCACCAATTCCGGCAAATAAATCAATGATTTTATAGGGGGCATTTTCATTATTGGGGAAAGGTACTTTTTCAGGAAATGATAAAATATGTTTCAGCTCAATGGACGATGGCTGACTTTCTCCATTTTCCCATCTGCGAATTGTCCTATCTCCGAATTTGGACATACCAACAGCATCAGCTAATTCTTTTTGAGTCATTTGTAATCTGATACGCTTATTTTTTATTAAAATAGCAGGGGAATTATCTATGATTTGTGGTATAATATTCATATATATTCTCCTTTTTATATATGTTATTTCAAGGACTAACTGTCCTCTATTTGACACTATTGTACCATATAGAAGAAAATTTTTCAAGAAAGGAAAAGAGTTATGGCAAATATTTCTCTTGATGAATATAAAAACTTAGTTAAAGAAAAAAGGAAAGAAGGCTTTAAACAGCCTTATGACTTAGTTTATGATAATTTTATTACATTAGGATACGACAAAGTCCCTAAAGAATTCTTTTTAAGTAATGCAAGTGAAGTTGTTGAAAAACTTAGAAATAGCTGTTGGAGTGAATTTCAGCCATTAGAAAAAGACTTTACTTCAAAAATGCTAAAAGAGTTAGTTGATGATGAGTATATCAAAACTCTTACACCAATAGAGGCAATTACTTGGTTTGTGGAAGAATTTCCGGAACATATATATGCTTTGACTTTGTCAAATACTCAAAGTAGGAGGAGTAGAGCAGGTAAAGAATTTGAAAGTATTATAGAACTCATTTTGATTGGTGCAGGGATTCCACTTGACAGTCAAGGTAATATAGGTAAACAAGAGTTTGTCAATAAAGGTCTTGGTAAATTGGTAGATTTAGTTTCTCCGGGTGTTTTAGAATACATTGTAAATAAGAGAAATACTGTCTTAATTAGTGCAAAAACCACATTAAGAGAAAGATGGCAAGAAGTACCTGAAGAAATGGGAAGAACAGGTGCAAGAGAAATGTTTTTAGCAACTCTTGATACTTCTATTAGCTCTGATGTATTGAACACTCTATATGAGGCTAATATACAAGTTACAACAACAAAAAATATAAAAGAAACATATTATTCCGATAATGAAAGGGTATTAACCTTTGAAAAGTTGGTTGAAATATGTTTAGACAATGTTTCTCATTGGAAAAATTTCAACTACACAGTAGAACAAAATGAGCAAATGATAGAGCTTATCACTAAGCAAATTGAAAAACACCAAAATCATAAATTTGTAGAAGAATATTATGATGATAGATTAAAAAACATAAAGAAGTAGACAAATTAGAATTTGTCGGTATATCATTAAATCGCATTTTTTCGATTAAACTATGGAATACAAAGGAGCAAATAATCATGAGCGAACAGAGAATCTATTGCATGGACCTTGTAAAAAAAGAGGATCCGGAAAAGGCTGTCAGAACACCGTTTTATCAGACAGAATCTACAGGCGGATCGGTCTGGGTTATCAAACCCGGTCAGACATTGCAAAAGCACTATCACCACAATTCCGACGATATATGGATCGTCCTTCAGGGAGAGGGAATATTCTACCCCCAGCCTAATGAAGAGGTTCCATTCAAGAAAGGCCATGTCATAGTATCGAAGAAAGACTCCTGCCACGGAGCAAAAAATACTGGAGATGAGGATATCATCTTTGTAAGTATAGTAGCACCTGTCCCTTCCGACTATGATCCTATAAACGAGTGACAGGAAAATAAAATTCCCGTTTGACAAAGGATTGTGATTATACTTGAGAAAGAAAAATGTTTATATAACATTGGGATACATAGCTGTATATCTGGTGATATATTGGTGAGAGCAACTTGATTGGTTGGCTATTTACTAATATTTCAACTGGTGAGCATAGTTATTTATATGGTTGGTTGCTCAGTAGTAATCTGTTTTGGTATGCACTTGCGATTTCTGCGCTTCCTTCTCTTTGGGGTAAGTTTAAGTTTTCGGCTGTTACTACGGCGGGATTTATTGTAGGTATTGTAGCAGGCATAATCGTTGAGAAATACAAGAAGTAAGTCAAATTTCAGTTTGTCGAGCTGAATAATACAGATTCAAGACGATAGAAAGTAAAACATCTATCGTCTTTTCTTATGAAAAAAACTTGAAAGGAGATGAAATTTATGGACAATAAAAACAGAATTAGAAAAAGTAAAAGAAAAGATTGAAAGCAAGTAAGAAGAAAAAAAATATGAAAAGAAACTATCTCAGCTTAAAAATCAGGAAAAGAAAATCAGAAAGCAAACGAGCCTTGAAGAAAGAAAAAAGCGAAACCATAGATTGATAGAGCGAGGAGCAATCTTAGAAAGTTTAATTGAGGGAGCAAGCGAGAAAAGTAATGAAGAAATAAAGGCTATTTTGCAAAGAGCATTTCAAAAAGACTAAGAAACGCAAGGACATAGTATAATTGTAATTCCCTTAGATTTTCTAAGGGCGCAATTATACACCCTTTAGGTGTCCTTGCGACCTGCGGTGCTTTTACCCTTGCGGGGAGCAAAGAAAAAGCCGAAGCATTTTTCCGTATTAAAGGCAAAAGACAACTGAATATAATTCATTCGCTTTTTTATCATCAAGGGTAAAGCACATTCACTATCGCTCACCCTTGACAATAAAAATTTGAAACAGATAGCTTACATTAAGCCGACATACTGAAACAACAAAAGTCGGCTTTTTCTATTGTACCGTTTCAAAACGCTCATTCAGTTTATAGAAAAGCAAAAGTATTTTTAAGACCGACATCTAAAACAACAAAAGAAAAATAAGAAGATGACAAATGCCACATTCCCAAAATGGGAGTGTACCTAAATCAAAGACAGTACTAATCAAAGGGGGTAGTGAAACACGACTTCCTTAAAAGATAAAAGGAGTAACGATTTGTTGCTACATTTTCATAACAAAAGATAGGAGAGAAAAATGGCAGATAAAAGGATGTTTTCAATAAAGATAGTGGATAGCGACTTATTTTTGGATATGCCATTAAGTAGCCAATGCCTGTATTTTCATCTATCTATGAGGGCAGATGATGATGACTTAAAAATTCTAATTACAAAAGGTTTTGTAATTGTCTTTTAAAGAGGGGTTATAGTCATTACCTATTGGAAGATAAATAACTACATCAGAAATGACAGACGAAAAGAAACGATGTATCTTGAAGAAAAGCAAAGTATAACGCAAACGGAAAATGGAGCATATATCAAGGTTGAAAATCTTGGTATACCAAATGACAACCAAGTGTCAACCGTTTGTCCGCATAGTATAGTTAAGGGTAGATTAGATAAGAGGAGAATAGAACAGGTTGCCCCAGTGTCCCTTTATGGAGAGTATCAAAATATTCATTTAACCGATGAAAAATACCAAAATCTAAAAGATAGGCTGAAAGGTCATACAGATACAATGACTGAAAAGCTATTAAGATATATCAAAAGTAAAGGCACAGACTACAAAGACCACTATGTAACAATCCTTAATTGGTATGAATTGGTATGAACAGGATAAAGAAAAGCTATCACAGAAAAATAATCAAAATAAAAGCCATAGAACCTATTCAACCAACTATGAAGACAGCGACAGCCTATAAAAGGTGTTTTTAAGGGTTTAATCATAAAAGAGGTGTCAGACTATGGTTAAGATAAAAATAAGCCTTAAAAACGCATTATAGAGCCTGATGTAGAAAAGGAGACTAAAATTATGAATGATAAAGAAAATATGATTACTACAAAAATTCAAGGGACAGATTTTATCTACAACAAAGATACTCACTATGAAGAAGACGGACATATCTATTGCAAGATTTGTAATGAAAGAATAGACGGTAAGGTAATTCCGATGTTGGATAAGCCTATGATTATCAGAACGGCTTGTAAATGTGATAGAGATAGAGCTGAACAAGAAAAAACTGTTAAAACAAGATAGGTTGAGACAAAGCTGCTTTATATCCAAAAATCAAATAGCCTACACCTTTAAAAATGCCGATGAAGATACAGATAAGGAAATCATCAAAAAAGCAAAGAACTATGTAAAACATTTTGAAGAAATGAGAAAAGATAATGTTGGACTGTTACTTTACGGAAATGTAGGAAGTGGCAAGACCTATGTAGCTTGTGCTATTGCCAACGCTATAATTACAGAATATAGCCATACAGTAAAAATGAGGAACTTTGCACAGATATTAAACGACTTACAAAAAGGCGGCTTTAATCTTGATAGAAACGAATATATCGAATAGATAACAAGCCCTACCCTACTAATTCTTGATGATTTTGGAATAGAGAGAAATACAGAATATGCCTTAGAGCAAATTTACAATGTAATCAATGCAAGATACCTAAAGGCAAGACCAACCATTATAACTACTAACCTTAATTTCAAAGATATAGAAAAAGAACAGGAAGATATAATGCTTGGCAGGATTTATTCAAGGATAATCGAGATGTGTTTACCTCTTAGGATAACGGGACTTGATAGAAGAAAAATACAGAGCAAAGAAAAGCTGAAGAAAGCACAAAACTTAATAGATGAATGAGAGCGATTGGAAAAGTAAAAAATTCTAATCGCTTTTTAATTGCAAGAAAAGGAATGATGATATGCAAAAAAATAATACAGAAACAAAAACAATAAAGAAGATTGGAAAAACTACCTATGAAGTTGTTGTACATTTTAATAAAAATACTACTGAAACAATGCAAGACAAATTGAAACGCATAATGCTTAGAGAAATTGAGAGTGAAAAACATCAAAAAAATGATAAAAATGATTAGAAAGTCCTTGACAAGTTGTTACAGGTTTGGCTCGCTAATCTTTTCTTTGGTCTTTTGGTTAAAAATATCACTAAAATTTGCAGACCTGCCTTGTTTGTGCTGTTGCTTAGTGTATGAATTTATATTGGTGCTTAAGATGCTAATATCATTCGTGGTTTGCCTCCTAGCTTCTTGCTTTTTAAGTTTTAATTAAAGTAACCATAAAATAATTGACTATCCAAATTTATCAGTCAAAATAAACAAGTGACAAATATGCCAATCACAAAAATTACAAAAATTTACTTTTACTAAGTCATTCTTTGGTGGGACTGATTTAATTCCAGTATGCGCCAAAATTCAATTCAGATATTAGGGCGAGCATACTCTATGTAGCTACAAAATGTTACCATTTGCATCTCCATAGAGGCTCGCAAGGATAGCTTGCCGCTCCCTTGACCCACGCTTAAAAAATATTTTCTTTATTAAAGTGGCCATGCAAGATAGGCTTTTTTTAATAAAAGCTTAAGTTGATTAAAGGCAGCCATAAGAACAAAAATAATTAGACTAAATTATTTTTTATGATCTACAAAATATATTTTAGTATATTTTTAAAATGGCAACGTAACAAATAATGTTTGGAAGTAATAAATGAGATGATTATGTAATAAACTTAGTAGAGTCTCTACGTTTAAAACATATCTAGACTTTGAGTTTTTTCCTTGCATACATCACCCACATGGTGATATATGCTGGCTTTTTGGGAGTATTCACGCTCCTCTATAAATTCTCTACATATTCTTGTAGCATCTTGTGCTCTATCTGTAAGCTCTCGTATTCTTCTCTCAAATTTTGGAATTTTTCTTCTAAATTTTCTAATTTTTCTTCCAAGCAAGATATTGAACTCTCGTACATATCTCTTTGTTGCTGCAAAGATTCCGTTAAGGCGTCGTTGCAATCTTTGTTCAAGCTCTTGACTTTCTTTGTTAGCTCTGTCACATTTGTCTGTAATATCGCGAGCTTCTTCTCGCAGTCTTGTTGCAAATTCATTGTTTCTAATTCGTGCTTGCTCCTTTCGTCTTCGATCGTCTTCGTCAAGCGCTCGTTCTCTTCTAGCAATGCTTTCTCTAATGCTGTCATCCTCTACTCCATTTTCATTAATATAAATTTCCTGCTCTCGTTCTCTATTATCTCTTTGTCTTTTGGAATCGATATGTAATACTCCCTCTGGGTCTTGTCCGCAGTAGGTTGGCTGTATCTCCATTGTTTTGGTATCGTCCAAGCTACTTCTTCCTTTAATATCATTGCGTGCACTACCCAGCCAATTGCTATTCCCAAAATTAGTGCGGTAGCCGCTGATAGCGAGATTATCACCGATCTGTCCTTGTGATGCAAGGATATTGTTTTTTGAAGTTCTTTCGACATATCTTTCTTGATTAAATCTATCTCTTTTAGCAATAAGCTCCTCAAGTTTTCGCCTATTTTCTCTGCACTCTGCTTGTGTATTTCTATCATGGAATTCTCTAATTCTTCTGCTTGAGCTTTGGCTGAGTTCTCCAAGTCTTTGAGCACTGGTGAAGTCTGCATCGTATATTCCTCCTTTTAGACGATTTTTTGTTTTTTTAGTAGGCAGTATGATCGTTATGCCTTTTTTGTTGATCCTGGTTATTTCGATACCATTTTGTTTAAGAAGTTCAATCATGTGGTCTCTATTTTTAATATAGCCTTGCTTAACCAGATCGTGCAACTTTTGGTCTAGCTCTTCTAAATTTTTATAATGATTGATGTTTTTCTTGCTAGACAATATAGTTTGCTCTTTTGCTGGATCATCTGGACTTGATAGTCCATACTCATCGTTAATGATCTTTTTGATTAGATCTATTCTCGTTTGATCATATTTGGCAAAATAAGGATTAAATGACCTGTCTGTTTCAAGATCTATCTTAGGGATAAGGAAATTTAACTCAAGCCGTCCATCCTTGTCTGAGTGTTCTACCCATAATACATTTGTACGTTCAAGCATATATTCACCCAAAAGAGCATATTCAAAATCCTTAATAATTTTTAGTTTTTGCTCTTCAGTTAAAAAGTCATGCCTCTCTTCAAATGATAAAACACCAAAACAGGTCTTTTGTTTATAGGTGATGCCTTTTATAATAGCTCTAGTTAAATTTTCATCACCTTTTATAACTCTTGCTGTTCCAGCAGCTTTTCTCTCATTTAAAAGATAATTTATGCTCCCAAGGCCACCACCAGTATAAGTACGAAGAAATTTAACTAGCATCACTAGTGCCTTTATTTGTATTGATACAAGGCGAATCAAGAAACATATTTTTTACCCAATATTTCATAAATTTTATGTAAGATCTTATTATCGTCGGCTATGATCTCAATACCAACTCTATCTAGGCTTTGCCCACTATTTAATTTGGTGGCTATTTGGTTTATGTTTTGTCCTTGTCTAGATAGCTCAATTAGAAGTTCCCTTATAATTGGTGCATAAATCTGCTTAGACAACATAGCTCTTAGGGCAAATTTTGAGAAAGTTAGGCCACTTTCTTGTAATTTATTATTAATCACCAACCATTCTGCATTACTTAGCCTAAGTCTTTTAGTTATGACTTTGGTTACCTTGCGTTTTTTTATCTTTTCAGAACTCACGTAAATTTACTCCCAATCTAAGAAGAAGCCACTCAAAAAATCCTATGCCATAAAAATTTTTGTCAGACTTGCTCTTTAAATATCTTTTAAGGTTATTTTATAAAATTTCACAGCCTAAAACAAGGAATTCGGTAGGCTTCAGGCCGCTAAAATGCGTGTTTTTTAAAAATACTATGAAATATATAATATAATTTTTGTAGCTTCTGGATTTTCTCTTAAAAATTTAGTCTAGTATGAAATTAAGAAAATAAAATAATAAAAATATAGGGGTTATGCTCATCATAAAAGAGCACTTTAGATAGGACAAGCTAATAACATAAAATTAGTTACTAGCAAATCACAGATAACTAAAGTCTAGCTTTATGCTTAGTTAAATTTATCCTTTAGCATCTCGTATACTTCGTTGTTCTCTCTTTTGCCGACAACTAGCACTAACACTACTATCTCACTATCTTTTACCTGATATGCCAAGCGGTAGCCGACATCTCTTAACTTGATCTTATAGACATCTTCGTAGCCTCGTAGCTTGTCCTTGGCAACCTTTGGGTTTTCTAGACGCTCACTTAGCTTCTTTTTAAACTGCACTTTTATGCTATTGTCTAGCTTTTGCCACTCTTTTAAAGCGCCTGGTAAGAACTCTAACTCATAGCTCATCTAAGCTTACTTTTACTGGTTTTTCACCACTTGCTAGAGCAGCATCTACTGCTTTACTTAGATGATACTCTTCTATTATCTCTGCCATTTTTTCATAGACAGCACTTGGTACTAGATATGCGCTAGGGACATTGTGGTTTAGTATAGCTACGACATTATCTCCAGCTTGTTTTAAAATTTGAGCTGGAGACTTTTTTAGCTCACTTATGCTAGCTGTAAAATTTGCTTGTATAGTTTGCATTTTTATCCTTTATTTAATACCTAAAATAATACTAAATAAGATATAAAGATAGTCTTAAAAGTTTATGCTTTGAAATTTATCCCTACTCATTATCATACGATACCATCTCTACTTTAGCCTTTAGTGTGTTTGCATTAATAGGCTTGGCATAAGTGTTTAGTAAAATTTTATACTGCTTTTCATGTCCTACTATCTGGGCTATAAGGTTAGCTTCTACCTCGCGTTGCACTAGATAGTCTATAAAGTAGTGCCTAAAAGAGTAGAAGGTCTTTTTAGAGTCTTTGTCTATAAACTTTCTTTGGATCTGGCTTCTAAAAATTTCAGAGAAGTCCTTATTGCTTACCTTAAATATATTTCCGCTTTTCTTGCTATTAACATATTCTAGCAGACCTAGATCTATGAGCTTACTATGAATAGGCACAAACCTAATGCTGTTTTTGGTCTTGGTGGTTTTACCATCATTTGTGTTTATGTTAAAGCAGTAAATCCCATCTTTTAAAGCTATATCTTCCTTATGAAGCTGTGTGATCTCTTTTATCCTCATGCCACTATAAGCAGCTATCATTGTGACGTAGTAGAGCTCACTAGCCTCTATCCTTGAACTTGGTGATTTACCACTTTGTTTGATACTAGTTACTATCTCAAAGATCTTTCTAGCTTCTGATGCTTCGTATGGAAGCACTGCCCTTTCGCTAGGGTCTATGTCTATCTTGACATTCATTTTTGCAGTTATGCTTTTACTTATATAGCCGCTATCAAAGCAGTAGTTAAAAAACTGAATAACCCTTATCATATATTTTTGGATAGTAGGCTCAGAGAGTTTATCGTCATTTTCTCCTAGCTTAAGTATCTGAGATAAACTTTTATCTTTATACCTGCTCTTTTGAGCTAGCTTAGTTGGAATTTTATAAAGAAGATCTCTAAATTCAAGCAAGTTATCTCTTGTGATCCTATAAACTGGCGTATCTTCGTTAAAGTATAAAAATAAGAGCTTTTTTACGCCAGTAACTAGTCTTTGCGTATCTGGCGACCACTTGTCAGCTCTTTTAGTGTTTGTCTCAAATATCTCGAATGCATCCTTTAAGCTCTTTTGATCTTCTAAATTTAAAGCTGAGAATTGATTGCTAGAGCCAGATGCCACTTGCAATGCTTGCCTGATCTCATACTCTTGTGTTACTTGGGCGCTAGGATTAAAAATACTAAAGCTACTATCGTCATCTAATTTTATCTTGATATTTTTTGGTGGATTTGGATCCAATATGATATCTTCCATGCTTCTATGGCTATTCTTTGTTCTTACTAGCTTTAAATTTGAAGTTGAGCCATACTTTTGATCTAGTATGGCATAAACCGTTTCGCTAATCCTCTGAGCCATAGCCTTAAGCTGTCCATCCGTAATAGGCAAACAACCGCTATCTTCAAGCTCTTTTATATTTTCTTGGAATGAAGCTATGTCCTTAGCGTCAAACGAACTAGGTTTGGCATGTTTGGCTAAGTTATCACTAGAATCATCTTCAAGGAAACAGTGCTCACGCTTGTCATCAAAGAGCACACTGCTCTTCTCAAGCTTTGATACAAGATAGTTAAGTGTTAGTATGTTTTTCTCTAAAAGAGTTTGCCCTATGTTCTCTTTATTCTTGCTACCAAGAGCGCCAGCAGTGTTAGTGATATTACTTATATCCTTAATTAAAATTTGAGGCAGACCGCCATCTATCAAACTTTGTTTAAAGTAGTCATTGAGCGCATTTAGAAATTCTACATCCATCTTCTTATTAAGAAGAGAGTGCTCTTTGATGCTCTTACTAAGCTTTACTTTCATAAACGAATTTACAAAAGATTGGATTATGCTATCACCAAGATTCATGTGAACCGCCCTTTTTATCAAGTAAAGATTGTTGTCTAGAATTTTAGCCCTTTTTCTGGCTTTTTCCAAGAGATTAGTGGATGTGGAGAAGCAAATTTCTCGCTTTTCGTTAAAAAATTTTCTAATGCTTGGAGCAAGTGTGGCTTGGTAGTAATATATACCGTTTCGCTCCCTTAAGTGTTGTCCCATATTTAATAGCCAACCGGTCAAAAATGGAACAGTTTTATGTAACTACTAAGTAAAAATCGTCTAAAGTGCGTATTTCAGGCTTTCAGGAGCTCATATAAAAAATCCTCATAAGCCGGAGGTCGGGAGTTCAAGTCTCCCCCGTGACACCATAACATCCTATTTTAGGCACTAGTAGTGATGCTTTTGTTCTTTCCCTTTCTTTAAAATTTCCTTTAAGAGTGGAACACTTAGTTACAAAAGTGGGACAGTCTCTTAAAAATTCCAATGATTATAAAGCCATCACCCTTTTAATACCATAAAAATAGTTTTCTAAAATTTTTGCATATATTTTTGTCAAGACTTAAAATCTACTCAATGAAATTCTAAATATCTTAAAGAGACTTATAAAGCAACTCTTATTTAAATCACTCCCCAAAACAGATCATAAAAATATTTCTACAACCTTCATGTTTGTATTTTAGGGCATGGCCGTGCTTTTTAAAAATTTGATTTGCTATGTAAAGTCCAAGTCCAAGTCCAGAATTTGAAGTTTCTACTCTTCTGTTAAACGCCCTATCAAACTCAAGTCTTTCTGGCTCAAGCTCGTCTCCCACGCTACTTATACAGAGCGCACTTTTATCTATGCTTACAACCACTTTGTCGGTTGAATATTTTAAGGCGTTATCGATCAAATTTTTAACTCCAGTCGCATAAAGCTCAAAATCAACCTCAACAGCGCTTATTTCACCGTCTGTTCGCACATCTATGCGGCTCGTGTCTTTTAGTAGAAGCATATCTACCGAGTGATCGACGATGTCTATGACTCGGTGCTTGTTCTTTTTAAGCTCCCACTCATTAGACACTAGTTTTTCGACCTTGACAACCTCGCCTAGTATCATCTCTAGCCTTATAAAAATTTGTTTTAACCTATCTCCCGCCTTATCATCTTGTAAAATTTCAGCGATCATATCCGCCATGATCCGCCCTTTCATTATCGGGTTGCGAAATTCGTGCAAGATGTTGCGTAAAAAGAGCGCCCTAGCCTGTTTTATGGCGTCTATCTTTTGCATAGTTGTGTTAAATTCGCCAGCGATTTGGCCTATTTCGTCGTTTGTTTCTACTTCTATCAGCCTAAATTTATCCTCCTCGCCTGCTCTTCTTATCATATTTTTTAAATTTCTAAGTCTTAGCAGTTTTTTCAAAACAACTATGAAAAAGGCGACCATCACGATATCTACTACAAGCCAAAGCATCCAAATGTTATGTGGAGAGATTTCTTCTAAATTTTCTAAAGGCACATCGTTTTTTGCTATGTCATCTTTGCTTGATATATTAAGCCCTGCCGCATCCATAATGCGCGAAAACATTTTTGGATCGATAGAAGAAAATCTAGGCACAAAATAAAACTTTTTGTTATACCTTATCATATCAGCATAGGAGTCGCTAAAAATTTTCTCGCCGCCTATCCTGATCTCATCTGAAGCAAGTTCGCTGTTTTTAAGCCCTATTTGCGCTAGCTGCTTAGCTGCGTTGCCTTCTGCTCGTCCTCGTATACGCATACCCAGCATAAAGCGCTCATAAGTATGATACTCTGCGTCTCTAATCTGCTTTTTTGATTCGATAAAAAATGCCAAATTTACCGTAATGAGCGCGGCAAAAAAGAAAAATGATATGAGTTTGATGATAGATATATTACGCATTGATAAATTTATACCCTATACCGCGCACGGGGTGGATGAAGTGTGGATTTTTAGGGTCGTCTCCTATCTTTTGGCGCAAGCGTCCTATGGCTACGTCGATGCTTTTTAATCCACTTTGAAATTTCGCCTGACCTAAATTTAACAAAATATCCTCTCTTGATACGACTATTCCCTCTTTTTCATAAAGGTAGATAAAGATGTCAAATTCCGCCTTTGTAAGCGCTATGGCTTCTCCATTTTTTAATATAGTGCGTCTTTGTTTATCTACGCAAAAGGTTTTGGAGTCATTGCCGGCTTGTATCCCTCGGCGAAGTATCGCCCTTAGCCTAAATGCAAGCTCTATTGGCTCATAGGGCTTTGCCATGTAGTCGTCCGCCCCAAGCTCAAAGCCCTTTATCTTATCTAGCGTTTCGCTGCGAGCCGATGAGATGATGATAGGTAGCGATGGGTAGCTATGCCTTACCTGCTTGCACACCTCAAGGCCGTCCATATCAGGCAAACCAAGGTCAAGCACCAATGCATCAAAGGTATTTTTCTCGTTTAAAATTCTAAGTCCCTCAAGCGGGTTTGTGACTATGGCTACGCTTATCTCGCTTTTTGCAAGTGCATATTTTAAAAGCTCGGCTAGTTCAAGGTCGTCTTCTATAAGTAAAACTTCTATCATAGTGGTGATTATATCAAATTTTAAATTTTGAAACTAAAAATATTTTTTTAGTTAATGTTACCAAAACCTTACCGTTTTTCGTGAGCCTGCGTGTTATGATTTCACTAATAAATCCAAGGGGGATGCCATAAAACACAGTGGCTTTGTGTTTTAAAAGGATGTGATTATTCTAGACATATCACCAAATGGCAAAAACTAAAAAGACAAATTTTACATAGCGCGGCATGATCGCAAGTGATGATGCGATAAGCCAAGCTTAAAAAGGCGGCATTGTTAAATGCCTAAAAAAGAAATTTAAGGAGTTTAGAGTGAAAACATCTTTTTTAACTACAAGCAAGAGTAAATTTGCTCTTAGTTTAGCTGCGCTTATGGCTATGGCGACCTGTGCTAGTGCAAGCGAAAGCTTGGAAGAGGCTTTGCAGGCAAGCACTATGGGTGCGACCATATTTTCATACTATGATATGGACTCGACAGAGTACTTCCCGCCAGCTAGCAGAACAAATAAAATTCGCGAGCACATCGGTGGTTTAGGTGCTGAGCTTAGGTTCTTAACTGGCTCTTACTATGGCTTTAAGCTTGGTCTTACGGCTCAGGGCTTAGTAAATTTTGCTCCGTCAAAGGCTGCAAAAGAGTATTTTGCCTATGACTGGAATAGCGAAGGTGTAGCACTTTCAGAGGCCTACTTAGGATATGAGAATGACTACATCGACTTTAAACTAGGTCGCCAGTACTACAACTCAAAATACACAGGCCTAGTGCCGCCGCTCGTGGCAACAAACACGGACGTGGGCTACAAAGAGGCATTTGAGGGCGTGAGCGCTAGGATAAAGCTTGATAGTATAAATACCGTTATTGGCCTAGCTGACTTTTGGAAATTTGCAGGTAGATCAAGCGCAGTAACTGGTGGAGATCACGGCGCACCAAGGTTTAAAGATAGAGTTATTATCGGCGGCTTTGGACCTTACGGCTATAAATTTGACAACATCTTTAACTCGTTTGTAACATATAGCGGCATCCCTGGCGTCTCGCTCACGGCTGGCTACGCAAATGTCTCAGGCATCGAGTATGATGACGCAGCCAACTCAAAAGGCGATATAAATTTCTACTTCGCAGCAGCTGGTTACAAAACGCCTACGCTTTTTGAAAACGCGATCGTTGGCATAGACTTTATGTATAAAGGCTCAAGAACAAACGGTACTTTAAAAGAGAATTTCGACTTTAACGGCGATTACTATGCAGGCATGATAGGGCTTTATAATGCTTATGGCGCTGATTTTAGATACGCATACTCAACCGTTAGCAAAAACCAGATGTCGCTTCAAGGCATAGGAAACGACGTTGGCTCATTTACGGCCACTCCGATCTATGGTCCGTTTTTATTTATGAATTTTGCTGGTATGAATTTACATAAATTTAGCGCAGGCTACGACCTTAGCAATGTAGGCGCCGAGGGTCTTAGAGTGGATGCTGACTACTGGTATGGCAAACAGCACAATGGTAGCAACGTTCGCTCAGGCGGCCTTCATGGTCAAGCACCAGGAACTAGAATCGACGTAAAGGGCTGGGACGTGCAAGTAACTTACAAAGTCCCTGCGGTTAAGGGTCTAAAACTATCAGCTATCTATGAAACATTAGATAGAAAGCTAAAGTATACAAACGGCGGCTCTAACGGCAAGACAAGAGATGAAGAGCTTTGGCTAAGAGTGTCTTATGACTTTGATATATTGAAATAAATTTGAAACAAGGAGTATAAAATGGTAGAAAATAACGAACTATCACGTCGCTCGTTTTTAAAACGTAGTGGCGCACTCACACTTGGCTCAGTTGCAGCAGGATCAGCGCTGCTAACAGGCTGTGATAACCCAAATAACCACCTCATCCATCCAGAAAAGGAGACCACAAAAGCACCTGATGTGCCAAAATGGCTAGGTGTTGAGCCTGAAATTTCAGACAAAGATATAAAAGAGACGCTTGAAACCGATGTGCTTATCATCGGTGCTGGCGTTTCAGGGCTTCACGCTGCGCGCGCTGCTACCGAAAAAGGCGCAAGGGTTATCGTCCTAGAAAAAGCCGGTCGCTTTCAGGTTAGAAGCGGTCAGTACGGCACTCTAGGCAATAAATTTCAAAGAGAGCTTGGTATCAAATATGACAAGAATGCGGCCATAAATGAACACTTAAAACAGATGGGCTATCGCGCCGATCAGCGAGTGTGGAACTACTGGGCGGATCACAGCGGCGAGGACTTTGACTGGATGATAGAGCTTGCTCCTGCGGTGCATTTTATGAAAGAGACCGATACGCAGCTTGATAGAAGTAAGATAAATTTGATGGTTATGCACTATCCACTCCCGGCCGGATACGACCCAAGTAAGGAAAACAGCCCAAGCTATCCAACTGTTATGTCCTTTTTACCTAGTCAAGAGCCGATGATGGAGCTAGTTTATGAAAAGTCTATAAAACAAGGTGCAAAGTATATCTTTAAAACTCGTGCAAAAAAGCTACTTCGCGACAAAACGACTGGCAAAATGCAAGGAGCGATCGCGCAAAATATGGCTGATGGCTCATATATCAAGATAAATGCTAAGTCGGTGATACTTGCTACGGGCGATTATATGAATGACCCTGAGATGGTAAAGACATTTGTGCCGTGGGTGGCAAATTTCTTCTGTCCGTTTCCAAACAGAGACTACAAAAACAATCCGACCAACACGGGAGACGGACACAAACTTGGCTCATGGATAGGTGCAAAGCTAGAAGACGGACCGCACGCACCAGTCGCTCACACGCTTGGCGGACCGCTTGGCGTTGATGCGTTTTTACTAACAAATGCAAAGGGAGAGCGCTTTACAAATGAAGATCTAAGCGGTCAGCAAGTCACTCAGCCGCTCTCTCGCCAACCAGGAGGCTTTGGCTGGCAAGTATTTGACTCTAATTTTCCAGAGCAAGTCGGCCTCATGGGCGTATCACACGGCAGCGTAAACCACTGTGTAGAAGATAATCCAAAGCTTCCACCTGACTGCCAGTGGGCGATAGGCAAAACATCATATATATCGGTAAAAGATATTGAAGAGATGCCTGATGTCATAAAAGCAAACACCATTGAAGAGCTTGCTAGTAAGCTCTACCCTGATAACAAAAAGGCGCAAACACAGTTTTTGGCGACCATAAAACGATACAACGAGCTATGCGACAAAGGCCATGATGATGACTTTGGCAAGACCGCTAAGAGGATGTTTCCAGTCCGCCATGCGCCGTTTTATGCTGGCAAAATGGGAGTAGGTGCGAGCCTGGTCGTCATGGGCGGCTTCACCGTAGAGCCAAGCACTGCAAATGTGCTAGATACCGACTATAACGAAATTTCAGGACTTTACGCCTGCGGTAACGTTATGGGCGGACGCTTTTTGGGAGATTATCCAGTAGTTTTAGCCGGCACTAGCCACGGAACATGCCTATGCTACGGACGCTTAGCAGGCTATCAGGCTGCGGCAAACGCAAAAGGAGTACAAGCATGAGCAATAGAAAAAAATATACGATAATAGGACTAATAGTAGCCGCTATCGTGGGCTTTATAGCGTTTCACCAAATAGAGGCTGCTAGCCACAAGGCTGAATTTTGTATCTTGTGTCACAACATGCAGCCAGAGTACGACTCTTACACAAAAGGAAATTTGTTAGCTAAAAAGCATAACGACGCAAATGTAACATGCCACGACTGCCATACACCAACCATAGGTGAGCAGCTAAATGAGGTGAGAATGTATGCGACTGGCGACTTTGAGACACCAACAAAACAAAGAGGCTTTACTAACGAGCAGTGCACCAGCTGTCACAAGATAGCTGATATCAGGAAAAAAACCGCACACTACGGCCTATCTAACCCACATGAAGGCACTCACAATAAAGACAACGAGATGCTTCAGTGTCAGTCATGCCACGCTGTGCATCATCCGCAAAAGCTAAATACTTGTATGTCTTGCCACCCGATAGACTGGAAGGTAGATAGCAGCTGGAAGATGTATCCTCCTACTAAAAAATAACCTCATATCCGCCTCATCTGGGGCGGATCTTTCTTTTTAAATTTGGTTTTTGGTGCTAAATTTTGGTTAACCAAACCAGCTAAATTTTTATTAAATTTATTTAATTTCTCGCCCTTTTAACACATAAGAACTTTTTTATATTTTTTAAATAAAATAACAACAAAATTTAACAACTTCACACTAATACATTGTGATTGTAACGGATTTTAAATACCATTAAAGGACGAATTTATGCTTAGAAAAATTTTATTTGCTATCTCCTTAGTAGTTTTGGCTGCATGTGCTACTACTATGGATGACGCTGATGACTACAGCATCGCCGCGTACGAATACTATCAAAACGGCAACTACCAAAAAGCTATTGAGGCTTACACAAAAGCGCTAGAAATTCAGGAAAACATTTTAGGACGAGATGATATAAAAAATGCTGTCATTTATAACAACATGGGCCTTGCCTACGCTTTCATGGGAGAGTACGAAAAGGCTTTAGAATTTTCAACAAAAGCTTTGGCTATACAAGAGAAAATTTTAGGAAAAGAAAACGCGGAAGTTGCCACTAGCTATAATAATATGGGGCTCATTTATCACTACATGGCTAATTACCCAAAGGCGTTAGAATTTAATAAAAAATCCATAGATATATTAGAAAAAATCTCAGGGATGAACGATCCTACTATTGGCACATCTTACAGCAACGTAGGGCTGATTTATGCAAAGATGGGCGAGCACTCTAAAGCATTAGAATTTTACAATAAAGCATTAAACGTGCAAGAGAGAATGTTAGGCGAAGATCATCCAGAAACTGCCATAACATATAACAACATAGGCCTTACTTATACTTATTTGGGCGACTATCAAAAAGCACTAGATTTTTTTAAAAAGACTTTGAAAATTTATGAAAAAAATTTAGATAAAAATCATCCAAATATTGCACTTTGCTACAATAATATAGGTTTTGTTTATAGAAATATGGCTGATTATTCTATGGCTTTAGAATTTTATAAAAAAGCTATAGAGATACAAGAGTATATTTTAGGCAATAATCATCCAGATGTTGCCAATAGCTATAACAATATAGGTCTTGTTTATAATTATTTAGGCAACTATCCTAAGGCACTAGAATTTTGCATAAAAGCTTTAGATATACAAGAAAAAGTCTTGGGTAAAAACCATCCAAATACTGCCATCAGTTATAATAATCTTGGCATTATTTATAATAACATGAACGACAATACAAAAGCTTTAGAATTTTATACAAAAGCTTTAGATATACAAGAAAAAGTCTTAGGCAAAAATCATCCTGATATAGCCACTGCCTACAACAACATAGGGCTTATTTATGAAGAAATGGGCGACCACCAAAAGGCTTTAGAAAACACTATGAAAGCTTTAAAATTAAGAGAAAATATCTTAGAGGAAAACCATCCTGAAAATATCATTAGCTATAACAATCTAGGGCTTATCTATAATCATATGGGCGATAATAAAAATGCTTTAAAATTTTATACAAAAGCGCTAAAGGCACAAGAGAAAAAGCTAGGGGACAATCATCCTCTTACAGCTAGTATTTATAACAATATAGCAGCTATTTATGACGAAATGAACGACAAAGTTAGTGCATTAAAATATCATACAAAAGCCTTAGATATAAGAAAACAAATACTAGAAAAAGATCATATTGATATTGCCAACAGCTATAGCGATATAGGGTTTGTTTATGATTATATGGGCGATTATCTTAAAGCGTATGACTACTTTAAAAAATCCTATCAGATATTTAAACTCAATAGAGATAGAAATTTTAAAGTATTAACCAATGAACAAAAAAATACTTTTCTAAAAGCCAATGAGCGATTTTTATCAAATGTTTTAGATAGCGGAAACTCATATCAGCAAATTGCCGACAACAAAAAAGCACTAATAGAAGAAATTTATGAGATATTTATCAACGACAAGGGCGTACTTTCTGATGACGAAAATGCTACAACCAATATGAAAGATATAAAAATAAGTGATTTAACAAATCAACTCGCGTCAAATGAGCTTTTTATAGATATTGGCTACTATGGAAAAAACTATTATATTTTTAGTATAGATAAAAGTGGCGAGATAAAATTTGCAAAAATCAACATCGAAAATAGCAATATGATAAATAAAATAATTGCTAATAAAACAAATTCTAAAACGGTATTAGAAAAGCTGCATGATATAGTGATATCAAAGGCCATAGGAGAAAAAATATACAAATTTGACTCTATTGTTCTTTCTCCAGATGGAGAGTTAAAGCTACTACCTTTTGAAAAAATAATGAGTAGCGAAAAACATCCAACAACGCCAAAGCAATTACGCTATGTGCCTTCAGCAAAAGAGTTTATATCAAAAAATAAATTCTAAAAATATATTTATTTAGCTTTAAATTTAGCGAGCGAGCAAAACTTGCTCGCTATAAATTTCTATTTACCCTCTGGATCTAGCCCATTTAAGATGTAGCCAACCTCTTTGTCGCTTAGGTCGTAGTGTAAAAACTCTTTATAAAATTTCTTTGTCTCAGCCGCTATATCCACATCTTTAAAAAGCTCAGGATGCAAGGTCTTTGCCGCCCATAAAATTTGTAAAGCTCCCTCAGCGCCGTATCTATCCCAGCTAAAGACGCCAGCTGGATTTACATAGACTTTTTTGTTTTTGACAGCGTTTGTGCCGGCATAGACTTGATCTTCATATAGTTTTTTTAAAATTTCTGGCGCTTTGGCTCTGCCTATGATGATGACGTCTGGGTTTATATTTATGATCTCTTCGGCATTGATTTCAAGCATATTTCCAGCTTTTTGCACTGCATTTTGCCCACCTGAAAACCCTTATCCACTCATCTATGATCGTATTTGTGCCATCGACCTTAAGTAAGTTCTTACCATCAGCTATGTGAAGCACTTTTGGTCTATCTGACGCAGCGATCTTATCTGTTTTACTTAGCACTCTTTTGAGGTTGCCGTCAAAATACTCATTAAATTTCTTAGCTATCTTTGGCGCGTCACCACCTATGACTTCAGCCATGATAGATATGCTCTTTTTTATATCAGCGTGATTTGTAAATGACGGATAAAGCACAGTAAAGCCGTTTTTAACTAGCTCTTCTTTGTTGTTTTTATCAGCGGCTATGACGATGTCAGGGTTTAGTTTGACTAGCTCTTCAGCCTGCAAACTCTTGCCATTTACGCCATTAGGTATGCTTGAAATTCTAGGATACACATGCGAAAACCACTTATTATTTTTGATAAGATCGGTCGTCGCTACTATCTTATCAGCACCACCTAACATCAAGACGATCTGGTTATTTGCGTACCAAAGCGTGGCGTTCTTTTCTATGTTAGCCGGGACTTTGACGATGTTACCAGAGATATCTTTGATCTCTCTAAACTCGGCGGCATTTATACTTAAGGCAGTCAGCATAACTACAGGGACAGTAAAAATTTTTCTCATTTTATTCCTTTATAAAATATATATTTTTATATTTAACTTTCAAATAATATATAATTACCTTAATATGCAATTTAAGCATAATATATTTTTATAATTTAATAAGAATTTGACAAAGAAATGAAATTTGATTGATATTTTTAAAATTTGAGTGTAGATTTAGAAAAAAGTTTTCGGTCCAAAAGGTTTCCCTTTTAGACCAAATTTATTATAGAGTTACAACGACATCCTCTTTGATATCTACGCTTATCGTAGAGCCTGTTGCTGCGTATGTTCTGTAGCCATCATGTGAGCCAACCTCTGTAAAGCCGCCAGTTAACGTTACTTTATCGCCTTCTTCGCCATCTATCTTAAGCTCATTGTTTCTAAAGATATCGTCTTTAGTTAGTGTGATATTTAAATTTTTATCAGCTCCGCCAAGTTCAAGGTTTGTTATTTTCTCAACCTTACTAAAGTCCACAGAACCGTCTTCTATGGTAAGTTTACTAGCTTTTGTACCGTCGCTAGAGCCAACTACTTTACCATTTATAGTAGAGCCTGAAATTTCGATCTCACTATCGCCGCCGCGAGTGCTGCCCTCTACGGCGCCTTTTACTGTGGCATTTTTTATGATCACTATGTTTTTATCAGAGTCTTGAGCGCCACCATATACGCTAGGCGCCTCGCCACGACCGCCGCTTACATATTGATTTACAGTAGCTCCGTCTAAAATTCTAATAGTATCAGCGTCTTCGTTGCCCTGTACATATTCAGTTACGGTAGTGCCAGCGCCAGTTACTGTTATGTCGTCATTGCCCCATCTACCAACTATGCCCTCAACCGTTGCTTGGTCGCTAACCAAGATAGTATCGTCGCCACCTCTGCCATTTACTGCGCTTGTAAATGTGCCAGCGCCAGTTACAGTTATGGTGTCATCGCCCTCGTCTGCTTGGATGAGTACGACACGTGCGCCTTTTTCTACTGTGATAGTATCATCGCCATTTCCGCCACCTATATTTTTTACACTAGTTCCTGCGCCACTTATTTTTATGGTGTCATTACCAGCGCCACTATCTGTTATATCTAAAGATGGATTTACCTGTTTTTCATGCATATCATTTTTAGTCTTTGTATCGCCAAGCACCCAGCCGTCCACTTTGGCACCGCCTTGAACTACTATCGTATCTTTTCCGTCGTTACCAAATACATTCTTGCTAATAACAGAGTTATTATCTATCGTTATAGTGTCTTTTCCGTCGTTTCCATATACGCTTTTAGCAACTTTTGAGCCATTATCTACATTTATAGTATCGTCGCCATCGTTGCCCACAACCATGCCAGTGATCGTAGTTTTGTTTAGATCGATCACGTCATCGCCAGAGCCACCAGAGATGTTGCTAAGCTTTGCAGAATTTATGCCTAAAATTTTATCAGCACCAACACCGCCGTAGACATTGTTTATCTGCGCATTATCTACAACTATTTCGTCGTTGATATCTGAGCCAAAAACGTTTAGCTGCGCATTTGGAGCTACTATCTTTGCTACTGTGCCATCATCTGGGTAGTTTCCCTCATTTGCGTTGCTCGTTACTGCTAGCTTTTTAGCCTCGTCTTGACCGATAGCTAGCTGGCCGTCGTTGCTCACGTACCAGCCATTATTGTATGTAAATTCATTCACAACATCATCAGGCACTAGGTAGCTTCTGCCATCACCTTGCTTTTGCACGCTATATCCGCTAGGTATCTTTGTTGTAAATGTCGGTAGTAGCTCAGCCGCTGGGTCCTCGCCCTTGTGAGCTGAGAGTGGGATTTTGATTATTCCATTTGGCTGTGGTGGCAATGGTTGTGGTGGTACTACGTTATCAGTAGCCGCTCCGTCACCTAAATTTTCACTTTGTCCGCCGCCAACTGAGCTAACAGGGGCTTCAAATGTAGCACCTAGGTCGCCGAGATTATTAAAATTCGCACTTATATTTGAGTAGTGACCACCCTGTGCAAAGCTAGCAGCACCAAGACTTACTCCGTCACCTCCAGCGTTTCCACCTGCTTGGTTTCCGCCAGCTGCAGTCTCTTCTAAAGCGTTAAGGTCTTGACCACCAAGTATTGCTTTTTGAAGTGAATTTATATCTGCTGTTGTTTGAGAATTTTCACTAACGCTTTGGTCTAATTTTATTGAGTCTTTACCTATTAGGCTTATCTCTTTTCCATCTGCTTTTGCTATTACTACTTTTGCGTCAGTTGATTCAGTGACTATCTTTTCACCTTGATATACTATGTCACCTACTTTTAATTCTCTGCTTTCGCCTGTTGGGCTTACAGCTTTTACGCTTCCTTGCGTTACATTTTTTACTACACCTATTTCCTTTGACATGTATCTCCCTTTTTAAATTTTTTCTTAAATTTAGCGGTTTTGATAAAACATGGCTATTGTACTTCGGTACAAGTGTGACATATTTATGACTGTGAATTTTGTAAATTTAGATTTTGTGGGGGTTTGAAATAGTTATAAAATTTTAGATATTGCAAAGAAATTTAGATCAAATTCCTTTGCAAATTTGGATTTATTTTACAAAAAACTCTTGCGCTAGCTTTTTATCTTCAGGTTTGATGATAAATTTCTCATTTGCGATGCTAACTTCAAATTCATTTTCTCTGCTAGCTTTTGTATATGCTAGCGCGAGCCTTGCAGCAAGCTCTTTGTCAGCAAAGCTAGCATTTTTGCTTATGAAGCTAACAGCTCCTACGATGTCATCGCTCTCTTTAAATTTAACCTGCTCAAATTTATCATTTGGATGAGCCAAAAGTGCGTTATTATCACTCTCATCACGCCCTATTATCATTTTTGCGCCATCTACCAAGCGCAGATGCCTACCAAGTTTTAGCCACGTAACGTCGATGTCTCGCATCTCTTTATCAAATTTCAAGTAGTCTTTTATCTTTACAGCAAAGCTCTCGATCGTTAGCAAGCACCCGCCTCCAGGCGTTGCAAAGTCCTCAAAGCCAAATTCCTTCGCCAAAGCAAGCTGCGGCTTTCTATCACGCCCGCTTATACCAAGTAGCTTCTCTCTATCGACCCAGCCCTCGCGCTCTGGCTTAGTTGGTGGCAAGAGCTTAGCACACATCGGACGAAGCACTAGATCATCCTCATCATCAGCTAAGCGCTTAACCTGAAAAAGTGCATCTCTGCGCTGACTCATCGGCCTTTGTCCTACGACTTCGCCTGTGATGATAAAATTTGCATTTTCGCTTTTTAGCATATTAAGAGCGGTTTTAAACATATATCCGTGGCAGTCGATGCAAGGGTTAAACTGCTTGCCATAGCCGTATTTTGGATTAAAGAGCACGTCGCGAAGATACTCATTTCTCATATCAACCACTTTTAAGCTAGCCCCCGCCATTGCTGCACGGCGCCTTAAAACTTCGTGCCTCTCCTCATCCACGCCAAATCCAGTATCCATATAAAGTGCGACCACTTCGATACCCTGATCGCTTATTATTTTCATAGAGAGCATGCTATCAAGCCCTCCGCTAAACAAAGCTAAAGCCTTCATTTTTGTCCCGTAAGTAAAATTTAAAGCCTAAATTTACTAAATCTAGGCTTTTATGAAGTTTATTTAGCAGCGTTAATTACGATTTTTTTAATGACTTCGCTTGCGGCTTTTAGGCTGCCAACTGGCAAGTACTCAAAGACGGAGTGAAAGTTATTTCCCCCTGTGAATAAATTTAGCGTTGGCACACCCTTTGCAGAGATCGCAGCGCCGTCGTATCCGCCACGCATAGGCTTTATGTTTGGCGTGATATTTAGCTCACTAAAGGCATCTTTTGCTAGTTTTATAGGCAGTGAGTTTTCGTCTTTTAAGAACCTAAAGACGTTTTCATAGCGTGTTTTTAGCGTGATCTCACAGCACTGCCCATAAATTTTGTTAAAAGAATTTGCCATATCACTTAAAAACTCGAGCCTTTTTTGAAATTTAGGCTCGTCAAATTCTCTTATGTCGATCTTGAGCGTCGTTTTTGCGCTGTTTCCGCTAAGCTCTTTCACCCAGAAATAGCCCTCTTTGCCCTCGGTGCACTCTGGCACTTCGCCACCTGGCAAAAGCGAGATAAATTTATGCGCAAGAAGTAGCGAATTTACAAGCTTGCCCTTTGCGTTCATCGGATGAGCCGAAACGCCTTTAAAGACCATCGTGCAGTCAGCTGCGTTCCAGTTTTCGTATATTAGCTCGCCTATCTCGCAGCAGTCTAAGCAGTAGCCAAAGTTGGCTCCCAGTAAATTTACATCAAGCGCCTTTGCGCCAAGCAAACCTTGCTCCTCATCAGGCACGAAGCAGATCACGATCTTGCCGTGCTTTACATCAGGATTTTGCATGAAAAAGCTAGCCATATTTACGATACTAGCGATCGCAGCTTTATCGTCAGCACCAAGCAAGCTAGTGCCGTCAGTCACGACTATATCATCGCCAATGTATTTTTTAAGCTCTGGATTGTCGCTAAATTTAAGATAAATTCCCTGCTCTTCGTTTAGGCAGATGTCGCCGCCTGTGTATTTTACTATCTTAGCTTTTGTGTCGTTTTTTTGCTCGCTACTTGTATCTAAGTGCGCAAAAAAGGCGATACTTGGGGCGTTTTCGCAGTTTGCAGGGATCTTTGCTATCAAGATAGCATTCTCTTGCAAGATGATATCTTTTATGCCAAGCGAGCTAAGCTCGTCTTTTATAAAAAGAGCCAGCTCATACTCGGTTGGATTAGAAGGCATAATGCCTTTTAATCCATTCTCTTTATTTGTCGTTGTGTTAAATTTCGTATAGTTTATAAATCTCTCTACGATATCCATCTTTCATCCTTAGATGACGAAAAATGCGATCGCCACAACAGAGAGAAACATACCTAAAAAAGTCCTTTTTGCAAGCTCGACTGGGCTAACCATAGCAATACCAGCACAAACGATAGCAGCTCCAGCGATCGGAGAAGCTGAACGTCCAAGTGAGCCTGCGATTGCCGCAGCCATACCAAGCTTATCTTGCTCAAAGCCAAGAGCAGCAGCGTTTGTTGTGACGGCTTCGTTAAATGCAAATGTAGCAGCGTCGCCTGAGCCTGTAACTATACCCATGATAAATGGCACAAATGTTCCGCCAAATTTAACGTAGCTTTGATCAGTTTTTAGCCATGCGATGACCACATCAACAGCTCCACACGCCTTTAGACCTGCGACAAAGACGCCAGCTGCGATGATGATACCGATAACATCAGCGTAAGCGTGACCCATGCCGTTAAAGAACTCTTTTGTGATCTTTTGTGGGTTTGTAAGCGTAGCAAAGATAGCTATGATAGCGCCAAGTATCATCGCCTCAGCAACGCCCATCTTTGTCCATGCCAAAAAGCTGTAGTCTTTTGCTAGGCTAGTTCCGCCGATAACCAATATGACAAGTGGGACAAGTGGCATAAGAGCGTAGATCAAATTTACTTTAAACGCTGACTTCTCTTCGCTAGCAGCACCGCTTTCGATAGTGAAATTTGTACCTTTTTGATAGTCTTTAAATAATATTGCGACGATAGTTAGCATGACAACTACGATAACAAGAGCTGTAAATGCGCTAGGAATTTGCACTTTTATGATGTCTTGAACTGTATATCCCTCAACTGTCTTTTTAACAAGATCAGCCACATATATGTTGTGCGCAGAGCCCGGGCTTAGGACTGAGCCAAATGTGCCTGCAAAAACAGCCGCACCAGCCATCGCAGGGCAAACGCCTGAAGCCATTAAAAGTGGTATAAGCGTCGCACCAACAGCAGCCGAGCAGCCAGCAGCTGAAGGGATAGCGATATTTATAAAGTAAGTTAGCACGGTTGTTACAGGGATCAAGATAAATCCCACGTTTCTAAGTGGCTTTGTAAGAAGCGCAACGAGGTGCTTATCGCACATTGTGTATTTCATAACAAAAGCAAAACCCATACTAGCACAAATAGCTTTTATAAGCCCTGCTTTAGTCATATAGTCAGTAAAAGCACTTAGTGCCCCCATAGGTTTTAGTGCGATTAAACAAAGCACCAAACCAACACCTATTAGCACCGTTCTTGTCTCTTTTTTTAAGACAAGAAGTGCTACAACTGCAACGATGCCAAGAATGGCAGCAATTAGCTTGAATGATTCCATACCTCTCTCCTTGTTTAGATTTTAAATTTAGTTCCAACTTCTATTTTTTCTATCTCTTTTTGATACTCAAATTTTAAAATTTCGCTATGTCCTATGACCTCAGCTTCGCTACCCTCTATAAGCAAAGCCGTGCCCTCTGGCAGTGCGTAGATAGTCTCTTTTGGATTTGCTATCAAAAACTCCTCTAGCCTCTCCTCCCTGCTCTCGCCGTTATGACCTGCTAGTTTGCCACTTATAAAGTGAGGGTTGATCTGATATGGGAATATATTTAGGCTGTCAAATGACTTTGGCATGATGATAGGCATATCATTTGTCGTCATCATCGTCTTGCCAGCGATGTTTGCACCTGCTGACCAGCCAAAGTATTTTGCGCCGTTTGCCACAGCCTCTTTTATAGGATCAATCAAATTTAGCTTATAAAGCGTGTAAAGAAGCATAAAGGTATTGCCGCCGCCAACTGCGATACTGCTAGCGTTTTTGATAGCTGAAATTTTATCCTCGTAGTGGTGGATTGATTTTATATTTTTATTTTTTAGGCGGTCGATCACCTTTTGCTCGTATTCGTCATTACTTCGTCTAACTCCAGCATAAGGGATAAATAAAATTTCCTCCTTGCCACTCTCACCCAAAAAGTCCTTAACCCAGTTTTTGCAGTGTCTCAAGTAGCCAGTGTCTTGGTAGCTTGAAGCGCTGATTAGTAAAGCATTTTTCATTTTTTAGCTCCATTTAGTTTGTAAGCAGCCCTTAGATAGATATCAACCCCAGCGACCAAACACTCCTCGTCAAAGTCAAATTTGCTGTTGTGATGTCCTGCTTTTAAATTTGTGCCGATCATCATATAGCCGCTCTTTGCGCCCCTATCTTGCAAAGCTCTCATAAAGTGAGCGAAGTCCTCGCAAGCGCCAAAGTCAAGCTCTTTAACGATCTTATCATCATCTATAAATGGGCTCTCTTTTGCTGCTTCATAGAAAATTTTAGTCACCTCTTTGTCGCTATTTGCCCCGCTTGTGCCCCCAGTCATCACGACCTTGCTCTCAACGCCGTAAATTTCACTCACACCTTTTACGATATCCATACATTTTTTATACATAAATTCATTTAGTTTTGTATCCTCGCCCCTTGTTTCGCAGGCTAGATAGCCGTTTGGTGCTATGACGTTTCTGCCCTCACCTGCTCTTAAAACGCCTACATTTATCCTAGTCACACCCTTTGCGTGCCTTGTGATGCCATGCATATTTAGAGCCATTTGAGCAGCGGCTAAAAGGGCATTTGCTCCCTCCTGCGGCGCTCCTGCTGCGTGAGCTGAACGACCAGTGATATACACGTCAAATTTAGATGTTGCAAGCAATTTATTTGTGCCACAAACTATGCCGCCATTTGTTTCTGCTTGAAAGCCGATGTGTCCGCCAAGTAGATACTCGATGCCCTCAAGCACGCCAGCAGCCTCCATAGCCACGGCGCCCCTTGTGCCCTCTTCTGCTGTTTGAAATATAAATTTAAATTTGCCGTTAAACTCGTCTAAATTTTTAGCGATCAGCTTTGCAAGCGCTAGACCCATCGCCATGTGACCATCGTGCCCACAAGCGTGCGTGATACCAGAGATATCTGAGCCAAAGCCCTCTTTGCAAGGTCTATGAGCAGCCTCCGCGCTCTCTGTCACATCAACGCTATCGATGTCAAATCTAAAAGCGCTAAATTTACCAGGTCTTTTTGTGTCGATAAATGCTGTTAGGCCAGTTAGGCCATCTTTCATATATTCAAGGTATTTTGCCTCGTCAGGATTTAAAAGACTTTTTGCTCGCTCGATAGCCTTTTGACACTGCTCTTTGCTGCCAACTCCAAGCCTTGCATCGCTTTTTACGACCTCTTCGCCAAGCTTCACCTCATATCCTAGCTCGCTAAGTCTTTTTGCCAAAACCGCAGTCGTAAAAAAGGTAAACCAGCCAGTTTCTGGGTGCGAGTGAAAGTATCTGCGATCTTTGATCATATCCTCTTTTAAAGATAGTGCTAATTTTGCTATTTTGTCCATGACTACTCCTCGTTTGAAAGTCTTATTAGTGCATTTGTTAAAATTTTAGTTGCGGCTACTGCGTCTTTGAAATTTATCGCCTCTTTGGTGTTGTGGCTGATACCATCTACGCAAGGGATAAAGAGCATGCCAACGCTGCTTGCAAGCTTTGTTAAATTCATCGCATCATGCCCAGCCCCACTTGGCAAAGTAAGCGTTTTTATGCCAAGCTTTTTGGCTTCATCTTCAAGTAAATTTATGGCGTGTTTGCTTAGTTTTACTGGCTCGTCGCTACTTAGCTCTCTTATCTCGTAGCTAAATTTAAGCTCACAACTTAGCTCACCCACAAAATTTCTAAGCTCTAAATTTAGCTCCCCTAAGCTAGCCTTATCGATATCTCTTAGATCAACGCCAAGCCTCGCCTCTCCTGGCACGACGTTTAAAACGCCTGGTTTTGCATGCACGTAGCCAACGGTTGCGACGGCTGTTTTTTTGTTTTTGGCAAATTTATTTGCAGCGATTATGATGTGTGAGGCAGCAAGCAGGGCGTCACTGCGCATATTCATAGGAGTTGCACCGCTGTGATCAGCCTTGCCCTGTATTGTGATCTCAAATCTAATTGGCGCTGCGATCCCGCTTACCACGCCAACGCTTATGCCGCTTCGCTCAAGCACTGGGCCTTGCTCGATGTGAAGCTCAAGATAGGCGTGTAGGGAGTTTTCTTTTAGGATGGCTTCATCTAAATTTTGTGGTTTAAATCCAGCCGCGCTCATCGCCTCAAAAAGCGAGATGCCATCTTCATCTTTTAGCTCATGAAGCCTTTGCAAGCCAAGTTTGCCGCTTATTATCTTGCTGCCGATAGTGGCTGTTTTAAAGCGGCTTGACTCCTCACAGCTAAAATTTATGAGCCAAAGTGGGCGCTTTAGCTTGATGCCAGCCTCTTTTATAGAGCTTAGCGCCTCAAGACCAGCCATAACGCCAAGTGTGCCGTCATAAAAGCCTCCATTTGGCACGCTATCTATGTGAGAGCCCACGCAAACTGGCTTTGCTCCCACCTCGCAGCCTTCATCATATATGGCGAAGATGTTGCCGACATTGTCAATTTTAAGTTTAAAGCCATTTTTTTCTATCAAATTTATAAGAAATTTTCTTGCTTCAAGGTCCTCTTTGCTAAAGGCTAGCCTTGTTAGCCCGCCACCTTTTAGCGCTCCAAACTCGCTTATAGCGTTAAAATTTCTCTCAAATCTTTTAGCGTCTATCATCATAAATCCTTAAAATATAAAACCAATCTTAAAAAGATTTATTACTTTAAGCATTTTACATTTTGTTTTATGATTTGAAGCTGAAAAAGTGTGAGTTTTTAAATTTTATAAAGCTGAGTCTTGAGATCTTTGATGATAAATAGCAGTTTTTCTAAAATTTCTATCTTATTTGGGTTGTCAGAGCCTTTTAAAATTTGCTGTTCATTCTCATAAAAGGCTATTTGCATATTTAAAATAGCCTTTTGCAAAGTGGTTGCATCGGTGATCTCATGGATCTTTTCGTCCATTAAAATTTCTCTAACCATCTCCTCATCGCTTACATCGTATCTATAAAGGATGGCGTTTAGATACTCAGGATGCTTTATAAAGTATCTAGCTCCAAGCTTTGAGAGTATCTCATCTCTGTAGTTTGGGTTATTTAGCATAGTTTTAAAAAGCGCAAACTCGAGTGGGTCTTTGTTCATCACAGCTGGCACCTCATCTACCATGACAGAGTTGCTAAATTCATCTTTGCTTTTTTTTCTAAATTCTCTTTTAAATTTAGCTTCATTTTTTGGCTTCTGCTTTAACCCAAACCTATCTGCTACGCTTTGTGGAGTGAGGTTAAATCTTGCCGCTACTTCTGTCACATACGAGCTTGCTATCTCCTCTCCAAGCTCGTCCATATAGGCTTTTATCTCGCTTAGACAGTTATCTCTTTGCATTGAGCGCGTGATGTCATACTTTTGCATGATCTTTTCTATATAAAATTTCACCGCATCCTCACCAGAGCCAAAGAGCTCTTTTAGCTCCTTTATCTTGCCTGCAAAGACCATATCAGCAGGATCTGCGCCGTTACTTATGATGACTACTTTTGTATCTATCTTATTTATGCTTAGCAGGTGAGCGGATTTTATGGCTGCATTTATGCCAGCGCCATCTCCGTCAAAGCAAAGCACTACGCTTATCTCGCCCCTTTTTAAAAGTGGTAAGTGGCTTGTAGTAAGTGCTGTGCCAAGCACAGCAACAGCGTTTGTAAAGCCTGCGTAGTGAAGCATGATGACGTCAAGGTAACCCTCAGTGATTATTATCTGATTTTTCTCAAATATGCTTTGCCTAGCTAGGTGGTAGCCATAGAGTAGCTTTGACTTGTCAAATACCGAGCTTTGAGGCGAATTTACATATTTTGCAGGGTGATCTGAGATCGTTCTGCCACCAAAGCCAACTAACCTTGTGGTGTGCGAGTAGATGGGAAATGTTATGCGCTCGATAAAACTAGCATAAATTCCCTTCTCATTTTGCTTAACTATACCAGACTCCACCGCCTCTTTTGGCTCTATGTTTTCATTTTGCAAAAGCCTAATGGTGCTTTTACTATCCCCAGCCCAACCAAGCTCAAATTTCTCGATCATTGCGTCATTTATACCGCGCGACTTGATATATCTAATGGCTGCTTCGTTTTTGTAAAACTCACTTCTATAAAAAGCATTTACCTTTTCTAAAATGTGCTTATTTTCTTTTTGCGTTGGCACCTTGTCGTTTGTGTATTCAAGGCTGAAATTTGAAATTTGAGCGATCTTTTCTATCGCCTCTGGGTAGGTTAGCTTTTCATAATCCATCACAAATTTAACCGCATCTCCGCCAGCTTTGCAGGCAAAGCAGTGATACATCTGCTTGTTTTGATTTATGCTCATGCTCGGGTTTTTGTCGTCGTGAAACGGACATACGCACTTGTAGCTTGAGCCCATCTTTTTAACAGGGATATACTGCTCGATGATATTAACAATGTCTATTTGGTTTTTTAATTTTTCAATGGATTTTGGATCTATCATAAGCAAAATTATACAACTGCTTTGTTATAATTAAAGTAAAATTTTATTACAAAGTGTTAGCGTGGATATTTTTTTCATTGGACACAGAGATCCGATATTTAGCCTTATTATTCTATTTAGTATCATCTTGATGATCGCTGCTTTAAGCTATGCTTGGGGCATATTTTCTAGCAAAGATGAGAAAAAACGTATCGAGAAATTTATCAAGAAATTTGACAGCAAAGATGGCATAAGCGACGAGCACAAGCAGATGCTAAAAAGCCCAGAAGTAGATATACCAAGCCTTAGCATGCTAGGTCATACCTTCGCTAAAAATGGCGACTTTGAAAAATCGATCGGCGTCTATCTAATCGCACTTGAAAAGGTAAAAGATAAAAACGAGAAAGAATTTATCCTAAACGAGCTTGGAGAGGTATATTTTAAGGCTGGATTTTTAAAAAAAGCTAGCGAAATCTTTGAAAAAGCGCTCGAGCTAAGCCCTAGAAACGTCCTCGCACTGCGCTTTTTAACAATGATAGATGAGAAGCTTAAAAACTATAAAGAAGCCCTTTATGCACTAAATTCTCTTGAAGAGCTAGGGACAAATGTAAAAGATCAAAAGGCCTATATAAAGGCGATTAGCACGCTTGATGATAGAAATTTAAGCTTTAGCGAAAAGGTGGAAATTCTCTCACACCTTAGCCAAAATTTTGAGCTTTTAAAGCGCATGATCTTAGCGCTTTTCATAAGGCACAATGAAAATTTAGAAAATTTAAAAGATTTTGCCAAATTTGAAGATGTGCTAGACCTGCTTTACAACCTAAAAACGCCTATAAATTTAGACGATGCAAAATACAAATCCCTCTTTTACGCAAAGGGCGATATAGACGAGCCATGTGAAATTTACGGCTTTGAGCTAAATGCCATAAAAAGGCTAAACGATGCTAAATTTGACGCGGCTGGGCTAAGCTTTAACTACGTTTGCAAAAACTGCAAAAACTCATTTCCTATGCACTTTTACCGCTGTCCAGTCTGTCACGAGCTAGGAAGTGTGAAAATTTTATCCCACATCACAGAAAAATCAAGTGAAGATAGTAACACTTTTTAGCGACGGTTCGTGCCTTGGAAACCCTGGAGCTGGCGGCTGGGCATATATTTTGAGATATAACGAAGCGCAGAAAAAAGCAAGTGGTGGCGAGGCATATACGACAAATAACCAAATGGAACTAAAAGCTGCGATAATGGGGCTAAAAGCGCTAAAAGAGCCCTGCGAGGTAAGGCTCTTTACCGATAGCTCATACGTGGCAAATAGCATAAATGAGTGGCTTACAAACTGGCAAAAGAGAAATTTCAAAAATGTAAAAAATGTCGAGCTTTGGCAGGAGTATTTAGAGATTTCAAAGCCGCATAAAGTCGTGGCTAGCTGGGTCAAGGGGCATGCTGGACACCCTGAAAATGAGGAGTGCGACCAGATGGCAAGAAACGAGGCATTAAAAATAAAAGATGAGAATAAAATATGAAAAATTTAGAAGAATTTGAACGTAATCTTGGCTATAAATTTAAAAAATCTGAGCTTTTAGAAGAGGCGCTAACGCACAAGAGCACCAAGCAGGCGTTAAATAATGAGAGGCTCGAGTTTTTGGGTGATGCGGTGATGGATCTGCTCGTGGCTGAGTATCTTTTTAAGAAATTTAGCAAGATCGCAGAGGGCGATATGAGCAAACTTCGCGCCGCACTTGTCAATGAAAAAAGCTTTGCAAATATGTCTAGGCGGCTAAAAATGGGCGAGTTTTTAAGGCTTAGCCAAGCTGAAGAAAACAACGGCGGTAGAGAGAAAGATAGCATTTTAAGCGACGCGTTTGAAGCTGTGATGGGCGCTATCTACCTTGAGGCTGGACTTGATAAAGTGCGAGAAATTTCGATCACGCTGCTTGAGCTTTGCTATCCGCAGATCGACTTTGCACACCTTGAAAAGGACTACAAAACGGCCCTTCAAGAGGTCACTCAAGCAACCCTTGGTGTCATACCAAGCTACGAGCTCATAGGCTCATTTGGCCCTGATCACAAGAAAGAATTTGAGATAGCTCTACTACTAAATGGCAAGGAAATTTCACGAGCCGTTGGAAGCTCCAAAAAGCAGGCCCAACAGCTCGCAGCAAAGATAGCGCTAGAAAAAATCAAAAAATAGGATAAATTTTGAATACATTTGGCAAAAAACTAACCTTAACTAGCTTTGGCGAGAGCCATGGGGTGGCGATAGGCGGCGTGATAGACGGCCTGCCAGCTGGGCTAAAGATCGATGCAGACTTCATCCAAAGTGAGCTTGACAAGCGTCGCCCTGGGCAAAGTAGCTTCACAACAGCAAGAGATGAGGCTGATAAGATAGAAATTTTTAGCGGCGTTTTTGATGGCATGAGCACTGGAGCGCCGATAGGTTTTGCCATTTTTAACAACAACCAAAAGTCAAATGACTATGAAAATTTACGTGAGATTTTCCGCCCTGGCCATGCTGACCTTACATATTTTAAAAAATATGGCATCAGAGATCACAGAGGTGGTGGGCGCGCGAGTGCCAGAGAGACTGCGGTAAGGGTCGCCGGTGGGGCATTTGCGCAGCTACTTTTAAATGAGTTTAAGATAGAAGTTTTAAGCGGTGTGCTTGGCATCGGCAAGGTCATTAGCGAAAAGGTTGATTTCGAATTTGCCAAAGAGTCGCAAATTTACGCTCTTGGCAACGAAGAGGCGATGAAAGAGGCAGTTAGCAAGGCTAGAAGCGAGCACGATAGCGTCGGAGCTGTGGTTTTAAGCGTGGCTAAAGGCGTGCCAGCTGGTCTTGGCGAGCCACTTTATGATAGGCTTGATAGCGCTCTAGCGGCGGCCTTAATGGGCATAAACGGCGTAAAGGCCGTAGAAGTCGGTGCTGGCGTAAATGTAAGCTCTATGCTTGGCTCAGCAAACAACGACGAGATGGACGAGCTTGGCTTTTTAAGCAACAACGCTGGTGGCATACTTGGCGGCATAAGCAGTGGGGCCCAGATCGTGCTAAAGAGCCATTTTAAGCCAACGCCTTCAATATTTAAAGAGCAAAAAACGCTAAATTTGTCTGGCGAGGCGGTGGATTTTGAGCTAAGAGGCAGGCACGATCCTTGCATAGGCATACGTGGCAGTGTCGTCGCAACCGCGATGATAAGGCTGGTTCTTGCTGACATGCTCCTACTAAATGCAAGCACGAAGCTTGAAAATTTAAAGAAAATTTACGGATAAATTTAGCCCACAAGCGAGAGCTAAATTTTGAAATTTACAGCGACCAGCTTGATCTCACCTTTATATTTTTCAAGATCGGCTAAGACCCTGCGTCCGCACTTGCTTGAGCGATGCTAGATGTGCCTTTGTCGCGAGTTAGAATTCTCCTCTAGCACTTCAGGGTCGCACCATGCGCCCTCGCAGATGGCGATGACGTACTTTGGGATGATGAGTGGCAAGCATGCCAACTAAAATTTCACCCCTGTCGTTAAATACTCTCACCACGTCGCCAGTTGCTATGCCTTCATTTACATTTATAAGCATCGGCTCTCTAGCACGCATCTTGGCGTAGTTTCTGATCACGGAGTTATTTAGCTGTGAGTGGAGGCGATATCTTTGGTGCTGGGTCTTTGCACTCAAATTTAGCCTTTTTCTAAAAGATTTTTATTAAAATTTTAAGCCATTTCAAACAAAATTTTACAAACTAACTTTTACCAAATTTCATCTATAATCCCCTTATGAAAAACCAAAATTTGCAAGAGAAAATTTACGCCGTTATCGACCTAAAGTCCTTTTATGCCTCGGTTGAGTGCGTAGAGCGTGGGCTTGATCCATTTAAGGCCGATCTAGTCGTGGCTGATGCTAGTCGTGGCAGTGGCGGCATCTGCTTAGCTGTTAGCCCTGCACTTCGTGCAAAAGGGGTGAAAAACCGCTGCAGGCTCTTTGAGATACCACGGGATGTCAAATTTATCATCGCGCCGCCTAGGATGCAGTTTTACATCGACTACGCCGCAAGGATCTATGAAATTTATCTAAAATATGTCTCCAAAGAGGACATCTACGTCTATTCGATAGATGAGTGCTTCATAGACCTCACTTCTTACTTGAAATTTTACGCTCTTGGCGCAAAAGAGATGGCAAAGATGATGATGGATGAGATATTAAAAACGACTGGCGTGACGGCGACTTGTGGCATGGGGACAAATTTATACCTCGCAAAGATCGCGCTTGATATATTAGCAAAGCACCAAGATGACGGCATCGCCTATCTTGACGAAGAGCTTTACAAAAAGCAGCTCTGGACACATCAACCGCTAAGTGACTTTTGGCGTATCGGAAAGCAAACTAGGCTAAAGCTCGAAAAATGCGGCATCTTTTGCATGAAAGATATCGCAAATGCGCCAAAAAGCCTGCTTGAAAAAATTTTTGGTGTCGATGCCTACATCACGATCGATCACGCAAACGGCATAGAGCCAACGACGATAGCTGAGATAAAGGCGTATAAACCAAGCACAAAGTCCTACTTTAGCTCGGAAATTTTGCCTAGAGACTACGAGCGCTGCGAGGCGGTGATCGTGCTAAAAGAGATGGCTGACAGGCTCGCGCTTAGGCTCATAAACAAAGATGTGAGGGCGAGTGGGCTAACGATAAATGTGAGATTTGCCGATAAGCTTGAGCCTCAGCAACGTGCGAGCGTGAGGTTTAAAATGCCAACAAACATCTCAAGCGTGCTGATGAGCGCGGCTGAGGAGCTACTTTTAAACAAGATAAAAAACGTTGGGCTAATCAGGCAAATAGGCATATCAGCAAATGATGTGGTGAAAGAAAATTTGGTTGAGTTTAGCCTATTTGAAGATGACGCTAAGGAAAAAGCGGTGTTAAAGTCGCTAAATTTGATAAAAGAGAAATTTGGCAAAAACTCGATCCTGCGCGCGATCGACCTACTACCAGAGGCGACTGGGCAAGATAGAAACAAAAAGATCGGAGGGCACAAGAGCGGTGAGTAAAGATAGGGCGAAAATTTTTAGCTCGTTTAATCCTCTTTCTACATTAGAGCGAGCCTTACGTCAAAAAGAGCGAGAAAAATGCGAAAAGCTCGAGCTTGATGAGAGCAAGGTCGATGAAATTTTAAAAAAATTAAGCGAGATAAAGATAGCTGATGAAGTGCGTGTGAGCTACCACGACGGCTTTACTTACGTAAAAACTAGCGGACTAGTCTCAGATGTAAATTTCAAAGATAAAACCCTCATGATCGTAAAAACTAAGATCAAATTTGAAGATATAAATAGGATAGAGATCGTTAAAAAAATTTGTAGTATAAAAACTAAATGAGCGTTTTTACCTTCTCCCAAAGCTCGATGTCGCCGTCTATCTCCGTAAAAATGGTAGAAATTTCTATATTTTTTACATTTAAATTTTCTTTGTATTTTTTTAAATCTCTTAGTTTTAGTTTTTCTTGCAAGAAGCTAAATTCATACTCGATTTGACCTCTAGTAACGGCGATCTTGGATAAATTTTCTGCGTCAAATTTTCCAACTTTTGCAACATCAAATTTATATCCACGAGCGCAAGCCTCTTTATAAACTTCCAAAAGATAGGCATTTATAGCATCGATAGAGTTTTGATGAGTGTAAAATCTAATTAATTGTGGGTGGTTTTTATAGCCTTTTGTCAGCCCTTCTAAAACATTTTTAGCCAGCAAAGCCTCTCTCCACAGAGCCACAAGACCCTTTGCGTCAAGATATTTAAAATTTATCGTCCAGAGTCTCATTTTTACCTTATTTATATAATTAAAAATATTAGTTACCCTTTGCTATCTATGGTTTTTGTTTTACTAAGTCAAAAAGTCAACTAAAAAGTTCTGATAATAATAGTTTGTGATTTTATGCATAAAGGCTTTAAAATAACGTTAAAACCGTGGCTCAATGCTTGTAAAAGTTGATAAAAGTTTGTGCTGTTTATAAATAGTGGTCAAATTTAAAAAATTTAATCCTTCCAAAGCCACCATTTTAGCTTGGCCTTGTCTGGGCGTGGAGTGTTTGCATAGTAGCAAACCATGCGGTAAACATAGAGGATGCATCTATCGCTACCGCGTCCAAGCGCCTTTGTGCGTTCAAACATCTCCTCAGGATCCGAGCCCTTTAGCGAAGCGATATCCTCGTAGCCTAGCGCCAGCAAATCGGCCTGCGTCGCCTCGCCGACATAGGGGATTTTTTTAAAATCGCTCAAATTTACCTCAAATTTTTTAAGCAACGCCAAACTCGTTGCAATGAAATTTTAAATTTCATTCTTATGCGCTACAAAGCTTGCTAAATTTCATCTTGCTACTACACTAAGTCGTTATCCAAGCTTCTGGCGAGGTGGTTTAATTTAAAAATTTACTATGCGCAAAACCACCCTTAAAATGATTTCGCGTCAAATTTCGCGCAAAACTCGAGCGCTAAATTTGCTCCAAAATTCTCTCGCAAATTTCTCTTGGATTTGCGTTTTCGTAGATCGGTCTGCCAACGACGATAAAGTCGCTGCCCTCTTGCTTTGCGCTAACTAAATTTGCAACCCTCTTTTGATCGCCCGCACTCTCGCCAAAAGGCCTAACACCAGGGCAAAGCGTGATGAAATTTTGATTTGTCACGTCTTTTATGAGCTTGCTTTCAAAGACCGAGCAGACCATGCCGTCAAGCCCCGCTTCAAAGCTCATCTGGCTAAATTTCCTAACCGAGCGAGATAGCGTATCGTTATAAATCGCTTCAAATTCGCTCTCATTAAAGCTAGTTAGCGCCGATACCGCAAGCACTAAAGGGCGATTTTGTAGCGCATTAAGACGCTCCATTACAGTTTTCATTGCACGTACGCCAGCGCTTGCATGCAGATTTATCATATCTACGCCTATCTTTGAGACGACCTCAGCCGCGTCTGCCATCGTGTTTGGGATATCATAGAGTTTTAGATCAAGAAAGATTTTAAACTCCCCTGCCCCCTTTAGCTCCTCTATAAATTTAGCTCCGTCTCTAAGGTAGCTTCTAAGCCCCACTTTTAGCCAAAGATCAAGCCCTTTTAGCTCACACACGAGGGCTAAATTTTCATCCTTGCTCGCCATATCAAGAGCGACGCAGAGCTTCATAGATCGCCCTTTATCTTATCTAGCACGCCGTTTATAAATTTTGGCGCTTGGTCGCTTCCAAGCTCCTTTGCAAGCTCGATCGCCTCGTTTATTATGACGGCTTTATCTGTCTGGCTAAATTTCATCTCATAAAGCCCAAGTCTAAGGATGGCAAGCTCAGTTGCGCCAACCTTGCTAAAGTCGCCATCTTTTAGGTGTGGCTTTAAAATTTCATCTAGCTTTTCTTTATTTGCCAGCACCGCTTTAAATGTTTGCAAAGCTTCATTTTTGCGCTCGTTTCTTATCTTTTTCTCTTCTAAAAATTCCTCTTCAAACTCCGCAGTTACGGGATTTATCTCGTTTGAGTAAAGTAGCGAAACTATGGCTTGTCTGACCTGATGACGCGTTGCCATTTTACTCTCCTAGCTTTTTGTATAAATTTAGCATCTCTATGACGCCCGTCATCGCCTCAAAGCCCTTGTTTCCAGCCTTACTGCCAGCACGCTCGATCGCTTGCTCGATGCTATCAACCGTTAGCACGCCAAATGTTACTGGTTTTGCGTATTTTAGCGTCACGTTTGCGATGCCTTTAGTAGTCTCTGCGCTTACGTAGTCAAAGTGTGGCGTTGCGCCTCTTATCACCGCTCCCACGCAGCAAACTGCGTCAAATTTACCGCTTGCAAGCACCTTTTCAAGCGCCATAGGTATCTCAAATGCCCCAGGGACTAGCACTAAAGTTAGATTTTTCTCGTCGCCGCCGTGACGTAAAAATGCGTCTTTTGCACCCTCTACCAAGCGGTCTGTGATGATGTGGTTAAACCTTGCGTTGATGATCGCTATCTTCTCATCGCCTTTTAAAGCTAAATTTCCTTCGATTATTTTCATCTTTTCTCCTTTATTTTTTATGCAAGTTTAGCAAAAGCTTGTTTAAAAATAGACCCTTCATCAAACTATCTTTAGCATGATGACGCTAAAGATGATGAGCGCTAAAAACAAGGCTTTTTTAAAATTTATCTTCTCACCTTCAAAAACTACGCCAACCACTACTGCTCCGATCGCTCCGATGCCTGTCCAGATCGCATACGCCACCGACATAGCGATAGTTTGCATCGCATAGCTAAGTAGCGTTAAAGAAAGGGCGAAATTTCCAAGCAAAAGGATGAAATTTGCCCACTTTTTTACGCCTGTGCTTTTTGAAAATTTAGTGATAAAAAAGACGCCAGAAACCTCGCAACATCCAGCTAATAAAAGTGCTAAAAAATGGATCATTCTTTTATGCCTTTTAGCCCAAGCACGCCTAAAATGAGCGTCGCTATGAAAAATAGCCTAATGAAATTTGGCATGATCCCGCTTGCTACGTAGTCGCTAACGATCTCAGCTATGACGATAAAAGCCGTTCCAAAGCCCACAAATACAGCATAAGAGATGCTTACAGGCAGATACTTTAAAGCCTTCATAAACGAGACAAAACTTATGCTCACTAGAAGCGTCGTAAGCAAAAATTCACTTAAATTTGACGCGTGCTTTAGCCCATACGCCCAGCCACACTCAGCCACCGCACCTAGAAATATCCACAAAAAGCCTCTATTTGACATAAATTTACTTCATGCCTTTTATGGTATCAACGATCTCTTTTACATTTGCACTAATTGCCTTATTTTCAAAGCTATCATCGTTATTTTGTCCAACTAGCCCCTTTAAATTTCCAAAGACTCCAGGGTTAAACCTTAGCTCGCTAGAGCCATAATGCCTCAAAACTTCGCCATTTCTAACGACTTCTACCTCGTAAGTAAGGTAGATATTGCCCATTCTGTCGCTCTTAGCAAAGGTCGCTTCGCCTATAAATTCTCTGCGGTGAGTTATCTTTATCTTTAGCTCGTCGCTTGAATTTTGATCAAGCAAATTTTCTTTTGTAAGCGCCTCTGTGATTTGCTTATTATATTTTTTCTCGACCATTTTTGGACTTTGATAGAGAAATTTTGTCGGCTCGTGGTGCTGCACATGAGCGTAGCTAATGCCCTCAAATTTATACTTGCCAGCAAGTGGCACCTTTGGCTGAGATGAGCCACAACCTACTAAAAACAACACTCCCAAAAGTAGCGCTAAAATCCTTTTCATCCTTCTCTCCTTAGTTTAAAAATTTAAAATTTCCTCTATCTTTAGCGTGTCATTTACGACTTTTTCAAGCTCGTCTAAATTTAGCATATTTGGTCCGTCGCAAAGTGCCTCGCAAGGGTTTATGTGCGTCTCATAGAAAAATCCATCCACCCCAACGCTAGCTGCTGCTCTTGCAAGATACGGCACAAACCTAGCATCTCCGCCGCTTTTTTCGCCAAGTGCGCTTGGCATCTGCACGCTGTGGGTCGCGTCAAAAATGACTGGCGCAAATTCTCTCATCATCACTAAATTCCTCATATCAACGACTAAATTTCCATATCCAAAGGTGCTACCTCGCTCGGTTAGCCAGACGCCATTCGCCTTTGCGACCTCGTATCCATCACCGCTCACACCCCTTGTTTCAAGCACCTTTTTCACAGAGTGCTTCATCGCTGAAGCTGCTAAAAACTGCCCTTTTTTGATATTTACGACCGCTTTTGTCTTTGCAGCTGCCACGAGCAGGTCTGTTTGGCGGCACAAAAATGCAGGGATCTGCAGCACATCAGCCACCTCGCCAACTGGCGTCGCTTGATAGCTCTCGTGGATATCGGTTAAAATTTTAAAGCCAAATTCTTTTTTTACTTCAGCTAAAATTTCACAACCCTTTTCTAGCCCAGGGCCACGAAATGAGCTAATGCTCGTGCGATTTGCCTTGTCAAAGCTCGACTTAAAGTAAAAATCAAGCTTTGGATTTTCATTAAATTTAACTAGCCTTTTTGCCACTTCAAAAACAAGCTCCTTGCTCTCTATCACGCAAGGTCCAGCGATTAAGATCATTTTTTCTCCTTTATTTTTCTTTAACAACTAAAATTCCACTCACCACTACTAGCAAGATGCCTAAAAGTGCCAAGTGATTTGGCAACGCATCGCCCATAAAATAGCCAATGATGAGCGTAAAAATGACGTCAGCGTAGCTAACCGCAGCGATGACGCCAGCCTTTTTACCGACTGCAAATGCCTTTGTCATGTAGGTTTGAAAAAGGTATCCGCTAAGCCCCATCAGCAAGATAAACACGACGTTGTGCCAGCTTGGCATAGCAAATTTAGAAAATAAAAAATCAAGAGGCTCATAGGTGAAAAACTCAGCCATCCCCATGCAAATAAGCGGCAAAAACGAGCCCCAAAGCATGAAGCTTAGCACGATCACGTTTGTGCCGTAGCTCTTGTTTAGCTCCTTGACACTCGTGTAGGCAATAGCCGCTCCAAGACCGCTCCAAATGCCGATGATATCGGTTTTATTGATACCTAAATTTGGCTGGATAACAAGCAAAATTCCGCCAAATCCCAAAAAGACAGCAAACCAGCCAAGCGAACTTAGCCGCTCTTTAAACACGATAGCTGCGAGAATGGCTGTAAAGATTGGGTTTGTCTTTTGAAATGTAAAGGCTGTGGCTAAATTTACGTGCGCGACGTTATAAAAAAAGGCAAAAAGTGCCACCGTGCCCACAAAACCGCGAAACATTAGCAAGAAAAAGTGCCCGCCAGTTTGTTTAAATGGAAATTTATAGATGGCGTAGATGACGATGAAAAGTCCGATCAAATTTCTAAAAAAAACAACTTCGATAGAAGGCATATCTTTGCTCAGATACTTCGCAAATGCGCCAGTCACGGCAAACATAAAGCAAGCAAAGAGCATGTAAAAAATGCCAAGATGTGAAATATAAAACCTTTTTAACATCGCAAAACCTCTAAATTTAAAGCACTCATTTTAATAAAAAATGGCTTAAATTTTGGTTGATTTTTTCTTTTATTTCGGCGCTTTTAAGCGTAATTTTATACTTTATATAAGAGAAAAATTTGTATAATCAGCCATCATAAAAAGGACAAAATTTGCAAAAAGTAATATTAGTAGGCAAGCCAAATGTCGGCAAAAGCTCACTTTTTAACCGCTTAGCAAGAAGACGCATCGCCATAACAAGCGACGTTAGCGGCACTACAAGAGATACAAATAAAGCTAAGATCGAAGTTGAGGGCAAAGAGTGTATATTAATCGACAGCGGCGGGCTTGATGATAGCAGCGAGCTTTTTAAAAACGTAAAAGCAAAGACCTTAGCAGAGGCTAAAAACTCGGACGTTATCCTCTACATGGTCGATGGCAAAATGATGCCAGATGACGAGGATAGAGCCATTTTTTACGAGCTTAGCAAGCTAAATTTACCAATCGCTCTAGTCATAAATAAAATCGACAGCAAAAAAGACGAGCAAAGAGAGTGGGAATTTGTAAGTTTTGGCGCAAAAAACTCATTTGGAATTTCAGTAAGTCACAACACCGGCGTCGATGAGCTTAGCATCTGGCTAGCAAAACACCTAGAGAGCAAGGTGCAGATAAAGGCCGATACGAGTGATGATTTTGATGATTTTTTAGAAAACTATAACGACGAGGGCGAGCTAAGCGACGAGATAGACTATGAGAGCAAAAATATAAGAGTTGGCATCATAGGCCGTGTAAATGTCGGCAAAAGCTCACTTCTAAACGCCCTTGTAAAAGAGAGCCGTGCTGTCGTTAGCGACGTGGCAGGCACTACGATCGACCCAGTGAATGAAATTTACGAGCATGATGGCAGAGTTTTTGAGTTTGTCGATACCGCAGGTATCAGAAAGCGCGGCAAGATCGAGGGTATCGAGAGATACGCGCTAAATAGAACTGAGAAAATTTTAGAAGAGACGGACGTCGCACTACTCGTGCTTGATAGCTCTGAGCCACTAACCGAGCTTGACGAGCGCATCGCTGGCATCGCCTCGAAATTTGAGCTTGGCGTCATCATCGTACTAAACAAATGGGACAAAAGCAGCGAAGAATTTGACGAGCTTTGCAAAGAGATAAAAGATAGGTTTAAATTTCTCTCATACGCGCCGATTATTAGCGTTTCGGCACTTGGTGGCAAAAGAGTGCATAAAATTTACCCGCTCATAGTTGAAATTTACAAAAACTACACCCAAAAAATTCAAACATCAAAGCTAAATGAAGTGATCAGCGAAGCGACCAAGGCGCACCCACTGCCACGCGACAAAGGCAGGGTCGTGAAAATCTACTATGCAGCGCAGTTTAAAACCGCACCTATCATGATAGCACTCATCATGAACCGCCCAAAATGCCTGCACTTTAGCTACAAACGCTACCTAACAAACAAGCTTAGAGAGAGCTTTAGCCTAGCTGGCGTGCCTATCGTACTAATCCCTAAAAAACGTGGAGAGAGTGATGAAGACAAAGAACAATAATATCGTTTTGATAGGGTTTATGGGCGTTGGCAAGGGCACGACTGCAAGGGCGCTAAGTAAGGCGCTAAAGACGATGAACCTTGACTGCGACGATCTTCTTGAAAGCTCTCAAAATATGAAGATAAAAACCATATTTGAAGAATACGGAGAGGAGTATTTTAGGCAGCTTGAAAAGGATCTGGCTAAATTTCTAGCCACAAATGTCAAAAATGCGATCATCTCGACAGGTGGCGGTTTTGCGAAGGTTAAAAATTTAAACAAAATAGGCACCGTGATCTATCTAAAAGCAAGCTTTGATGCGATCATGCAAAGGCTAAAAAATAGCAAAAATAGCGAGAAAAAACTCGCTAAACGCCCACTTTTAAGTGACCTAAAAAAGGCCGAGGCACTTCATCTGGAGCGAGAAAAGCTCTATGAGAAAAAGGCTGATTATATCGTTGAAGTGGAGGGCAAAACTCCAAAGCAGATCGTAAAAGAGATAAGGATACTTTTAAAAGTTTAGTTGCAAAGTGGCGAGGGCTGCTTGCAACTATAAATTTCAAGATCAGGCTAGATGGCTGTCTGGCGTGGTGTTTAAATTTGACATGTTTGAGCCAAATTTAACGTTTTGTAGTGAGAAATTTTGGCAAAATTTTGAGATGAATTTTGCTTCTCTTTGATAGAGCGTTAAAGTGGCAAATATTGTACAGTCAAATTTTAAGATCAAGCTAGACGCATAAAGTCTAACGTGATGTTAGAATTTAAACGGTTTGGCGAAGAGTTTTTTGTTTAGGCGAGGCGAAATTTTGTTTTTAAGTGAGGGCTAGCAAGCTAAATTTTAAGATTAGACTAGATAAAAATATCTACCCTGATGTTAAAATTTAAAAAGCATTTTGGCGAAGTGTTTTGAGATGATTTTTGCTTCACTTGTTCGCAACGCTAAAGCGACAAATGTTGTGCAGTCAAATTTTAATCAAAACTATGCATTTAGCCTGCGAGATAAATTTTAAGATTAGATTAGACGCAAAGTCTAACGTGATGTTAAAATTTAAACGTTTTGGCAAATAATTTTTTGTTTAGGCGAGGCGAAATTTTGTTTTTAAGTGAGGGCTAGACAGATGGTCTGCCAGTTAAATTTTAAGATTAGATTAGATTAGAGAAAGTCTGATGTAACGTTGAAATTTAAAAGCATTTGGCGAAGTGTTTTGAGATGAATTTAAATGTTGTGCAGTCAAATTTTAATCAAGACTAGGCATTTAGCCTGCGAAATAAATTTTAAGATCAAGCTAGACGCATAAAGTCTAACGTGATGTTAAAATTTAAACGTTTTGGCGAAGAATTTTTTGTTTAGGCGAGGCGAAATTTTGTTTTTAAGTGAGGGCTAGACGCATGGTCTGCCGAACTTGAAAACAAAATTTCAACGAAGCATAAGCGAAAAAGTCAAAGCCAAATTTGAAAGGATAAGATGAGAGTATTAACCGGCCTCCAACCCTCCGGCAAACTACACCTTGGCAACTATTTTGCCTCGATAAAGCAGATGGTTGATATGCAAGAGCAAAACGAGATGTTTATGTTTATAGCAAACTACCATGCGATGACCAGCCTTAGCGACGGCAAAGCGCTAAAGCAAAACACCTTTGACGCTGCGTGTGCCTTTTTGGCGCTTGGGATCGACCCAAACAAGAGCATTTTCTGGGTGCAAAGCGACGTAAAAGACGTGCTTGAGCTTTACTGGGTGCTAAGTCAGCACACGCCTATGGGGCTACTTGAGCGCGCGCACAGCTACAAAGACAAGGTCGCAAAGGGCATTAGCTCGCACCACGGACTCTTTAGCTATCCAGTTTTGATGGCGGCTGATATCTTGCTTTATAACGCGCAGGTCGTGCCTGTGGGCAAAGACCAGATCCAGCACGTAGAGATCGCGCGTGATATTGCGATCAAATTTAACAACGAACATGGCGATATTTTTACTCTGCCTGAGGCAAAGATCGATGAAAATGTCGCTACCGTGCCTGGCACAAACGGCGAAAAGATGAGCAAAAGCTACGGCAACACGATCGATATCTTCGCAGACGCCAAGACGCTTAAAAAGCAAATTTCAAGCATTGTAACTGATGGCACGCCACTTGAAGAGCCAAAGCAGTGGCAAAACTGCAACGTATATAACATCGCAAAGCTTTTCTTAGATGAGAGCGGCCAGCGCGACTTGCAGGCTAGATATGAGCGTGGAGGAGAAGGTCACGGACACTTTAAGGCCTACCTAAACGAGCTTGTTTGGGAATATTTCAAAGAGGCAAGAGAGAAATTTGAATACTATCAAAATAATCCTGACGAGGTGGCTAAAATTTTAGACATGGGCGCTAAAAAAGCCCAAAATGTAGCTCACGGAACGATAAAAAAAGTGCGTGAAGCAGTTGGAATTTACAGATAAGGAAAAATATGCAAAATTTATATCCCTACGCGCAGATAGTTCACCTTTTTTGTGCGATCATTTTTGTTGGTTATCTATTTTTTGATGTGATCATCTTAAGAGCGGCGAGCAAAAAGATGCCGCCAGAGCTTGCTCAAAAGGCAAAGCAAGCCATCGGCTCAGTAGCTGTTAAAATCATGCCTATTTGCGTGCTACTTTTAGTTTTAACTGGTGGCATGATGATGAGTAGCTTAGTCGGCAGCAAGGCTGGAGGCTACTTTGAGACAAATTTACAGATCACTTTTATGATCAAAATTTGCTTAGCGATGGTGATCGTGGCTGCGGTGATAATAAATTTAAGCTGCAAATTTATATTTAAGCGCCCTAGCCCACTTGGCAACATCCACCCTATCGCACTTACGCTTGCGGTAGCGATCGTCTTGCTTGCAAAAGTTATGTTTATGGTTTAAGGATAGGATAAGGAGAGGATAATGATAAACTTAAAACTACTTGAGACAAACTACGATGAATTCGTAAAAAAACTAGAGGGCAAAAACGTTAAAGCTAGCTTGCTAGACGAGCTTTTACACACTTTTAATGAGCTAAAGCAAAAGCGCAAAGCACTTGAAAATTTCCAAGCGATCCAAAATGCAAAGAGCAAAGAGCTTGGCGTAAAAGCAAGAGCTGGTGAAGACGTGAGCGAGCTTAAGAGTGAGCTAAATTTAAACAAAGCTGCCCTTGCTGACGCTGATGAGATCGTTAAACAATATGAAGAAAAGCTTGAGCAAATTTCATTTAACGTGCCAAATATCACCGATGATGATGTGCCATTTGGTAAGGACGAGGACGATAATGTCTGCATAAAAACGGTGCTTGAGCCAACTAAATTTGACTTTACGCCAAAGGAGCACTGGGAGCTAGGTGAGAGCCTTGGCTGGCTTGACTTTGAAAGGGGCGCAAAGCTCTCAGGATCGCGCTTTACCGTGCTTCGAGGCATGGGAGCAAGACTTAGTAGAGCGCTTGTTAATTACATGATCGACTTTAACAGCGCGCGCGGATTTGAGCTTGTAAATGTCCCTTATCTAGTAAGCTCAAACACACTTTTTGGCACCGGTCAGCTGCCTAAATTTGAAGAGGATCTTTACAAAGTGCGCGACGAGGATCTCTACCTCATCCCAACTAGCGAAGTGCCTGTGACAAATTTATACAATGACACCATCATTGAAGCTGAGCAGCTACCTATAAAGATGACTTGCTACTCAGCATGCTTCCGCCAAGAGGCAGGCTCAGCAGGACGTGACACTAGAGGTATGATCCGCCAGCACCAGTTTGAAAAGGTCGAGCTTGTAAGCATTACAAAGCCTGATCAAAGCGAGGGCGTGCTTGCTGAGATGATATCTTGCGCTAGCGACTTGCTAACTAGCCTTGGGCTGCCTCACCGCCACATGCTTCTTTGCAGCGGCGATCTAGGCTTTAGCGCGGCAAAGACGATAGATCTTGAGGTTTGGCTACCAGGTCAAGGCAAATACCGCGAGATAAGCTCTATCTCTAATACTCGTGACTTTCAAGCAAGAAGAGCGAAAATTCGCTTTAAAGATGGCAAGAAAAATATGCTTGTAAATACCCTAAATGGCTCAAGTCTGGCAGTTGGTAGGACGCTAATAGCGATAATGGAAAACTACCAAAAGGCTGATGGCACTATCGAAATTCCAGAAGTTCTTAAAAGGTATATGTAGTGGCTGATGACGAGGTTGTAGTTCTAAAACCACCTGGCGAGCAAGCAGAGCAAGCGCCTGAAGAGGCAAAAGCCGAGGCACCTGAAGAGATCGTCTCGCTTGAGAGCATAGCAAGTGATGGCGTGCTGCAAGATGAGAGCATCCCAGAGCCAATACCAGTAAAAAAGAGCAAGAAAAAGCTCTTTATCATCATCGGTGCAGCTGCTTTGGTGCTTGTCATCTTGATAGTTGTTTTGTTAATTGTTTTGCTAAAAAAAGATAAAAAAGAGGAGATAGACACTACAGCTATCGTAAAAAATATAGAAAACAACTACCAAACGCAAAATTTTGGCGCTTCAAAAATCGATGAGATGATAAACAAGGCCAACCAGCTTTATGAGCGTGGCAATAAATTTGAAGCGTTAAAAATTTATGAAAACATAGCTGTTTATAACCAGTCACTTTCAAACTACAACCTCGGCGTTTCGCAGATGAAACAAGAAAAATGCGACGAGGCTATCATCTCGTTTAACAAAGCAATAACTGACCGCGAAAACACCGCAGTTAGCGCCATAAACGCCGCTGTTTGCTCGCTTGAGCTAAATAACACTAAAAATTTCAACTACTACATAGGGCTTGCGGACTCCTTTTTGCAGTATGAAAACAGCTCGCCACTTTACAGCTACTACTATGCACTAGTTAATTATTACAAAGGTAATTACTACGAGGCGTTGCAAGCACTCTCTCACCCTAGCACAGATGACTACAAGGGCGAGTATGCCTACTTGAGTGCTAAAATTTTATCGCTTTTTGGAGATGACGAGAGAGCCATAGCAAAGCTAGAAGGGCAAAAGGCCTTTAAGGCTGACTTTACGCTAGCACAGCTCTACGCAAGGCTTGGCAAATACGACAAGGCAAGGGACTATCTAACAAAGGCTTCTAAAAATACGCCAAATATCGATCTTATCAAGATGACTGAGGCGTTAATCGATCTAAAAACGGCTGATTATGGCGATGCGGCAGCATTTATCAAAGATGTTTATGACTACAACGCCTCGATGCCAAGTAAAATTTACAAGATAAAAACCATCCTAAAGCCAGATCTTTTTGACGTCAGCCTAGCTCAGGCGCACTTTAGCGACGATATGTTTTTTGATAGAACAAGGCGCTACGAGACGCTATTTTACTTTGCGCCATATAAGGTCTTTGACGCAAAACAGAGCATCGAGCAGATAAGAAAAGGCGGTGTTAGCGTCTTTTTAGATGACACCTCAGCGGCAAATGACTACCTTAGCCAAAGTGCCGCTGCCTCAAAGGTCAATGCCAAACTTAGTGAAGCCATCGCAAAGGCACTTAACTACCGCTTAAAAGAGGCAAACAAGGACTTTGAAGAGCTAGCCAAAGCCTATCCAAACCACTCGATCTTGCAGTATAACCTAGCTCTTAGCTACGCTCAGCTTGGGAATTTTAGCCTTGCAGCAAAGCACTTTATAGCAAGCTATCATCAGGACGTAAATAACCACCTCTCTGGCATCTTTGGGGCTATCTGCATGGATATAAATAGAAATTTAAATCCAAAACTAGTTGAAGAGATCGGTGAAAATTTAGAAAATGACAAGAGCCTAAAGCCTGTAAATTTATATGCTTCGCTTCTAAGCCTGATAAGTGGCAACCAAAGCGCGATGATAAGGTGGCTTGAAGAGCCAAAAGAGCCTACGACGTTAAATTTAGCCTTTGATATCATCATCGCTAAAATTTCAAACAACGATGAACTAATGTCAAAAAAGGCTGATGAGCTCATGAAAATCTTGCCAAACGACATCATCGCAAATATCTTAAATTTCATCTCTAAAAACAAAGATCAAAACGTCAAAGAGTATGCAAAAGCGATACAAATTTACTTCATCGATAAAAATCTCGACTCAAATGCCTTCTACCACGGCGCTGATATCATCAAAAAGCAATACATCAAACTGCTTCAGATCTCAGGCCTGCTAATGAGGGAGCGCGATAAGCTAAGAGCCGAGCTAAAGAGCGCGCCAAAAAATATAAATTTGATCCAAACTCTAGCCTACGTGGATATCTTTACAAACGACTTTGATGAGAGCTATAAGCTTTATAATGAGGTCATAGACGAGTTTAAGATAAATGACGCTAGCACGCTCTTTTTAGCAAGTGTAGCAGCCACTGGAGCAAATAAAATAACAAATGCTATCGCACTTTTGGAGCTTACAAAGCTAAATGATCCAAGTGCTGTTGAAAACAGAGCTGCCCTTGGCTTTATGTATCAGCAAATCGATAACATAAAAGCAGCTCTTATACAATACAGCAAAGTAGGAAACGTAGGATATAACAACGAATTTTATGATTTTATGATAGATAATTAGAAAATTTAAAGCTAGGTCTTTAAAAGCCTAGCTTTAGATAAAATAGCTCTAAAATTTAAATATCTGTAACTTCAAGCCTTATCTGATCTGATACTTCACTAAATTTATAAAGCAAATCACCACACTTATACTCTATGTATTTTTCATTGATCTCATCTTTTTTATCTTTTTTAGACAAAATTTTCTTCATAACGCCAGGAAGCTCTCTTTGCAAAAGCAGTTTATAAGACATCCCCATGCCGTGAGTTAGAGACTTTATGAATTTACCATCAACCTCGCTCTCATCTTTTATCATATGAAGCGTCGCGTCAAATTTTAGCTTTTTAAGAGCCTCATAAAGCTCGGTTTTATCCTTTGCGGGGGCTATATCATCATTCACACAATGATATCCAATATAAAACGTCTTTTTAAATTTACTCTGTACCTTTAAATGTTTCGGATTTAAGATATTTCTTATCTCTTCTCTAGATTCATTAAAATAATATAGTGAAGTCTTATCTAGTGTCCAATAGGTTTTATCAAAAAGATAGAGGCAAATATCTTGATAAAAGTCATCAGTCGCACAACAAAAAAATTTAGTAAAATCAATCTCTTTTCCAAAGCCAATAAGACGCCATAAAAATATAGCATAGGAGCTATTATCTATCACAGCATCTACTAACCACGGAGCAATTTTAGCTGATAAATTTGCAAGATAGCCACCATGTGAACTTCCTACCAAAATAACAGGAATTTGACTAAATTTTCCAGCGCATAAATTATGCTTAGTATAAAGAATAGCATTTAATATATCAGTAGCTTGCATAATGCCAAAATTTTGGTATTCATCTTTTGTTGGATACATTGTACAACTCAAATTTAGCTTATAACTTGCAGGCAAAATATTTGCCTTTTTTCTAAGAGTAATCTCCTCACTAAGACTTTCAAATAAAAAACATGTTTTTTTATAACTATCAACCGCCTTTATGTCTATTGGTAATGTTATACCAATTTTGGCTAACTCATCTATTAATATCGCACGGTCCAAATCATCTAACAAACATTGAGCCCCAAGCTGTGGGCGGTTGCCTATACAGTGATAATCCACACTGATACACGCCACATCATAGTTCTCTGCCATGGTTCGCATGAGATTAGCTCTATATCCAGAGTCAGAGTCTGCTCCAAGACCAGGAATGATAACTAAAAGAGCTTTTGTCTCTTTAACATCGTCATAACAGGCATAAAAGGACAAAGTAGAACTTCTTTTTATGCCAAGCTCCACATCATCACAAGATAAAATTTCGTAGCTTCCATCAACTAGCATCTTAACTCCTTTTAAATTTCGCTAAATTTCTCTACCTTTGTGAGACGTTATAAAAAAAGCTAACGATCTGTTTTGCTAAACGCTCTTTAAAAAATGGCCAGATGTAGCTTGGCGAATAGACATTGCCAGCTTGCATGAGCGAGATATTTGTCGCTTTCTCACCGCCATCTTTTGGGCGCACTAGCACACTTACTTGCATGTAGTAAGCATAGCTGTTTGTGCTAAAGTCGTCATCATAATCATCATAATCAAACGGGAAAAACATCGAGTAGCCAAAGCCAAAACTTGGCCTGCCAAAGCCATATCCCATGCCCATTGAAAATCTAGGATCTCTTTTGGTTGTCCTAGAAAAGCTTTGCACGTCGCCAAGGATGATGAAGTCGGCATTTTTGATATTTGGCTCATTTCTAAAGCCAGCCTTTGCAAATTCGCTTATAATTTCAGCATTTACATCTTGTCCGGTCGCACTATTTTTAAAATTTACATAGACGCTTTTGTTTGCTTCACTAAGCGTAAAAAATATCGGATCGCTCGTTTTTACAGAGATATTTGGCGTGCTGCTAGCACATCCGACAAAAAACACCGCCAGAACAAATAAAAAGAAATTTCTCATCTTCACTCCTATAAGAGCGATCTTATAGCACCTTCAAGCACGCTTTTTGGTGTAAGACCGATAAATTTTGATCGCATCTTACCATCTTTATCAAAAAAATAGATAACTGGCACGCCCATAACGCCACCAACTGCCTTGCTAAAGTAATCCACCGAGACCTTGTCGCTTGTAGTTTTAAAGGTGATGTTGTGCTCTTTTAAGATTTCAATATCCTTATCAAAGCCCTTGCTAGGCCCTAAAATGCCAATAAATTGAACCTCTTTGCCATACTCTTTTTCAAGCGCGTTTAGATCAGGGATCGCAGCCTTGCACACTCCGCAGTCCGTGCCAAAGAAAAAGAGCATATATGGCTTATCGCCGATCTTTAGGCGCTTTTCGGTTGGGAAAAACTGCGTATCGATGCCACTTGAGTCATTTAGCGTGATGTGGTGCTTCTCATACTGCTTGACGCAGCCCAAGACTAGGGCTGAGACTAGACATAAAAGTAAAATTTTATATCGCATTTGGCACCTTTGGATTTTCGATAGTGCGGATCTTCTCTAGTTTGCCGTGTCTTAGATAGACGATCTTATCGCCATACTCGCCTAGATCTGGGTTGTGAGTGACTAGAAGTATCGTCTTGCCATCTTTTCTTAGCTTGCAAAATAGATCAAGTATGATCCTCTCATTTGCCTCATCAAGGTTACCAGTTGGCTCATCTGCTATTAAAATTTCAGGGTCATTTATGAGCGAGCGCGCGATACAAAGGCGTTGTTGCTCGCCACCACTTAGTTGGCTTGGTCTGTGCGTGAGCCTGTGAGAGAGGCCAACTGCCTCAAGTGCCTTTTTAGCATCCTCTTCATCGACTGAGCTGTGATAATACTGCGCTATCATCACGTTTTCAAGCGCGCTAAGATATGGCACGAGATGAAACTGCTGAAAGACAAGTCCGATCTTTTCACGTCTAAATTTAAGCGTATCATCGGCATTTAGGTTACTCGCATCATCACCGCCAAGCATATAAACGCCGCTACTTGGAGTATCCATTAGTGAAAGGATATTTACAAGCGTACTCTTACCACTACCGCTTGGTCCCATGACGCTGACCCACTCGCCCTTTTTAACCTCAAAACTTATATCATCAAGTGCTTTTACATCGCCAAAAATTTTACAAATATTTTTAAGTTCTAGTGCATTTTGCATATCATTCTCCTCTTAGTGTATCTGCCATTTTGTTATTAAGTGCCCGCTTAATCGGGTAAAATGCTGCGATCGCTGCAAAAAGAAGTGATATGACCACAGCTACTGGGATGCTTAGAATTCTAAAATCAATACTAGAATCAAATATCGCATAACCTAAAATTTGAGCTAGTAGATAACCTAAAAACGCTCCAACTAACGCTGAGATGAGCGCTGTCACAAATGTTTCAAAGCCAAATAGCCTTAGCACGTCTTTTTTGCTAGCACCTATGGCTCTAAGAAGTGCGATCTCACGTGATCGAGAGAGCAAGATGGCACTAAGCGTTGTATTTACGCACATTGAAGTAATGAGCAAGATGACAAGGCTGACAAGCGCCATTAGAAGTTTGATCTTCTCTAAGATATAGCCCTCAGACTTTGAGACCTTTGCCACTGGTTTTGCGACTATTTCATCGTTGCTTATAGTCTTTGCAAGTGATGTTATCTCGTCAAAATTTCCAAGCACAACAGCTTCAGCATAGTTTATCTTGCCAACTTTGTTTGAAATTTTCTGAGCCAAAGATAGTGACGTGATCAAAAGAGCGTCCTCTTTATCGCCACTTGCCACTACGCCTTTTATTTTTACATTTATGCTCTCATTTGAGCCAATGGCACGAATTTCTATATCATCGCCTGCTTTAAAGCCAGCTTGACGAGCAAGATCGACGCCTATTAGTACGTTTTTATCGTCAAAATCGACATTTATCATCGTCCCATCTCTAACATCTAAAAACGGCTTAACTTTTTTTAGATTGCTAAATTTTGTCCCCATGACGATGGCATTTGTCGGACCGATATTTGCCTGAGCAAAGAGATAACCGCTCTCGCCAAGAAGCTTGTCTTTTGGCACTTTAGCGATCATTTCATTATAGGTTTTTTCGCTCATATCATCACTTGTAGCCATATCTTTTGGAGCAAAGATCATATTTGCACCATAAGTTTTTAGCTCACGTGAGACCTTTGAGTCGATGTCCAGATAGACATTTACAAAAGCGCCACACACGCATGCTCCAAGCAAGATAGAGATCACGATGACCATAACTCTTGATGAGCCATTTTTTAGGCTTTTGTAGATTAGATTGTAAAAGAATTTGCTATTTGCGGTCATATAGCACCTCCGCAGGTAGTAAATTTATGACGTTTCTCATTGGCATTAGCGAGCCAACGACTGAGATAAGCAAGGCAAATGCCACGCTTATTGGCAGCACGATCCATGCTATGCCTATGCCGTGAGAGAAGATAATGTAGGACATCACGTAGCTTAGCGCGTATCCTAAAAATGCTCCCGTGATGCCTGCAAAAAAGGCAACCACAAGGCTCTCGCTAGCAAAAAGGGCGTAAATTTCAAAGTTACTTGCGCCTATGGCTTTTAAAAGGCCGATCTCTTTTTTACGGCGGTAAATTTCACTTGTCATTAGCGACGTTATGCCGATGGCTGAGACCACAAGAGCGATGATACTAACGATACCCATTAGGCTTTGAATTTTCTTTACGATATTACTCTCCGCGTCACTTACTTGAAGGCTTGCCTTTGCGCTAACGTTTGGTAAATTCTCTTCTATCTGAAATGCGATTGATCCCGCATAAGCTGAGCAGTACCATTTGTCGTACTCTGCGCTATCAAGATTGTCTAAATTTCTTCTTGCTTTTAGCGATAGGTCATTTTCTGGGATCGTCATGGCTGAGACTTCAGCTTTTGTGTATGAGCCAGGATGCCCTGAGAGATCGCCAGCAAGTTTGAGCGAGCCTATTAGCTTATGTGCCTCATCGCTTGCTCCTTTTAAGATGCCAACCACGCTAACCTCTTTTGTGCCGTTTTTGCCCACAAGGCTAAGCTTGTCGCCGACTTTTAAATTTTTAGCCTTTGCAAGCTCATCTCCTACTAAAATTTCATCCATGCTTTCATCTTTTGGCCAAGCGCCCTCAACACCCCAAAATCCATACAAACTCTTAACGCCTGTGCTAAATTCTGGCTCATCTTTTAATCCGATATTTTTATCAAAATATGTCCCCTCAAAGCTAAACTCATCGCCCTTAGCGTCTTTTACCTTTGTCTCTAAAAACGGAGCAAAAGCGACGATATTATTTCTCCAAAAGATCTCTTTTATCTTGTAGATATCAGCTTCTGGGAGTAAATTTTGTGATTTTAGTGGGGTGAAATTTTTACCCTCGATCTCGATGCTTAGGCTCTCACCGCGTGGTAAAACGACGATATTTGAGCCATATCCTCTAAGCTCGCTTGCCACTTGATCGCCGATTTTTAGCGTGATATTTAGCATGCAAGCTATCAAAAGAGCAGCTAGCAAGATGGTGATAAACGCCATCGTCTTTTGCACCTTTGAGCCCGTGATCGAGCTTTTTATCATTCTTAGTTGCATATTTTTCATTTTAACGTTCCATTTGTTTCTACATATTTTTCTGGATTTGCTTCAAATTTCGCCTGAGTTTCGTTGCTCTCAAAGAAATATGTGCGTCCGTAGTATAAATATGATCTTGAATCAAGATTGCTCACCTTTTTGCGACTAACTGGGTCAAGCACCATCTTTTCGACGACCTTGCTAAAGTAGTTTGCCCCTGCGACGATCGTTTTGTAATCAACTATGATATTTTTACCATCAAAGGTAAATGCCATAGGGATCGGGTTACAACCACCCTCTTTACCAACTGACGGCAAGAAAATTCTGACGTTACAAGAGATGCAGATAAGGTCGTTTCCTTTCTTGATATAGCCCATGTCGCCGCAGATCATGCACGAGTCAAAGACGATGACTGGAGATGGGCGGTCACTAAAACGGTTTAGCAAGAAAAATCTTATCTGCTTGCCCTCATCTGTGATGTAGGCAAATCTGTGAAGTTCATTATCTTTTAACATATCAACATCAAATATAAATTTATCTCCCACTGGCTCAACCAAGACCGGCTCTGAAATTTGAGGTGGGCGAGATGCGTAAAGATCAAAATAAAGTGAAAATCCAAGCGCTATTAAAACGCTGCAAAATGCAAATTTTGCATTGTCAAAGACATTTTCTCTAATGGCTTTTGTAAAGCGGTATTTGATAGAGCCAAACGTGCTCTTATCGATACTCTTTGGCACAAAGCAAAGCGCGATGATGCATAAAAGAAGGATCACTGCTATATAAAAATAGGCACTAAATTCTGTGACGTAGATGCCTTTTGCGCTGATTGATAAAATTTGAGAATTTAGCTCGCTACTTATCTTTAAAGCACCTGCACGTAAAAGCTCAAGTGCAGTTTGTGAGCTTCTATCAACTAGCAAAAATACTAATGTGATAAGAGCTAAAATTTTAGCTACTGATGATGGGATGCTAGCTTTTAAATTTGAAATGAAGAAGAATAAAAACAGCATCAAGATCATCGCAAAGATCATCAAAAAGAAGCTTATGACTGAAAGTGTGTCAAGCAGCTCGCCGCCAAAAAGTGGGAACAATGCGCTACTTGAGCTATAACCAAAGCCAAAGCCGATGCCTAAAATAAAAAATGTTACGATTTTTGCTATCTTAAGCTCGAAAAATATCCATAAAATGCTAATTAGTAGAAAAACCAGCGTCACTGAATCTATAAAAATTTTAAACTGGTCATCAACAAGCGCATGACGAGCAGCTTTAAAGATAAGCACACCGGCAACAACGCCAAGAAATGATGGTAAAAAGATCGTTTTTAAACTTTTGCCATTGTTATTTAAGGCAGCAAAAAGCGTAAATCCAAGGAGGGCTAAAAAGACCTGATAGAAGTAAATTGACATAACTAAACCCTATGAGAATTTTTAAAAAGGGGCGAAAACGCCCCAAAGTGATTATTTAACAGGACCACCTGTCCATTGAAATTTATAAGTTGTTGTGAAAGGCTCAAACCATTTACCAACACCAGTCTCTTTGTCAGCGTGGCGACCAAAGCCTTGTTTTTCTGGATTGTCGATGTGGAATTTAAGCTCATAGTTACCAACACCTGTATCCATTTTTACGTTAGCGCCGTAGTGTGGGCCATCGCTTGCAACCATTGGCATAAATGTACCTTTTTTAGTTTTACCATTATCAAGGTTTTTTAGCTCATAGTTGATCTTTAGATATGGGATCCACTCGCCTTCGCCAAAGCCGTTTTTGTTGCCTTTTATAGCGTGGATGTCAGCTTCTAAGTGAAGATCAGCCAAGCTTGGAGCTAGATCAACGCCTTTTGGCTCCATGTCGATTGGCTCAAGATAAACTGCAGCTATCTCCATGCCATTAGCCTCTACAGGCTCGCCGATTGGGTGCTCTCCAGCAAGTGCAAAACCAGCTGCTAGGCTAAGTGCTAGAGCTGAACTAAGAATTTTATTCATTTCCTCTCCTTTTAATAAGATTAGTTTTTATTTTGTTTTGATTTCATGATAACGATGCCTATAATTAGGGCAAGCACCATAATGATTTGAGGTACTAAGCTCTCGTAATATGGCATAAGTCCTAGCCAGTCTCTCATCCAGTCAGGAAAATTTAGTCCTTTTATGATAGTTGGGATGAAAATTTTGCCCTCAACTAGCTCGCCAACGCCCTTGCCAACAAAGACGATCGACATGTAAAAGATGATAGCTGATGTAAATATAAAAAATGGCTTAATAGGAATTTTAATAGCGAAAATTTTAAATAAGAAATAGACTATTAAAAGAACGATAAGACCTACAACAAAGCCAGCTGCGATCATTGAGTAGCCAGCTGAGTCTTTTGCGTCAAAGATAAGCGCTTGATAAAATAGCACTGTCTCAGCGCCCTCTCTAAATACCGCTAAAAATACAGTCCACCAAAGCATCGTGCTTGAGCCACTTGAGATAGACTCAGATAAGTGAGATTTGATATAGTCGTTCCATTTTTTAGCGCCAGCATTTGAAAGAAGCCAGAAGCCAACATAAAATAGAAGTCCCACTGCAACAAGCATCGTGATGCCTTCCATAAGCTCTCTTTTTTGACCTGCTGCCTCGCCAAAGATGACGTTCATTATCCAAGCCATGACAAAGCTTAAGATGACAGCCACGCCAACTGAGCTATATACGACCTTGCCCATAGATTTTGCATTGCCAGTTTTTACAAGGTATGCAACGACGGCTGCAACGATGATAAGAGCTTCAAAACCCTCTCTTAAGATGATAGTTAGTGCCCAGATAAATAGTGTCCAAGGTGAGCTTGAACCGCTAGTTTTCTCAAGTGCGGCTGCTAGCTGAGATGACATCTTGCTTGCACTCTCTTCAAGTGTTTTTTCGTCTGCACCTGATTTCATAAGGGCTACAAGGTTACCAAATGTAGCTTCAATAGCTGTTTTTAAATTTACATCTATCGCACCTACTTTGTTCTCCATGCCGCTACCTTCAAACTCATCAAAGTAGATATCTTGGATATCGCCCATAGCTTTAGCGCTATTGCCACCTTTGTAAAGCGCGATGGCTGCTTGAATTTTGTCATTTATGTTTTTAACAGTTTGAGTGTAGTCTGTGCCACTATCTTCGCTGCTATCGCTAGATGCTGCACTACTCATATCAACTTTTGCTAGTTTTACTGTTTCAGCTGGAAGTTTTGCAACGGCATCATAAGCTAACTTTTTGATCTCTTCTAGCTTTACTTTAAAGTCATCTTTGCTTATGCCATTTGTGATGCCACTGATCGCTTCACCCATCTTTCTTTGGATGTCAGCATCTATGCTTTTGCCATTTTCTATATATTGGCGAACGGCGATTTCAAGTTGAGTGTTTCTATAATCATTAAATTTAGCATCTTGGATAGAATTTTTAGCATCATCTTGTTTATCGCCCTCGTAGCTTGATATAGCTTTATCAAGAGTTGCTGATAAATTTTCAAATGCCACCTTCCACTCAGGGATAAATTTAGAAGTGTCATAGCCACTTGTAGCAGCTTGTGCTGGGGTGTCTGAGTACTCACCAACAAGCTTATGTCCATTTAAAATAACTGGCAAAACTTCAGCGATTTCGCTATTTATCTGATCTATTCTTTTTTGCACATCATCTGGTGCTTCGCCAGCTTTTATCGCCTTTCTGATCTCGCCAAACTGCTTCTCCATAGAGTAAGCTTTTTTCTGACCTAAATTTATTCTGATGCCAGCTTCGACATCTTCAAACAGACCAAAATAAGCATTTTGAGTATCGCTAACTGCTTGCTCGACATTGCCAGCTCTATACTCTGTTATTACTTTTTGTAATGACTCTTTTATCTGAGCTGCTACTTGTGCGTAGTCGTCATTTTTTGCCACAAGCCAGATAGGAAGTAGCATGATAAGCATAAATTTAAAAAATTTATTCATTAATTAAACCACCTGTGAGATTATTTTAAAGCGAAATATTACCAAGGCTTTACTTTGATTAAAATAAAAACGATTATCATAAAAGAATGTAAATTGAAAGCACAAATAATATTTTTTACAAGTAAATAATTAAATTTACGTAAATTTAGGGCTTTAGAGGGTTAGATTAAAATTTCATATCGAGATAAAAAAGTTATATATTTTTGATAATTTTAATAGGTAAAGAAAATTATTGATAAAATTTTAGATTATAAAAATCATAAAAATAATTTAAATTTTATAAATTTAAAAGGAGAGCAAGCGCCCTCCTTCGTGTTATACGTTTAGTCCTGTATTTCTTAGCATAACGCGTTTGCGATATACATTTGAAACCTCAGCAGCGTCGCCAACTAAAAGCGCGTTTGTAGAACAGATAGCCGCACACATAGGCACTTTGCCCTCAGCCATTCTGTTTTGACCGTAAAGCTCTCTCTCCTCGTGTGAGTTAGTTGGCTCTGGACCGCCTGCACACATAGTGCATTTATCCATTACGCCTTTTACGCCAAATGCCCCGTCTTTAGGGAACTGCGGCGCACCAAATGGACAAGCATATAAGCAGTATCCACAGCCTATGCACTTGTGTTTATCGTGAAGCACGATGCCATCAGCTCTAATGTAGAAGCAATCAACCGGACAAACTTGCTCGCAAGGTGCGTCGGTGCAGTGCTGGCACGCGATAGTAGTTGATACCTCTTTGCCCTCGATACCATCGTGAAGCGTGATAACCTTTCTTCTATAAATTCCTACTGGAAGCTCATGAGCAGAAGAGCAGGCGACTTGACATCCAAAGCAGCTGATACATCTATTAGTATCTACAAAAAATTTCATTCTTGCCATTTTTCTCTCCTTACTCTTTACCTAGGGCGTCTCTTTCGCCATACTCGTGATAAAACGACGTTTTAAAGGCGTTCTCTTCAGCTTTTTCTATGCGGCAAAGACCTGCGTTAAATTCTGAAATTTGAGTAACAGGGTCAAATCCGTAGTTTGTAACTGTGTTAAAGCTCTCGCCGATAACATAAGGCTTAGTGCCCTCTGGGTAGCGAGCTGAGAGATCGACACCTTGCATAACGCCAGCAAAGTTGTAAGGCATACAAATTCTATCTGGAGTTACCATATAGCTGTGATAGCACCTTACTTTGATCTTCGTGCCTTGTGGGCTGTGTATCCACATCATATCGCGATCTTTTATGCCGTATTTTAAAGCAAGCTCAGGGTGAACGTTAGCAAACATCTCAGGCGTGATAGCTGAGAGGTATTTACTTGTTCTTTCTATCATTCCCGCACCACTTAAATTTACGACGCGTTGCGTGCTAAATACGATAGGGAATTCTTTTGACCAGTCTTTTGCTTGTTGCTCTGACTTAAATTTAGTAGAAACACGGAAATTTCTAGCTTGATCATCAAATGTCGGATACTTTTGGACAAGATCCCAGCGTGGTGAGTGGATAGGCTCTCTATGTTTTGGGATAGGATCAAGAAATTCCCAAACGATAGCTCTAGCCCTTGCGTTACCATACGGCACTACGCCTTTTTCACGGCATTTTTCTAAGATGATACCGCTGTAGTCCATGCTCCAGCTAGGTCCTATCTTAGCTTTCTCTTCTTCTGTTAGAGTGATGCCTAGGACTTTTTCTATATTATCTTTTGTGATTTGTGGGTAGCCACCTTTTATAGCTGAGCCAACAAGCGTGCTCTCTTCGCTAGCTAGCTGACTAACTCCGTTATGCTCTAAGCCAAAGCGGTTTCTAAAGCCAGAGCCACCCTCTGCATAAGGCTTGCTCATATCATAAAGTATCGGCGTGCCAGGGTGTTTTTCATCCCATGCTGGCCATGGCTTGCCGTAGTACTCGCCTTTTACTTCGCCGCCAAGACCTATTAGCGTATCTGGGTCAAATTTATCCCAGTTTGCTTGGTGACGTCTAAACATCTCAGCAGTTCTGCCACCATAACCGATAGAATTTCCAACCCTTGCTATCTCATTTGTCGCATCATCTGGCCATACAAAGTCATCTTTTACTTGTTTTAGCTCTCTATCTACGACAGCCATCTTCATGCCTTTTACGTACTCATCAAAAAAGCCAAATTTCTTAGCAAATGCAAACATAACTTCGTGATCGCCCTTGCTCTCATAAAGTGGATCAACGACTTTTGTTCTCCACTGACCTGAGCGGTTTGTAGCGTTTAGGTGACCTTCGTTTTCAAAGGCAGTTGCCACTGGCAAGATATAAACGCCATCTTTTCTATCTGAAAGGATAGAAATTTCATTTACAAATGGCTCAGCAACTACGATCATATCTAGTTTTGAAGCTGCTTCTTGAATTTTAGCTAGGTGTGCCATAGATGTTAGACCAGTTCCTTGAACCCAAAGAACTCTTAATGCACCACTGCTAAATGTATTTTCCTCTTTTAAGACGCCTTGCCACCATTTTGAAAGTGACCAGCCTTTTTCATTTCTCCAGTTTCTATCCTCTGGATTTTTAGGATCGTGGTAGTAATACTCTTCAAAAACAGTGTTTTTAACTGGTGTGCCGCCTTGTTTTGGCTCTTTAGTTGAGACTGCAAAGCGTTTGATAAACTCATCATAATCAACACCCCAGCCTTGGCAGTAGTACTTCCAAGCCGCGTCAGTTAGTCCGTAATACATCGGCAAGCTATCTGAGAGGTTACACATATCGGTTGAGCCTTGAACGTTGTCGTGACCACGAATGATGTTACAGCCGCCACCTGGTTTGCCCATGTTGCCTAGGATTAGTTGAAGGATAGGTAAAATTCTCGTATTTGAGCTACCAACTGAGTGCTGTGTGATACCAAGTGCCCAGACCACAGTGCCTGGTTTTGTGTGAGCTAGGATATTTGCAGCCTCTATCAGCTTATCAACTGGCACGCCTGTAACGTCAGATGTGACCTCTGGTGTCCAGTGCTCAGCCTCTTTTGCTATCTCATCGATGCCGTAAGTTCTATTTTTTATAAATTCTTTATCTTCCCAGCCATTTTTTAAGATGATGTGGATAAGTCCATAAACAAGCGCTATGTCGGTGCCTGATCTTTGTCTTAGGTATAGATCAGCGTGAGCGGCTGATTTTGTAAAGTTTGGATCAGCTACGATCACCTTTGCGTTGTTTCTATCTTTTGCTTGTAAAGTGTGCTTCATGCCGCCAACTGGGTTTGCCACAGCTGGGTTTGCACCTATTATAAATATACATTTTGAATTTGCAGCCATATCTCCAAAGTGGTTTGTCATCGCGCCATAACCCCAAGTATTCGCCACACCGGCGACTGTTGCGCTATGTCAAATTCTTGCTACGTGGTCGTTGCTGTTTGTGCCCCAAAACGCAGCAAATTTTCTAAAGTAATATGCTTGCTCGTTGTTAAATTTCGCAGATCCTAAGAATATAACGCTATCAGGACCATCTTCTTTGCGGATCTGAAGCATCTTATCGCCGATCTCATTTACAGCTTGATCCCATGAAATTCTTTGCCATTTGCCATCAACTTTTTTCATAGGATATTTGATGCGTTGTTTGCTGTGTGTAAGGTCGATCTGATCGATACCTTTTGAGCAGTGTGAGCCTTGAGATATCGGGTGAAACATCGCCATATCTTGACGAACCCAAACACCGTCTTGTACCTCAGCCTCGATACCACAGCCTGCTGAGCATATAGAACAAATAGTTCTAACCTTTTTCGAGCCAGGGAAAGGATCTTTTATCTCCTCTGCGCTCGCCTGTCTTATCGTATCATTTTTTCCAAAAGCCATTGTGGTGCCTGCACCTAGTGCGGCTAGCTTTAAAAATGAACGTCTTCCTATACGTGCATCACTCATGGTTTTCTCCCTTAGTATGCGATTTTATAGTAGGTTTCCCAGTTCTTGCTTTTTTTATAAAGCACCTCTTTTTTATTAGACTTGCCTACGACAACGCCATTGTCATCAGGAGCCAAGTCATCGCTAGTCACTTTTGCTACGGCTGAGACTGCGAGTACTCCGCTGGCAGCACCGACTTTTAGAGATTTTTTAAGAAAATCTCTTCTTGATCCTTGCATTTTTTCTCCTTATGCCTCAAAAATTTTTGAGAAATTTGGTTCATTAATATGTAAAATTTGCATATTTAGAATTTCTAAAATATCACAAATAGCCTATTTTAGGGCATTTTATAGCTCTAAAACATAACTATGTAAATTTAGCATATTTCTAAGTTAAGCAAAGTAAATATAAAAGTTTAATTACAAATGTTAAGTATTTATTAAAAATATAGTTAAATATACTTTAAATTTATGAAATTTATTTGTAGTAGAAATTCTAGGGAGAGCTCCCTAGAAAATGTTATTTTAGATCGCTTTTATTTACGATAAATGGCACTGATCTAACGCCAGCTGCAAAGTATTTTTTGCGGAGATTATCGATCTTTGCGATATCATCTTTGCTAACGCTCTTATCATCTACATTGTAGTCTTCAGCGTAGTATTTTCTTAAAATTTTAACCTTATCACTGTCGCTCTTAGCAGATTTTACATCTTTGTAGATTAGTGAGCTTTTTTGAAGTGATGAGATATCATGCACTGGAGTTAGGACGATCTCAACGTTGCTATCTTTTAGTGTTGTCTCGATCTTTGCTAGCTCAGCTCTGCAGTATGGGCACTCAGGGTCTGAAAACATTATGATAGTTGGCTTTTTAGGATCGCTACCAAGAACGATGATGTTTGCCTTGTCCTCATCTTTATAAATTTTAGAAATTCCCTTTGCGATGACCTCTTTTTTCACTTCAGCGAGGTATGATTTTTGCTCTTTTAGATCGATCACATCTGGGAAGATGAAGTCACCTTTTGTAAAAACGATCTCATCTTGTGAGTTGCCATCTTTGCTTAGTTTTACCACGACAGCTTCGATGTCGCCTGCCACTTTGTGACGATCAGCTACCTTTACTTTTACGCTGCTATCAACCATTTGAGAGTAGAACTCCTCTATTTGCTTATCGCTTGCTGCCATTAGGCTAGTTGCCGCAATGACTGAGGCTAAGATCACTTTTTTCATTTTTATCCTTTTTAAAAATTTGGCGGATTATATTTGCTTTTTGTAAATGAATACTAACTGCGAAAAACCCTATCATTTCCTTGCTTCATTATGTCACTCTCAAGATCGAGCTGCTCGAGGTAGGCGATTACATATTTTCTACTTAAATTTAGCGCATCCTTGGCATTTGTGACATTTACGAAGCCTTGATTTTTTATGATCTCTCTTAGCTTATCAAGTGCCATTTTTAGTGAATTTCTAGTTATAAAAAGGTTATGCTCTAGCCTTATGACCCTGCCCATTGCGGTTAGCTTTTTAAGGGCATTGTCACCACTAACCCTATCGATCTCTAAATCATCATATATATTATATGGCGCTGTTGGGGCTAGCTTGCCACTTTCTAAAATTTCATAAATTTTCTCTTCAAGCCTTACTTTTAGTTTGCTAAGATCAACGCCTTTTTTGGTATAGACACCGCTATCTTTGGCGATCAAATTTGCACTTTCAAGCTCGTCAAGCGCTCTTTGGGCTAAATTTTGACTAGCCCAAGCAAGTTTTAGGCTGATACTTTGAGCTGAAAAGACAGCAAATTCATTCTTTTCTATCATAAATTTAATGGCTGATTTTATCCGCTCAACCGCGCTTAGATCGTAGATATTTAAAGCCTTTTCATCGACAAAGACGTTTGAGACTTTTCTGGCAACGGCTATGGCCTCTTCGTGATTTAGACCAAATCTTTGGTAAGAAGAGATGATGCCAAAGCCATTTTTGTGGGCTTCTTTAAGTATAGAAAAAGCTTCAACAAAATCATGCTTTAAAAGCGAGGCTAAAAAGAGAATTTTGCCAGCCTTTTTTAGTGGCTCAAGCACAGGATTTAGCACCCTACCACCGCCTATCACGCGCGCATCTGAGATAAGCACAAAGGCCTCGTCAAATTTCAAAAACATATCGCTTTGAAATTTAAAGCTCACAAAGTAGCTATCATCTTTTTGGCTTAGTATTAGCACCTTTGCAGGCACATTTTTAGCGCCCACGCAAAATGTTACGCTTTGAGAGTGGATGAGATTTTTAGCAGTTACGACTGCATCAACCTCTCTAAATCCCCTAAAAAAGCCCTTTTTGCTAAGTAGCTGACCCTTTTTTAGCTCGCTAAGCTCTATGCCAGTTAGATTAAGCGCCACGCGGCTGCTAACTCCGGCGCTATCAACGAATTTATCGTGGCTTTGCACGCTTCTTACTAGCACCTCTTTGCCAGCGTCGTAGTTAAAAAGCTTCTCGTTTTTACTAACGCTTCCTTCTATCACAGTGCCAGTTACGACATTTCCGATACCTTTTAAGCTAAACACCCTATCGATGTAGTATCTAAAAACGCCCTCCTCATCGCGCTTTTTGGCTCTTAGCGTAAAGAGGTAGTTTCTAAGCTCATCGATGCTTGCCTTATCCTTTATGCTAACGGCAAAAATTTCTAAAATTTGCAGGTTTTTAAATTTAGAAATTTCATCTCTTATCTCTTTTTTTCTTAAATTTATAGTTGCTTCGTCTACGAGATCGCATTTTGTAAGCGCTACGATTATAGATTTCACACAAAGGAGATTTAAAATTTCAAGGTGCTCCAAGCTTTGAGGCATAAGCCCGTCATTTGCCGCCACCACAAACAAGCACGCGTCAAAGCCGTACGCACCACTTATCATCGTTTTTATGAGATTTTCATGTCCTGGCACGTCGATAAATGCGATATTTTCATCATTTTTGCTTAAATTTGAAAAGCTTAGATCGATCGTTATGCCACGCTTTTTCTCCTCCTCAAGATTATCCCCTTCAAAGCCGTTTAGCTCCTTTATAAGCGCGGTTTTTCCGTGGTCGATATGCCCTGCTGTTCCTATTATTAAACTCATTTTTCTTCCGTTTCTTTTATTATTTTTATTAGCGTCTCTACGTCCTCATCAAGAAGCGATCTAAGATCGAGCATAAATTTGTCATTTTCTATGCGGCCGATCACCTTTTTTTGCCTAAATTTTAGCTCGTTTAAATTTGCGTCGCCACCAAATGCCAAAGCCACGCTTGGCAGCTTTTTATTTGGCATAGCACCACCTCCTACAAAGGTTTGTGTGTGCACTATCTCAAGCGGAGTTTTTAGGCTTTTATTTATAAAATTTGCTAAGCTTTCAAGCTCTTTTACGCTTTTATGAAGCAGTTTTTGCGTTGTTATTAGCTCAAATTCTTTGTTTAGATAGGCTTTCATGCTCTCAGCCAAAAGCGAGATGATCACTTTATCGACACGAAGCATCCTTAAAAGCTGGTTTTTTCTAAGCTTTGCGATGAGCTCTTTTTTGCCAACAATTATGCCACACTGCACCGCGCCAAGCAGCTTATCGCCGCTAAAGCTAACTAGCGAAACATCTTTTAAATTTTTTAGATCTGGCTCGTTTTTGTCTAAGTTAAATGGTAAATTTCCGTAAAAACCACTGCCAAGATCAAAATAATCTATCAAATTTTGCCTGCTTGCTAGCTCGCTTAGCTCATTTGCCGTGGTCTCTTCGCTAAAGCCAACGATGTCAAAATTTGATCTATGAACCTTTACAAGCATTGCCGTTTCGTTACTGATCGCCTCTTCGTAGTCTCTTAGCCTAGTTTTGTTTGTAGTGCCGACCTCTTTTAAGATACAACCCGCATTTGCCATCACCTCTGGCACTCTAAAACTGCCGCCGATCTCGACTAGCTCGCCTCTACTAACGACCACTTCTCTGCCCTTTGCAAAGGTGTTTAGCACTAAAAATACAGCACTTGCGTTGTTATTTACAACGATGGCGTCCTCAAAGCCAAAAGCTCTTGCTATTAGTGAGCCAACGTAGTCGTATCTGTTGCCGCGACTGCCTGTTTTTAGGTTGTATTCAAGGTTTGAGTATCCAGTGATAACAGGCGTTGCCCGCTTTAAAATTTCTTTATCTATAACGCTTCTAGCGAGGTTTGTATGTATGGCAACGCCAGTTAAATTTAGCACTCTTTGAAGGCTTGCTTCATTAAATTTATAGTACTCATCTAGGATTAAATTTATTATCTCTTCGCTCTCAAAGCTTGCGTTTTCATTTAAAATTTTAGCTCTTATTTCATCTAAAATTTGCCTTGCAAGCATAGTGACTAAACTCGTATCAAGCCCCGAAAATGCTTCATTTTTTATGATCTTATCAACTTGTGGGATATTTCTTAAATCATTCAATTTGCGCTCCTAGTAAGTTAGTTTTACCAAGGCGTGATTTTAACATAAAAATATTATAAATTAAAACTTAGAGCAAAAAAAGAGCATATAAATTTCAGAGTCTATTAATCCCATTAATATTAGAATAAGCCCGTTTTTGATAATAGGAGAAACAATGAAAGAATTTGGCTTTTATAACGATTTTGACGATGCTTTAATGCTAAATGAGCAGATAGAGATCAACAACGAAAATGGCGACTATCTAGTCTCAAACTCTCCAAAACTAAAAGCAAGCATCATCGCACCTGAGATAAATTTCTACCTTAAAAATACCACTGCAAGCGTCTTAGAAAAAGCCAAAAACACACTTTTGCTCTACGAGGCAAGAGCTAGCGCCTTTGACATGGCAAAGGATGTGGATTACGAAAAAGAGGTCGGCAAAAATGTTGTCATTGTAAGCAACTCAGGCCGCGAAGAGCTAGCAAATTTATTAAAAGAAAATGGCTACAAAGTGATCGAGCTCACGCACTTTGAGGTTAAATTTATATACGGCGCAGCTGGTGAGTTAAGCGTTTTGGTGCTTAGAGCAAATGATGAATTTGAGGTTGATTGCGACTTTTTCTTAGTTGAAAACGCAAGGGATTATATGCTAAAGCAAAGCGGCTGTTATGAAATTTCAGGACTAAAAGATGAAAAAGTGCTTGAAATTTTAAACGCAAAAAGCCCAAAATTTAGATATAAAAGCTTTACGCAGTACGACTCATCAATCTGCCAGTATCACGAGCGCAGGACTGAAATTTGTGGTCGTTGCGCCGAGGTTTGCCCAACGGTTGCTATCTTAAAAGAGGACGAGACAAAGCACCTTGTCTTTTCAGCGATCGACTGCACAAACTGCGGAAACTGCATCAGCGTCTGCCCTAGCGGCTCGCTAGACTCAACGCTCATGCCACAAAGCTCGTTTGCCACTATCGCTAAGCTTTACAAAGATAAGATCGCTCTCATCATATCTGAAGAGATAAATTTAGAAGAGCTTAGCGTGAGCCTACCACAAAATGTCCTACCTTTTGTCATCCTAGCCCCGCATCTGCTAAGCCAAACGCACTTTTTGACGCTTCTTCAAGAAAGTGGCGCGAGTGTGATTTTATATAGCAAGAGCCTTGGCAAGGGCGAAAAAGACGCCATTAGTATAGTAAATCAAATTTATGAGCTTAAATTTAAAGAGCAAGCGATACACCACGCAAAAGACAAGGCTGAGCTTGAAATCGCGCTTAAAAAAGCAAAACTAATAGACGGCTCGCAGCACTCAATCAACGAATACGCACTGCCAAAGAGAGAAATTTTTGCCAAAAGGCTTGAGTTTATCGTAGGTAGTGACGATCTTGGCGTGGTAAAAAGCGGCGAGATGATAAGATATGGCGAGGTTAAGATAAACGCTGAAACTTGCACGCTCTGCCTTAGCTGCGTTGGAGCTTGTAACGTAAGCGCCTTGGTGGCTGATAAGAAGACAAATTCGATTTTATTTAACCCAAGCGTCTGCACCGCCTGTGGCTACTGCGAGCTAAGCTGCGCTGAGAAAAACACCATCTCGCTTGAAGTTGGCAAGCTAGCACTTAAGCCTGAGAGCTTCGTTTATAGCGAGCTTGCACACGATGAGCTATTTGCATGCGTGGAGTGCGGAAAAGAGTTTGCGACTAAAAAGGCTGTCGAGAAGATCGCAGCGATCATGCAGCCACGTTTTGGCAACGACAGAGCCAAGATAAAAGCTCTTTACTGCTGTGCCGACTGCAAGGCAAAGATCATGGTGCAAGCCCAACTAAACGCAATGAGAGAGGATCTGCTAAATGGATAAGAACATCACAAAAGCAAGGGCATATTTTTACGAATTTTTAGCTTATCCGCTATTTTTTCACACGAGCGATGAGAAATTTGCAAGGTGGAAGGAGCAACTAAGCTACCTAGCGCAAAATCCTTTGAGCGAGCAAAGCGCAGAGGCATTTGCAAATTTAGAAGAATTTGGCTTTAAAGAGCTTGTAAATGAGCAAAATGAGGTTCTTTTTGGCTTTACAAATATCCCTTTAAGCGCCTCATTTTATGAAGAGGGTAGAGATAACGGCGCGGCTAGACTTAGAGTGATACACTGCCTAAAGCTTAGCCCATATAGGCGTGATAAGGAGCTTTGCAAGGATAGCGAGGACTATGTTGGCTTTATATTTTTAGCGATGGCAACATTTTTAAGTGATGAATTTAACGGTGCAAAAAATATCAGCGACAAGCTCTTTAATGAAACTTTAAATTTATTTATAGATGAGTTTGGCTCGCTACTTTTGGCTCATAAAAATGCAAATTTTTTCCACTCATATGCGATCATTTTAAAAGACTTCATCGAGCTTGAAAGAGCTGTTTTAAGCCTAGAAGCACCAGCCAAGCCACAAGGCGATAGCGTCGCGGTTGCTGCGCTTAAAAAAGAGCCTTATCAAAGCAAGATGCCAACTTTTAAAACAAAACTTCACTGGGAGGAATTCTCTCCAGTCATCTCACACGAGTTTAAAGACTAGCTTAAATTTACTCTTAGCCTAGCTAGGAGTAAATTTAACATCCGATTAAATTTGTTATCTTGATATTTTATAATTATTAGCGATTTGGCGTTAAACTTCTTTAAATTTTTTACAAAGGATTTACAATGGTAATGACACACTACATGGAGCTTTTATCGCTCAATCAACCTTACAATCTAATCCTCTTCATGGTGATACCTGTGGGGCTTACGGAGCTTTTAGTGGCGATGGAGTTTCTCACTATGTATCACATGGATAGCGGTAAAAATGCTGGCTATAAGGCTGTTGGCAAATTTGCTGGCATAGTGCTTGGGGTCTATTTTACAGCTCTTGTGATCTATTTTATGGCAAAAATTTATCCAAGTATAAAATGGCGTGGATATGCCGATGTCATCGCTGTCTACTCATATCTCATCAGCGTCATACCACTTCTTGGCATCGCGCTTTTAGAGCTAAATTTGATCTACAAAAACGCAAGCGAAAAGGCAAAGCTAAAGCTTCACTTTTTCCTACTCATATTTGCCTTGATCGTCGCACATGTCGCAATGATATTTGGCATGGTTGATCCTACCATAACTGGCTACAAGGCTGAAAACGGTGAGATGGGTATGCATATGAATATGCCAATGAACATGCCAGCAGATATGCCAATGCACGATCACCACAAGATGATGCAAAATATGGGTGAGATGCATATGAATATGATGATGCAAAATATGAGTGATGACAACTCAACTAATATGCACATGCACCACTAAATTTAAAGGCTCCAAATTTACTCTTTAGAGCTAGCTAGCAAGATCTCTCTAGGTCTTGCTTCAAGCTCCTTTATCTGCGTATCTTTGGGATTTATAGCGATCTTTTTAAATTTCTCCAGCCTGCTATCAAGCCCACCTTGTCCGCTCACGCTTTTAACGACCTCGTTGAAGTTATCATTTACCGATCTCACCGAGTTTCCAAGCCTATTTAGTTTCTCAGCGACGGTGCAAAATTTCTCATAAATTTCATTTGCGCTTTTTAAAATTTCCTTCGCCTCTTTGTTGCCATTTTCCATGCGCCATAAATTTGCCACCACACGAAGTAGCGGCATGAGCGTCGTGTGCGAGACTAGCACCACTTTTTTCTCATAGCCGTAGTTAAACAAATTCGGATCAAATTTCAAAGCCTCCAAAAATGCCGGCTCAACTGGCACAAACATCAGCACAAAATCAGGGCTTTTGACAAGCGATGAGTAGTCTTTTTTAGCTAGCTCGTCGATGTGCTTTTTTATTGAGGCGATGTGCTCGCCAAGAGCTAGCTTGCTCTGCGCCGGGTCAGCCGCCGCAACCGCCTTTTCGTAGGCATGGAGTGAGACTTTGCTGTCTATTATCATCTGCTTGTCGTCTGGGAAATTTATAACAAAGTCAGGTATGAGCTTTTTGCCGCTCACGTCAAAACTCTCTTGCGTCACGTAGTGCGTGCCCTTTTCTAGTCCAGCAGCCTCCAGTGTGCGCTCAAGCTGCATCTCGCCCCAGTTGCCAAGGACCTTGTTGCTGCCTTTTAGTGCCGTGCTTAGCGAGTTTGCCTCTTTTGACATATTTTTGCCAAGCTCGACCACCTCTTTTAGCTGCGCACTAAGCTCTCCTGCGCTCTTTTGCGAGTCGCTATGGGCGTCATTTACCCTCTTTTCAAAGCTTATTATCTTCTCGCCAAGTGGCGTTAGCAAGAGCTCAAGCGACTCTTTGCTGTTTTTTGAGAAATTTGCACTTTTTTCTTCAAATATCTTATTTGCAAGGTTTGCAAACTCTAAATTTAGCTCATTTTTTACCTTTTTTAAATTCTCTTCTTGCGATTTTAGGATGTTTTCTTTGGCCTCGATCTCGCTTTTTAGAGCGACAAGCTCACACTCTAGTTCATTAACACGTTTATGAGATTTTTTAAATTCATTATCTTTAAAGTCAAGTTCATTTTGCACTTTATTTAAATTTTCTTCTTGTGATATTAGGCTTTTTTCTTTTATCTCCACCTTGCTTTTTAGAGAAATTATTTCACACCTTAACTCATTTTCTAGTTCATAAGATTTTTTTAAATTAATCTCTTTTAAATTAAGCTCACTTTTTGCCTTGTTTAAATTCTCTTCTTGCGATTTTAGGATGTTTTCTTTGGCCTCGATCTCGCTTTTTAGAGCGACGATAGCGCGTTTTAGCTCGTTTTCGCTCTCGCTTGATCTTTTTAGCTCGTCCTCTTTTGCGCCAAGCTCGTTTTGTAAATTTAAAGATAGCGACCTTGCCATCTCAGCCATCTTTGTCTGACTGCCAAGCTCCTCGTTTAGGCGCCTTAGCTCACGCTCTAGCTCGTCCTCTTTTTCATCTTTTTGTCTGAGCGAAATTTTATACTCGTCTAAATTTTTAGCTAGCTCATCTATCTTGTCACTATTTGCTTCAAGCTTTGCTCTTTGCTCGATATTTAGCCGCTCGCTATCTTTTAGCTCATCTTGTAAATTTTCCAAAGCTTCTCTTTGCTTTGTCTTTTGCAAATTTGCACTTATCAAAAAAGCTACTAGTATCACGCAAAGAAGCGCAAGAGCTGCCACCAAAATATATAAATTTTCTATCGTTAGCACTGAAATTTCCTTTTAAATTTTGGTTTTATTATAGGTGAAATAGCTTTAAATTTAAAGGGCATTTAAGCCCTTTTGGTAGTTTTATTTGTTTAGATAGGCAGCTAGCCAGCACAAAAATATAAAGACAAAGATGATGGCTGACATGATAAGTGGCGTCGTGGTCGCAAAGAGTGCCAGCATGGCTGATGAGACAATACCGCTTCCATATTGCAGTGAGCCAATGAGAGCATTTGCTCTGCCTTTCATCTCTTGAGCGACTTAATTAAGAGCGGCTGCGTTTAAGCAAGAGGCGATGATGCCGTTCATACTAAAGACGAAAAACATAGGTATGATAACGCCACAAACTCCGGCGATACCAAAAAATGTAAGCGCTAAAAGCAAAGCCGCAGCGACAAAAGCGACTGTGCTTGAGGTGATAAGAAGCGAATTTAGACTAAATTTATTGACCAAGCTCTTGTTTAAAAAACTAAGCGCCGCCACACCAAGTATATTTACGCCAAATAAAAAGCCATAGTACTTGCTCGGTATGCCAAAATAATCTATATAAACAAATGACGATCCCGTGATAAAGGCGTATGCTGCGATGTAAAAGAAGGTCACGCTTAGAGTGTATTTCATAAATTTAGCATCTTTTATAAGCACAAAATAGCTCTTAAACGAGTTTATCATCGGCTCTTTTGAGCGCTTCTGCTGTGGCAACGTCTCTGGCAAGAAGAAGATAAGGATAAACAAAAAAGCACTTGCAGCTGCCATTAGCCAAAATATCCAGTGCCAAGTGCCAATCTCTAGTAATGCGCCGCCAAGTAGCGGTCCTATGATAGGAGCTGCTGCCATGATGATGACTAAGTTTGAGCTTCGCTATTTTCAAAAACATCGCTGATCATCGCACGGCTAAGCATAGGCCCCACGCACGCGCCTGCGGCTTGAAAGATACGCCAGATTATCACTTCGCTCATGCTTTGTGACATGGCACATCCGATGGAGCCAACGACAAAGAACGCCATACCGATAAATAGCGGGAGTTTTCGCCCTATCCTGTCGCTAATGGGCCCCCAAACGAGTTGCATGGTGGCAAAACCGATCAAAAAGCCAGTGATCGTTAGCTCCGCATCGCCATGAAGCTGTCGCTCCATCGTAGGCATGGCAGGCAGATAGACGTCCGTTGATAGCGAGGTGCAGGCCATTAGACCGCTTAAGATGACCAAAAACCAGATAAATGTTTTTGTTGATTGCAAGATTTCCCTTTTTTTTAGCTGCGATTAAGATTTTGTAGATATAGCATAAATTTATAAATTTACAGCAACAAGCGCCTAAAACTAGCTTTGGGCGTAAATTTAGAAAATTTGCTTTGGTGGAGTGAGGTAAATTTATCAAGGTTTTGTTTGGCGAAGAGGTTTAAATTTAAAGGCAAAAATTAGGCGAAGTGACTTTTATCTAGACGAGGTGGTTTTAAATTTTGAGGCAAGAGCTGCCAATCTGGTAATGACCAAACAAAATAAAAATTTAATAGAACTCAGGCGAAGTATCGTGAGATGAATTTTGGGCTTTGCATCCCCAAAGGTCGCAACTGCTAGCAGAAGCGAAGGAATTTTCATCCCAAGACTAAACTTCTACTTGCGGTTACGAGTAAGCACAAAGCAAAGATGATCCGTCTAAGGGTTAAATTTAATAAATTCAGGTGCAGGATTTTTCGCTTAGACAAGGCGAAATTCGATTTTTAAGCGGAGCGTATATGTGATACGTGAGCATTAAAAATCGAATTTCAACGAAGCATAAGTATAAAAAGACAAGCCTAAAGAGTCTAAAATTTAAACTTCGTATCTCTCTCCAGGTTTCATTTCAATTACCTCCCACGGTAACCCCTGCTTATTTAGCTCGTCCATGAAAGGTTTTGCGTCGAAATTCTCCATGTTAAAGACGCCTTTGCCGCTCCAGATGCCTTTTGCGACCATCATCGAGCCTATCATCGCTGGCACGCCTGTGGTGTAGCTAACAGCCTGCGCGCCTGTCTCGGCGTAGCAAGCCTCGTGGTCGCAGACGTTGTAGATATAGACTTGGCGCTCTTTGCCATCTTTTAGCCCACGTATCACGCAGCCGATGTTTGTTTTGCCTTTTGTGCGAGGGCCAAGGCTTGCAGGGTCAGGTAGAAGCGTCTTTAAAAACTGGATTGGCACGATTTTCATGCCGTTATGCTCGACCTCGTCGATGCGTAGCATTCCCACGTTTTCTAGGCACTTCATGTGGGTTAGGTAGCTTTGTCCAAAGGTCATAAAAAAGCGAATTCTCTTTAGTCCTTTGATGTTTTTTACCAAGCTTTCTAGCTCCTCGTGATAGAGCAGATAGCTATCTTTGACGCCTACTTTTGGGTAGTCCCACTTAAACATGATCTCCATAGGCTTTGTTTTGATCCATTTGCCAGCCTCCCAGTAACGGCCATTTGCGCTAACTTCACGTAAATTTATCTCTGGGTTGAAATTTGTCGCAAAAGCATAGCCGTGATCGCCAGCGTTGCAGTCTAGGATGTCGATCTCGTGGATCTCGTCAAATAAATTTTGCTGTGCATAGGCGCAAAATACGTTTGTCACGCCCGGGTCAAAGCCAGAGCCAAGAAGCGCCATGGCGCCAGCGTTTTTGAAGTCGGCGTCCTTCGCCCACTGAAGCTTATACTCAAATTTTGCGGTGTCTGGGTGCTCGTAGTTTGCGGTGTCGATATAAGGTATGCCAGCCTTTACGCAAGCGTCCATAAGGGTTAGGTCTTGATACGGCAGTGCGACATTTAGTAGCAAGTCAGCCTTTGTTTGTTTGATGAGCTCCACCACGGCCGCTGTGTCGTCAGCGTCGATTTGCGCGGTATTTATCTGCACGCCAAGGCGATCTTTTATAAATTTAGCGATCGCATCGCACTTGCTTTTTGTGCGGCTTGCTAGGGTGATATTTGTAAAAACGTCCGAGTTCATCGCACATTTTACGGTTGCGACTTGGCTAACGCCACCTGCTCCGATGATTAAGATATTTGACATTTTTGGCTCCTTAAAATTTTAGTGATTTTAGCAAAGTTAATATAAATTTCTAGCTTCAAAAGGTAAAATGAGCCAAATTTTAAAGGTAAAAAGATGAAGAAAATTTTGCCATTTTTAGCGCCTATTTGCCTCTTTGCAAGTAGCTGCGACGAGCTAGTGCAAGAGAGCGTAAATGAGTTTTATAAAAGCGATAGAAATTTGGAGAGAGCTATAAATTTAGCCGAGCAAGCGACCCAGGCATGCCTAAAGGCTGGCAACACCGAGCAGGCGATCACTTCACTCATAAATGGCGCCAGCATCTGCATGGTAAATAAAGAGCCTCAAAAGGCACTTGAGCTCTCACAAAGAGCGCTTGAGCTTGCGGCAAACGTTAGCGACAAACTGCTGCTAGCGCGCTCTTATCATAGCTTGGGTGCAGCACAAAAAGCACTAGGCAAATATGACGATGCGCTTACTAATTTTCAAGAAGCTCTAAAAATTTATGACGCCAACTCAAATACGCCGATGCGTGACGAGCTGCTTTGCATAAAGTCCATCGGCAGCACCTACTACATGAAAAATGACTTTGCAAAAGCCTACGAAAACCACATTTTAGCGCTAAATTTACTTGATATCACGCCAGAGCTAAGTGGCAACGAGCTCGTTCGCTCAGAGCTTTTAGTAGAGCTTGCTAACGACCTAGTAAAGCTTAAGCAAAAGGACGAAGCCGCCAAAAACTACAAAAAAGTGCTTGAAATTTTAAAAGGCAAGGAGCAAAACCCTCGCGCGCTTGGTCTTTTGGAGCGAGCCAGCAAAGGACTAAAGGAGCTTAACTAAAGTTTTTCTTTAGGCTCTTTAATACGAAATTTGCAAGCTCCAGCCCCTTTGAGCGGTGAGAAATTTTAAGCTTCGTCTCGTTATCTAGCTCACCAAGCGTCTTTGTAAAGCCATCTGGGATAAAGAGTGCGTCGTAGCCAAAGCCGTTTGTGCCGCGCTCCTCATCTATCGCCTCACCATACATAAAGCCATGCGTCGTGTAGTCGCCAAATTTTGAGCTAATAGCGATACAGGCAGTGTAATGAGCTGGTGAGCTCTTTAAATTTAGCGCCTTTAGCTTGCTAATTAGCTTTGCTCTATTGTTTGCGTCATTTGCGTTTTTGCCGCACACTTTACCATTTTCATCAAGGTCAAAGTAGCGAGCTGAGTAGATCCCTGGCTCGCCACCAAGTGCATCCACACTGATGCCGCTATCATCGCTAAGTGAGATAAACTCGCTATCAAGCCCTTGCTCTTTAAGCTTTGCAAAAACTGCTTTTGACTTTATGAGCGCATTTTGCTGAAAAGTGCTGCCATCTTCAACGATCTCAAATGGCTTTACAACCTCGCTTAAAGCGTAAATTTCATAGCCTTTTAAAAACTCTTTTATCTCTTTTACTTTGTCTAAATTTGATGTCGCAAGCACGATTTTCATCGCAAAACTCCTTGATTTTTGGGCGTATTTTACAAAAAAGTAGATTAAATTTTTAAATTTAAATTAGTGTTAAAATGATAAACTTAGTCCTTTTAAAAATAAGGGAAAATTTATGTTAAAAAGCGTTTTGCCACTATCTTTTATCGTAGCTAGCAGATTTTTTGGACTTTTCATAGTCTTACCGGTGCTTAGCCTTTATGCCCTAAATTTAGAGGGCGCAAACGAATTTTTAGTTGGGCTAATAGTAGGCGTCTATGCGATCTCACAGATGATATTTCAAGTGCCTTTTGGCGCTCTTTCAGATAAGATCGGCCGCAAAAAAGCGCTAACCATCGGGCTTTTGATCTTTGTGGTTGGCTCTATCGTCTGCGCTCTAGCAAGTGAAATTTACACGATGCTTTTTGGTAGATTTTTACAAGGTGTGGGGGCTGTAGGAGCCGTGGCAACAGCGATGATAAGCGACTTTGTGGCTGAAGAAAATCGCTCAAAAGCCATGGCGATAATGGGCGCTTTTATAGGGCTTAGTTTTACGCTTTCTATGGTGCTTGGACCGCTTCTTGCTAAGAACTATGGGCTTTCAAGCCTCTTTTATCTAAGCGCTGCTCTTAGCCTACTTTGCGTCGTGCTGCTCTACACCGTCGTGCCAAAAGAGATAAAAGTGAGCGCAAAGGCCCAGAAGGTGCCATTTGGCAAGCTCTTTTTGCAAAAAGACTACATAATCATAAATTTCACCTCTTTCATGCAAAAGATGCTCACAAGCATCGCATTTTTAGTGATCCCGATCGTTTTAGTAAAAGAGTATGGCTATGAGAGTGGCGAGCTTTACAAGGTCTATACGCTTGGCGCTGTGCTTGGCTTTTTGGCTATGGGGCTAGCTGGCGCGCTTGGCGATGGCAAGGGGCTTAGCAAGGTCATCTTGATAGCTGGCACATTACTTTTTGCCCTAACCTACGCCATTTTTGCCCTTAGCTTTACGAAATTTCTCTTTGTGGTTGGCATCGCGGTATTTTTTATAGGCTTTAACCTTCACGAGCCAATCATGCAATCAACCGCGACTAAATTTGTAAAATCCTCACAAAAAGGCACCGCTCTTGGCATCTTTAACTCATTTGGCTACTTTGGAAGCTTCGTTGGGGGCGCGTTTGGCGGATACATCATGCACGCTTTTGGTTTTAAAGTGCTTGCCATCATCTGCGTGGTGCTTTGCGTGATCTGGCTTGTTTTGCTCTTTAGCCTGAGTGATCCAAGAATTTTTAAAAATATCTACCTAAGCCCAGAAGCGAGCCTAAATTTAGAGCTACTAAACAGCCAAAAAGGCGTGGTGGATTATTATAAAAATGAGAAAAATCAAGTGATCAAATTTGACTCTCGCCTAACAAGCGAGGCGGCCTTAAAAGAGAGCTTGAAGTTTTGATCTACGACGTCATTATCGTTGGTGCTGGCGCTAGCGGGCTCTTTTTAGGGGCAAATTTAAAGGGCAAAAAGGTTGCCATTTTAGAAAAAAACAGTAGCGCTGGCAAAAAGATCTTGGCAAGCGGTGGCGGCAGATGCAACATCACAAACCGCTTCGTAAGCGCTAAAAACTACCTTGGCGAGCAGAAATTTATAGAGCAAATTTTAAAAGTGCTAAGCTTTGATCAGGTTTTGAGATTTTTTAGTGAGCTTAAATTTAGCGAGCAAAAGCAAAATCAATTTTTCTGTGATAGCGGTGCAAAGAGCGTTTTGAGCCTGCTTTTAAAAAGGCAAAATGCAGAGATTTTTTATAACAAAGAGGTTCTTGGCGCCAAAAAAGTAGATGAAATTTTTGAAATTTTGACAAAAGATGAGAAATTTAGAGCTAGAAATTTAGTCATCGCAAGTGGCGGACTAAGCTACAAAGCCCTTGGCGCAAGCGATATTGGCTATAAGATAGCTAGCGAATTTGGCATTGAGCTCTCAATGCCTGCCCCTGCTCTTGTTGGCTTTAGCGTGCAAAAAGATGAGTTTTGGTTTAAAGAGCTTAGTGGCGTTAGTCTAAGCGCGGATGTAGTGATAAATGACAAAAACGAGAGCCATAAATTTAGTGGCGATCTGCTTTTTACGCACAGAGGCATAAGCGGTCCAGCTATACTAAACGCCTCACTCTTTTGGCAAAAGGGTCGAATTTGCATAAATTTTTTGCCTAAATTTAGTGAGAAAAATTTAGTAAATGGTAAAAAGCAGCTTAGCTCGGTTTTGCCATTGCCAAAGAGATTTGTGCTGGAGTTTTTAAGAAATTTTGGCTTAAAAGATAGAGCTTATTATGAATTTAGTGATGATGAAAAAAATATCATAAAAAGGCTTTTTGCATATCATTTTGCCCCGGCTGGGACATTTGGCTTTGAAAGGGCTGAAGTTACAAAAGGTGGCGTAAAAACTAATTTTTTAGATGAAAATTTAGAGAGCAAAAGCGTAAAAGGGCTTTATTTTATAGGAGAGGTTTTAGATATCACTGGTATGCTTGGTGGATACAACTTGCATTTTGCATTTGCAAGTGCTCTAAAGGTATCTAGCGCTTTAAAAAATAACCAATCAAATAGAAGTGAAATTTAGCTAGTGACAGCAAAGACTGCCACTAAAATTACTATCTCTCGCTTAAGCTCGCAAGCTCACAAAGCTTCTTGTCTGATTTATAAATTTTGTTCTTATCTTGAGCTGGGATAAACGTTTGAAAATGCCTTAAATTTCCTATCTCAACAATTACACCTTGAAAATAAGAATGTGTAAATTTCTCATTTTGCTCGCTCTTGCTATCGCCTGTTTTGGCTAAATTTTTATCTCTAAAATCACAAAGCCCCCAAAGTCCAGCTCTAATCTTATAAAATTCTTTATTAGTCTGCACTATCCATCTTATACTAGCAAACGGAGTTTGCTACCCCAAGTGCTAACATGAGTTTTATGGTAAAGATCAAAGAGCGTTGCCATGCCACCAAGGCTAGCCAACGCCTCTACTACGCACTCTTTTTGGTTCATCTCTCGCTTAGATACTCTTGCAGGCTTTTTACCTCAAGTGCTTTGCCAGTTTGAACTGTGCTTAGTGACTTAGCAGCTGCAAGTGCTGCACGGATAGTTGTGAAGTAAGGGATTTTAAATCTAAGTACATTTTGGCGGATCTTTTTGCCATCATCCACGCTTGATTTTGTATCACTTGTATTTATAACA
>NZ_CABPUY010000002.1:119668-150665 GCF_902460575.1 Campylobacter concisus | reverse complement strand
GTAAAGATCAAAGAGCGTTGCCATGCCACCAAGGCTAGCCAACGCCTCTACTACGCACTCTTTTTGGTTCATCTCTCGCTTAGATACTCTTGCAGGCTTTTTACCTCAAGTGCTTTGCCAGTTTGAACTGTGCTTAGTGACTTAGCAGCTGCAAGTGCTGCACGGATAGTTGTGAAGTAAGGGATTTTAAATCTAAGTACATTTTGGCGGATCTTTTTGCCATCATCCACGCTTGATTTTGTATCACTTGTATTTATAACAAGTGCTATGAGATCTTTTTTTCGATACCAACAAAATCTCAAAATCTCTAACTAATAAATGCATATTTATTGCATATCTTACTAATAAATTTATCTAACACAACAAAAAATGCAGAATTTATTAAAAGCAAGAATTATCTAGATTGATAAAATAGTAGCAGGTATTTTTGACATAAAATTATAAAATTTTTTGTATCTGAACGAAGTATTTTGCAGAAAGTTAAAATCAAAAATTTTTATGAATAACATTGCATTTAAAGTAGTATCAGACTCAGGAGTCTTAATAAACTTTCACTATTATGCTTCTTTGATAAAGCTGACAGCATCATGTGGATTTGCAAATATATGCTCGCTAAACTGCCTCAAATCAGACTCTTTACCATATCCACATGTAAGGCCAACACCCGTTATAAGAGCAGCTTTAGCAGCCTTTAGATCCATAATGGTATCGCCAACCATAAACGCATTATCTTTTTCTTTATCTAGTCTCTTCAAAGCTAAATTTATAGGTTCTGGATCTGGTTTTGGGTTTACTACATCATCTCGTCCGACAACCGTTTTTATAAATTTCATAACACCTAAATGTTCAAGTAAAATGATAGAAAATTTTGATGTCTTTGTCGTAACAACACCAACATCAGCAAACGTGCTAGCTTCTTTTAAAGCATCCATAGCATGCGGTAAAAGCGCAGTCTCATCTAAATAGATCTTCTCATAGCAAGCTTTATACTCTTTTACATAGTCGGCAAGCAAATTTTTATCTGCACCGAGTTTTTCAAACATTATTTCAAGCGGATATCCTACTAGAGATTTTAGTGCATCATGATCAGGCTCTTTCTTGTCATGAACTAAAAACGCCGCATCAAAACCTTTTAAAATAGCAGAAGTAGAGTCTATAAGTGTGCCATCTAAGTCAAAAAGTATAGTTTTTTTCATGAAATTCTCCGCAGAAATAAAAAAGGGCTCAGCCGAAGCCAAGCCCTAAAGAAGTAATTTTAAATAATAAAATTATTTATTGAAAGTAGCTTCAACACGTCTGTTTTGAGCGCGACCTTCTTTAGTTTTGTTTGTAGCGATTGGTTTAAGTTCGCCGTAACCAACTGTAGAAATTTTAGCTTTTTCTACGCCGTAACCAGCAAGAACCTCAGCCACTGCTTTTGCTCTTTTTTCAGATAGTTTTTGGTTGTAAGCTTCTGCACCTACGCTATCAGTGTGACCAGCAAGTACAACTTTATAATCTGGGTGTTCACCCATAAAGTCAGCTACTTTTTTGATCTCAGCTGCATATTTTGGTCCAACTTTGTAGCTATCAAATGCGAAGTTAACATCTAGGTCTCTAAGAACGATAACTTTCTCACATCCTCTTTCGTCAACAACTACACCAGCTGGAGTGTTAGGGCATTGATCGATATCATTTGGCACACCGTCATTGTCATCATCAAGAACTGGAGCTGGAGCTGCTGCTGGAGCTGCTGGAGCTGCTGCTACAACTGGAGCTGCTTTTGAATCAAGACCGATGCCAAAGCCTAGTGAATAGAATAGGTTATGATCAGCGTGCTCAAATTTAATAGCATCTCTTGCCTCTGCTTTAAGAGCAAATCTATCAGTTACTTGATATCTTAAACCAAGACCGTATTGACCAAAACCGCCATCTTCGTTTTTAACAAAAATAGCTGGAACATCTTCATAACCAGCGCCGATTAAACCATATAGGCTAACTGGTCCAAAGTCAACGATATTTTTTACAAGGTTAGCGTGGTATCTAAGAGCTCTACCCTCTCTTACAACGTTACCTGTTCTCTCTTTTAGTTTTTGAGAGTAATCAACACCAAGCTCAACTTGATCAAAGAAGAAATCTTCAAGGTTTCTAGCCGCTCTAATACCAACAAAGTTATGGTCTTTTACACGTAGATTTCCTTCTGGATGAACACCGCCGATAGTTGGAGTGATCTCATAGTTGTATGCTGCGTTAGACGCAAAAACCGCTGTTGCGGCAACCATAGCTAAAGCAATCTTTTTCATAATAGAATTCCTTTCAAATAGGGATTTTTAATGTTGACTATAATTTTACCTAAATAAAAATAAATCAACTTTAAATTATAACCAAATTCTTAATGTAAATCTGACAATTTACATAACCTAAATTTTGCAAATGCAAAAGCACTTGCAAAAAACCATTAACGTTTAGAGAATTGTGGGCTTCTTCTAGCCTTTCTTCTACCAAATTTCTTACGTTCAACAACACGAGAATCTCTAGTTAGTAAGCCTTTTGGTTTAAGCGCTGCTCTAAAATCAGCATCCATATCAGCTAAAGCACGTGAAATGCCGTGTCTTAAAGCCTCAGCTTGTGCTGAATAACCGCCACCTAAAGTTGTAGCTACTACGTCTATTAAACTCTCTTGTTTTGTTACTAAAAGTGGTTGAATAACTTTAAGCTTGATAGCCTCGTGACCACCAAGCCAAGTATTAAGATCCATACCATTTACTACGATTTTACCGCTTCCAGACTTTATCCAAACCTTTGCTACGGCAGTTTTTCTTTTACCAGTTGCATAAACTTTTGCCATAATTATTTTCCTTCTTTTTTAGCTATTTGTGCCGTATGAGGATGCTCACTGCCAGCATAAACTTTTAGTTTTTTTATCATCTCTCTTCCAAGTTTTGTCTTTGGAAGCATGCCACGAACAGCTAATTTAAATAGTTTTTCTGGCTTATTTGCTATCAAATCGCCAAATTTCTCGCTCTTTACGCTGCCAAAATATCCTGAGTGTCTGTGATAAAGTTTATCTTCAGCTTTGTTATTACCAGTAAATTCTACTTTAGAAGCATTTATGATGATAACATAGTCGCCACAATCTACGTTTGGCGTGAAGCATGGTTTGTTTTTGCCGCGAAGTATAGTTGCTACCTCAGTTAGCAATCTACCAAAGCGCTTACCGGCTGCATCAACTACGATCCAGTCTCGCTTAACTTCGTTTGGCTTTGTTATTTTTGTCATTTTCTTACCTTTGCCAAGTTAATTTTTGAGTTGTGATTGTATTTAAACAATGCTTTAATAAAGCTTAAATTAAGTAGCGTTTAAACTTCAATATATGAAATTTTGCCTTCAAGTGCATAGAAGATGACGGCGATTATACTATGTTTTTCATAAAATTTAGCGAGCGCATCTTTATACTCTTTTACCTGTTTTTTGTTCTCTTCTATATTTTTATCTGTCGTTTTATAATCAATCACGCAAATTTCACGCTCATTAAAGCAAAAAAGATCCATCTGTTTTAACTCATTTTTTACTTTAAATGGTTGCTCTTTATAAATTTCTTTGTCTTTTATGCACTCTATAAATTTTGGCTCACTTATAAGCATTTTTGCCCTAGTAAGGGCATCTTCAAGGACTTCAAGCGGCAAAAATTTATGAAATTTATTTAGCATCAAATTTTTAGCTTTTTCTAGTGAAATTTCATCAAATTTTTCGCTCATCTCAAGCAGATAGTGAAACGCAAGGCCAAAATATATCGCGTTTAAATTTTTCCCGCTCGTCTTTTGCTCTTTTGCCTCAATCTCTTGCCTCTCTATCTTTAAAATTTCAGGCATTTTTTCATCATTTTTTGTCTCTTTTTGCTCGCTTTTGCTAGGTAAAATTTTGCCAAAGCTAAACTCTTTTAGATCAAGATAGTCGTTTGCCTCGCTCTTGTCACTTCTTGTGTAAAACGAGAAAAAGCTTGGACTATTTCCGCTTGGGACGGCTTGCTTGATGATGATAAGCGACTTTGTTGCCCTTGTGAAAGCGACGTAAATTTTATTGATATTTTCTTGCTTTTCAAGCTCTTTTATCTGCTCTAAAACGCTTGCATAGTCGCTATCAAAATTTTCTCTTCCTGAAATTTTACTCTTTACGATCCACTCGCCCTTTTCGCTGTATTCGGTTATAAAATTTGAGTCATCTCCCCTGCCCTTACCCATCATGTCGCAAACTATGACGTGAGCAAACTCAAGCCCCTTTGACTTATGCACGGTCATCACTCTCACGCCGTCGCTACTTTTTGGGCTGATTTTAGAGCTAAAATTTTCAAGATTAAATATAAAATCACTTAAATTTTTATACCCCACACTTAGCTCAAAAAGCCTTAAGATATCAACGTCTGCCATGCTTATGCCTAAATTTTTAGCTAGGTAAAATAGGCTATTTGTCGCGCTCACTTCTGGCTTTATATTTAGTTTTTTTACGTTTGCATTTACTAGTGCTTTTACATTTTTCTCATAAATTTCTTCACTAAAAAGGCAAAATTTCGCATACTCGATGATCGCAGCGATAAGTGGCGTTCTTTTTAGCTCCAAAGTGCCTTCATTGACGCTTTTTATCCCTTCACTGCTAAGCACTTCTGAAATGAGACTAATGTCGCTATTTTTCCAGCAAAGCACGGTTATCTCGCTTGCATTTACGCCAGCTTTTAAAAGCTCTTTTGCCTGCGAAACGACCGCACCTGCGATATCTTCATCGCTTAGCACACGCAAGTAGCCGTAGTCGTCTTTTTCTACTTCAAAGTATGCACACTCACCGCTTACCTCGTAGCTTAGCGTCTCATCTTTTTTGGCTGGCTCTTGCGGCTCAAAACTAAGCCCATATCTATGATAAATTTCTTCAAAAACGGCGTTATTAAATTTCACCAAAGCCTTTAAACTACGGTAGTTGCTTGGCAAATTTTCTATATCTATCTGGCTAAAATCATCTCCAAGCTTGTCAAAAAGCTCTTTTTTGCCGCCTCTAAATTTATAGATACTCTGCTTCGTATCGCCGACATAAAAGAAGCTTCCAAGCCCGTTTTGTCCGTATCCAGAGACGATTTCAGCGATGAGCGGCAAGATGATCTCGTACTGGATCACGTTTGTATCTTGAAACTCATCGACTAAGAGGTGATTTATCCTACCATCAAGCCTAAAATAAAGCGCCTCTTTGTCCAGGCTTTGCACCAAAAGCTTAAAAACCAGCTTGTTTATATCAGCAAAACTTAGCGCATTTATCTCCTTGTTTAGCTCCAAATTTGAAGCCTTATAAAGCTTTAATAGCTTACTAAAGCCACTTAGCCTATACTTTTCGACTTCTAAAATGTAGTTTTTAGCAGCTTCTTTTAGCTCACAAAAAAGCCTATCAAGCTCAGGGGTGTAAATTTTGCTAAAAGTGCGGTAGTCTAGGCTCTGCCTAGCAAAAACCTTACTCTTAAATAGCTCAAATAAATTCTGCTCGCCAAATGTCTTTTTAGCCACATCGCTAGCGCCATTTTGCAAGGCTATATGCTCATTTAACGCCTTTTGCGCCGCCCTTACCTTGCTATCATCTGGATAGCTTGCGCCACTATCTTTTAGCTCGCCGCCAAAGCTCTCATAAAATTTCGCCAAAGTCTGCGAAAAGCTAGCCTCCTTTTGGCTTGAGATGATCATCATTAGCGCTAGCTCGCTAAGAAGCTTTTTATCCTTGCTCGCCTCTTTTACAAATTTTTTCCACGCCAGATCTTGCAAGCTATCTTGCACGCTGTAATCAGGGCTAAGCCCTAAATTTTGGCTAAATTTCTTTAGTATCCCAGAGAAAAACGCATCAAATGTATAAATTTTTAGCTCACTTTGCAAAAAGACGCCAAGCCTCTCATCTCGCCTTTTTATCGCCTCATCTTGGCTTATATCAAGCTCCGCGCACACCGCTTCAAGCTCGCCTTTTTTGTTTTGCAAGTCCAAAAAAGTGGCGATTATGCGCTCTTTCATCTCGTTTGCTGCTTTTTTTGTAAAAGTTAGAGCGACGATCTCGTTTATATTTTCACCTCGAAGCACCAAAGCGATGTAGCGAACGCTTAGTGCAAAGGTTTTACCGCTTCCAGCGCTTGCTTTTAGGGCTAAAAAATTTTTCATAACTCTCTCCTACAAAGTGTGACGTATTCGCAAAATGCGCAAGCACCGCTCTTTCTTTCAAAATTTATCTTGGTTTTGTTTATGGTTTTTAGCTTTTCTATCTCGTCACCTAGATCCTCTACGCTTTTTTTAGGGCATAGTAAGCTAGGCTCGTTTTTTAGGGCATAATAGGCACTTCGCACCTCTCCGCCGTAAAGTGCTTCGTAAAAGGCAAGCTGGAGCGAATTTACATTTGCCTCGCCCGTTTTATAATCAAGTATAAGCACGTCGCCGTTTGCGTCCGCATCGATCCTATCGATAAATCCCTTTATCTGCACGCCGCAAAACTCGCTTTGCACCTCTTTTTCGCACTCAAGCACCCTAAAACCAGCCCTTAAACGCTCGTTTTCGTAAATTTCATACTCTTTAAATTTATGCGTCCAAATTTCAAACTCAAGTGGCGTTATGTCTTGCTTTGCGAGCATTTGTTTAAAAAGCTCTAAGTCAAAAATGTTATTTTGCTTGTAAAAATCACTCGTATAGTACTCGCAAAGTGCGCCATGCACGCTACTTCCTAGCTTTGTGCCAAGCTCTTTTGCTACACCTTTTGGCGCATCTATGTGAGCTATCTTTGTGTAGTAGTATTTTCTTGGGCAGGTTAGAAATAAATTTAGCGTCGAAAACGAGAGTGTATTTGCGAAGAAATCATGCTCTAAAATAACCTCATCATCCTTTAAATTTAAGCTCGCCTCTCCCTTTAAAAATAGCTTCAAATATGCCTCGTCGCTAAATTTTTCATCTTTTATCGTTTTGAAATTTTTTAAAAATCTTGATGGTATGCTCTCTTCATTTACGCAGCAGCTTATCGCCACTTTTTTGGCGTTATTTATGAGGCTTTCGTAGTAAAATCTCTGCAAATTTTCGCGCTCAATGTAGCTTATAAGCCCCGCTTTTTGCCTCACTTTTGAGTTTAAAAACATCTCGTTTGCACTTCTTGCTGGGATGAAGTTGTCGTTAAAATCAACTATAATGACGCCATCAAATTTCATCCCGCGGCTCTCTAGCATGCCCATGACACCGATCTTTCCACCGCCCACGTCATCGATGCTTAGGCGCGAGATATTTAGCAAGAAAATTTCACTTAGCTGCTTTAGGCTAAAGCTAAAATACCTGCACAAATTCTCCATCCTAAAAAGCTCAAGTGCGAGTTTCTCTTCGCATCTTGGCTCATTTTCAAGCACCAAAAGCTCATCTATTAGCTCTTTAAATTTGCCAAATTCACACGCCTCAAAATAGCTAGCTTTAAATTTCTCAAAAAGCTGCTCGCTCACGCCAAATTCGCTTAAAATAAAGCCAAGCTCCTCGTAGCTCTCACACCTGCTCTGATCAAAAACTGGGCTTGCCTCTTCATTGATCGCTCTTGTGATGTAGTAAAGCGCCTCATAAAATTTTGTATTTTTAAAGCTCTCGCCCATAGCGTAGTTAAAAATTTTAGCACTATCATGAAGCCTTAAAATCTCGCTAAAGCCCTCATCTGGCAAGATGACAGCGATATTTTCAGGCTTTATGCCCTCACGCACAAACTCGCTCGCCTTTGCCATAGCGTAAGCGCACTGCAAACTTCTTGTGGCAAAATTTCTTACTAAAACTGGCTCAAATTTTGTGATATTTTCTAAGCAAGTTAGCTCATTTGTGTTTAAATTTAGCTCATATTTTTTATAGTTTTCAAGCTCATTAATGGCTGAAATTTGCCTTATCTTATCTATTAGTTTTTTATTAAAAACGCTAGTTTGAAAGATAATCTTTAGTGTTGTTAGTTTTGAGATTTTTTCTAAAATTTCCCACTCAAACTCGCTTAAAATGCCATCAATGTGCAGTGAAATTTCACTAAAACTTCTTATGTAAGCTTCGTTTATTGAGTAAATTTTTGGCAAGGTTATATCATCATAAAGATCTTCTTTATCATGCAAGCTCTCATACTCTTTTAAAACCGCTTCAAGTATGCTTAAATGCTCCTCAAAATCAGCGTAAATGTCGTTAAATTTGATATCAGCAATGCTCTTTTTACTGATAGCAAGCTCTTTAAAAAATGAAAAAAGATAGTCGTTGTTTTTCAAAAACTCAAAAAACTCAGTTGGGATTTTAAGCACCGAGTTTGCCTCTTTGACGCTGGCACAGGCTCTGTTCATAAGCACCAAAGCGTAGGTGCTGTCAATCTCAAAGCGGCCATTTACAAAAACGGCTTTTTTATAAAACTCGGCGATGCTTAGGCTTTTTGGGATTAGCTCGTCATTAAAACCAGCGTTAAATTCCCTGATCTTACGCGAGTTTGTAAAGACGAAAAGTTGATTTAGATTGCGCATTTTACTCTCTTAAATTTTTAAAAAATGATAGCCAAAAGCTGATAAAAGAGCGCTTTTTCTCACTTAAGATAAGCTTTGAAAATTTTTCTAAATTCATTAAAAATTTAAGCCTTAAAGTGCTGAGGGTTACAATCTAAAAAAGGAGCAAAAAATGCATAAAGAGTTAAACAGATCTGGCTTTTACTACGGCTTTCCGGTTTTATTTGCCACTACAAAAGATGAAAAAGGGCGAGATGATATCACCGTGCTTTCATCATCTTGGACGCTAGGAGATAGCGTGGTGCTTGGCATCGGGGTTGATAACAAAGGCTATAAAAATATCCAAAATGGCTCAGACATCACGCTAAATTTATGCGATGAGAGCTTGCTTGAAGCTATAAAAAAGATAGAAAAACTAACAGGTGATGAGGACGTGCCAGAGGAGAAAAGAGCCCTTGGATACAGCTACGAAAGCGATAAATTTAAGGTGGCAAATTTACACAAAGAGCCTGGCATAAAGGTAAAAAGCGCGCGCATAAAAGAGTGCAAGATACAGATAGAAACGATCGTCGAAAAGTGCGAGATAAAGGAGTGGTTTTGCATCGTCACTTGCAGGATAGTTGGCATATTTGTGGATGAAAATTTGTTAAAAGATGAAAAGCTAAATACTAAGAATTGGTCGCCTCTAATCTATAAATTTAAAGAGTATGTTAAAACTGGCAAGCGTTTGGGCTTAAATTTTGGCTTTAAAGAGGTTTGAGTAAGCGTTTTGGCTGGCTAGAAAGTAAAATTTGCAGATAAATTTATTTGGTTTTGACCTTGGCTAAAAACTTTTGGATGCAAATTTAGCCCTGCTATCAAGTCTCAAAAGCTCGCCGCAAACAGCCTTTGCACGCTTACATATATCTAAAATTTCATTCATTTTCGCTCCTTAATCTATAAAAACAGTGCGCAAGCGTCCCGCTCCCGCAAGCGCGGCATGGCAAATTTTAGCGACGCGTCTACTAAATTACCTTTAAATTTGACTTGGTTATAGCCAAATTCGCCCGAATTTTATGCGAGCGTAAAAATACGTTATAATCGCCAAAATTTATAAAAAGGAAGCAAAATGGGCGGAATAAAAGAGTTTTTAAAACACGAAGCCAGCGGCGGGATTTTGCTGATGGTCGCTACGGTCGCGGCGCTACTGTGTCAAAATACGTTTTTGAGCGATTTTTACAACGAATTTTTAAATACCAAATTTACCATGAGCTTCGGCGAATACGGACTAAGCAAACCCCTGATCTTGTGGGTGAACGACGGGTTGATGGCGGTATTTTTCTTTCTCATCGGACTTGAGCTAAAGCGCGAGGTGCTGGAGGGCGAGCTAAAAAATCCGTCGCAAATCGCGCTGCCAGCGATCGGCGCGGCAGGCGGCCTGATAGTGCCCGCGGTTATCTTCTATCTTTTTACGAAGCACGACTCCTTCGCGCTTGGCGGCTGGGCGATACCGACGGCGACGGATATCGCGTTTGCTCTGGGGATTTTGAGCCTACTCGGGCCTCGCGTACCGACTAGTTTAAAAATTTTCCTCATGACGCTAGCGATCGTCGACGACCTTTGCGCGATCGTGATTATCGCGCTATTTTACACGAGCGAGCTTAGCGCCCAAATGATTGCGGTCGCGAGCGTTTGTCTAGCCGCGCTTTTCGTGCTAAACAGACTCGGCGTAAAGAGCAAGGCGGCGTATCTGATCGTAGGCGCAGTGATGTGGGTAGCGGTGCTAAAATCAGGCGTTCACGCCACGCTTGCCGGCGTCGTGGCGGCCTTTTTCATACCGCTTAGCTTTAAAGACGAGCCGGGCAAATCTATGCTAAAAAGCATCGAGCACGACCTGCACGGCTGGGTAGCGTTTGGCGTGCTGCCGATATTTGCCTTCGTAAACGCAAGCATCTCACTGCGAGGCGTCGGACTGGACGAGATTTTGTCTCCGGTCGCGCTAGGCACGGCGCTGGGGCTTTTCGTCGGCAAGCAAGTCGGGGTATTTGGATTTAGCTTTTTAGCGATCAAATTTAAGCTAGCCAAGCTGCCCGAGGGGTCAAATTTCATCCAGCTTTACGGCATCGCCGTGCTTTGCGGTATAGGATTTACGATGAGCCTTTTCGTTAACGGCCTAGCCTACAACGACACGGACGCCTTTGCCTACACCGACAAGCTCGCTATCTTGCTAGGTTCGGTAGTTTCGGGTGCCGCGGGGTTTATATTGCTTAAATTTAGCGCCAAAAACCAAAGCGCGCGCATAAAAGAGTGCTAGATACAGATAAAAACGATCGTAGAAAAGTGCGAGATAAAGGAGTGGTTTTGCATCGTCACTTGCAAGATAGTTGGCATATTTGTGGATGAAAATTTGTTAAAAGACGAAAAGCTAGATACTAAAAATTGGTCACCGCTCATCTATAAATTTAAAGAGTATGTTAAAACTGGCAAGCGTTTGGGCTTAAATTTTGGTTTTAAAGAGGTTTGATCTGACATTTAGGGAATTTGCAGGTAAATTTATTTGGTTTTTGACTTTGGCTAAAAAACTTTTGGGTGCAAATTTAGTCTATCTTGTAGCGTTAAAATCAAATTTATAATATCTCGTATCTTGCTTGTCGCTAAGCCTTAAAAGTAGCTGCCACCTGCCCTCTTTTAGGCTAACACTCTCGCTTACAAGCTCGTTTTCTTGCCATAAGGCGCTTAATGTTTTGTTATCTTTGTTTGTTTGTGGGCGGGTTAGTAAAATTTCATAGCTAAGACTTGAAATTTCGCCGTTTTTTGGCGTTAAAAGAAATTTAAATTTGCCCTGCAAGCCTTTAAATTCTGGCTCGAATTTAAGCTCAAATTTCTTATCAAACCTAGCCTCGCTCTCTTTTATAAATGTAATGTTTTCATCGACGCTTTGGTGACTTTGCATATAAGCACTATCCATCTCGACTGGGTTGTTGATCGCAACAACGATGGTTGCGGCGCATGCCAAGATGATAGCAACTATGCTAAGCACGATGCCATAAGGCCAAAAGCTCTTTTTAGCCATTTTTTACCTTTTTATAAAGGATGATGAGAACGAAAAATGCGATCAAGCCGTAGATAAAAATTCGCAAGAAATTTAAGGTCGTTTTGTTTGAGCTGCCAATACCGCTTTCTAGCTTTAAATTTAAGCTCCCAGCGATCTGCTCGGCGATATCAGCGTAGCCGTTTAAGATAGCGGCGTTATAGACATCTTTGCCGTTTTTTGAGACTAAAATGGGGATGATTGTGCCTGATTCTGGACTTACGCTTAAAATTTGCTCCTTGTTAAAGAGCTTTGAAGTGTTTGTATCGCTAAAAATTTCAACCTTTTGCTTATCTTTTATGAGCGTTAAGAAGACAAAAGGCGAGCTTAAATTTTGCTCTTTAAAAAGCATGCCAAGCTCGCCATCTTTATATACGCCAACTACTAAATTTATGCCGCTTTTTTGATAAAGCTCGTCTCCTATCTCATTTAGCTTTTGGCTCACTTTTTGACTTAAAATTCCATCATCATTGATAACGAAATTTGCACCCCAAGCCAAATTTTGCCAGAGCAAAATGATAAAAATGAGTGCAAATTTCTTCAAATTTAGCCTACAAAGAGGTGATTTGGTGTAAGCACTGACCACGCACAAATGGCGCCTGCGACGATTATTAGCAGGATAATGGCTTTTTCTATTATGCCTAGCATCACTTCTCCTTTACAATGACATGTTTAGCGTTATCAACGCTCTTCATCTCGATGCTAGCTGCATCTTTGAGTGAGTAAGGCTTGGTTGCGACCTCTTTTTGCAAGCCGATGCCAATGTATGTAAGCACCGCTAGGATAGAGAGCAAAAGCACCACCGCTATTAAAAAACCGCTAATGCCATTTAAGGCAAAGACATTTCTATTGTTATTTTCCATTATTCGCCCTTTGATAGCGATATGACGTACTCGCCAACTGCGCTTTGCTGGATCTCGTTTAGCCTGCCATCATTAAATTTAGGCATAGTGCCGATCGCTCCTTTTTTGCCACGATTTAGCACATCAGCCACAAAGCTAGCCGAGCCATATTTGCTAAGATCAACTGACATGCCATCCATACCCTTGCCATCTTCGCCGTGACACGACGCACATGCAGCGTAAAGCTCTTTGCCAGTTGCTACTAAATTTTCATTTTTTGTGCTTTTTATCGCGCTTATCTCTTTAGCTACGTATGCTGCGATCGCCTTTGCGCCATCAGCGTCAGCTAAACCTGCTGGCATCTCGCCCATAGGATACTCAAGCCCTTTTGAGCCATTAAGTATAGTCTCAACTATGCCTTTTTCGCTACCCCAAATTTGTAAATTTGCAGCCTTGCCGCCTATGCCATCGCCTGTGATGCCGTGACATGCTGAGCACTGCACGAGATAGATGCTCTCGCCCATAGCGTGAAGCGTCTCTTTGCTTGGATTTGCATACTCTTTTTCAAATTTAGCGTTTGCTTCTTTGACCTCTTTGTTGTACTCGCCGATTTGTGAGTAAGAATTTAAAGGATAGCCTAGCAAATAGTACCAAACCGCCCAAACTAGCGCTAGCAAGAAGACGACCGCCCAGCCAAGTGGGACAGGGTTTTTGTACTCACCTATGCCGTCCCAGTTATGCTCGCTAAGCTCAACACTCTCATCTTTTTTAACCTTCATCTGCCCCACGTACCTGCCAGCCACAACGATGGTAAGCACGATGATTAGAGCCGCTCCTATAAGAGCTAGTAAATTTACATTATCTTCTAAATTTAGCCATTGCATACGCTCTCCTTTGTAGTCTTACGCTCTAAAATTTCGCCACCGATCTCGTCATTAAGTGCGAGCTTTGAGTACTTCTCGTAGTTTCTTCTACCAGTTTTTTCGCTCTTATAAAGATGAAAAAAGTAGGCATACAAAGTGATCGCCAAAAATGCTGTCAAGAAAAAATAGCCATAAGCTTGAAACTCTCTAATGTTTTCCATCTTACGCTCCTACTTTAGGCTATTTAGATAAGCAATCAGTGCTACGATCTGGCGAATTTCACCTTTTGCAAATGCACTTTTTACCTGCTCATCTTTCATGTTTTCAACGATAGCTGCAGCCTCAGCCTTGACGTTAGCATTTGTCTGCTCTAGCGTGCCAAGTGCTGGCATATCTTTTTCGTCATAAGGCGTGTTAAAGACCTTTTTAACCGTTAGCGCTTCAGCGTAAGCAGTCTCGATATCAGCATTTTTCTTAAACAAAAATGGATATGCTGGCATGATCGAGCCTGGCACTACTGAGGCTGGATTTAGCATGTGATTTTCATGCCAGTCAGTCGTTCTATAGTTGCCCACACGCATAAGATCAGGTCCCGTTCTTTTTGAGCCCCAAAGGTGCGGACGATCGTATGCAAACTCGCCACTTAGCGAGTACATGCCGTATCTATCAGTCTCAGCTTTAAACGGACGGATCATTTGAGAGTGGCAAGTGTTGCAGCCATTTTGCATATAGATGTTTTTGCCAGCTAGCTCTAAGACGGTGTAAGGCTTTGTGCCCTCAAGCGGTCTAGCTCTGTTTGCAAAGTCTGGCAAAATTTCAACTATACCAGCATAAGCGATGACGACAAATACACAAACTGCAAAAAAGAATGGATTTTTTTCTAACCAAGCAAACATCACATCACCTCCGCACTAGCTTTTGCCCCGCCGCCCATAGGCGAAGCGCTTTTTGGCTCTGCTAAGATAGCTTTAGCAGAAGTTGATTTGTAGATATTATAAGCAAACATCAAGAAGCCAACTAGATAAAGAAGTCCGCCAATAGCCCTTATATAGTAGTATGGGATAAGCACGACAACCGTATCTATAAACGAGTAGAGTAAATTTCCGTAGCTATCAGTCGCTCTCCACATCATGCCTTGTGTGATACCAGCGATCCACATAGAGGCAAAGTATAAAACGATACCTGTTGTTTGTATCCAAAACTGAGCTTCCATTAGCGACTTTGAGTAAATTTCACGCTTAAATACACGCGGTGTCATATGATAAAGTGCCGCCATGATCATAAAGCCAACCCAGCCAAGAGCGCCGTCATGAACGTGTCCTGGTACCCAGTCGGTAAAGTGTGCTAGGGCATTTACAGACTTGATAGAAAGTATCGGTCCTTCAAGTGTCGAGAACATATAAAATGTAGAAGCTAGAACCATAAATTTAATAAGCGGACTCTCTCTAAGCTGCGCCCACTCACCCTTCATCGTAAGAAGGATGTTTATGGCTGAACCCCATGAAGGCAGGATCAAAACGATAGAAAAGACTGAGCCCATAGTCTGCATCCAATCAGGCGTAGCAGAGTATATTAGGTGGTGTCCGCCCGCCCAAAGGTAGATGAACATTAGACCCCAGAATGAAAATAGCGATAATTTATATGAAAATATCGGCTGGCCGCTCTCTTTTGGCAAGAAATAATAAATTTGAGCGATGATAGCTACTGTAAAGACGAATGCAACTGCGTTGTGGCCGTACCACCACTGAACCAAAGCGTCGTTTGAGCCAGCATACATAGAGACAGAGTGTAGCCATGAGCCATATCCGCTAACAAGTCTTGTTGGAACTTCCATATTATTAAAGAGATATAGCATCGCAACGCCTAAAAATGTAGCGATGTAGTACCAAACTGAGATATAAAGTGTCTTTTCGCGGCGGATACCGATGAGGCCAAATATACTAACGCCCCAAAGCACCCAAACAACGACTACTGCGATATCTAGTGGCCACTCAAGCTCAGCGTACTCTTTAGCTGTGCTCTCGCCCATAAAAAGCGTAACAACAGCCAAAACCATAACAAGCATATATAGCCAAAAATGAAGCTTGCCGATAAACATCAAAAATGGCGACTCGCTCATCGAGACCTTTAAAACACGCTGTCCGATGTAGTACCAAGTGGCAAATATGCCAGATAGCATGAAGCCAAAGATGATGCCATTAGTATGAAGAGGACGCAACCTCCCAAACGCCGAATATTCGCCGGCTATGTAGTTAAGCTCTGGACAGGCCATTTGAAAAGCTATAACTACGCCAACAACCATGCCTATGATACCAAAGAGTATCGTGGCAAACATAAATAGCTTTGCTACACTATAATCATAGTGTAGTAGCTGAGATGGTCGCATAAAATATCCTCCTAGTTAAATTTATATTAATGATTCGTTATTTTAGAGTATAAGGACTATAAAAAAACTTAATTAATATAAATTCTCATTAACTAAGAAAGTCTTCTGTCTATTTTGTAACCAAGTCCTGGGACATTTTTTATAAAGTTATTGCCAACTTTGTCTCTAACACGCTTAACAAAGGTTCTAATAGCTGCCTCAGTAACGCTCTCGCCAACCCAAACGACGCTTTTGATCTCATCGTGAAGCACGAGCGTACCAAGTCTTTTTATCAAAAGTGAGATAAATGCAAGCTCTTTTTTAGTAAGTGAAATTTCAACGCCATCTCTGATAAGAACGCGCTTGATCTTATTAAAGCTATATCCGTTTGCAACTTGGATGATGTTTGCAGTTTCTATCTTGCTTTTCGCGACATTTTCTATCGTTTTTAAAAGATCATCTGCCATGATAGGTTTTATGAGATACTTATCAACGCCAACGTCGATCGCCTTTAATAAAGTCTCCTTTTCGCTATGCGCACTTAGGACGATGACAGGTGTGTCTTTAGAAATTTCTTTGATATATCTTGTCATATCAAGTCCATCACTAATTGGCATAAATACATCTGTAATTACCATATTTGGGTTGTATTTCTTAAATTTTTTCAAACCTTCATCACCATTTTGAGCAGTAAAAACTTTCTCAAAATTGTCACTTAGCACATCGTGCATGATCTTTTTGCTGTCGCTATCGTCTTCGACAAGCAAAACCGTTAGGTTCTTTAAAATTTTATTCATCTATCTCTCCTTTGTGTGGTAACTTTATTAAAAAACAGGCCCCATTATCGCTGTTGCCCGCTGTTATTTCTGCGTTAAATTGATCGATTATTTGCTTTGACATATAAAGTCCTAAGCCAGTGCCTTTGGCATCTTCTTTGGTGGTAAAATATGGCTTAAATATCTCATCTATCACATTTTTATCTATGCCACCACCGTTATCTTCTACGCTTAGGTAAGCAAATTTTTCATCGCTATCAATCTTTATTTTTATATTTTTATCTTCTATCTTTTGTAAATTTAGTGCGTCTTTTGCGTTATTTAGTAAATTTATGATGACTTGCATGAGCCTGTTTTTATGACCATAAATTTTAGAGTCTCCTAGCACCTCAAGCTCTATATGAACGCCCTCTTTTTTCATCACGCCTTTTACGATCTGTATCGATGCTCTAGCTGCGTCTGCTAGGCTAAATTCTTGCGAAAGTGTGTTTGGATTTAAAAATGAGCTAAACTCATCAGTAGTTTCTGACATATACTTTATAATCTGCATAGCCCTCTCATAAGAGCCGATAAATTCGCCATCTTCGCTGCGTGCTAGCTTTTTCATCTTATATAAAACTAAACTTAGCTCATTTAGCGGCTGCTTCCACTGGTGAGTTATATTTGCCATCATCTCGCCCATCATCGCAAGCTTAGCAATCCTCATGCCATCGCTACTTGATAGAAAATTTTCATCTAAATTTAAACTAGGCATTTGCTCTATATCCTAAAAATGATAGATAAAGTCCGTTTAAGATCATTATGCAAGCTGAGAGCTTAAACATAATCTCTTTAAATTTCTCTCTTAACAAGCCAAAGACGAAGCTAGCTAGTAACATCGCTGGTAAGGTGCAAAGCCCAAAGATAAGCATTATCAAGGATGCGTCAGCCACATTTGCGCTTAAAATTCCAAGTGCCAAGAAATAATAGACCACGCCACAAGGCAAAAGACCATTTAAAAAGCCAAGCAGTAAAAAATTTGCCAAATTTCTCTTTTGCACGCTTGTTTTTGCCATTTTTACTATAAATTTAAGTGCTTTTTCGCTCTCTACAAATTTTAAAAGCTCACCTCTAAAAAGCAGTGCGATGCCAATAAATGCAATCACTAAGCCAACTATGAAAAATATCACGCCTCTTGCTCGCATACCAAAACTAATGGCTGCTCCAAAAGCGCCAAACAAAGCTCCCAAAGCCACATAAGCAAAAATTCTAGCTAGGTTATAAAGCGTGCTTAGCATTAAAATTTCACTCTTGCTTTTGCCTTTAAAAAATAGAGCTTGCAAGCTCAAAAACCCGCTACACATGCCGACACAATGACTAAAGCTGCTCAAAAGCGCAACTGAGATAATCATGTAAAGGCTTATGTTTTGCATATTATAAAATTTCTAAAAACTGCTTAAATATATATTTGCTCTCGTTAGGACCGCTGCTTGCTTCTGGGTGATGTTGCACCGAGAAGATCGGATAGTCCTTGTATCTTACACCCTCGATCGTGTTGTCAAACAAATTTCTATGTGTCACAACCGCTACTTCAGCGATGCTCTCTGGCACGTTGTAGTTGTGATTTTGCGTTGTTATCTCGATCGCTTTTGTCTCTAAATTTAAGACTGGATGGTTTGCTCCATGCTGACCAAATTTAAGTTTATATGTCTCGTATCCAAAGGCATTTGAAAGCAGCTGATGTCCAAGGCAGATGCCAAATATCGGGATCCTAGCCTCTATCATTTTTTTGATCTCAGCGATTTCGGCCTTTAAATTCTTTGGCTCGCCTGGACCATTTGATAAAAAGACACCATTTATCTCACCATTTTTAAATTTATCTATCAAAACTTCAGCCTTAGTATCGTGTGGCACGACGATGACCTCAAGGCCAGTTTCGCATAGTTCATTTAGGATGTTTCTCTTTACGCCAAAGTCAAAAACAGCTATCTTTTTGCCGATACTTTTTAGCGGTTTATATGACTTTAAATTTCTATCCCAAGCGCCTTTTTTGTGCTCATACTCGTCCATAGCGCTGACTGTTTTTACGTAGTTTATATTTTCTATGCGTCCGCTACTTTCAAGCCTGCGTTTTAGCTCATCTTTATCGCTTATCTGCGTTGAGATGTATGCCATAAGTGCGCCCTCGTCGCGTAGCATCTTTGTTAGATATCTAGTATCAACGTCATAAACGCCAAATTTGCCCTGCTCTTCGAAAAATTTGCCTAAAGATTTTTGCGAGCGGTAGTTTGAGGGGATTTCGTTATAGCTTCTCATTATGACGCCACTTGCGTGAATTCTAAGGCTCTCCATATCATCTTCGTTTATGCCAACGATGCCTATCTCTGGCATAGTAAAGACGATAAACTGACCAGCATAGCTTGGATCGCTCATGATCTCTTCATAGCCAGTCATAGAGGTATTAAAAACGAGCTCGCCTGCGCACTCGCCGTGAGCACCAAAGGCTTTTGCCTCTAAAAAAACGCCGTTTTCAATGTAAATATAAGCTTTCATTAAAGCATTCCTCTTTTTTTAAGCTCATCTTGATACAAACGCTCGAAAATCAGGTCGTATTCGTCAGTTCCAGGGATAAGTTTGCGTTTGTAGTTTTGCATCATCTCATAGACGCTATCTTCTATCTTCTCATAACTTTTTAAATACTCATCTATCGAGCTATAAATGACATTTTTCACGCGATTTTCTGATACGTTATACTCAACCAAATCGCTCTTCCAGATAGCTTCAAGTATCTTGTGGGCGACATTGCTAAATCTATCTTCGTGAGTTAAAATGACGTCAAATTCGCCAGCAAGTTTCTTTTTAACGAGCCAAAACATATTTTTGCGGTCGATTTGCATAGTTTGCATCTCGTCCTCGTTTTTCTCTAAAAGCTCATTTACTCGCTCATCTAGCGCTCTTTCTTTTTGAACGTCAGTAGTTAAAATTTCACTTGCTTTTGCTACGATTGGCTCGATACCTTTATTTAGCTTTACAAAACCACAGTTTAAAAGATCTATTGCTATTTTATGTGAGACATAAGGTACGTGTGGAAGTTTTATACGCATTTTAAACCTTTAAATTTTTATGCCATTGTAACTAAATAAAGGTAAAACTTTACTTTGAAATTTTAACGACTTTATCATTGTCACTTCTTAGAAAATAAATTTCTCTTCGTCCGTCATAAAGGACTTTGCCGCTTGTTTTTTGCTCGCTTTGCAAATTTGAAGATAGATCCATCTCAAGTGGCTTACTCATAAAATAAGCCTCACCCAAGCTTCGTCCAAAATCAGGATACCAACTGAGTGCGCAAAGCACAAGTAAGAGCAGGTAAAAGGCTCTAAAAATTTTTCTAAATGGCGCGTAAAAGAAACAATATCCAAATATAAAAAACACAGGTAAAAGCCACAAAAAAGGCACATTATCCACAAAAATCACATTGAAATACTCGTTTATGCCATAAAATGAAAAGTAGTTGTTGTAAATTCCGACAAATAGCGTAAAAATAGGAGCGAGAACAAATATAATGCCAGTAAAAAATGCATTGAAAATTTTCATAAGCTCTCCTTTTTTCGTGGGATTATATTAAATTTTTGCTTTATTATTGCTCTAAATTTATTAACTAAGATATTTTAAACTCCAAAATGTCACAAATTTTCAAAAACAAGAGAGTTAAAACGATAAATTTTAAATTAGTGTGACATTTTTTAGATTAAAAATAAGAGATTTTTTTGAAACTTTTAAGGTAAAAAAGAGAAATTTAAAATTTAGCCTTTGCCATAAAGCAAAGACTAAAAGGGAGTTTATTAAGCTTTTTTCTTCATATCAAATTTATTAGCCATGAAGCCAACAAGACCAACAAAGAAAAGACCACCGCAGATATTACCAAGTGTAACTGGAAGCAAGTTTTTACTTAAGAAATTTGTCCAGTTGATGACATCTAGTTTATCAGCTGTAGTGTGAAGTAAAGCTGCTGCAGCGTTGATATCGCCACCACTTGCTGCTATATAGTGAGCTTTAGAGATGATAGCTTCAGTGATGATGAACATATTTGCAACGCAGTGCTCCATTGAGCAAGCAACGAATGCACCGATCATCCACATAATGGCAAAGAATTTACCAGATAGGTTGCTCTCGCTTGTCGCAGTCCAGATAGACATACAAACAAAGACGTTACAAAAGATACCACGAAGAAATAACTCATGAAATGGTGCTGTGATCTTGCCAATAGCTGCTGGCACGAAATGCTGTAAGATGTAGCCGTCATACTTTAGTGGCAAACCAGAGTAGTAGTACATATAAGCGATCAATGCACCGCCAACGAAGTTAAATATCCAAACAATTACCCAGTAGCTTATGGTTTTGCCAAGTGGCAATTTGCCCTCATACGCACTAACGCCGCTTAAAACAGAGCTAGTAAATAGGTGACCACCATAAAACACAACCATCATGAGGCCGCAGCTAAATGTGATACCACCGATGAAGTTTGAAAGACCGATAGACTGTTTTTCAGCCATACCAACTGTTGAGTGAGCCCAGAAAATATCACCCATTGCAATAGCAGCTCCAGCCATGATAGCAAGAAATATAATGCTTACAAGTGGCGTATGAGCTTTGTGCTCCATAGAACTTGAGACCGCTTGAGCGGTTTCTGCCGGATTTAACATCACGTCTCCTTTTTATTTGACCTTCTTTGATCTATAAGAAACAAAAGCAAAGAAGCAGTGCCAAAGATAGACTTTTTAGCGTCAAAATTTAATGTTTAAAGATTGGTTTTTACACTAAATTTCAAATCCAAAACGATCAAATTTATCTTTAGCAAACCCCAGATTAAATTTAGCTCTTGCTAAATTTAACCAACTAAATTTTTATCAATCTCTACAATTCTTAAAAAAGCTTTTCTGGCACTTTTTTTAGCCTGCTCGCTTAGTCCCTCTTCAAAATCAAGGACATTTTCAAGTAAGACGCTAATGCCAAGAAAAAGCGTCTTTGGACAAATTTTACGCAAATAGCTTAAAAGCACTGGTGTTGGGAGGTTGTGGGTTGAGTAGATGTAGTCTCTATCGTCACTTAGGTCAAAAAACTCTATCTTATCCTCATCAAAACCGCTCATTGCATCGACTACTATCAAAATGTCGGGCGCAAATTCTCTAATAGCTGAAAATTCATTCTCAGGCACATCTTGCCCAAAAAATACCTTCCACTCTTTTAGCTCCTGCTCTACGATACGGCCTACTTCATTGCCCACATCATCATCACCACGCATAGGATTACCGATGCAAAGGATGGCCTTTTTCATCAAAAGTCCTTCCTAAGCACGATATAACCCTCTTTTAAATTTGCCAAAATTTCTTTAAGCTTACACTCGCAAAGCTGTGGTAAGAGTCTAGCGATATGCTCAGCAAAAATTTCAACTTCAAAATACTTGCTTAAATTTCCGATCTTAAATTTCACATATTCGCCTGAGTTTTTGATCATCTCGTCAAATTCCTCATCGCTTAGCTCCAAGATCTTCTCGCTAAAATCAATCGTGCCAACGCCGTGTCCCACGCAAGTGGAGAAAACTTTTATCTCCTTTAGCTCGCGCGGAAGCTTTTCGTTGTCGTCCATATGCCTTTTTGTAAGCTTATAAACTTGAATCATCTTTTACTCCAAACCTCGCTATCAACGTCTATCGCAAAATTTTTACCAGCTTTTGCGTATTTTAGATAGATGTCGTTATGCAAAAGTGCCATACACTCAGCATATCTAGGGTCATCTTCTTTTTTGATAGCTGCTACAACCGCTTCACGTGCAAGCTCTGGGTTATGGATATCTCTTGAGGCTTTGATAGCGTCCATATATTTTTCAAATAGCGTTCTACCAAAGATATAGCTCATAAGCCTTTTACTTTCAGCTTGCAAGTCACGTTCAAACAAGATATCGCCCATTACTGACTTCTCAACTGGTGGAGGCGTAGTGCTGTCATTTTCATAGCTTTTTTTGTGCAATTTTTGATCGATGATGCCAAGAGCCATACCAAGACCATAGATAACACTTGCTGGGTGTGGAGGGCATCCTGGGATATAGACATCAACTGGGATTATCTTATCTATACCACCCCAAACGCTGTAAGCGTCGTGGAAAATTCCGCCAGTACTTCCACAAGCGCCAAAAGCAACTACGATCTTAGGATCTGGAGCTGCTTCATAAGCACGAAGAAGTGGGTAGTACATCTGTCTTGTGACTGGTCCTGAGCAAAGCAAGATATCAGCGTGTCTTGGGTTTGCTACAAGCTTAAAGCCAAAGCGCTCTGGGTCCCACATCGGTGTGATAGCAGCGAAAATTTCGATCTCACAACCGTTGCAGCTTCCGCAGTCGATCCTATAAACGCTAAAGCTTCTTTTGATATTTTTTAAATGCTCTAGCTTTGCAGTTAGGTCATTTGCTGTTTTTATGTCCTCTGGGACTTGATATAGACTCATTTTATAGCCTCCTCAACGCCTTTTGTTAGCCTCTCAGCAGATTGATTTTTCTTGCACTCTGGGCAGATAAAAAGATACTCTTTTGCCTCTTCAAGTCTGCCTGGGAGTAAATTTGCTGTGCCAAGCTTTTCAAGGGTGAAATTTATAAGCCTTTTTGGCGTAAATGGTTTGCCGCAGCATTTGCAAGTTTGCATCTCAAGCTCGCCTCTTTGGATAAGAGCGCTCTTGTCAAATTTAACCGCAAGCTCAAAGCTATCGCTAAGTCTTACAGCTCCAGTTGGGCAAACCTCATCGCAGCGTCCGCAGAATATGCAGCGACCACAGTCAAACTGCCAAACAAGCCTTGTTTGCTCATCGTTCATCTTAAGCTCTATTGCGTTACTAGGGCAAGCGATACCGCAAGCTGCACAACCTATACAAAGATCGTATGTATAGTCTGGCTGACCGCGGAAATTCTCAGGCACAATATATGGCTCAAATGGATAGGCGTATGTCGCCTTTCCATATTTTTCTGTGATGTCAAATAACTTCATCATCTTAAATCCTTCTTACTAACCCCGCCATCTTGACAGAATTTTTTAAGGTCTTTTTCTGTTAAAATTTTACTTTTTTTAGTCCTTACATCAACCAAAGTAACACGCTCGGTGCATGAGTAGCAAGGATCAAGTGAGCAAACGATAAGTGCAGCGTCACTTATGTTGTTTCCTCTAAATTGATACCTTAGGCTTGGCCAGTTGTTATATGTCGCAGCCCTACATCTCCAGCGATATACTTTTTGAGCGCTACCTTGCATGATCCAGTGAACGTTCTCACCACGTGGTGCTTCATCGTGACCAAGTGCGAAATTCTCAGGTTTGATCATAGTCACAGGATCGATCATGATCGGAGTTTGAGGCATCATCTCAAAGCACTGGCGGATGATGTGGATAGAGCTTTTTAGCTCTTTATATCTAACCATCTCACGAGCAAAAACGTCGCAACCATGCTCAACTGCTACTTCAAATTCTATCTGTTTAAAGAAGTCGTATGGGTGATCGTAGCGGTTATCACGTTTAAAGCCAGAGCCTCTCATATTTGGACCAACTGGGCTAAAGTCACGTGCTATTTGACGGTCTAGGATACCTACACCTTTCCAGCGTCCGATTTGGCGTTTATCTTCCAAAACTGCATCCCAAATTTCTGAAATTTGAATGTCAAGTTTGTTGATGATCTCTAAGCCTTTTTTGATCTCATGGTTTGTCATATCGCGTCTTAAGCCACCCATAACGACGTTGCCGTATGTTTTACGTCCGCCAGTTACAAGCTGAGCTAGCTCCATAGAGTACTCACGAACCCTAAAGATGTGCATGAAAGCGTTGTAGTTACCAGTAACCTCACAAGCTAGACCGATATTTAAAAGGTGGCTGTGAAGACGCTCGATCTCAAGGCAGATGACGCGTATAGCTTGAGCTCTTAGTGGGATTTCAAGCTTGATAGCTTTTTCTGCTGCTTCGATACAAGCTATAGCGTGAGCATAACCGCAAATTCCGCAAACACGCTCTGCAAGATAGCCCATTTGATCATAGTTCATTCTGTTTTCAGCTAGCTTTTCCATACCGCGGTGTTGATAGAACAAGCGGTAGTCAGCGTCGATGATCTCATCGCCGTCGCAGAAAAGTCTAAAGTGACCTGGCTCGTCTGATGTAACGTGTAGTGGTCCAAGTGGCACATCGACTACTGCGTCGCCTGTTGGAAATAAAAACTCCGCATCAGGCTCATCTCTGTGATCTACTGGATCAGGGCGGTAGCGGTAGTCCATAGCATCTTTTCTAAGTGGATGAAGTCCATCTGGCCAGTCATCACTTAAAACTAGACGTCTTTTATCAGGTAGTCCCTCGGCTACTAGGCCAAACATATCATAAGCTTCTCTTTCATACCAGACACAAGCTGGTACAAGTGGAGTAACTGATGGAAATGTCGGATCGTTTCCTGGGATAAGGGTTTTAACTGTGATAAAGCACTTATCCTCAGCTGCAAAGTCATCCGCTTCAGTCATCTTGCTACCTTCCATTGAGATAGCATAGTAAAGCGCATAGCAGCCATTTATCTGGCGCTCGTCGTTTGGTATCATAGTGCTTATAAAGCCACCGATATCATAATAAAGTGTCTTAACAGCTAGTGGAAGATCGTTTCTATCAACCAAAACTGTGATCTGATCGTCTGCTTGACGAGTTACTTCTAAAATTTTTACCTTTGTTTTTAGGATTTCAACAAATTTATCGCCTCTCATTTTAAAGCTCCCATCATTATATTAACACCGTTATTTACTAGCGTATAAAAGCTATCTACGTGCCATACGCCAAAGATTATGATAAGGGCACAGAGTGCTATAAGAGGTAAATTTTCAAATAAACTCATCTCTTTATTATGAACAACCACACCTTTTGGCTCGCCAAAGCTTGCCATGTTAAAGTGCGCAAAGTCAGCTATGAAAATAACTGCAAGTGCAATAGCAAATAGCGCAACTGCGATGTATTGACCACTTGTGATAGCTCCAACAAAGACGTTATATTCGCTAACAAATATAGCAAATGCTGGAACACCAACTAGTGAGCAGACAGCTGCACCAAACATAATAGTTGTAATAGGTGCGATCTTAACCATGCCGCCCATCTTACTCATATCTTTGTGGCCGTAAATTCTTGCTATGTTACCTGTTGAGCAGAAAGCCAAAGCTTTTGTGAAGCTGTGAGCTAAGCAGTGGAATATCGCTGCAAATAGACCAAATTTACCGCCAACACCAAGTGCAAATGCGATAACACCCATGTGAACGATTGAGTGGTATGCAAACATTCTTTTTACGTTGTGTTGTCTTATTAGGAAAAATCCTGCTACAAAAAGTGTGATAGTTCCTGAAACGATCATTACGCCTTCAACAAAGCTAAATCCAACTGCTTGAGCTGCGATAGCATAGTATCTTAAAAGTGCAAGCATCGCACATTTTAAAAGTACGCCTGATAGCAATGCTGAGATAGGTGCTGGACCTTCAGCGTGAACGTCTGGCAACCAAGTGTGAGTTGGAGCAAGACCAGCTTTTGTACCAAAACCAATTAGCGCAAACACAAAGATAAGTTTTGCTGCATCTGGGTTTAGATTTTTAGCGTTAGCCATTATGCTTGAAAACTGCATAGAAGCCTCGCCGTCTCCTAGTGTGCTATATGTAGCTGAGTATAGAAGAACGGTTGCATAAAGAGCAAATGCTAGACCGATTGAACAAAGAACGATGTATTTGTAACCACTCTCTGTTGATTTTTGATCTTTGTGTATAGCAACCAAAAACACAGAAGCTAGTGTTGTAGCCTCGATAGCTGCCCACATAAACGCGACGTTGTTGCAAATAACGCTTAAAGTCATTGTAAAGATAAATACATGGCTTAGTGCGTAGTATTTTTTAAGATCGCTTAAGTGGATGTGTCCATCTTCAAGTTCCCATCTCATATAGTGGATAGAGTAGAAATTTACTATAAATCCAGTTACAGCGATAAGCACCAAAAAAACACAGCCTAAGCTATCTAAGAATAAAAATTTATCAAAACTATAAAAAGTTCCGCCACTTAAAACTTTAAGAACATTGTTAAGTAAAGCCACTGATGTCGCAGCAGAAAACAAGACATGAAGTCCGCTAAGTACTGCATAGTTTTTAGGACTTAAAAACAAGATCAAAGCACCAAGGAGCGGTAAGATAAGTATTAAAGCTAAACTATCCATCTCTAACCCCTTAAATTTGAAGCTTTAGAAGTATCTAAGCTATCATAAGCTTTATAAAATCTAATCGCTAGAACGCTCATGATAATAACAGCAAATATCGCATCTGTTAAAATTCCAAGCTCAACTAGCTCATGTGAGTTGTAAGCCATTAGAGCAAGGCTTAGGTGGATACCGTTTTCAAACAAGCAGTAAGCTAGAATTTGTTTTATAAATGAGTTTCTTAGCATGAAGCCAAAAATTCCCATCATAAAGACTGTTCCAGCAGCGATTAGCATGATCTCTTCTTTGATAAGAGAGAATTTTAAAAATATAGGGTGGATACTCATTGAAAGAGCTAGAGAAAATCCCATAGCAATAACAGGACTTACAAAAAATCCACCAACTGGCTCATCTTCGCTAACTACGCCAAGTTTTTTGATAAGCCAGAACAAAATTCCTGGCACGAAAAGAACTTTGGTAAAAAACGCAACGATCGCCCAAGTTTTTAGCTGCTCAGCGTTAAATTTCTCAGATAGCAAGAAAAATATACTAACTAAAAGTAGTGTCTCTATCGCATAAGCGATGATTGAGAGTTTCAAGCTTCTAAGACCAAAAACCGCAAGCGAAGTTACGATCATGCAAATGGCTAATATATCTAGTGTTTGCATCTCACGCTCCTACTACATAAAGTGTTAGTGCAACAAACGAAATAGCAAGTGCACCAAGAGCATTTTTGCGTAAAGATGAAGTCATTTTAAAGCGTGGTCCAAAGTTGTCTATAAATACAGCTGCGACGTAAAATACTCCAGTTTTTATCACAAAAACGATAATAGCTAAGAAAGGATTGCTAAAATTCCATGGCTCAAATATGCTTAGGAAAAGTCCTATCATAGCAAACTGTTTTAATATAAGTGATGCTTGAACTAAGCCAAGGTCGCTACCAGCATACTCACCAAGAACACCCTCTTGAAGCTCTTGTTCTGCTTCAGCTAAGTCAAATGGCTTTCTACCAGTCTCAACATACATACACCACAAAAATGCGATAGAAGCAACGGCAAAACTTGGAATTTGATATCCGATAACGCCAGTTCTTACCATCTCTTGGATCTCAACTAAATTTGATGTTTTAGCTGCAAGCATAACTACGATTAAACACATAATCATAACTGGCTCAACATAAACACCAAGCATTTGCTCCCTGCCGCCACCTGTTGCTGCAAATGGGTTGCCGCTATCCATTGAAGCTGCACCAAATACAAATCTAAGTAGCGCACCAAGATAGAGGATAACAAATATATCTGAATATGCTCCAAATACAGTGTCTTTGCTATAAGTGATAGGTATAGCAGCTAGCACTGCAGCTGAAGTTGCAAAAAGGAAAAATGGAGCCCATCTAAATACCCAGTGAGAGCACTCAGGGACGGTTCTTCCTCTTCTAAAAAGCTTTATAATGTCGCGATATGTTTGAAAGAAATCGCTACCTTGTTTTGATTGAAGTTTAGCTCTAAGTTTTCTTGCCATACCATCAAACAAAGGAGCTACCAAAACGATAACGACTACTTGAAATATCATTAAAAGTATAGTTTGCATTTTCGTCTCCTAAACTAAAAAGTAGCCCACAGCAAGTATGACACAAAGATATAGCAAGATATAAAGTGCATATACATTTGTATAACCACTTTGAACGATACCTAACTTATCAGCAAATTTCACACACCATTTAATGACTGGCTCATAAAACATTCCCCACCAAATATCTTTTGGATGGTTGTGATACTCAACCGCGTCAAAATAATTTCTAGTAACTACTTTTTTATCAGCTCTAAATAGCCATTGCATAATTTTTCTAAGGTCGCCAGTGAATGGACCACCTGTCATTTGCATACGTGAGCTATATTTAAAGCCACAAGCCCAAGGATCAGTTTCGCGTGGTTTATCTCTGTTTGCTTTCATAACAGCAAGGATGATAAATGGCAAAATCATAGTCGCACAAAGGACTAAAGCGATAAGTGGAGTTGAGATCATGCTGCCCATAGGTGAAGTTACATTTATAGCACCAAGGCTAGCTTTATAGTCGCTTATAGCGATAGAATTTACAGCTTGCATGATGTAATCAACTATGTAGTTTGCGCCAAGACCAAAGCCAACGCAGCCTATCATTAGGATGATCATACCAAGAACCATACCTATCGGACTCTCTTTAGCATTTTCCCAAATTTTTTGATCTCTTGGAGTACCTGCAAAGATAACAGCGTAAAGTTTAAGGTGCATACCAACCAAAACGCCTGTTAGTGCAAGAGCTACGACGCCAAGTGTAAATGCATATCTAACTAATGTTCCTTCTCCCATCGCACCTTGAAGCATACCTTGATATGTAAACCACTCTGAAACAAAGCCATTTACTGGAGGTAAAGCTGCGATACCCATGATACCTATAAACATACCAAGGCTTGTCCATGGCATCTTTTTAGCAAGACCACCAAGGATGTCCATATTTTGTGTATGAGTAGCGTGGATAACTGAACCAGCGCAAAGGAAAAGCAGACCTTTAAATATAGCGTGGTTAACTACGTGGTAGCAACCTGCTAGAAAACCTACTGCTGCAAGTGTTAAATTTCCAGCTGCAACGCCGTAGATACCTGTTCCAAGACCTAGCAAGATGATGCCTATGTTCTCAACTGAGTGGTAAGCAAGCAAAGCTTTGAAGTCGTGTTGGCAAAGAGCGTATAAAACACCAAATAGTGAGCTAGCTGCACCAAGAGCAAGTATTGTAAGACCAAAGTATGTGCTAAGTGGTAGGTAAAGTGTAAATTTAACTAGTGTAAATAAAGCAACTTTGATCATAACGCCTGACATAAGGGCTGAAACGTTTGATGGTGCTGCTGGGTGAGCTTGTGGAAGCCAAACGTGGAATGGCCACATACCAGCTTTACTACCAAAGCCGACCAAGAATAGTATAAATACAGCAGCAGAAGCGCCAAATGGCATCTTAACACCCATAAATGCGCTAAATTCAAAGCTTCCTGCATAGTAAGCTGTGATAAGCAATCCACAGGTTATACAAAATGCACCAATTTGTGCGATACCAAGATATACCATAACCGCTTTAAGTGTATTTTTACCGTCATTGACAATGATAAGAAATGATGATACAAGAGTCATAAGCTCCCATAAAACAACAAAGCAAAATACATTATCAGCGCTGATTACTAGAAGCATTGAAAGGATGAATGTGTTAAACAAACATGCAAACACACCAACATTTGCTTTTTTTATGTACTCTTCTGCATAGCTCATACCATAAACACTACTTGCAAATCCGATGAAAACAACAACAAAGCTGAAGAAATTTCCAAGTGGATTTAGCGCAAATTTTGGCGAATACAAAAAGCCATCCATAAGAGCAAAGCTATCACTTACTCCCATATTTGCAACGAAGTGACACATCGCATAAAAGCAGCTTATAGCACTTAGTCCAAAACCAACTTTAACAGCGGCTTTTGGAGCGCAGTAGAGCAAGATACTAACGACGGCACTTACAAGAAATAGCATATAAACCGTAGTCATTTTATGCTCCTTGTCCGTTTAAAATTTTAGTAGCAAATTTATTCGCTGCATCGTAGTCTATCCTCTTGCCAAGCTTATGTTTGCCCTCTTCTGGATCTACCATTATAAGAGCACTTGTTGGGCATACATCAACGCAAGCTGGTCCATTTTCACGGCCAAAGCACATATCACATTTTACTGCGATGTTTTTTGCGCCTGATTGTGACTCTACTTCAAGATAGTATTTTGGCTCGACAGCGTAATTTACTGAAGGCATAAGCTCTGCACTTGAGCTTATCGCACCATAAGGGCAAGCGATCGTGCACATCTTGCAACCTATACAAATTTCCTCGTGAAGCTCGATGCAATTATCGTTAAATCGCAACGCTCCAGTTGGGCATACATTTGCGCAAGGGCCATCGTCGCATTGTCTGCACTGAGTCGGCATAACACCGCTAGCTTCTCTTAAGACGCTTAGCCTTGCACGTGATAGTTTGCCGCGTTCATAAGCACTTTTAAAACATGCAGCCATACAGGTCGCACATCCTATGCAGCGTTTAGAATCGGCAATCACAAATTTATGTTTTTTCATAAATTCCTCCTAAAAAACAAGGCAAGACCGCCCTGCTCACTAATAGAGTGATTGTTAATCACATGAATAGAGATAGTTAAATTTTTATTTAACATCTCAAACGCTCCTTCCTGAAATTTTTGAAACAATTCTATAACTTCTGGCGATTAAATTCCGTCAGCTATCTGACAAATTTTGTATTTTTGAAATTAAATTTTTATTTTATATTAGTTTAAGATATGCTATTAAACAGCGTTATTATCGTATGATTAATCAAAAA
>NZ_CABPUY010000002.1:114543-119583 GCF_902460575.1 Campylobacter concisus | reverse complement strand
GTAAAATTATCTTAATTAAGTTTAAACTTAAAAATTAGTTTTTTAAGCTTGGGTTAATTAAATGAAACTGAAATTTAAAAATCTAAAATATAATCCAACCTTTAAATTTAAAAGGGTTATTGATGGAAATTTTTATAGTCATAGTTTTATTTATCGCTTCAGTTTTTGCTTTTATAAAATTTGCCCCTGTTTTTGGTGGCACACCAGACGCCAAGAGCCAAAAGCTGATAGAGGCTTCGCCAAATTTTAACGGCAAAGTTTTTATAAATTTAGAGCCGACAATTGATATGGTAAAGAAAAATCCGCAAGCGTCTATGTTAAATTACGTCCCTCAAGCGCTCTTTCCACCAAAAGGCAAGCTACCAAAGCGCCCTTTGCCAAATTTAAAATTTGACGCAAACGCCCTCAAAAATGGCGAGTTTATCTGGCTTGGGCACGTTAGTCTCATCTGCAAGCTTGATGGCAAAATCATCATCACAGACCCAGTTTTGCACCGAGCATTCCCTCTCCCAATAGGCGGCAAGCCCTTTGCCTACGAGCACGCCATCACCGCTAGCGACTACCCAGAGGTGATCGACGTCGCCCTCATCTCGCACGACCACTACGACCATCTTGACTATAAAACAATCCTTGAGCTAAAGGGTAGGATAGCCAAATTTCTAGTGCCGCTTGGCGTCAAGGCTCACCTCGTAAAATGGGGCGTGAATGAAGGCAAAATTTACGAGTTTGACTGGTTTAATGAGCAAAAGATAGGAAATTTAAACTTTACTTTTTGTCCCTCAAGGCACTTTAGCGGGCGCACATTTAAAAGAAACACCACGCTTTGGGGCGGCTGGGCGGTAGAGGAGGCTGGCTTTAGCTTTTATTTTAGCGGTGATGGCGGATATGGCAAGCATTTTAAGATGATAAATGAGAAATTTGGCGGCTTTGATCTAGTTTTTATAGAAAATGGCGCTTACAGCGATGGCTGGCCTTACGTGCATATGAAGCCAGAGGAGTCAGCGCAAGCACTAAAAGATCTTGAAGCTAAGCTTGGCGTGCCGGTGCACTGGGGCAAGTTTGATCTTTCTTATCACGCTTGGGATGAGCCGATCAAGCGTTTTGAAAATGCGGCTACAAAACTTGAGCTAAACTACGCAACGCCGATGATCGCAGAGGTTTTCACCGTGCAAAATCCACCTAGAAAAAAGTGGTGGGATGAAATTTAGGAATAAAATTTGCTCTAAATTTTAAAATCCAAAAGGAAGTGCAGATGAAAATTTCTGAAAATTTATCAAATTTAAAAAACGCTATCGACAAGGCAGCAAAAAACGACCTTGATGCAAGCGCTACTGGAAGCTTTTTGCAAAATTTAGAAAAAGCGAATAAAGAGACAGAGAAGATCTACGAGAAGCTTGAAAAAGAGCTAAAGAGCGACGCGCAGATGTTTAAGCAGTTTGACTTCATGCAGATGATGACAAAGCTTCAATACGGCAACCTAAAATCAAGCGAGCGCGAAGAGCTGATAAACAAAATGAGCAAAATCGCTAAAGAAATCTAGCTGTTTAGTGTGATTTTACGGCGAGTTAAATTTGGCTATTTTGCGTAAATTTATGTGGTTTTTGCTGAGTAAATTTGCCAAAAAATGTAAATTTACTCACTTAGCAACTGTTAATATCCTCACATTTGCCACATCTTTTGCCAAATACCTGTTGCACACTAGGTATGCAAGAGAGCATCGGTATATCACATGCGCAAAATTTAAGCAAATTTCTCAAATGCTTTTAACCTAGAAATTTAAGCTAGTCAATCAATAAAGGCAAATTTTAAAATTTATGAACGAGCATATCACGGCTCTAAATTTAGTGCTAAACGTAGTGCAGCCTAAATTTAGTAAGTTGCTAAGGCGAGTGAGTAAGATTTTAAAATTTGCAAATTTGTTTAGTCAAATCATGTTAGTGTCAAGTAAATTTTAAAATTTTATAAAAACAGCTCGATTGATTTTGTAAAAGAATAAATTTAAAGAATATCTATTTATATATGTAAATTTACTAGAGAGAATTTAAGAGCCAAAAAGGCTCTTAAATTTTAGTGGAGTTCGCTCCAGACTTTGCGTTTCCAAAGCCAAGCAAAAATTCCTAAGATGAAGAAGTAGATCATGACATAAAGTCCTGTGCTCTCGCGCTCAGCCTTTTTGCTGTCGCCTACTTTTTCTATGTAAGATACTATGTCGTCTTCAGCGGCTTTGTTTAAGCCAACTCTAGGCATCGCAGTGCCTGGAAGCATCTTTTGAGTATCGTTTATAAATTTATGCAAGTAGTCTGCACCTTTTGAGCGGATCATCATAGATAGATCAGGTGGGTTTGAGCCCATATATGCTGCAAGGCTTACTTTGTTGCCAAGAGTATATTTTTTATCATACTTCATATCGTGGCATCTTTGACATGCATCAGCAAATACCTTTTCTTCAGTGATCTTGCTCTTTGCATCCGCCTCAGCTGATACTTTTTTAAGATAAGCAACTATGTCAGCGATCTCAGCGTTTATATCGCCGCCAGCACCCATAAATGCAGTCATCGGATAAGGATGCTCGTCGTTAAATTTATGAGATAGTTTTACAGCCATAGTTGGATTTTTGATAAGTGCAGCCAAAAATCTCTCGTCATAAATTTTACCAGCTGTGCTAAGATCTGGTGGCACTACGCCAAAGCTTTGGCTAGCTGTCTCAGCGTCCATACTAGCTGGCATACCAGCTGCTTCGATGCCGTGGCATCCTGTGCATCCAGCTGCGCCAAATGTCTCAGCGCCTTTTGCAGCGTCACCTTTTGCAAGGTCGATCGAGTTTATATCAGCCCAAAAAGCTGTGTAGTCATCAAGAATTTTTTGTGCTGTCTCAACGTCTTTTGTAGCCGCTTCTATACTAGCTTTATTACCACTAGCTTTTGCAGCCTCAAGCGCCTCTTTTTTCTGCTCTAAAAAGTGCTTTGCGTAGTCAGTATCTTCTTTTGAGAAGTTGTACTCAGCATTTGCAGTGTGCGGATGAAGCTTTGTGTGAGCGTAAGGCTCGATACCCCAGTATAAAATACCTGAAAGAATAACAACGATGGCAAAAATTTTAAGCTCTTTCATGATTAGCCCCTTTTTCTTTCAAGTATTGTGATAACTGGAAGTGCGATTATAAATAGCACTAAAAATAGCAGTGACGCGTAAAATCCTATCCAGTCGTTGATGCCGCCTGTTGGGAGCTTGCCATATATAGATAATAAGATAAGGTCAGCAACCAGCACCCAAAACCATACAAAAAATAGTGGTCTTTTGTGAGCTGGAGCTACAAGGTCGCTTCTATCAAAAAGAGGTATAAGCATAAACGCAACACCTGCGAATGCAAATGCGATAAGACCGATGTTATAAGCTGAAATTCCAGCTATATCAAAGAAGAAGCCACGTAAAATTTCATATTGCCACAAGAAGTACCACTCTGGATAGATGTGTGGTGGAGTTTTTAGCGGATTTGCTGGCTCAAAGTTGATAGGATCCATCGCAAAGTTGAAGTGATAGCAAACAAGATATATGACAAAGATCATAAAAAATGATACATACATGAAGTCTTTTGCCAAAAATCCTGGCCAAAATGGTATGACTTTAGCTTTTGCTCTGTCGCCGTGTAGATACTCTTGCGCCTCTACTTCAAAGTCGATATCTTCGCTTGTTAGGTTATTTACGTGAGGAATTCTTAATGAGTAGAAGTGGATAACCAAAACAACGATAGTTACAAGTGGCAGCAAGCATACATGAAGCATGAAAAATCTAGTAAGCGTTGAGTCGCCAACTGCGTAATCGCCCCTGATCCACTCAACCAAAGCATCACCGATAACTGGCACACCACCAAAAAGCTGAGTGATAACGGTAGCCGCCCAGTAGCTCATCTGTCCCCATGGGAGCATGTAGCCGCTAAATGCCTCTGCTGAAAAGCAGATAAATAGCACCATACCGCTTACCCAAATGACCTCTCTGCCTCTTTTGTATGAGCCGTAGTAAAGTCCAGTAAGCAAGTGGATATACATGATAAGAAATATCGTAGAAGCTGAAACTGCGTGGATATGACGCCAAAGCCAGCCATACTCGACCTCTTGCATAATAGTGTAATTTACGCTGTCAAAGGCTAAATTTACATCTGGCTTGTAATACATCATAAGCAAATAGCCAGTGATGATCAAAAGTAAGAAAAGCGTCGTTAGGATAACGCCCATCGCCCAAAGGAAATTTATATTTTTTGGGATCCAGTATTCGCTAACTAGAACCTTCATAAGCTTTGTAAAAGCTAGGCGCTGGTCAAGCCAGTCAATAACGCCAGTTGATTTGTGAGATAAAGACATCGCTAACCTCCTAAGCTTTAGCTACTAATTTTTCGTATTCTGGGCTTGTTTCGCCTAGAACTAGCTTGGTTCCATCGATCTTAAATGGTGGGATATCAAGCGGTCTTGGTGGAGGTCCGTATGTCTGCACGCCATCAACGTTAAATTCGCCGCCATGACAGGCACAGACAAACATTTGCTTGCTCGCTTTATACTCAGGGATACATCCTAGGTGCGTGCAAAGTCCGATAAGAACTACATATCTCGCATCTCCAACGACTACATCTCTCTTGTCGTTTTTAGCCATATCTGGGCTTTTTTTGAGGATGAAAATAGGCTTTTTACGCCACTCAACCTGTCTCATCTCGCCATCTTTGATCGGGCTTAGATCGACAGTTGTAAAACCAGCAGCTTTTACGCTAGGGAGCGGATCCCAGGTCTTTTTCATGGCAACTAGTGACATCGCGCCACCAACAGCTGCCACGGCACCAAACGCAAGGCCGATAAAGCTTCGTCTTTCTTGCTTTACTGACATTAATTTCCTTTCTATAAATAAAATTTAAACGATTATACTCTCAAAAAATTAAAAAACTATAATCTCACAATATAGTTTGTAAAAATAAAGTGAATTTAAGCTTTTTTTACACCAAAATTTGAGATAAATTTATCTAAAAATACCTGTATATCGTAACTTTAAACTTTTTAT
>NZ_CABPUY010000002.1:87444-114420 GCF_902460575.1 Campylobacter concisus | reverse complement strand
TAAACATTAAGATAAAAAATTTTCTATTTTAGCTCCCGTAAAATAGAAAATTTTAATAATAAAATTTATTAAACTTAAAAAATTATAAATAGCAACTATTAAAAACGAGTGACTTTGTTTTAAATTTTAAACGCCAGTTAAACTTTAAAACCATAAAAGGCTTAAATTTAAGCCTTTTTCTCGCTCATTTTTATATAAATATGCAAGATATCGATAGCTGCTGGCGTGATACCTGAAATTTCACTCGCCGCAAAAAGTGTTGGAGGGGCAAATTTCTCAAGCTTTTCGACCACTTCATTACTAAGTCCGCTTATGCTTCTAAAGTTGAAATTTTCAGGGATTTTCACATCCATCATATCTTTCATTTTTTCTATCTGATTTTTTTGTTCGCTGATGTAGTGCTGATATTTGCACTCGGTTAAAATTTGATCCATGCTCGCATCGTCTAAATTTACAAATCTCTCATTAAGCTTTCTTAGTTTCTCAGCCGTGAAGCTCTTTCTAGCTACGATCTTTTGAAGACTCACATTTTGGCTGATCGGCTCTTCATCAAGACTTGCTAAAAGCTCTAAATTTGCCTTGCTTGGCGTGATCTGAGTCTCGTTTAAAAACTCCAGCCCCTCTTTTAAATTTCTTCTTATGTTTTCTATCTCGTTAAAAGTCTCATCATCAAGCAGCCCAAGCTCATGACCATATCCGCCAAGCCTTAAAATGGCATTTTCTTCACGCAAAAGCAAGCGGTACTCTGCCCTACTCGTAAACATCCTATATGGCTCTTTTGTCCCTTTTGTGACAAGATCATCGATCAAAACGCCGATATAAGCCTCATCACGGCGCAAGATAAGCGGCTCTTTGTTATCAAGTGAAAGCGCTGCATTTATGCCAGCCATTAGCCCCTGAGCGCCGGCCTCCTCGTATCCAGTCGTGCCGTTTATCTGCCCAGCCAAGTATAGCCCTTTTACCTTTTTGGTCTCAAGGCTGTGTTTTAGCTGCGTTGGCTCGACATAGTCGTACTCTATGGCGTATCCATGCCTTACTATTTTGGCGTTTTCAAAGCCCTTTACAGAGCGTAGCATCTGCACTTGCACCTCATAAGGCAGGCTCGTTGAAAAGCCGTTTATGTAGTACTCTGTCGCTTCAAGGGTCTGAGGCTCGATGAAAAGGTGGTGTCTGTCGCGGTCGCCAAAGCGGTTTATCTTATCCTCAATACTAGGGCAATATCTTGGTCCGATACCCTCGATCTGACCTGTAAAAAGTGGCGCTTTGTCAAAATTTGAGCGGATTATCTCATGTGTGGTTTCGTTTGTATAGGCGATGTAGCATGGCAGCTGCGTTGGGGAGAAATTTTTAGTTCTAAAGCTAAATGCAACTGGCTTTGCATCGCCATCTTGCTTTTCTAAAATTTCAAAATTTATCGTTTTTGCGTCGATCCTTGGGCATGTTCCAGTCTTTAACCTGCCTAAATTTAGCCCAAGCTCTCTTAGGCTAGAGCTTAGATCCTTTGCGCTTAGCTCACCCACGCGACCAGCTTCAAGTTTGTTAAATCCAACGTGGATTAGCCCGTTTAAAAATGTGCCAGTTGTAATTATCACCTTTTTTGCGTTATAGATGTTGTTTAGGTGGGTTTTAACGCCAGTTACTTCGCCATTTTCGCTTAAAATTTCAGTGGCGATCTCTTGAGAAATTTCTAAATTTGGAGTGTTTAAAAGCAAATTTCTCATATAAACGCGGTATCTATCCATATCGATCTGAGCGCGACTACCACGTACTGCTGGGCCTTTGCTCTCATTTAGCACACGAAACTGGATACCAACAGCATCAGTTGTAAGCCCCATTTGACCGCCAAGCGCGTCGATCTCTTTTACAAGATGCCCTTTTGCAAGGCCTCCGATGGCTGGGTTGCAGCTTGCAGCGCCTATTTGCTCGGCTAATATTGTGATCAGTAAAGTTTGTTTGCCCATTCTAGCAGCCGCAAGACTCGCCTCAATGCCAGCATGTCCGCCGCCAACGACGATGATTTCATAGTCCATGATAAATTTTTCCTTATTTTTGATGGGCAGATTTTATCAAAAAGCATATAAAATTTAAATTTTTTCAAAGAAATTTCATCACAAAATTTATGGTTAGAGTTTTTTATTAATGATATTTTAAATATTTTGCTGTTAGATTTACAAAATTTTAAATCCAAAAAGGCTTTATTCATGAGGAATTTACTAAAAGTCACTGGCTTTTTGCCCTACCTTGCGATCGCGTTTTTAAACGCAAGTGTCGATCTGGCGCACAAAATAACAATTCAAAACGTCCTTTTAAAGACCTACTCAGGCGACACGCTTTTTATCCTAACAGCCGTTATAAATGCGATGATCTTGCTTCCATTTATATTTTTATTTTCGCCTTCAAGCTTTATAAATGACAAATTTGCAAAGACAAAGGTTATTAGAATTTGCGCCGTCTTTGGCGTTGTTATCAGCGTTGCGGTGCTTATTAGCTACCTTTTGGGTGCCTTTGGCGTGGCATTTGCACTCACACTCATACTAGCTGCTCAAAGTGCGATCTACTCGCCAGCAAAATACGGCATCATCAAAGCACTTGTCGGCACTGAGCGACTTGGCACAGCAAACGGCGTCATCCAAGCGCTTACAATCGTAGCGATACTTGTTAGCTCATTTTTGTTTTCATTTATATTTGAAAATTTATACATACAAGGCGAAAACTCAGAAGAAATTTTAAAAAGCGTCTATCCTATCGGCATCTTTTTGGTTGTTTTTAGCGCGCTTGAAGCATTTTTTGCCTACAAGCTACCTTATATTAGCGAAATAAACGAACAAAGCGGAGAATTTGAGCTCAAAAAATACATCAGCCTTAGCTACTTAAGAGAGAATTTAAAAGAGGTAAGATCAGATAAAAACATCTGGCTAAGCATCGCTGGACTTAGCATATTTTGGGGCATCTCTCAGATCATCATAGCAGCCTTCCCAGCTCACTACAAGGCGGTTTTCAATGACGATAGCTCTCTAGCAGTGCAGGCAATCCTTGCAGTAAGCGCCATAGGTATCGCATTTGGCTCATACGTGGCTGGCTCTATGTCAAAGCTACACATCGAGCTTGGTATCGTACCGATGGGCGCTATTGGTATATTTTTCTCGCTATTATTTTTCGCTTTTGGATCAAATATCGGCGTAGTAAGCCTTAGTTCGTTTGCATTTGGCTTTTTTGGAGGCATATTTATAGTGCCGCTAAATGCGATGATCCAGTACTTTGCCCCACAAAAGAGCACCGGCAAGATAATGGCGGCAAACAACTTCTTGCAAAACGTATCAATGCTACTATTTCTAGCCATTGGCATAGGCTTAGTATATTTTGAAATTTCAACCACCGGGCTCTTTGTCTTTACAGCGCTTGTTTGCTTAGTCGGCAGTTTTTACGCCATTTTACAGCTTCCACACCTTTTTACAAGGCTACTTTTACTACCATTTTTAAAGACAAAGTACCGCTTTTTCGTTGAAGGACTTCAAAATTTACCGCAAAGTGGTGGCGCGCTACTTCTTGGCAATCACATCAGCTGGATCGACTGGCTCGTGCTTCAAGCTGCAAGTCCAAGGGGCATAAGATTTGTCATGTATAGAACGATCTATAACAAATGGTATCTAAAGCAAATTTTTAAATTTTTTAAAGTGATCCCAATAGGCGCAGGCGCTAGCAAAGAGTCGATCGAGCTAGTTAGAGAGTGCCTAAAAAAAGGCGAAGTGGTCGCACTTTTCCCAGAGGGTCACATCAGCTACAACGGCCAGATAAATGAATTTCAAAAGGGCTTTGAGCTTATCATCAGAGATCTAGAAGAAATTTGCATCGTGCCATTTTATCTTCGTGGCCTTTGGGGATCTAGCTTTTCAAGAGCTAGTAAATTTTACAAAGATCTCACTTCTAAAAACGGCAGACGCGACATCATCGTCGCCTTTGGTAAGCCAATAACTACATTTATAAACGCTGCAAAGATGAAGCAAAAGGTGCTTGAGCTTAGCTTTTCATCGTGGGAGAGCTTCATCTCAAGGCAAAAACCACTAACAAGCGAATGGCTAAACAACGCAAAAGAGGATAAATTTAAAGAGTGCGTGAGCGACAGCACAGGGTTAAATTTAAGCAATTTGAAATTTATAACAGCTGTTTTAGTCTTTATCAAAATTTTCAAACGCGAACTAAAAGATGAGAAAAATATAGGCATCTTGCTACCTAGCTCAAGCATCGCAGCTATCGTCAATATGGCGCTTCTTGCCATGGGCAAAGTAAGCGTAAATTTAAACTATACGCTTAATGCTACCTCGCTAAATCACGCCCTAAGAAAGGCAAATATAAACACGGTGATCACATCTAGCAAATTTCTTGAAAAGCTCGCACTTAAGGGCTTTGATCTAAAAGATGCGATGAGTGGCAAGGCTAAATTTGCAGAAGATCTCTCAGCTAGCGTCTCAAAAAAGGAGAAAATTTTAGCGCTTTTAACTGCCTTTTTTGCTCCAACTTGGCTTATTAAGCTTTGCTATTTTAAGCCAGTAAACTTAGAGGATACGGCAACCATTTTATTTAGTAGCGGCAGCGAGGGCGAGCCAAAGGGCATCGAGCTAAGCCATAAAAATTTACTTGCAAACATTAAGCAAATAAGCGAACTTCTAAATTTCAAAAAAGATGACGTGATCTTAAATTCACTCCCAGTATTTCACTCATTTGGACTAACAGTGACCACGCTAATGCCGCTTTGCGAGGGCATAAAAATGGTAAGCGTGCCTGACCCAACAGATGGAGCGACTATCGGCAAAATGGCCGCAAGACACAGTGCTAGCATCATCTTTGGCACCTCAACGTTTTTTAGGCTCTACACCAGAAACAAAAAGCTTCATCCGCTGATGTTTCAAAGTGCCAGAATGGTCGTAGCTGGGGCTGAAAAGCTAAAACCTGAGATAAAAGACGAGTTTAGGCTCAAATTTGGCATAGAAATTTATGAAGGATATGGCGCGACCGAAACGGCGCCGGTAGCTGCTGTAAATATGCCAAATATCCTAGAAAAAGAGAGCCTAAAAGAGCTTACATTTAATAGACCTGGCAGCGTTGGCATGCCTCTACCTGGCACCATCATAAAAATAATCGACCCAGAGACGCTTGAAGAGCTAGAAACTGGCACAGACGGACTCATCGTCATCGGCGGATCGCAGGTGATGAAGGGCTATCTAAACGACGAAGCCAAAACAAGCGAGGTCATCACGCACATTGATGGCGTAAGATACTATAAAACTGGCGATAAAGGCCACATCGACGAAAACGGCTTTGTGTTTATCGTAGATAGATACTCAAGATTTGCTAAAATTGGCGGCGAGATGATAAGCCTTGGAAGCGTCGAAGAAGAGCTTGCAAAGGTACTTGGGGGCGACGTAGTCTTTAGCAGCGCAAACGTGCCAGATAGCAAAAAAGGCGAAGCGATCGCACTTTTAGTAAAAAGTGGCACAGAGCCTGAAAATATCGAGCAAATTTTAAAAGAAAGCAGCCTAGCTCCTATAATGATGCCAAGTTATATATTTATCGTTGATGATATACCAACGCTTGCAAGCGGCAAGGTTGATTTTAAGGGGGTAAAAGCTCTAGCGGTCTCACTTTTAGCGGAGTGAGACGCCGCCCTTTTATTTTTGTGATAAAATAGCGCCAAGATATTACCTAGGTCGCAGTTGCGACTGACATTTGCATAAATCTTAAATTTTTATCTTTTTTTGCAAATTCCGTTATTGATTTTATTTTTCTTAATAAGGAGTTTTGTATGAAATTTTCTAGTGCTTTTAAATTTGGTGTGCTCTGCGTAGTTGGCTGTTTGCTCTCTTTAAATTCTGCCTTAGCAAATTCTTACGAGCAGATCAAAAAAGATGGCGTCATAAGGATAGCAACAGAAGGCGTTTATTCGCCATTTTCATTTCACAATGAAAAAGATGAGCTAATGGGCTATGACGTGGAGATAGCAAGAGCCGTGGCTAAAAAACTAGGCGTAAAGCCAAAATTTATCGAAGCTTCGTGGGATGCGATGCTTGCGGCATTTGACGCTGGCAAAGCGGACGTGGTGTTTAACCAAGTTAGCATAACCGATGAGCGAAAGAAAAAGTATGACTACAGCGTGCCATATATGCTCTCTTACTCAGCCATCGTCGTGCATAAAGACAATAACGACATCAAAAGCTTTGCTGACCTAAAAGGAAAAAGAAGCGTGCATTCAGTAAATAGCATGTGGATACCAACCGTTGAAAAGTATGGTGCCAAGCTAGTTGTGGCCGATAGTTTGAGCGATCAGATAAATTTGATCATCACAAAAAGAGCAGATGATACGATAGATGATGCGGTGATGTTTTATGACTACATCAAGCAACATCCAAATGCCCCTATAAAGATCATCGAAGCTGGTGATGAGCCTATGTATACGGCTGCGATTGTTAAAAAAGGTAACAAAGAGCTACTAAATAAGATAAATAATGCCCTAAATGAGCTTAGCAAAGAAGGAGTTTTAAGCGAAATTTCGCTTAAATACTTCGGCAAAGACATTTCTAAATAAGGAGAATCAATGAATTTTAAGCCCATTTTTGGCTTTATCGCAGGTGCTTTTTTAGCTTTAAATTTAAATGCTTCAACTATCAAAAAAGGCGAGCTTATAGTTGCAACTGAAGGCACTTACTCACCTTACTCATTTTATGACGAAAAGGGCGAGCTAGTAGGTTATGATGTAGATATCGCAAAAGCTGTAGCAAAGAAGCTAAATTTAAAGATCGAGTTTCTAACAGCTCCATGGGACGCGATGCTAGCTGCATTTGACGCTGGCAAAGCTGATGTTGTTTTTAACCAAGTTAGCATAAACGAAGATAGAAAGAAAAAGTATGATATGAGCGTGCCTTACACCATGCCATATCCCGTAATAGTCGTGCATAAAGATAATAACGATATCAAAAGTTTTGCTGATCTAAAAGGCAAAAAAAGCGTGCACTCTGCAACTAGCAACTGGGCAGCGATAGCTGAGAAAAACGGCGCAACAGTGGTCGTAGCTGATGGCTTTAGCAAAGGCGTGGAGCTTATCATCTCAAAAAGAGCTGATGATACGATAAATGATAACGTCACATTTTTTGACTACATCAAACAACGCCCAAATGCACCGCTCAAGATCGCATACACTAGCAACGAGCCGATGCCAACAGCTGCACTTCTTAAAAAAGGCAACACCGAGCTACTAGAAGCGATAAACAAAGCGCTTAATGAGCTAAAAGCCGAGGGTAAGATAAGCGAAATTTCGATGAAATATTTTGGAAAAGATATTTCAAAATAAAGGATCAAAATGAAATTTACAAATTTATTAAAAGTAGTAGCAGTGCTTGCAATGGCTCTAAATTTGCAAGCAAAAACTATAAAAGATGGCGTGCTAACAGTAGCAACAGAAGGCACTTACGCTCCTTTTACATTTTATAATGACAAAAATGAGTTAGTGGGATACGACGTAGATATCGCAAGAGCAGTAGCGCAAAAGCTAAATTTAAAAGTTGAGTTTCTAACAGCTCCATGGGACGCGATGCTAGCAGCATTTGACGCTGGCAAAGCAGACGTTGTGTTTAATCAAGTTAGTATAACTGATGAGAGAAAGAAAAAATATGCTTTTTCAGTGCCTTATACTGTGACATTTGGCGCTATCATCACTAGAAAAGACAATAACGATATAAAAAGTTTTGCTGATCTAAAAGGTAAAAAAGATGCCGACTCAGCGACTAGTAACTGGGCGAAAGTTGCTGTAAAATACGGTGCTGAACACGTCGTAACAGACAGTTTTGCTAAAAGCATGGAACTTCTTATATCAAGGCGTGTAGATGCTGTTGTAAGAGATAACATCGTATTTTACGACTTTATAAAAGAGCGTCCAAACGCACCTGTAAAGATAGCTGCCTCACTTGATGAAAAAGACTACACAGCAGCAGCTGTTAAGAAAGACAACGCCGAACTTGCAGAGCAAATTTCAAATGCACTAAACGAACTTTCAAAAGAAGGAAAACTAGAAGCCATCTCAAAAAGCTACTTTGGCAAAGACGTCTCAAAATAAATTTATAAACCAACAAGGCAAAAATGGAAAATTTAGATAGAGTGATCGAGCTTGTTTCAAGCTCGACACTACCGATGATCATCGCGCTTTTAAAAGTGACGATCCCACTTACTTTGCTCTCGTTCTCGCTAGGGCTTGTCATCGCCATTATCACAGCAGTAGCAAGGCTTTCAAATATAAAAATTTTAAAATTTATATTTGCCACCTATGTTTGGATATTTCGTGGCACGCCGCTTCTTGTGCAGCTTTTCATTGTATTTTACGGACTTCCTAGCATCGGCGTCACGCTTGATACTTGGAGTGCGGCGACTATCGCATTTAGCCTAAACGTGGGCGCTTATGCGTCTGAGTCTGTAAGGGCTGCCATACTTTCTGTGCCAAAAGGTCAGTGGGAGGCTGCCACATCGCTTGGCATGACGCACTATCAAATTTTAAAGCGCATCATTGCACCTCAAGCAGTGAGGATCTCACTCCCTCCGCTTTCAAATACATTTATAGGCCTTGTTAAAGACACTTCACTAGCAGCTTCTATAACAATGGTAGATATGTTTATGGTCGCTCAAAGGATCGCAGCAAGGACCTTTGAGCCACTCATCCTCTACATCCTAGCAGCACTCATATATCTAGTGGTTTGCACACTTTTAACCTATCTTCAATCAAGGCTTGAAAAAGCTGTCTCAAGGTATGTCTAATGGCTATAAATTTTAAAAATATAAGCAAATCTTACGGCGATCATTTGGTGCTAGATAACATAAACACAAGCTTTAAAGAGGGGCAAACGACCGTGATAGTTGGCTCATCTGGTTGTGGCAAATCAACGCTTCTTAGGTGCATAAATTTACTTGAGATCCCACAAAGTGGCACTTTAGAGGTAGATGATAGGAGAGTAAATTTTAAAGAGAAGCTTAGCTCAAAAGAGCTTTTAGAAATTCGTAAAAAAACAGGCATGGTCTTTCAAAGCTTCAACCTCTTCCCACACCTAACAGCGCTTCAAAATGTCACCGAAGCTCCGATCTACGTTCAAAAGAAAGACAAAAACGAGGCGATAAAAGAGGCAAAAGAGCTTTTAGCTAAAGTAGGGCTTAGCCACAAAGAAGATACCTATCCAAACAGGCTCTCAGGCGGACAAGCACAGCGTGTAGCCATCGCTAGAGCGCTAGCTGTAAATCCATACTTTTTGCTACTTGATGAGCCTACAAGTGCGCTAGATCCAGAGCTTGAGGCTGAAGTTTTAAAGGTCATCTTATCTCTTGCAAAAGAGAAAAAGTCCATGATCATCGTCACTCATAATATGAATTTTGCTAGAAAGATAGCTGATAGAATTTTGTTTTTAGATAAAGGCATGATTGCCTTTGATGGCTTGGTAGATGAGTTTTTTAACAGCCAAAATGAGAGGATAAAAAGCTTCATCTCGGCTATGGATATATAAATTTAGCTAGAAGATCTAGCTAAATTAATTACGCAAAGTATGGTTTTATCTGCTCGATCCAAGCTGAAATTCTACCCTCAGTTTTGTCACTTTGGTTATCAGCATCAAGGGCTAGACCTACAAATTTGCCATTTCTTACGGCATCAGAGCCATCAAATGTATATCCATCAGTGCTAACCTCACCCACTACCTTTGCGCCAGCTTTTACGACCTCATCGTAAAGCTTTGCCATGCCGTTACAGTACTCATCTGAGTAGCTCTCGCTATCGCCCATGCCAAAAACAGCAACCGTTTTGCCACTTAAATTTAACGCTTTAAAGTCAAACGCATCCCAGTCATCTTGAAGATCGCCACTACCCCAAGTCGATGTGCCAAGGATGAGCTTATCAAAGCTATTTATCTTTGCCCCATCCACGTCAGAGACGTTTAAAAGCTCGTTTTCAAGCCCCAAACCCTCGCTTATAAGCTTTGCTGCATCTTCGGTATTTCCCATGCTGCTTCCAAAAACTATACCTATCATTTTTATCCTTTTTAAAAAATTTTACTAATAATCGTATAAGGCACGAGCTTTATGCACCCTCTTGCAAAGCAGTGTCTAACCTCAACGTGCCGCCTAAATTCCTCATTTCTAGGGCAAACGATATAGACCATCTCACACTCGTGACCAAGCGCGCAAACAGCTGCATCGATATCGTCGTTTAAATTTCTCATATCATCAAAGCTCACTCTTTTAAAGCTTGGCATGACGCTGAGCAAATTTTTGCCACCCTTTTTGACCGAAATGACACCGCCATTTAACACGACCTCTTTGTCCTGATGGCGGAGGCGTATTTTATCATAAACAAACTGGCAAAACATCTGCGCTGCGTCAATGAAAAACTCAAATTCCCCGCTTCTATAAAGCATCTTTATCATCTTTGCAGCTGCCATTTTTGGCTCTTTTGCTACAAATCTCAACCCTTTAAAGTCATTTTTCAAATAAGCATTTATAACGACGTTTGAAGGCATGCAAAAGCTATCAACTGGTTTGAAATTTAAAAATTTATCACGCAGTAAGAAATTTATCCTAGCCTCAAAAATGTCTTTGAAATTTAGAAATTTAGCGTAAGAAAGCGGGATCTTTAGCTCACTCTCTACGCCAACATTATAAAGTGCGATAAAAATTTTCGCACGCGAAAGCTTGTCAAGCTTTGCAAAAATACTTGGAGTTATTTCGCCAATATCTGATAAAAACCCGAACTTCATCTATTATTCTTTGCATCCAAATTCCTTATCTAGGCCAAAGACCTTACAATACTCGCAAAATACGCAACTGACGCTTCTTTTCGCACAAACGATAGGGATATTTCTCTTTTTTGCTTGAGTTTTAATAGTCTTCATCGTGTTGTGGTTTAAAAAGCTAGTGAGCATCACCACGCACTCAGTATCTTGTGGGATCGGCTTGCGATTTACGCGGTTTTCGTTTCTAGCGTCCCAGTGCTCTATCTTCTCAGCTCCCAAATCATGCAAAACAGCCTTAATAGGCGTTATCTCATCTGCTCCGATAACTAAAACTGACATAACAAGCTCCTAATTTTTATTTGTTTTCTGATAACGATTATAAAAAAGCTTAGCTAAAATTATTCTTAGTTATGATATTTATTATCACTTATTTGTAGAAATTTGTAACGTTTTTGGTTTTTTAAAAAGGCTAAATTTAATTAGCCTTTTTAAATTTAACCGCTGCAACGAGAAAGATGACAAGTCCAGCCGTTGCAAAAACGCTGCCAACGTTGCCAATATTTTGCTCGCCAAGATGAACTATCGTTTGATGACCTATTAGCGCGCCAGCTCCTATGCCGATATTATAAATAGCTGAATATATCGCCATCGCAGCGTCCGTGGCATTTGAGGCTAAATTTAGCACCTTTATCTGAAAGCTCATATTTATCCCAGCTATGCCAAGCCCCCAGATAAAGGCAAGCGCAAGCATCAAAGTCTCATTTGTAGCGATCAAATTTAACGTCAGCAAGCAGGCTAAAATGATCGTTATTGAGATAGCTGTAAAGGCATTTGGTATGAGCTTATAAAATTTAGAGAAAAGCACGCTTGCCACGATACCAGCAACGCCAAATAAAAGCAAAAATATGGTGATAAATTTACCATCAAATCCACTTATATCTTTAGCAAACGGCTCGATGTAGCTATAAGTGCTAAAATGCGCGCTGATAACGATAGCGGTTAGCAAAAATATCACCATCAAAAAGCCATTTCTTGCTAACTCTGGCAAACTCTTTAGCGAGCCTGAGTTTTTGCTAGGCAAAAGCGGTAAAATTTTATATAGCCAAGCGCCAACGCCCACAGCAAAAAGCCCGATCAGCCCAAATGTGACACGCCAGCCCAAACTATCGCCTAAAATCCTGCCAAGCGGCAAGCCAAGTATCATCGCCATCGATGTGCCAAGTGCCAAAAGCCCCAGAGCTTGCGAGCTTTTATTGATAGGGGCCACTCTAACAGCAAGCGAAGCGGTGATCGACCAAAATATGGCGTGTGAGATGGCTATTAGCACGCGAGCTATGACTAAAACAGTAAAATTCCAAGCAACAGCGCAAAGTGCGTGAGAAGCAACAAAGATGATAAAAACCTTTAAAAGTAGCGATCTTCGCTCTAAATTTGCAGTTAAAAGCATAAAAGGTAGCGAGAGTATCGTCACACTCCACGCATATATCGTGATGATGAGCCCAGTATCAGCCGTACTCATGCCAAAATCCTTTGCTATGTCGCTTAAAAGCGGCACCGGCACGAACTCAGTTGTATTAAATATAAAAGCTGCAAAAGCTAGCGCGATAACCCTTAAATAGGCTATTTTATGAATATTTATCAAAATTTCATCCTTTTTACTTTGACCCTACAATATTAAAATTTGACTTACATCTTAGTTATTTATAAATTTTAATTTTTTAATGATAGAGATTAATGACAAATTTTGGATTATTTCCTTATAATAAAGCCATTTTTAAGATAATTTTAAGGCGGAAATATGTCAAAAATAATGAAAACTATGGACGGAAACGAGGCCGCAGCTTACGCGTCATACGCATTTACCGAAGTAGCTGGAATTTACCCTATCACTCCTAGCTCGCCTATGGCTGACTACACTGACCTTTGGGCAGCGCAGGGCAAGAAAAATTTATTTGGTATGCCAGTAAAAGTGGTCGAAATGCAAAGCGAAGGCGGCGCAGCTGGCACGGTGCATGGCTCGCTACAAGTTGGCGCGCTAACTACGACCTACACAGCTTCACAAGGCCTACTTTTAAAAATTCCAAATATGTATAAGATCGCAGGCCAGCTCCTCCCTGGTGTCATCCACGTCTCAGCTCGCTCGCTCGCGGCACAGGCACTTTCAATATTTGGCGACCACCAAGATATCTATGCCTGTCGTCAAACTGGCTTTGCTATGCTAGCAAGCGGCTCAGTGCAAGAGGTGATGGATATCGCTGGCGTGGCGCATTTAGCAGCGATAAAGGGCAGAGTGCCATTTTTACACTTCTTTGATGGCTTTAGAACGAGCCATGAAATTCAAAAAGTAGAAGTGATGGACTACGCGCACTTTGACAGACTTCTTGACAGAGAGGCGCTACAAAAATTTAGAGACGAAGCCCTAAGCCCAGAGAGCCCAAAAACAAGAGGCACAGCGCAAAATGACGATATCTACTTTCAAACAAGAGAGCTAAGCAACCGCTTTTATAACGCAGTGCCAGATATCGTAGCAGAGTATCTAGCTGAAATTTCAAAGATCACTGGCAGAGACTACAAGCCATTTAACTACTACGGCGATCCGGAGGCTACGCGCGTCATCGTAGCTATGGGCTCAGTGACACAGACCCTTGAAGAGGTCGTTGATTATCTAAACGCAAAAGGCGAAAAGGTGGGCATTATTAAGGTGCATTTATACCGCCCATTTAGCACAAAGTATCTATTTGACGTGATGCCAAAGAGCGTGAAAAAAATAGCCGTTCTTGACCGCACAAAAGAGCCTGGCAGCCTTGGCGAGCCACTATATCTTGATATAAAAGCAGCGTTTTACGGACAAAAGGACGCTCCAGTAATAGTTGGCGGCAGATACGGCCTAAGCTCAAAGGACGTCGATCCTGCGCAAATGCTAGCTGTGTTTGAAAATTTAAACCAAAGCGAGCCAAAAGATGGCTTTACAGTGGGTATCGTCGATGACGTAACCTTTACGTCACTGCCAACTGGAGAGAAAATTTCACTAAGCGACGAGAGCGTTAAAGAGTGCTTATTTTACGGACTTGGCGCTGACGGCACCGTGGGCGCAAACAAAAACTCGATAAAGATCATCGGCGATAAGACTGATCTTTACGCGCAGGCATATTTTGCCTACGATAGTAAAAAATCAGGCGGCTACACACGCTCGCACCTTCGCTTTGGCAAAAAGCCGATCCGCTCGACTTATCTCGTCTCAAACCCGCACTTTGTAGCCTGCTCAGTCGCTGCATATCTTGAAATTTACGACGTTATTGACGGCATCAGAGAAAACGGCACATTTTTATTAAACTCTATCTGGGACGCAGAGCAGACCATAGCAAAGCTACCAAATAAAGTTAAGAAAATTTTAGCTAGCAAAAATATAAATTTCTACATCATAAATGCAACAAAGCTGGCACACGATATCGGACTTAAAAACCGCACAAATACCATAATGCAGTCGGCATTTTTCAAGCTTGCTGACATCATACCATTTGAAGATGCGCAAAAATATATGAAAGAGTACGCTCACAAAGCCTACGCTAAAAAGGGCGAGGCGATCGTGCAGATGAACTACAACGCTATCGATGTCGGCGCAAACGGCCTTATAAAGGTGCCGGTTGATCCTGCGTGGGCAAATTTAGCAGATAATGAGCAAAAAGAGGAAAAATACATCGGCAACAGCTTCATCGAAAACGTCGTAAAGCCGATAAATGCGGCTCGTGGCGACAGCCTGCCAGTCTCAGCCTTCATAGGCTACGAGGACGGCCACTTTGAAGCTGGCACGACAGCTTACGAGAAGCGCGGCGTTGGCGTCATGGTGCCAAAATGGATCGAGCAAAACTGCATCCAGTGCAACCAGTGCGCATTTGTCTGCCCACACGCTGTAATCAGGCCATTTTTGATAGACGAAAGCGAGCTTAACGCAGCTCCTGATGGAGTCAAAGAACACAATTTAGAAGCCAAAGGCAAAGAGGTCAAGGGGCTAAAATATAAAATCCAAGTAAGCCCGCTAGACTGCACCGGCTGCGAGCTGTGCGCGCAAAACTGCCCGAGCAAGGAAAAATCGCTCGTCATGGTGCCGCTTGAAGAAGAGCTAGGCAAAAACGAGCAAGAAAACGCTGATTATCTATTTAAAAAAGTCGCTTACAAAGACGATCTCATGAATAAAGAGAGCGTTAAGGGCGTTGGCTTTGCTAAGCCGCTATTTGAATTCCACGGCGCTTGCCCGGGATGTGGCGAAACTCCGTATATCACGCTTATTACAAGGCTTTTTGGCGAGCGCATGATCGTGGCAAACGCAACTGGTTGTAGCTCGATATATGGCGGCTCAGCCCCATCTACTCCGTACACCACAAATGACGAAGGCAAGGGCGTTGCGTGGGCAAATTCGCTATTTGAAGATAACGCCGAGTTTGGCATGGGTATGAACGTAGCGATCGAGACTATGCGCCACCGCATCGAAGATATAATGAGAAACAACATAGATAGCGTGCCAAACGCACTTTCAGCGCTTTACAACGACTGGATAAATTTCAAAAATGATGGCGTTAAAACGCAAGAGATCACGAAAAATTTATTGCCTATTTTAGAGCAAAATTTAAACGCGCCAGGCGTAAAAGAAATTTTAGAGCTTAAGAAATTTCTCGTCAAAAAGTCGCAGTGGATCATCGGCGGCGACGGTTGGGCGTATGATATCGGTTTTGGCGGACTTGACCACGTGCTAGCAAGCGGCGAGAACGTAAATGTGCTAGTGCTTGACACCGAAGTTTATTCAAACACTGGCGGTCAAAGCTCAAAATCAAGCCGCGCAGGCTCGATAGCGCAATTTACAGCTAGTGGCAAACCAGCTCAGAAAAAGGACCTTGGCTACATCGCGATGACTTACGGCAATATTTTCGTAGCGCAAATCAACTCAAACGCGAGCCAAGCAAACGTGATAAAAGCGATCGCAGCAGCCGAAGCCTATGACGGCCCAAGCCTCATCATCGCCTACTCTCCGTGCATCGCTCACGGCATCAAAGGCGGCTTGGCGCTCTCTGGCGGCCAAGGCGAGCTAGCGACCAAGTGCGGATACTGGCCGACATACCTATACGATCCGCGCCTTTTAAAAGAGGGGCAAAATCCGCTTAAAATCACCTCAAAAGAGCCTGATTGGTCGCTTTATGAAGAATTTTTGCTAAACGAAGTTCGCTACAACTCGCTTAAAAAGACCAACCCTGAGCACGCAGACGAGCTACTGGCTAAAAACAAAGCCGACGCGCAAAGACGCTACCGCCAGCTAAAACGCCTAAGCTTGGCTGACTTTAGCGACGAGATAGAGAGCGCTGAGAGCGTGCAAAGCGCTGAGTAAATTTAAATTTCTCTTGCCAAATTTAAGAGGCAAGAGAAAATTTCACTAAATTTAGCCGTTTATTTGCGGCTAAATTTTCAAATTTAAAAGGTGAAATATGAGCCAAATACATCCTTTTAAGCCCATTTTTGATAAAAACTCTAAAATTTTGATCCTAGGCTCGTTTCCGTCGGTCATCTCTCGTAAATTTGGCTTTTACTATACAAATCCGCAAAACCGCTTTTGGCGGGTGTTGGCTGGGATTTTAAACGCTGATGTGCCAGAAAGCACGGATGAAAAGATAAAATTCCTGCTCGCTCACCGCATCGCTATCTACGACGCTGCGATCTCGTGCGAGATAGAGGGCTCGAGCGACGCAAAAATGAGCAAGATCGTGCCTGTAAATTTAAATCCGATATTTAAAGAGGCAAATATCAGGCAAGTTTATGCAAACGGTGGCAAAGCTTATGAAATTTGCAAAAAATACTTAGAAGAAGAGATCATAAAAGCGACAAAAAACGAGGTGATAAAACTACCATCAACTAGCCCTGCAAATGCTAAATTTAGCCTTGAAAAGCTCAAATGCGAATGGAAAGTAGTAGCAAATACATTAAAAGATAGCTAAAATTTAGCTAATTTGCTTGTCTGTTATTACAAATGCCAAAATATAAAACTAGAATATCGCTCCCTACTCAACCTCTAGCTTAACCTCTTTGCTATCTAGCCCAACTCTTTGCTTTACTTCGTTAAATTTTTGGATAAATCTGTTTTTATTCTCACTATTTATCAAATTTATCCCACTTTTTGTAGATGATGCTCTTTGTATATTGCTATCTCTTGCATAAATTTTACATGGCTCTATATATGATCTATCTTTGCCATCTATGCTTTGGTAGCATGTCTCACTTAGCTTATCATCTTCATATATATCTATATCCCCGCTATTTAAATTTGAGCTTATATAGTACGTTCCTTTAGGCATATGCTCTACTTTCTCATCTTTGCTCTCTTTACCAAAGATATCATCAGACAAGCTTGTATCAAAGCACATAGTAGCATCAGTATGCCCAAACTCATATATACAAAGCTTGCCATTAGAGTATTTTAAATAGATAGGTGCTTTTATATCTACTCTAATATGCGTCTTTCCAAAATTAGTATTAAACGCAGGTGATTTTAGATAGGCAAAAAACATTATGATATGGTTGCCATGATTTAGTTTCTTTAGTAGCTCTTTATCTTTTATATCATCTTTTGGACTAAAAGTGATCTTTTTGCCTTTAAATTTCTCTTCGCTTAAATTTATCGCCCCTGCTACCTTGCCTACCACCTCACTATTATATTTATCCTCTCTTATCACCTTATATGCCCAGCTTATCTCTTTGTAGTCATCATCTCCCTTGTTTGGTAGATAAACAGCCTCTAAATTTAAAGTATCCTTTATGCTTAGATTTGTTATGTCACTACCTTCTGAAATATTTAGCCTGATCTCAGTTATATTTTTTTGATAAGCGACTGTAGATACTTTGATATCAAACTCAGCGCCTCCATCTTTTTTATCTTTACTAGCTAAAGTAACAACAGCAGTATCTTCTTTGGCATGTATCTCGGCAGTGTCATACTCTTTGCTTAGATCAAATGTGGCTATGATAAATTTTGAAGTCTTTTTAAAGCCTGTAGAGTTTTTATCTAAATTTATATTTATTCTAAATTTAGCCGTATATGAGTTTTTAGAGCTACTATTACTATCTGCGTCTTTATCATCATTTTTCTTTAGGTAGTAAGAGGGATAGACCCTTTTATCTTCACCATTATGAAGATACACCTCTTTTATATCATAGCTTTTACCCTCTTCATCTTTTATGATCAGATCACTCACTACTAGGTTGAAATTTCCTTCATTTTTTGTAGAGATGCTATCAGTAGCGTCTGGTAGCCTTAGCTTTATATCAAACATACTTGAAGCCTTGTCGCTTCTTATGCTATAGCTGTTTTCTTTGGCGAAATTTAAGAGATTAAAGCTCATTTTCTCAAAGAAGTTAAGAGTTATTACATTGCCGCTATTAAAGGCATATTTCTCATCTTGTGATATGAAAATGTCGTTATCGTTTTTGTAGATGATAGTCTCACCATTTGTAGAAGGCTTTATAAAGCTTATCTCTTCATCTCTTGAGTTTTTATTAGGCTCTCTTACATCTTGCTTATAGTTCATAAGCACTATCTCACTCTCATTGCTATTTCCATCTGGGTTTAAATTTGAACAATCAAGCGATGTGTTATCTGCTAAGACGATAGTAAAGGTCGTGTTTTTTGGTTGGATAGGCATTACAGGAAGGGCTGAAGCTGTTGGATATATAAGCAAGATATCTCTCTTAGCTTCAGGCTTAAACTCGCCATTTTCCGCTCTTATCTTTAAAAGCTTATTTATCCTTGAGATATTATGGCTATTATCATCTTTTGTGGTGATCACATAGATATCTTCTAGCTTAAAGGTCTTTGAGGTGACATTTTTTAAAAGAGCATTTATCTTATCTGCAAAAAATTGCAAGATAGTGTTGTATTTTCTGTAGTGTGTATTGAAGTCAGCATTTCCCCTTGAGTAGCCAGCTATAGTTCTATTGCCTTTAAATTCCTTAGTAGTCTCATAAGCTATAGCGTTTTGTAGATAGGTTATAGATGGCTCATCTTTATCTTTTATCTTTGCCACATTTAAAAGAGAGAAAAGATCTAAGCACTCTTCAAAGGATATTGCGTTTATGCTTATGTTTGTTAGGTCATTATTATTAATTGCTTCATTATTTTCACTACTTTCAAATAGTCCAAATTCATTTGACTCTATAAATCTACGTTTAGCTATACCTATATCATTATCTGCGTTACTCTTATATCTTATCTCATACCAAGCTCCAAAGCGGTTTTTAGCTCTTAAGTGAGCTTTTAGGCCATCTCCTACAAGGCTTGGATTATTATATGTCATGCTCATTAGAGCTATATATTCTCTACTACCTATGCTATATTTATCTATTTTACTCTCTTGTGGGCTTATAGAGGTATAGGCTAATTTTTTATTTAGACCATCTCTAAATATTTCAACAACCTCTGGCAATATATCGCCGATTTGGTCATCGTCTAACTTAAATTCGCCAAATTTAGCACTTTTTCCATCTTCTGTTTTTATGCTCTCTAGATACTCTGATACCTTAGATCTTAAATTTCCATTAGTTTTTACCCCTATCCCGTTAATAGTATTAAGTAATCCAGCAAATTCTTTTTCATCCATCTTAGGATCAGAATATTTCTTATCACAAACTTTTTGTAATATATCTTTTAAAGTTACATTAAAACCACAACCTATGGTGGCTATATTTTTAGTGTCATAATACAAGTAGTGCATAAAACCTTCAGCATCTTTTAGTGTATCTCTTAGTTTATCTTTAAAATTGCTAGCATTTCTCTCATTTATTGGCATTAAAACTCCTTAAACTGATCAAGATACTCTCTTATAAGCTTAGTATCATTTCTATCTTTAAACCTGCTTTGGATAGGCATTCTACATATAAGCTTATTACCATGTTCTCCTGCAAAAACTCTAAAGAAAAATTTATCAGCTACCATAAAAGTGGGTGAACTAGAATAACCATCAGGATATGCATATCTTCCGAATTTATCTTTTCTCTCTTTTCCATGTAAATTTGAAGCATAAAGCATCCTAACCATTCCATCTGAAAGTATATTTGCGTCACCATTATCACTATATATCGGAAAATTAAAACCCGCATTAGTATCATTTTTCATAACTTTTTTAAAAACCTCTGTTGAAAAGCTATCATCATTTTCATAGTCTAAGCCTCTCTTTTTAAACTCCTCCTTGGTCTCTTCTACCTCTTTAAATTTAAGTCCAGATTCTGGTTTTTTTCCAGGTTTTATATACTCACCATCCAAAAAATCATAGAATTGTAAACTAAAGCCCATGCAATAAGGTTTATATGTTTTACTTCTTAGATCATATATATCTTTTTCTTCTCCATCTATACCTACACACTCTACGGTAAATGTTAATGAGGAAGCTTCAATCTTTGAATAGTAGTGATGAACCGTATCATTTGTCTCTTTACTAGCTACACTATCATTCAAATAAAGACTAAGGAATTTCTCATAAAACTCTTTATCTTCTCCATAAGGTGGGTTATTTTTATTTACAGGCTTTGGGGAGTCCATCCAGAATTTTTGAGTAAAGTAGTTATAGCATAGATCATTTGTGCTGTTTTTATCATTTATTGAAAAACCTGTTCTCCAGTCGTAGCTTGGCACTATAGATTGTATTCTATTAACATATCTACTAAAGACGCAGCTATTAAATTCTTTTTCATCCTTTTTTGTGTTGCAATACTTATCTCTATACTTAACCCAGTCGATCTGACTTTGTTTTAGCTTTTCTAAATATGGCTTTATCTCCTCTTTAGCCTCTTCATTCATATAAGCAAGGTCATATTTGCCCATCATTAGATCATAAGCTTTTTGCATATCTCTATCTACTCTTGATATATCTTCATCAGAACATACTAGTTTTTCTACCCTTGTTTTAGCTTTAGAACAATCAAAGCTAGGCTGGATTTTTTCACTTGAGTAGAGGTTTGATGTGATTAGTAGTGTAGATATAAAAATAATTTTTAAATTTTTCATTAGAGTTCCTTTTATGATAATAAAGTCTTGTTATTGTATCTTTTATGGGATTTATCTATTATAATTTAAAAGCTTATTTTAACGCAAATCATCTACTATTTCGTATTTGTCGCCACATTTTTTATAATTCATTTAAATGGCTCGGCTCTAGCTTTTATCTAGTTTTCCATGCAAACAAGGATTTGTTGAGCCCATCCTATAAATTTAAATTCTATGTTTATAAATATTTATGGCTACTTATGGTCTATAGCCACATACTGCGCCATCTTTTTCATGGTCTTGACATATATATTCTTTTTCTGCGCAAGCTGTAAAAACAAATGCCAACAAAGCAAACATGATTAATTTTTTTATTTCCATTTTATCTCCTTTGATTTTGTATTAAATAATAACCCATGCTGACGCATCTTTTGTCTATCCATATATGTATGAGCTATTTTTATTAAATTCTTTGCATATTATTTGCAATTGCAATTTTATCTAAAACTGAGCTTTATATGGTTTATCAAATAAAAGCCCTTCTTTCCTCATCTTTTCTCTATCCATGCCAAGTTTTATGGTAGAAAATATTGCTTGTATGTCTTGCCTAAATATATTGTGTATATCATTTAAGACTTCCTGCTCTGTTTTGTTACTATCTGTAAATGCTTTTGATTTACGATTAAAGCTATACTCATATTGTAGTCTAACCATATTTGTTGGTTTTTTAATGTTTTTTGGCTGATAAAATGAGCAATATGTATCATAGTATTGTGTATATGTCTTTTCACCATCAATTACATTCTGATAAATCTGCCTCAAGTCCGCATGGACAAATGTCCTGCATTTAACCCCATCTATATAATCAAGATATGCTTTTTTATATTTAGCACTAGTAGTAGTATTGTAAAAACTCTCTTTAGTTTTTGTCTCTTCTTCAAAAATTTTAATATTTTTTGGATTGAGATATTTTGCAGATTCAAAAGTATGCCCAGGATAAGACTCTGTCGAAATAATAAGCTTTGAAGCCATCATATTTTTTACAGCCCAAGTCAATACCATGCCTTCCTCTACCTTATATACTCCATAAAAAACGCCTATATCCTTATGTATAGGTGCCATCAAAGAGAGCAATCCTTCTTTAGTAGATATCCTTTGATCTATACTCAAAATTTTAGATTCTTTATTGTCATTATCTACACTAGTAACAATACCGCATCCCGACAAAAATAAGATAATAAATAAACATTTCGTAAGTTGCGGTTTTAAAGTAGCAACCAATACATCAAACGGAGTGATTATAAATAATATAAAATTTCTAAATTTCATCTATTCTCTTTCGCTTTACTATAACATCCTCTCGATCGCTATTGCTTTCCTATCTCTTTAACTTTCGCTTTTTATTTCTAGGCTTTGATCTAAACAGCGGCTCGGTCTTTGGTTTTGGTCTTGTTTCATAGTGTGTGTTATAGCATTTTAGCAGCTCTTGTCCGCACTTTTCACATGTAGTTTCACCTATATGATAAAATTTCATGCAGTCAGGGCACCACATGCCCTCTAGCCTTTGTACGACTGGCGGCTCTTTTCTAAAAGCCATCCAAAAGCTATATATACCCAAAAATAAAAAACTAAAAGCTGGCAAAAGATATAAATTGCCAGCATCATCAAATTTAAAAAACTTCTCACCTACTTTTACATTTTTATGTATTAACATAGATATACAGTCAAGCAAGCACATAAATCCTATAAAAGACCAGCCTATGCGTTTAAACATATTTTCTACTTTCTAGCATTATTTTTCAAATTTTCTTTACGCCTTTTTGATCGAGGCATTCTAAAGAATTTAGGTTTGGCTTTGGTGGTGTTGTTATAATTTTTTGATATTTCTTTTACTTCCTTATAGATAGTCCGAACAAAAACCGCTCCAACTAGAAAAAATGAAAAATTTGCTACATATCGCAATGTCCCATAGTTATAATTAATATACAAAAAAACAAAACACACACAAAATAGCAGATACAAAAATAGAAGATATTATTATGTTTTTATCAAACCATTTAACAGATCTGTATTTAACAAAACAACACAGGTCAAACACAATCATGCTCAAAAAAATGCTAAAAGAAGCTAGACCAACCACATCAAACAACACCCAATACAATAGTGGCGATCCACTTTTTATTGTTATTTCAATTAAGCCATTTATGAAAATATCCCAAAATCTACCCAACCAAACTTCCTTTTTTTAACCAAACGGATCGGCAAATAATAAACCTTAAACCACTTCCTATCTTGGCAATATCGCCTAAATTTTAAATGAATTTATATGGAATTTACATAGCTAATGAAAGAGCGCTATATTTTAGATGCTTTTTTACAGTGCTTGTCGTTAAATTTCGTTAGTTGCTTGCCGCAGTCTGGACACCAAGAGGCATCTTTGCCGACTTTAATGGCTTTGTCACAGCTATTACACCATTTGTATTCAAATTCTTTCTTGATATTTTTAAATTTAATAGACCTATATCCGAGCCAAAAAAAATAATATGGCGCCAACTAATGCCGCCACACCAGAAAGCAAGTAGAAATCTCCCATCAAAGAGTAGTCGGTACTATCATATGCTCTTGCTATTTTCTTGCTAGCAAAAATTTGAATAGCAGTTATCAAAAATCCAATAGATATAAAGAAATTACTCATTTTTCATTACCTTTAAAAGCCAAATTTGTAGCCCTTCAACTACTTTTTTTTAGCTCCCTATATATAAAAAGCAAGCCAAGCAACGCTAGGATAGACAGCCCTCCGGCAAAAATAATAAAACCTATTAAATAGTTCATTTTACCTCCTTTAATCAGATTGCCGTCATACCTTTTATTTTGGAGCATATATAAAATCTGTATAGAAAAATTTATCATCATCTAGAGACACGGTCAAGATTAAAGACCTGAGCCTATTAACTCTATCAAATATACTGGGTCTCAAAGGACTGATTAGATAGTTGCTTTTCTTTTTAAAAGACCTCTCACATGTCTTTACCTTGAAAGGGCCAAAGTGATATAAAGGGGTATTCAATAGCCAAACTATACCCCTCATTATCCTAATCGGTAGCTCTTTTTTATGATATTTTTTATATATATCTATAAGGTCGCTCTCTAATAGCCAATACTTCTCATCACTCCACTCAAAATAATCCATAAGACCTGCAACAAATGAGTTCTCATCATAACATTTTTCATATGCTAAATTTTTATAAAAATACTTCATAAGTCCTCTATGTAATCAAAATCAACACTTCTAATATCGCCATCATATATTCCAAATATGTAGCTACTTATCACCTCCAGTCTCTCTTTTGGGTCAAATTCCAATGATAGATATGGTCTTTTGATAGACTTTTTCTCAAATATAAGCTCTTGAGTACTATGCATAATAAAAACATCCAATATAGACACTATCCCTGCAAACAGTTCTCTTGGAATTTTTACTTCACATTTATATGTATCATAAATTTCAAGCAGATCTTTTTCTAGTCGCCAATATTTATCATCATACCATATGCCGTTAAGAACTATTTGTCCTATAAATGAATCCTTATCAAAATACTTACTTGTTTTTACATTTTTATAAAAATTTTCAAATTTCATCAATCGCCTGTTCCATTTATATTTTTTAAAAATTTGATTTTCCAAATTTTAAAATCTTTATATTATTAGTTCGCAACAAATTTAGGCAAACCCCTCAAATAAAGACCAAATTTTATAGCCATTCTTTTTATTATCTCTTCGCTTTCATCTTTGCAATAAACCATATAATAATAATCGCTCAAAGATGCGATATAGATACAAATTTCAGAAAAATATATACGATATGCAAACTGCACACCAAAAGCGTCCCTAAAGCTAAGCATTGTAAAAATTTCAATATCTTCTTGGCAAGTTATACTTTTTGCTCTAAGTAAATTTTCTAATCTGATTTGCGAATATTTTGCATCAAAAAGAAGCTTTGTGGCTTTTTTGTAGTTACAAAAACGAATTCTTGTTGATGCTTTTTCTTTGATAGCAAAAAGTGCTATAAAAAATTTTAAATATTTATCTTCATTGCCTAAATAATAGCTTTTTTCTTCATCAGACATTTCCATAAAGCTATTTTTAAAATATCCTTGGGCTTCATCTTCGTTTAAATTTCTATTAAATATATCCAAAATAAAACGCTTCATTTTCTTAGTACCTTGCCTTCTTTGCTACTTAAAATCAATTAAATAAGCTTCTGCAACTTCATAAATTTTTCTTTTCGTTTAGAACCAGCAATATATTGATCTATTTGTGAATACAAAAGTGGCAGTTTCTGAAGCTCGCTAGTTAGTATCTCAAAATCATTTTTGACACAGAACGATATGATAAATTTTAAAATATCTTTATATTCGCTAGTGAAATTTATACGCAGTAATGCCCCATCTACCAATCCATTGTTGTCAAAAGAGATCTGCAGGCAGCTATCCTCTAGATTGCCATAAATGTCCAAGCTATCCGACCATGATTTTACTTGTGGTAAAACAGAAGCAACACTATTAAAAATTTCTTTATTAACTGATACTTTATGCCAAAAGATAGAATCATCAAATGTTTCTAAATTTAAAACCGCCTCATCGCTGTTACTCGGTAAAATGTAAAAATCACATTGCCAAATCGCCAATACTAACTCCTTTTATGAATATAGTTTTACAGCATAAAAATTGCCATTGCTATTTTTACATACAACAGTATCATCAAAACCAAATTCTAGCATCTCGTCAAGTTTTTCAAAATCGGTCTTATCTACTATCTTAAAAATATTTTCCTTTAAATAAACTGCTTTGACTGGACGCCAAACAGGCATATCTTCATTTAGTATTTCTACATAAATATTAGTAGTCATATTTAAAGCCTTCCCCTCCCGCATAAAAAATTCACCAGTTTAATTATCAATAACAACTGACTTTCCAGTTTTATCTACATTATCGAGGCTACTTTCCTTTTATTTTTCCAGATATTATTAGAATATTTTTTATTTTGCACTGTCCGTATTATGAATTAAAATTCCGAATTTAGCTTTTTTAGAAAAAAATTTATTTCCTGCTAAATTTGGACCAATGCACACATTGTCATTTTTCAATTCCATTGCCTGTGCTTTAATTAAGTCAGATAAAAACATTAAACTTTTTGTATCTCCTTCTATAAAAAAGACATCATCTTCTAGCCAAGTATTTATTTTTATTTTTTCTTTAGAATATTGCTCACATATACTATCTGTTTTCATTTTTGACCCTTAAATCTACCATCTTCTCAAACATCAAATGAACGTTTACCCTTTTCGTATGATTTTTTATCCTTATATACTTCCCAGTGGTCTTTATACAATAAGTCCTTTACACATATTGTTCCATCGTCTTTCTTTTTATAAGCTTTAATACTTTTTACTTTTTCAAATTCTGATTTATCCATATCTGTCGTTGTATTTTCTTTTTCAGCAAAATAAACATTATCTTTAAATTTCTACTCTTTCCCCTCAATTCCACCTAGATAAAGTTCATAAAAGAATTATTTGTATTTATCTATCAATTTGTTTAAATTTACAAAAAAAGAACAAGCAAGATAGCAAATATCAACTATTAGCTGAAGACATAAACAAGCAAATGCGATATAGAGTAAATTTCTATCACCTAGGCCATATGCTACAATTTTAGGAATTTTTATAAAATTTGTTAGGATGATCATTGTGGCACCGACAAAAACGAAAAAATACCTAAAAATAAACTTTCGCCCCTTGTTTTTAGACTCTTTTAGCCAAAAAATCAAAAATATAAAACTTGCAATAGATCCGAAAATTAGACCAATATTATTAAAAGCCAACGTTATCCCCCATCAAAAAAAATAGTAACTATCAGAAATATATTCAAAAAGAGTTGATAATAGCCAGAAAAGTGCTTAGGGTTATTTTGCCAATCTATCAATATAATGGCTGGCCAGATCATATTCATAAAAAAAACAACTATATTGGTTATTAATATTCCAGGGCCTATTTCAAACCTATTGTTGTGATAATAGACAATATAGCAAGCAAAATAAACAAGTATGGCAAAACCTATAACAATACATAACGTAGATAAAAATCTCAGAAATTTATATATGAAATTTATCATAAATCGCTTACTTATATATAGCATTAAATAA
>NZ_CABPUY010000002.1:85428-87049 GCF_902460575.1 Campylobacter concisus | reverse complement strand
TTATAACTATTTTTACACTTTGGACACTTTGTAAATTCTGGTATTTTAGAATTTAGCCTTATCAAATATATCGTATATGCGATCAACAAAATGATTAAAATTATCTGCATTATTATAGACTGTGCAATTGATACTACATATACTTTTCCGCCTTTATAGCCTTCGTCTGTTAATAGTTTATATAAATTAAAAGATGATAACAATGTAAAAAATATTGCTATCACGATCCTCAGCTTAATCATGGCTTAAGCCTATTTACTCGTAAATTTACATCAATCATCAACACTACCTTTATCTTTTTTTCTCTTATTTCTAACGCTTCTTCTTTTGGGTCCTTTTTTTCTTTTTTCTAAAAATTCTAGTTTTCTTATATAGTCACCATATTTACTTGCATCCATCACCTCGCCACCACAAAAATTGCATTTACTTTTATCACGTAAATGCCCAAACCACCAAGTAGTTTTACATTTAAGGCATACTAAATACTCCGGGTATTTTTTGATGTTTTTTGTGGAACGCAAGGCAAGATAGAAAAATGCGAAACTAGCTGCCAAGCTAATAATGGCTAGAATAACATAAGTATCGCCAAAACTAGAAAAATCATGTTCTATTGCAAATCTTTCAAATTTTTTGTTCGCAAATATCCTAATATATATAAATAAAAATCCAAAACCAATAAAGACATAGCAAAATTTATAAAACATAGTTGTTCCTTGAATTTGTTGTTATTGTTTTTGCTGTTTTCTAAATTTGCATCTTTAAATTTGACTTATTCTTTGGATTTGTAGAAAAATCCTAAACATATAAAAAATAACCCAACAATGAAAAATCCAAAAATATTTTTTTCATCAATTGTTTGCCAACCATGAAACCTGAAATAAATTTTGCCGCCAAATGAAGCCCAAATGGCTTCCAAAAGAAAAATACAACCTAAAAAGATAAATTCAAATTTAGCGTTCATTTTCTATTCCAAGTGTCTTTTTTATATTGCTATATCCTGTTAAACAAAGACTGTATTATCATTAAACATATTTTTGCAAATTTAACCTCTCGGTTCTATTTTGCCTATTTGTTAATATACATGCGATCCACTTATATCTTTTGCAACATTTTATTCATTTAGGATTCTTTTTATAAAAAATTCCAAATAGACAAAAACTGGCAAATATAAAAAAGGACGCAAAAAATATAAATTTTTCAACATCATTTGAAAAGTAATATTTAAATCCACGATATGAAATATAATTAAATTCCAAAAAACTAAAAGCATAAATATATGAACTAATAGATATAAAAATCAAAAAAATCTTAGCTCTCATTTGTCGTTTTTCCACTCTTTATAAACTCCACACAAGCCAGCTCCTACTGCCCAAAGCAAGAGAATATCTAACCGATTTTATCTTTTTCTAAATTTTTCAACTCATCTGGAAAATGCCTATAATATTTTTCAACTTCTATTGTTTTAACATTACATTTAGGGCATTTGCCATTTTTAGTAACAGCGTAATTATAACTATTTTTACACTTTGGACACTTTGTAAATTCTGGTATTTTAGAATTTAGCCTTATCAAATATATCGTATATGCGATCAACAAAATGATTAAAATTATCTGCATTATT
>NZ_CABPUY010000002.1:70586-84201 GCF_902460575.1 Campylobacter concisus | reverse complement strand
CTTTTAATTTTTCTTTATATTGTAATAAGTTATAGAAATTTATCTCATTTAATTTTTCCAAATTTACATTTTCATCAGCTTTAAAATATACTGTTCGCGTAAGATACTCATTATCTGAATAAAACCTATTTTCTTCTATGAAATTATTCATTCTTCTATCCTAATTTTATATATTTTTCCGTTTTTGTTAATATCTATTGTTTGAAAATGTTCTTGTGTCTTAGATGATTTATGTAAATTTATAATTGTTCCATCTGGCATTTCAACAGCATCACTTGAGCGAATTTTACCACCCTTTGTTATATCTTTAAAAATTTCATCTGCATTTCCATTTATTGGTTTTGCACTGATTAAACCAGTTTTTTACTATGCAAAGCACCAAATATACAGTAAAACCAGCAGAAAATAGATTAAAGGCCACATTAAAACCAAAAAAATAATCGCTACAAATATTGCCAAATTCCATGCTAGTACAAAAATTATTTGACCTATTTCACTTAACAACTATCCAAAACACTAATACAAAAATGCAAAAAACAAACCATACAAATGCTACAAATCCATTATTTTTTACTTGATCGTTTTTTATTTTATACAAAGTTATGTCACTTCTTTTAATGCCATTTTTTATCACATAATATCCGTTAAACAAAATAGGGCACAAAATCAACATATACAGCCTTTGTTCACCAAAAAAATAAATAAATATCCTAAAAATAAGATACACAAAAAATAGCAGCAGCCAAACTTTTAAAAATATTAACAAATTATTTTTCATTTTTATTTACTTTCTTTATTTTTAACTTCTTACTATTTCTATATAAATTTTGATTTTATAATGTTTTTTTAGATATTTGTGTGCTCTTTTTTAAATATCCTACAAAAGGTTTGATGAATATAAATATGTATATCGGATAATACAAAGTTGATAAAATATCCCAAAAAAGATGATCGCCTGGCAATAGATCTGCGCAACTACAATCTATATAGCCATGCCTACGCAAATATCCATATCCATCCATCCCGCACAAAATAGCATTCATTATCAGTCTTTCCACAAATACGAAAATAACTATAAAAATAGCAAACAAGAGTATGCTAAGAAAAACTGTAACAATTTTTAATGGCTCATCTCTAAAATTTATAATATAAAATATTTTTAAGAAAACAATTAAATTAAATAAACAAAATAATAGTAGAGAAATCTTATAGGAATAGCCAAGATATACCATTATAATCCCAGAGTATATAACTAAAAAATACCCTAGGATGATCATGTATTTTAGCCTATCATTCATCTTTTTGCCCATTTTTAATGTATCCTTTTATTTAGTGATAGTACGTACTAAAAGGATGATATATTTCTACGTAACTAATATATGCCTTATATCCATATTACCTTTAAAAGCTATCACAGCCACTCTTCAACTCATCAACAATACCTCAATAGATCAACTTTTTAATCTTAAATCCCATCTTTGACAAACAAGCATCACTACTATCCATCTACTCCCTTTAATTCGTTTAGATAGCTTAACACCTGCTTTTCATCTAACTTTTCATGCAAACAAGGATTTGCTAGTTTAAAGATCATTTCTTGTGTTTTTTTATCTTCAAAACCTATGTCCTCACGGCATTCTATCAAATTTGCCCACTCTTCAAGCTCTAAAAAAGATATCTTTTTATCCAAGCTTCTTTGTAAAATTTCTACTATATTATCTCTTGACATAGAAACGAGCTCAATTTCACTATCAAAACCAATCTGGGATAACATATTTTTTAATGTATCTATATTGTTTTTAAAATGCACCAAGTCTAATAAAATTCCAATTTCGTCATCTGTATATTCCGAATTTCTTTTTATCATATAATTTTTGTTTCACCTACTCTTCTTTTGATAACTCATCTCGTATAGTTTTAAACTTTAGCCTATCATCACAAATTTGGTTTGTTTTGTTTATATTTTTGCATTCAAAGAAGTCCGGATTAAACCACTCGACAGCATTTTCGTCTTGAGCACCATATTTGGCATTTTCATGTACCAAGCCATCTCTTTTCATTCTTTCAATATCCATCTCATCTATCCAAAGAGAGTCAGCTACTACTTTAATATCTTGTTTAAGGGTACTATAAGCCTGAGTTATCTTATACTCATATAACTCTTCTTTAGTTTTTATAGTTTTATCTCTTGCATAATCCGATAATGACGTCTTTGCTATTAGAAATTTCTTCTTACCATTTTTGCTATAAAAGGGGCAAGTATATTCAATATTCACATAGGTACTACTGTTAATATTTGTCTTTGCAAGACATAATAAATTTGATATATACTCATCGCTTAGTTTAATGTATCTATTTGATTTAAGAGAAAATATCTTTCCGTGAGATTTAAGATACTCCATTCTATCTTGCATTCTCTCCTCTTTGCTTGTTGCTTTTATTACATTGCTATGATCAGCATCTTCAGTATAGACACTGATTTTATACTCAAAGTTTTGTCCTATCTTATTTATTATAAATTTTTTTAGCCCTTCGGTATCTAGCCTTACTTTATCTCCTCTTGCTTCTGGTGCATAGGCCTTTAAATTTCTATCATAGCTATATATTACATTTCGTTCATTCACTTGAGGATAGTTATCTGAAAAACAACCAATAAACAAAAAAGCTACAAAAAGAAAAATAAATTTTTTATATTTAAGCATCTTAACCTCTTATCTTTCTTTCTGTTTCATAGTATTTCTCATCAAAAAATTTTTTATTTTTACGTATCTCTTTCCAAAGATGTGATTTTTTGCAGATCTGATATTCTTTTTGGTACTTTGTACAGTCAAATTTATTTGGATCAAACCACTCATAGATTATTTCATCAAATTCATCCCTAGGGTTATATATTCTGTCAAAAAGCAAGTCCTCTTTTTTCATTCTTTGTCTATCCATATTTTTTAATTTTATCGATTTTAAAAATTCACTCATATCATTTTTAAATAGTATTGCCATATCTTCTGCTTTATAGTTTTTATGTTTAACTGGATCAAAAAATAATCTAAAAGTGCCTCCAATAACTAAAGTTGATACAGCACCACTAGTATCGTAATAAAGACAATCAATGCCATAGTTTGCAGAGCCAATTTGAGTTATTGAGCTTATCAAAAAACCTGCTTCGCACTTTATGCCATCAATATATGTAAAGAATCCTTTTTCATAAGGTTGCCAACCCATTAAAATATCATAAATACTCCTATCAATGCTTTCTTCTCTATCTTTGCGAATTTCCAACTTACTTCGTGACATATTTCTTTCTTTATATCTGTAAGTATTGATCTGAAATTTTTCATTAAACATAGACGGCAAATTGCGTTCAAAAACATTTCTGCCATTTTTTTCATCTAGAAAATAATACCAATCAATATCAGTAAAACTACTTGGAAGCACATAGGTAAAGCTTTCATTTTGAAAAGATGAAAGCATAATACCTGGTTTAAGATGCTTTGTAGTTATATTTGGAATATCATGACAACCGGAAAAGAGCACAATAAAAGTTATAACAATAAGCTTTACTACTGGAAATTTACACCACATATAGCACCATCTTTTTCATAATCTTGACACACATAAGAACTGTGTGGTGAGCCATCCATAAATAATTTAGGGATATTTAACACATTTATGCGATCTGTCATATCTGCTTTTTTATTCGCATCTTTATTTCCACCAAGACCTTCTGCTACAAAATCGCCTTTGTTGGAAAATGTTCCCGCTATATCAATTTTAGCTGCTTCTAATACATCTCTCATTTTTTCTACATCTACTAGAGATCCAAAAGAAGAAACAGTATATGGACTGCCTTTATCTTTTTTCATTAAACTTTTAACTCCATCTAAATGCCTATAAAGTTCATTGTCTATGCCCCATTTAACACCATTATAGACTAATGTATTTAACTGAGAATGTGCTGCAAAATTTACAGCAAAAACTCTATTATCTTTTTTTCTTTTTTCTTCAGCAGCTTTTGTTACATCCGATATAAAACTACCAACTTGCTTTGCCATGTCACTTGTGCCTATACTAAATTTATCCTGCGCTGCTTCAAGCAAATCAGAGAAAAATCCACGCGTTGGATTATATTTTATCGTTAATTCAATGGTATTTCCAGCAAGCCTTGTACCATCCTTTTTAATCTGACCAGTTTGCTCAAGTCCGTTCATAATAGCCTCCATTGGCGTATTCAAGATACCATTTCCAAAATTTTGATGTGTTATAGTATCCACATCTATTCCTAAAGGTTCTTTAGATACATAAAGATCTTTAAAATACGAAAGCTTTTTTAATTCCTCTCGCTTTTCTGGACTAATGGTCTTGAAGTATTTACTATCCTCAAGCTTAACCATTTTATCTTTATATAGTTCATATTTTTCTGAGTTTTTACTAAAAACAGAAATAAGGTCACTTGCAATCTCTTTTCCACCGAAAGAACCAACAAGCTACCCAAATAAACCTCCATTATTATAACTGGTTGGTATTATATCCAAAGCAACCATACTTCCATACACAAGAAGTTTTCCCATAATTGATACTATTTTATTCTTGCTATTTTCGTCTGGCATTTGCTCTGATAGTTTTTTTAATCCATAGTTAGCATCTACTATCTCTTTAGCTATATCCTTTTGTCCACTCTTAGTTAGCACCCTTAAATCCATACTAGCATCTACATTTGAGCTTATGCTAGTATTTACTAGATCTTTTGTTAGTTTAGTTGTATCTCTATTTAGTCTTGTTAGATCATCAGAGTTATCTTTATCTGCTATCTCTATGTTTCCACTACCTAGAGTTGCTAGGTTTTTAGATAAGCTGTAGCTTAAATTTCTATTGTTTGAGTAGTTTATTGACTTTAGACCAGAGTAGCTTGAGTCTGATTTGCCTTGACCACTTTGACTAGCTTTACTATCATCTTTTTTACCTACTGAGTAATTAGCTCCTATACTAAGAGATGATCCTTTGTTGTAGCTTGTATTTGATAGGTTCTCATAGCTTAGGGTATTTGTTTTTAAATTTAGGTTGTGGTTATCTATAAAGGTATTATCTTTATCATACTCTCCTGCTGCTAGTAGTGATCCTTTTAGATGAGTGTTTTTGCCTACCTCTACGTTTAGCTCATTTGCTGTTATGGATGAGAGGTTTGTCTGTTTTATCTTTGTGTTAGAGTTTGACTTACTAATGCTTGCTCCAACAGAGCTTAGAGACCTATCTCCAGATGCGAAATTTTTAGCATTAGTTGCTCCAGAGTAGCTTGCACTTAAATTTATACCCTTGCTTTTAGAGCTAGCATCTTTTATATCTCTAGTACTCTCTAAGCTTAGGTTATTTCCTACTTTTAAATTTAGTCTCTCATAGTAATCTGCAAAATTAGCTCACTCCAAACTCTATCCATTATTTTTTCAAATTTTCCTTGCGTCTTTTTGAGCGAGACATTCTAAAGAATTTTGGTTTGGCCTCTAAGGTATCATTTGGTTTTTGTTTTATAGGTCTAACAGCAAAAAGGAATACAACAAGGGTAGAGATATAACTAAAAACACAAGGATAAACAAGATAGCCGTTTGATTTTGTAAAAGTAAATTTTATAAGTAAGTAAAATGGGAATAATGAAACTACTACAAAAAATAACCTAAGTGCTATATCTTTTATGGGATTGTTTTTGCTAATGGCAATACCGCCATGCAAGAAAATAGCTGTAACTTTCCATATATAAAACATAAGTGGTAGTCCAAAGATATTATAAATAACCCAGTGCAGCAATGGGTAATCCCCCATCATAAGCTGTAAAATTAGCTCACTCCAAACTTTATCCATTATTTTTCACCTACAACTTCATTTTTAATGGAATGTCTTATACTATAATTAGCACCTTGAAAAATAATGTGCGAACCCATATCCAAAAAATTATCTCCAATCTTCCCAAATAACTTATCCCGTCTGTTTTGTGTTTTTGCTGTCTTCATATCTCCAAATTGTTTTATTATGGCTCCCGCATCATACTTTATTGCTTTTGCAGATTTAATCATGCTAGGCACCGTTGTAGCAGTTGCTATGCCTGAGTACAATAAGCTATTATAATCTAATGTTAAATCACTAAATTTAATATTGTTTATATTATCTATCATGGTGCTTCCTATCTCAAAAAAGCTTTGGTCTTTAAAGTTTACATTTTGCATAGCTTTATCTTTCACTTCAGTTACAACTTGAATAGTGCCATTCACTCCAGCACCTATTGTGCCATTTTTTACGCTAGTAGTTGCCGTTTCTTTTAATACAGCCTTAGATAATCCTCTAGCTGCCAAATTTGCTGCACCACCACCTACTACAGCCGCAACTGCTTGACTTTCAGTCGGTATTCCATTTTTTAATTCGTCATCCTTATCTGGTGAGTTAAGATAAGTAGCAAACCATGCTAATGCTACAGGAATAGCAATCAGTGGAGCAAAATTTTGTTCTCCATTTTTACTTTGCTCTTCTTTAGCTCTTGCATACTCATTTAAAGCACTTACTACTTCATTATACTTAATAATATCTGATTCTTTTAGTGCTTCTAGTTTTTTTGCAATTTTATTTAAACTTTGTTTTGCTTCTCGTATCTCATCCTTATAAACCATATTAAAGATTAACCGTATAGCTCCATCTCTAATTTGCTTGACTTCTTTTACTATCTCCTTTTGCCCACTCTTTGTTAGCACCCTTAAATCCATACTAGCATCTACATTTGAGCTTATGCTAGTATTTACTAGATCTTTTGTTAGTTTAGTGGTATCTCTATTTAGTCTTGTTAGATCATCAGAGTTATCTTTATCAGCTATCTCTATGTTGCCACTGCCTAGAGTTGCTAGGTTTTTAGATAGTGTGTAGCTTAGATTTCTATGGTTAGAGTAGTTTATTGACTTTAGACTAGAGTAGCTGCTTGTAGCACTCTTGTCTTGACTGTTTTTATTGGCTTCATCTTTTTTACCTACTGAGTAATTAGCTCCTATACTAAGAGATGATCCTTTGTTATAGCTTGTATTTGATAGGTTCTCATAGCTTAGGGTATTTGTCTTTAAATTTAGGTTGTGGTTATCTATAAAGGTATTATCTTTATCATACTCTCCTGCTGCTAGTAGTGATCCTTTTAGATGAGTGTTTTTACCTACCTCTACGTTTAGCTCATTAGCTGTTATAGATGATAGGTTTGTCTGTTTTATCTTTGTGTTAGAGTTTGACTTACTAATGCTAGCTCCAACAGAGCTTAGAGATCTATCTCCAGATGCAAAGTTTTTAGCATTAGTTGCTCCAGAGTAGCTTGCGCTTAAATTTATACCTTTGCTTTTAGAGCTAGCATCTTTTATATCTCTGGTACTCTCTAAACTTAGGTTGTTTCCTACTTTTAAATTTAATCTCTCATCAGCTCTTAAATTTGCTCCCTTGATGGTTGCGTCATTGGCTGTGTTTATATTCATATCTTTAGGTGAGTAAAGATGAGAGTTGTTATTTGTTAGACTTTGTTCGCTTTGCTTTAAGCTATTTGTTCCAAGCTCTAGTGAGCTAGAGTTTGCTCCATAAAATGTAAAACCAAATCCTGTTGTGAGTGATTTGGTGTTTGATTTATATTTTAAACTATCTTCGCTAGAGTTTATGTTTAGGTTGTTTGAGTTTAAGCTCATATCCTCTTTAGATGCTAGGTCTGAGCCTGTGATAGATATATCTTTAGTTGAGTTTATATTTATACGTTTAGCATTTAGGCTAGATTTATTTGAGCTAGTTTGCTTTAAAGAGCTCTCTTGCTTAGTGGTGGCAAGATCAGCCCTTACACCTACGCTAAAGCCATATGTTCCTGAGCTTGCAGCTGCAGCTGCCATTTGAGATACTAGAGCTAGAGTTTTAGCGTTTACATTCTCAGTTGCAAGAAGAATGTTTTCTTTAAAGTATTTCTCCTCGTCTCTATACTCTTCTAATATCTCGCTTACTTCTTCTATATCAGAGTAGTCGATGCCTACCTCTTTGTTTCTATATCTTTGCTTTATATCGCTTAGGCTAGCTTCTAGCTTTGACTTCTCTTTTTTATAGTTGTCATACTCTTTTTTCACTCTTTTTAGCTGAGCGATCGCCTCTTTTAGAGCAAGTGCTGCTGGAACGATCTGGGCATATTCGTTTTGAGCGGTGATAGATAGTGTGCCAGTTGCCTCTTTGCTTGATGTATCTTTAGCGTAGAGGTTGGTTGAGTGTTTGATATTTGAGTTTTGGCTAGTTAAATTTATAGCTTCATTGGCGTTTAAATTTGATCCTACTATATTTATATCATCTTTTGCGTTTAGGTTTATGTCGCCATTTGCATTTAAATTTGACGAGTTTGCATTTACCCAATTCTCTTTTGAGCTTTTGTTCTCTAGGTGAGCTTTTGCGACAGGGATTTTTATAGATGTGTCTTTTGTTTTTGCTTTTAGATCTTTTATAGGATTTAGCTTTTGTATTAGGTCTGCTTTTAAATTCTTGATGTGCTCACCAATTGAGATTAAGCCTATCTTACTTTTTTTACTAACTTCGTTTCTATAGCTCTCATCATTAGTATTTGATATATCTATGAGATCCGCGTTTAAATTTATATCTTTTTGTGAATTTAGGTTTGCACCTTTTAGGCTGATGTTATTTGCGTTTATATTTATGTTTTCATTTGCATTTAAATTTGAAGCAACTGCCCTTTTATCACCTTTTTCAAGTAGATGAAGGTTGCTTTCATAAAGAGATGTTGGTTTTAATGAAAAGCGTGAGCTTTTAGTAAAGCTTTGGCTTGCTTCTACGTTGTGATTGGCATCTACTATAACGTTTTCATCTGCGTTTAAATTTATGTTGTTAGCATTTAGATTTGATGAGACTAGAGCTAGGTTACCACCAGCCTTTAGACTGATATCGCCTGCGTTTAAATTTGAGCTAATGACCTTTTGATTTATAGCCATTAGTTGAGACTCTTTTTTAGAGAAAAAGCCCTTTGACTTCTCTTTAGTTTCTGTGTTCTCGTTTGTATTAGCACCTACTACATATATATCATTTCCAGCTTCTACGTTTAGCTTGTTAGTAGCTCTTAAGTTGCTTGAGCTGATCTGTGTGTTTGACTTAGAGTTTAAATTTATATCTTTTGCGTCTAGGTTTGCGCTATTTAGCGTTTGAATGCTTTGGCTAAATTCCACGCCATTTTCTTTTGCACTATGACTATAGGCAAACTCTTTAGCGTTTATATTTATATTATCTGCGCTTAAATTTATCTTGTCAGCCTCTAAGCCTCCGCCAACGATGTTTAAATTTTCTTTAGCGTTTAGGTTAAGGCTCTCGTCTGCTTTTAAATTTGAAGCCTTGCTAAACTGAGATGACTCTTTGTCTAAGCTTATATTATTAGCATCTACGTTTATATTTTTGGCTGAAATTTCACTTGAGTTGATATTTGCCCCGTCTGCTTTTAAATTTAGATCTTTAGAGTTTAGCTCTAGGTGATTTAGATTTAAATTTTGTGAGTTTAGATTGATATTGTCAGCCACTACGCTGCCAGCTAGACTTATGTTGCCTTTGGCGTCTAGGTCTATGTTGTTAGCCATTACTAGAGCTGATGCTTTTACGTTTTTATCTTTTGCTTCATTTTTAAATTTACTTATGCTCTCATTTCTTGCTTCATATAGGCCATCAAGGATATTTGCTATGTAAGCTGAGTTTATGCTATCAAGGCTGTAGTAATACCCTTGGTTTTTCACCCTTCTATTTAGGTTTTTGATGATTGGGCTATTAAATATTGGCTCAGAGAATTTATCCAGATCAACATTTGCTAGCTTTATATCATCATTTAGTGCGTAGCTTGAAAAGTCCTGTGTGCTTCCTACTATGTTATTGCCCGCTGCAAAGACTGCTGGCAAACCAACATCTGTGTATGAGAAGTTAAAATTCGTGCTTTTTCCACCTTTAGTCACCCATTTCTTTTTGCCAGTGACTTTTCCCATTTTTCCTTTCCACTCTTGCTGCTTCCATTTAAACTCATTAAAGCTTCGACCATCTCTTCTTAAATTTAGCGCTACGTTTGTTATATCTTTGCTATCAAGCACAAGGTCGTTGCCTGCGTAGATAAAGCTCTTATCATTTAGCACTTCATCTGTTTTTAAATTTATATCATTGCTTGCTACTATGCTACCTGGGATGAAATTTGCCTTATCTTCTTCGTTTAAAATTTCTTTGTTTATAGAGTAGTAAATTCTCTTTAGCACTTCGCGGTCTTTTGCTTTGCTAGTATCAAGTACTACTTCGTTTTTATCTATGTCTAGTCTTAGATTACTAAATACCTTTGTCGATGTGCCATATAGATATGAGTCTTTGTGTAAATTTAGAGCATAAAGGGTGCTATCTTTATTTATAGCCTCTTTTAAAATTTCAGCATTTAGCTCCTGCTCGCTTAGCTCTTTGCCTAGTTTTTTAAATTTAGCCTCAATCTTTGCTTTTATCTCTTTTAAATTTACCTCTTCAAGTTTAAATCTATTCTCACCACTTTGCTTTAGAGCTAAATTTTTAGCAAATGAGCTTTTCTCCACCCTAGCCTGTGAGCTTGAGTTATTTACCAGCTTTTTAGCATCTACATTTATATCTTTAGCATAAATTTGACTAGATGTATTTACCAAAGTATCTGCTTTTATGTTAAGGCTCTCTTTGGCTGCTATTAGGGCTTCATCTTTATTTGTTATAGTATTTGCTTTTATGCTTGTATCTTTATTAGAAGCGATAGCACCAGCATTAACTATATCTCCATCAAGGCTTATCTCTATGTTGTTATTTGCTATGACTAGGCCGTTATTATTTACGCCTACGCCATTACTTGTGCCAACTAGTTTGATTTTATTAGCATACATACCGCCAAGCGCGCTACTATCTAGGCTAAAGCTGTTTTCTTGGTTTTTAGCTTTTACGTCGTTGTAAAGTCTATCTTTGCTTGAAGTAACCGCCTTTTCACCGATGATGTTTAGCTCATTTGCATGGATGTTTGAGTTTAAATTTATGGCATTTGAGATGACGTTTGTATAGTCGCTACTCTTATCGTTTAGGCCGTCCCCTACGATGTCGATTGACTTATCAGATATTAGCTCTATCTCTTTAGGACTTAGTTTATTGATATTACCTGTTGTTAGTGTGAGTGAGCGAGAGTTGATCATATTTAGACCATCTACGCTTATGCCATTTGGGTTTGCTATGACCACATCAGCTCTGCTACCAGCAACCTCTAAATTTCCTTTTAGAGATGATTTCTCAGCTGAATTTACTTTGTTGATAATAAGGCTTGCCTCTTTATTTAGCCTATAGTTTGCATCTATCTGGCCAGCTATCTTAGTCTCTATGTTTTTATTAGAGTTATTAAGGATAGTGCCAGTTGGAGGGGTATTAAACCTGCTATATTCATTTATAGATACGCCCTTGCTATCAGGGTTTGTGATATTTATGATTAGCGTCTCATTAGGAGTTTTTAGTATATCAGGACGGTTGCTAGCGCCTGGGTCAGCTATGATGCTTGGCTCATTTGCTAATGCTGGCATAGTGCCAAGTAGCAAAGAGAGACTTACGTAGAAATTTAAGCCTATGGTTAAAAGGCTAGGTTTTTGCGCATTTGAAATTTGGTTGTTCTTTAGCATATTTTATCCTTAAAATTCGTAGCTTATGATGAAATTTACATTTGTTGATTTAGTTTCATAGCTCTTTGGTTTATAAAGAGGCTTTGAAACAGATATGTCGTAGCTTAGATTGTTGTAGGCTTTTATGCTGCCTCTTAGACCTATGGCGTATCCTGCAAGGGTGTTTTTATCCTTTATGCCGCTACTTGCTGATCTTACCATGCCAGCGTCAAGCCCTGCATAGATAGAGTTACTCTTATAGTAGTTATATGAGAGGGTATTTCTTACGCTTACTCCGTGGTTTCCAACAAGTGAGCTCTCCCCGTCAAATCCTCTAACACTGTGATACCCGCCGATGCTAAATTTATCCTGCAAGCTTAGTTTATTTAGGCCATATCTTGCGTTGATATTTAGATCATAGCTTAGTGGAAGTTCAAATTTATATTTGTAGTTTAGGTTTAAATTTATTAGAGCAAACCTAGATGTAGCCTCGCCGCTATCTTCTAGTGGATCAGGCTGTGAATTAAATATACCAGTGCCTTTTTTATAAGCTAGCTTGGCGCTAAAAGCTTGGTTGTAAGAATTCCAGCTTGATTTTACACCTACCTCATATCCAGCATTTCTTCTAGCTTGGTTATCTAGCTCGTAGTCTTCTAGGTAGTTTTTATTTTTTCTCTTAAATAGCTTTACATAAGCGCTATTTTTAAAATTTGAGTCCCTATAAAATGTATAAGCAAGGCTTAGTGAGTCACTCTCGCTTCTACCTTTATATGTGTAGAGATTATAGGCTGCGTTTATGATCTGGGCGTAGTCATATTTGCTCTTTTCATACTCAAGCATGAAGTAGCCAAATGGGATAGTAAAGCCGTAATAGTAGTTATTCGAAGCCCCGTGATCAGTGGCGTCATTAAATTTATTTGTGACCTCATATTTTTTAAATATATCTTTGCCGCGTGAGAAGCTAAAAATTTCGTTAAATCCAAGTAAATTTAGTGTGCTTAAATTTAGCATGCCTTGATACTTGCCACTTTGTTTTGAGCCAAGGTTATCAATGCTAATAGCAGCTTTTAGAGGGAAGCTATCAACTCTAGTGATCACTATATTTGAAAAGCCAGCTCTGTTTGAAGGTAAGAATTTAATACTAACATCATTTTTTGAGACGTTTTGCAGTGACTCAAGAGCCTGCTCGATATCTCTTATGTTTGCTACTTTATTTTTATGAGAGTACTCACCAAATGCGCTAAATAAGCTCGCTCTGTTTCTTTGGTTATCAACTTCATTTATGCTTATGTCATCTATTAGGCCAATATTTATCACAAACTCTAGCTTGGCATCTTTTAGGCTCTTTGTAACTAGGCTAGCACTTGAAGTGATATAGCCACTTTTTATTATCTCGTTGTTAAAAGAGTTTATGATTAGATTGATAGAGTTTTTACCAAGACAGCTGCCTGGTTTAAAATCAAGCTTGTTTAAGCTAGTCTCTAAAATAGAGTTAAATTTAGAGTAGTTTGTATTATAAGCTTCTCTTATTATAGCCTCATCAGCACCACTACTAGCGTTAAAGCTAGCTACTTCATTCTCACTAAGAAGTGAAATTTTATCTATTTTAAAGCATGGGGTTTCGTTTAAATTTAGCTTAGCTTCTGAAGTTGGTTTTTCGTTAAGTAAATTTATGTTGGAGCTTTCGTTAAAAGAGCTTGCCATATTCGCCCTAATCTCTTCGTTGTTTAACTCGTTTTTTAGATTAGTCTCATTAGCAAGTAGCGCAGCACACACCATGCTTAAAGATAAGAGAGTTCTCATCTTAACCTTCCTTGGAAATAACTATAAAGTTATATTTTCTAAAATAATTTAGTGACATTATAAAGGATATAATCTTAATATAATATTAAAATATAATGAGAAAAAAGAATTTTTATACAAAATATTTCATAAATGAAACTTTTTAGATATACAAA
>NZ_CABPUY010000002.1:46341-70424 GCF_902460575.1 Campylobacter concisus | reverse complement strand
ATAGCAAAAGCAAATTTATTTTGGTTTATCCTCTTGTATGTAAAATTTAATTTTATATTGACAATGATTATTATTTTGATATAATTGCATCACTGATTTTATTTCGTAATTTCAGTGATTAAACTATTTTTATAGTCATGCTATTTTTATAAATTTGATAAAATAAATTTGGTTTTGATTACTAAATTTTCTAAAAATTAGCAAAATTTAGATCTATAAAAATTTAACAATATTCTTGTGACATATATTAGAAAAAGAAAAATAGACATTTTAATCTGAAAGGATAGGTAATGAACAAGCATTTATTTGCACTTTTGGCTTTGGCAGCATTTAGCAGCCACTCTTTAGCTCACGAATTTTGGCTTTTTGGGAGTAGCAAGGAGGTAACTAGCGTCGATATCGGCTATGCAGACGACTTTCCGACTGTTGAAAAGATCCCAGATAATAGGATCGCCCTATTTGAAGCCCCATACGTTATAAACAAAAATGGCGAGAAACTGAGCCTAAAACAAAGCGGCGAAAACTACCACTATGAAAGGGCCAAACTAGAGGACGGCTCATACCTTATAGCTGGCGAGTATAAGCCTACATTTTGGACAAAAGCGAGCGATGGCACATGGCACATGGGCAAAACCAAAGAGGACATCAAGGATGCCAAATACTGCAAAAAAGCGAGCATGAGCGCAAAAGGCGTAATAAATAAAAATGCCAAGGACAACTCTGTAACAAAACCTTCACAACAGCGCCTAGAGATAGTTCCGCTTGACAATCCAGCAAATTTCAAAGTTGGCGTGCCGTTTAAAGTGAAAATTCTATTTGAGGGCAAACCTTTAGAAAATGCTACGCTTGATGGAACATTTGATAGATTTTTGAAAGAAAAAAGTGCATTTCACGGCCAAACTGAGTCAGACGGCACGATAGAAGTACTTGCACTTAAACCTGGAAAATGGCTGCTACAAACAGTGCATAAAATGCCGTTTGCCGACTCAAAAATTTGCGATGATGAGACGATTGCTGCAACGCTTGCATTTGAGCTAAAATAGATCAAATTTAAGATCAAGCAAGTTTTCATCTTAAATTTGTAAAAGGGCGTATTTTAATGCGCCCTACTCTTTTATCTTATAAGTCAAATTTATCAAGACAAAATCAGCAAATTTATGTTGCGGCTAAATTTTAAAATTTGTGTATTTCTAAAAGATTTAATAACTCCAGCAGTCATAATTTCATCATTATTTGTAATCTCTAAACTTTTAAAAACTGCTGATCCGTTTTCGCCTAAAATCTTTTACAAAACTCAAGCACCCCCCCCCGTTATTAAAACAAGTTTTTAGACCTTCATTAAATAATTATGAGATTTTAAAATACGGCATTGTGATATAAATTCTACTATTTGAATACCAAAATTGCTTCGCATATTAGCAAGCAATAAAGAAAGCGTTATAATCCATAGATGTAAAATTTACTGAAAACAAATATAGAATATTTTACTGTGGAAAACGAGCGCTCCATTGCTTTCTACATGTGCAACTCTTGTAGCTTTTAAAACAAATTTATCTTTTATAAAAATAGAAAGAAATTTTAAACATTTTTTAGTCAAATTTATTGCACTAGCAGTAAATTTGAAAAATTTGAGTTAAATTTAGAAGAAAAATGGTGACCCATACGAGACTCGAACTCGTGTTACCAACGTGAGAGGCTGGTGTCCTAACCGCTAGACGAATGGGCCAAAAGATGGTGCCCCGTGTAGGTCTCGAACCTACGACCCCATCATTAAGAGTGATATGCTCTACCAACTGAGCTAACGAGGCAAGATTAAATATCAATAACAAAGTGTTATCTTAGAACTTATAATCTTAAAATTTAATTTGATCACTCAAAAAAACAAGAAAAAATAGAATCAAGAACCTTAACCTAAGGTTTAATGGATGGCGCAGCGGACGGGGCTCGAACCCGCGACCTCCGCCGTGACAGGGCGGCATTCTAACCAACTGAACTACCGCTGCACCTAAAAGTAATGGTGGTCGCTATAAGACTCGAACTTATGACATCCACCTTGTAAGGGTGGCGCTCTACCAACTGAGCTAAGCGACCTAAAATTTAAAATATCTGGCGACCCTTAGAGGATTTGAACCTCTGTTCCTACACAGAGAAAGTAGAGTCCTGAGCCACTAGACGAAAGGGTCATAAACCCAAAAAATGGTGTCCTGCGTTGGATTCGAACCAACGGCCCCCTCATTAAAAGTGAGATGCTCTACCGACTGAGCTAGCAAGACATGATTATTTAAAAAAGAATTGAGATTATACAAAAAACATTATTATATGTCAAGAAAAAATTAAATTTTAAATCAAATTAAAGCTATTTTGTCCGCTATTTCTAAGCAAAAAATATAAAATTTTATTTTTAAATCTTCTAAATTTAAAACCAAAATTTCTTATAAATTTAAACCATTTTTACTTTATAATCCAACAAGCAAAACAACATCAAGCACACAATCCGCTTAGTGGCAATTTAATCCCTGCCTAAAAATCTTATCGCCATATTTCTTGCTTTTTCTATCTTTTCAGCCTCTTGATTTTGGACTGCGCTAGATGATATCCACTTTTTACCAAACAAAATTTGAGCCGCTTCTATCATAATCGCGCAGGCGTATAGCTCTTTTTCACTAGAGATGCCTTGCAAAAATGCGGCTTTTGTTTTATCTCGCAAGATTGTTTGGCTGGCCCTATGAAACGACATCTGCATAATGCTAGCTGCCGCCCAAGCCCTGCAAAGGCTATCTTTGCTGTTTAGCATCTCGCTTATCAAAATTTCTATTTGCTCTAACGTGCCAACCCAGCCAAGCGCTATTATAAGCTTGCGGCGAAAGGTATCATTTGTCCCTAAAAAAGAGGTTATTTTAGGTATAAGGCGATCACAAAATGTGGTATAAAAGTCTCTATGCTTAGACTTAGAAAGGATTTGCGCTATAAGATAGATGGTTTCTATTTTTAGTTTTTGATCGCCCTTTTTGGCTAAGCGCTCAAACAAAAACTCCAGTCCAGCGCCTCTATGCCTATCAAAACTGCTTTCTAAATTTAGCTGCCTGCCATCTTGCCACTCTTTGCAAATGAGATCATAGTGATATGCTATCTCGTCACTTGCGCCTAAATTTGCGATAAATTTGATCCTTTTGCCGTCAGGGAAATTTTCTTTTTTAAGCTCTAGATACTCTTTTTCAAGATCATTTAAACTTAGCACTAAATTTTACTTTATCATCTCAAGTTTGGCTTTGCAGGCATCTTTGTAAGCACTTGTGAAATTTGAACCAACGCACTCGTTTAGATAAGGTTTAGCTAGCTTATACTGCTTTTGCCTGATGTAAATTTCGCTTGCCAAATTTAGCGCATGCAAGCGGTCTTCTGGCTCAAGCTTCATATTTAGTATAAATTTCGCCTCATCAAGCGCCTCATCAAGGTTATCTGTCTTTAACGAAGCCTCCGAATAGTCAAAATTTAGCTTTGGTGAAAAGGTATTTATCTTGGCCCTAGTTTGTAGCTCAAGCGCCTTTTTAGCGTAGGTTGCAGCGATAGCATAGTCGTTGCTCTTCATCGCATAGTCGCTTATAGCCGCATACGCCTCGATGATCTTAAAGTCCTGCCCTCTTAACTGCTCGATCGCGCTGATTGTTGAGACCGCCTCGGTAAAGCGCTTTAGCGCAAGCAGCGAGTAAAATCTATCAAAAAGCGATGGCGTAGGATCCGAGTACTCGACTGCTGAGCCAAGCGAGAGCGCGTCGTTTGCCGCAGTGATCGCATGCTCATAGTCTTTATTTTTATATAAAATTTTGCTCAAATTTACCAGCCATTCGACTCTATCTTCTAAATTTTCATCCTTTACATGCGCCTTTGCAAGCTCTAGCGCCTCATTGTAGCGTGCCGTTCTAAAGTAGCAGTTAAAGAGTTTAAACTGCGGCAAAGAGACCTTGCTCACATCGTAGTTTTCGAGTAAATTTACAACCGCTGTGCAGTCATCTTTGATGAAAAACTCTTTTGTTAGCTCAAGCGCAGCCTCATTTACGAGCTCCAACGCCTTGCTTAAATTTTCATCTTTTGCGAGGTTGTTATAAGCTAGCGCATCGGCAAATTTACGCTCTTTTAGATCAAGCTCAAGCTCGCTGATTAATGCCTTTTGGCTGATATTTGTGCCGGCATATTTTTCGATGAGATCTTTATATCTTGCGTGAAGTGCAGTGGCGTTTTTATCCTCTTCTTCAAAAAATAGCCCATCCTTTGCCTTAGCGACCTCATCGATATAATCGCCATACTTAAACTCTTTTTCGTATCTGTTTAGGTACTCGTAGGCCTTTTTTTCATCTTTTGTTTTGGCTAAATTTAGTGCTAAATTTTTTAGTGCTGCCTCGTAAAAATCCTTTGTCCTATCGCTATTATTTACCAAAATTTCATAAATTTTAGCCGCCACGTCTGGCATATCTTTGCTGGCAAATGTATAGGCTAAATTCATCGATTTTGTCGGATCGTTCATGAAAAATTTTTCATTTGCATTTGCGATCTTTAGTACAAATTTCTTTGCCTCTTCAAATTTCTCTTTATCGATATTTGCGTCTGCTAGGCTTAGTGCTGCCCTGCTTGCAAGGTCGATGTCATTTGTAGAGTAGAGCACCTTTTCATAGTCGCTTAACGCCTCTTTTTGCCTGCCTATTTTATATAGGTAGTCAGCATAATCAAGCGTAGCAAGCTTTGTAAATTTTGACTCCGCGTGCTCTTCGCTTAGTATGTCAAGCATATATTTTGCATCACTTGCGATGCTATCTTTTAGGTAAGCTCTGGCGATGAGATACAGCACCTCTGGATAGTTCTCATCAGAAGGGAATTTTCTTATCCAAGCTCTGCCCTCGCTTACGATATCTTTTGGCTCAAGCCCCTCAAACTCGCTCTTTGTCTCAAAAATTTTATCAAGCGCTCTTAGCCTAAAAAGTAAAAACTCGCTTGAAAAAAGACTGGCTGGATGCCTTTTTATCGCTGTTTGTGTATCTTTTACCACGCTTTCATAAGCGCCCTTTTCGTAAGCTCTTTTTATATTTATGTAGATGTCTATATCGTTGCTATCAAGTCCAGCGATAGGCGCTTTATTAAGATCAAGCGCTCCGATGCTTGGGCTTAGCATATCTCTAAAATCAGGCGAAAAATTTAGCCCAGATACTCTTTTGTTGTTTTCGCTTAGTGAAGTGTCGATAATGATGCTAAAGTGCTTTGAGATGGTCGTCTTTGGCGTATCTTGTACGCTTGGACTGCTGTAAAGCTCAGTTTGAACATTTAGAAGTTTTGAAGGCGCCTTTGGCATGATGACGATAAAGAGTTTGCCATCTTGCTTTTTATATTTTATGTCCATTAAAGGCAGCGTCGTATCTTCGATCTTTGGCAAGATCCCATCATCTAGCATACAAACGTAGCGCTTCGTGTCATAGGCTAAAATTTGCTCCACGCATTCAAATTCTTTCTCGTCGCTTAGTTGAAGGACGCTATAAGGCTTATTTGCGTTTGCGCCGCTGTTTAGGCTAAGGCTAAAGGCGGATAGATAAAGCGGTAAAAATAAGATGGTTAAGAGCTTTTTCATGCCGCCATTATAGTTAAATTTTCTAAAATCCTGAAGCAAAGACAAAATGCTCGATAAATTCCAAAATCGCTCCAGAAAATAAAAAGGCAAAGACCGTGCCAGCAACGGCAACTCCAACGATCACCTTTAGTGCCATCGAGACGTTTGAGATGTAGATATTTTTATCTTTTACGATAGGCTCTTTTAAAAACATAAAGACGATTAGTTTTAGGTAGTAATAAATAGCAATCGCCGAGTTTATCATGATGATGAGGCTAAGCACGACATAATCAGACTTTATAAGCGATGAGATAAGCACCATCTTGCCCCAAAATACGCTAAAAGGCGGTATGCCAGCAAGGGCGATCATGAAAATTCCCATTATCACAGCGTAACTTGGCAAAATTTTAATAAGCCCTGAAAATTTCTCATACGGGTGTTTAAAGCGCTTGTCCCAGCAGACGACGTCGTCGCACCTTGCCACCCAGAGCATAGAAAATGCGCCCAAATTTGCAAACAAAAACATGATCCAGTAGAAAAACAAGGCGACATTTGCCTCGTGAGAATTTGCCACAAGCGCGCAAAGCACGACACCAGCGTGAGCTATGGAGCTAAAAGCGAGCATCCTTTTGACGTCTTTTTGCACTAGCGCCATGATGTTTGCAAGGCTCATCGTAAGCACGGCGATGATGTAGAGCATATCTTTTATCCATGAAATTCCAGAGCCCTCAAGCATCGCAAAAATTCTTAACGCGACAATAAAGCCCGCCACCTTTGGCACTATCGACATATAGCCTGCTAGTGGGGCATTTGAGCCCTCATAAACGTCTGGGATCCATGTGTGAAATGGTATGAGTGAGAGCTTAAAGCCAATGGCTGAAGCGATGAAAACGCAACCAAGCAAGATGATTAAGTTTTGATTTAGGCTAAGATCTTTTATGGCAACGCCTATACGAGCGATGTCTATTGAGTTTGTTGCTAGATAAAACATCGCTATCGCCATCGCAAAAAAGCCAGCTGAGAGCGAGCCCATCGCGAAGTATTTGATGGCAGCCTCGACGCTTTTTGCTTTGTTGTGAAGGGCGATTAGGGTGTAGAGGCAAAGCGAGCTAATCTCAAGGCCTAAAAAGATGATAAGTAGGTTGTTTGAGCTCACCATAAACAAAAATCCAGCGATCATAAACAAAAATAGCGCGTAATACTCGTAAATTTTATATTCAAAATACTCTTTTGTGCTAAGTGCTAGCGGGATGAAAAGAGCTGAGGCGATTAGGATAATGATCTGCGAAATGATAGAAATTCCATCGACTAAGAGCATATCCCAAAAGCTTAGGCTAAGCCCGTTAAAATCAAGCGTAATGCCTAAATTTACAAATATAGCGATGATACAAAATACGCAGTAGAAATTCCTCGAAAGATCCTTTTTTATCGCTCCAACTATGAGGATAAAAAGTGCAAAAACCATCATGCTTAGCATCGGCGAGAGCGATTGTAGCGAGATCTCGTTTAGGTCTAAAAAGGCTATTTCGTTCATAGTTTGCTCCCGCCATTTAAAGATGAAATTTTATCCTTTGTGCCGCTATTTACAGCTCTAGTTTGCATTTTGCTTATGATATTTTGCACGCTTGGCTCAAGTGGCTTTAGTATCAAATTTGGTGCGATACCAAGAATGATTATGAGCAAACAAAGTGGCACAAGAGCGGCTAACTCTTTAAAATTTAGATCTTTTAGGCTTAAATTTTTCTCTTTGCACTCGCCAAAAAAGACCCTTTTATAAAGTACGAGCATATAAATAGCGCCCACGATGATACTAAAGCCACCAAAAATCGCATAAATTTTACTTAGTTTAAAGACGCCAATTAGGCTCAAAAACTCGCCCACAAAGCCAATAGTTAGTGGCAGACCGATACTTGCAAGGGCCGCTATAAAAAATATAAGCGCATACTTTGGCATGACCTTGGCAAGGCCGCCAAATTCGCAAATTTCTTTTGTGTGAGCCCTCTCGTAGATGACGCCAACTAGCAAAAACAAAGCGCCACTTACGATACCGTGGCTTATCATCAAAAATATAGAGCCGCCAAGGCCTATTAAATTTAATGAAAAAATGCCAAGCATGATGACACCCATGTGTGAAATCGAGCTATAAGCGATCACTTGCTTCATGTCGCTTTGCGCGTAGGCAACGAGGGCTGCGTAGATAATCATGATGATGGCTATGACGCAGACAAAGCCGCTTAAAAGCAGGCTCGCGTCTGGAAAAAGTGGTAGTGAAAATCTCACAAAGCCGTAAGTACCCATCTTTAAAAGCACGCTAGCAAGCAGCACCGAGCCGATAGTCGGAGCCTGTCCGTGTGCGTAAGGAAGCCACGTGTGAAATGGAAACAGCGGAGTTTTCACGCCAAAGGCAAAGAAAAATGCTAAAAATAGCCAAATTTGAGCATTTTCTCCGATGCCAAGCTTGTACCAATCAAGCAGGTTAAAGCTAAAGACGCCGCTTTTTTGATAGCACAGATATCCAATAAAGATGATCGCCACTAGCATAAAGACAGAGCCTAAAAATGTGTAGATGAAAAACTTAATCGCAGCGTAAATTCTATTTTTACTGCCAAATGCGCCGATGATGTAAAGAAGCGGTATGAGGCTAAGCTCCCAAAAGCTGTAAAACAAGATCATATCAAGTGCGCTAAAGACGCCCATCATCGTGCTCTCTAAAAATAGCACGCTAATAACCAGGTGCTTTAAATTTCCATCATCACTAAGTGCGGTGATAGAGATGAAGCTCATAAATGCGCTAAGGACTATAAGCACAAGCGAAATGGTGTCGATGCCGACAAAGTAGCTGATATTTAGGCTTGGTATGAGCGAGACTTGATGCGTTAAAACAAAGTCATAACCCTGAAAATCGACATTTACGCAGATAAAAATGGCTAGCAAAAGCTCGATTAAAGCGATGCTTGCTCCATAAAATTTGATGCTTTTATTTTCTATCAAAAAGCCAAGTATTGCGCTTATTGCTGGGAAAAATATGATGACACTTAGCATTATTTGGCTCCGTTTAATAAAAATATAAAGCTTAAAAGCAAGGCAAATCCTGCGACCATAAACCTAAGCATGACGCTTAGATCGCCACTTTGCATTTTGTTTGCAAGATACGCAAATTTAGTAACCAAAAGTGCGACAAAATCAACACTACGATCGACTATCATCTCGTCAAATTTCTTGCAAATTTTAGAGATAAAAGAGTAGCCATTTATAAAAAATTTCTCATAAAATTTTGGGATAAAGTAGGCATTTTGCAAAATTTTGTAAATTTTACTCTCGCAAATGCTCTCTTTAAAAATTTCTTTTTTATAGGCTAAGACTGCAAAACCAGCGCTTGCAAGCACTAAGCCAAGTGTTAAAACGAGTAAGAAAATTTCACTGCTGTGAGATAAATTTAGCTTAAAATCCCCAAGGCTATTACTTAAAAACTCGCTAAAGTTGCTCCAAAAAAAGCCACTAATGACCGAGAGAACGCCGAGCACACTCATGCCAACAAGCATGTAGTTTTTAGCTTCATGTGCGTGAGTGTCGCTTTTTGGCTTTGCAAAAAAGACTAGCATGACAAGCCTAAAGCTATAAAATGCCGTAAGCACCGCGCCAAATAGCAAGACGGCCCACAAAATTTGATTTTCACTAAAGGCGACTTCTAAAATTTTATCTTTAGAAAAAAAGCCAGCAAATGGATAAAAGCCAGCCAGCGCGCAGCTTGCGATGATAGAAAGAAGTGCAGTTGGCTTCATAAATTTATAAAGTCCGCCCATTTTTTTGATATTTAGCTCGTCATTCATCGCATGCATGACGTTACCAGCGCACAAAAAGAGAAGTGACTTGAAAAATGCGTGCGTGACAAGGTGAAAAAGTGCGATCTTGTAAGCGCCAAGACCAGCGGCTACAAACATATATCCAAGCTGTGAAAGCGTCGAGTAGGCGACTATCTTTTTAAGGTCGTTATGCACAAGCGCGATGCTAGCTGCAAATACCGCTACAAATGCGCCAAGGCAGGTAATAAAGTGTGAGACTTCAGGCACGTTTGCAAAGATAAAATTCGCACGTATCACTAGATAGACGCCAGCTGTTACCATGGTCGCAGCGTGGATGAGGGCAGAAACCGGCGTTGGACCCTCCATGGCGTTTGCAAGCCAAGTGTGAAATGGAAACTGCGCGCTTTTACCCATAGCGCCTATAAAAAGTAGCGTGGCGATGATGCCTAAATTTAGCCCAGAAAGGTCGCTTCTAGCGTTAAAAACCTCGCTAAATTTAAGTGAGCCAAAGCTATAAAATATATAAAAAATGCCAACAAGCATGGCAAGGTCAGCCACTCTATTCATCACAAAGGCTTCGTTTGCAGCGATGTTTGCGCTAGGTCTTTTATACCAAAAGCCAATGAGCAGCCACGAGCAAAGTCCAACGCCCTCCCAGCCGATAAATAGCCCTATGAAGTTATCGCTTGATACAAGGACGTTCATGCAAAAGACAAAGAGCCCAAGATAGCTAAAAAAGCGGTTAAAACTCGCGTCATCTCTCATGTAGCCAATGGAGTAGATATGCACGATGCTAGCGACTACGCCCACAATGCTAAGCATCACAAGGCTAATCGCGTCAAGGTAGAAGCTAAAATTTAACTCCAAACCGCCTAAATTTATAAACTCTTTTAGGGTTAAATTTAGTGGCTCATCTACGCTAAGACTAGCCGTTAGCATAAGCGAGGCTGTGGCGCTAGCGATCATGAGAAGCGAGCAAAAAAGACCGATAAATAAATTCTTACTGCTATGCGAAAAGATGCCAGCTATGATGAAGCTAAGAAGTGGGAAAAATAGCGAAATACAAAATAAAATCATCTCTTAGCCTTTCATATTTGTCATCGAATCTAAACTGATGCTGCCACTCTTTTTATACCAAAGCACGAGCAGTCCAAGCCCTACAGCGACCTCGCTAGCAGCGATGGCTACTATAAAAAATGCGATGATCTGCCCAGTTAGATCAAAGTAGTATTTCGAGATGGCTGCAAGTGCGATGTTTGCTGAGTTTAGTAAAATTTCGCTTGAGAAAAATAGCATTATCAAATTTCTTCTTCTCATTATGCCAACAAGCCCTATGACAAAGACCAGACTTGCTAGGATGAGGTAGTGAGTAAGGCCTATCATAGCATCTCCTCAAATTTGCTTTGTGTATCTAGGTCTTTGTGTATCAAGATGATGCCAGCCACCATCGCCACAAGTAGCATGATAGCGCACATCTCAAAGGCTAGCAGATACTTGCTAAAGAGTAAAATTCCAACCGCTTCGATGTTGCCAAGATTAGCGAGGGTAGAATTTACCACCTCTTGCTTAGCGCTATAGATCGGCGCTAAAAAGATAAATATCAAAAGAAGCGCTATGAAGCTACTTAGAAGATAGATGATGATCTTTGCTTTTTTACCGCTTTTTGGCTCGCACTCCTTGCTGGTGTCAAAAAACATCATCGCAAATGCGTATAAAACGACCACCGCGCCTGTATAGACGACGATTTGCACCACGCCTAAAAACTCAGCCCCAAGCAAAAAAAATATAGCCGAGATAAAAACCATGCCAGCAGCTAGCGCAGAGACCGCATTTAGAGCGTTTTTGCAAAGCACGCTAAAAGAAAAACTAACTAATATAAAGGCACTAAAAAGATAAAATGCAAAGCTCTCATACATCGCTTGACCCTTTTAAATTTATATCCATCGTTTCTGCCTTATCTTCATTTGTAAGCGCATTTGGCGTCTTTTTCACTAAGCTATCAGCATTTTTAGGTAGTGCGCCATAGCCCTCAAACTCGGTTTGATCTTTTAAAAATTTATCATCTGTTAAAAACTCAGCCTTTGTGCCAAAGAGGATTTTGTTTTCACTTGCGACCTCATACTCTTGCCCGCAGACGATAGCAAGCTCAGGGCAGACATCAGCGCAAAATCCGCAATAGACGCACCTGCTTAAATTTATCGTGTAGCTTGCGACCTTTTTACGACCATCTTCGCCAAGAGAAGTCTTCATCGAGATGCAGTTGCTAACGCAAATTTTCTCGCATAGCCCACAGCCTATGCAACGCTCATTTTCGCTTTCAACAAATTTTAAAAGTCTATGAATTCCCCTATATCTGGCGTTTAGCTGCATCTTTTGCATAGGGTACTTTAAAGTGTGCGACTTGCTAAAGAGCATCTGCTTTAGCGTGATCTTTAGTCCCACCAAAAGATCAAGCTTAAAAGTAGCGGCGATGAAGTGCTTAAATTTATCAAATGCCCCTTTTGGCTCTATCTTTTCGTCTATCAAAATATATCTTTTCTCGCTCATTTTACGCCTTAGATAAGTAGTGCAAAGCCGGTTATTACGACATTTAAGATGCCAAGCGGAAGTAAAATTTTCCAGCAAAGCATGCTAAGCTGATCGACCCTTAGATGCGGCCACGACGCCCTCGTCCAAAGGAAAAAGAAAAAGACTAGGCTTGATTTTAAAATGATCATCAAAGCACCCGGGATAAATAAAAACTCATTAAAACCGCCCAAAAATAAAAGCGTGATGATGATACTTGCTGCGATCATGTTGGTGTATTCGCCGATAAAAAACATCGCCCATCTCATGCCACTATACTCGGTGCCATAGCCTGCCACGATCTCGGTCTCGTTTTCTGTTAGGCAAAATGGCGTTCTGTTGCACTCCACAAAGCTTGCCATCACGAAAAGCACGAAGGCTAGAGGCTGCTTGAAGATGAGCCAGTTAAAGATGCCTTTTTGGTAGTTGTTTATATCAACTAGCGAGAGCGAGCTAGTCACCATGACAACGCTTAAAAGTGCCATGCCAGCGACCACCTCGAAGCTAAGAAGTGCCACGACTGCACGAGCGGCGCTGATTAGTGCAAATTTATTGTAGCTTGCAAGACCTGCTGCAAGTGGCGAAAAGACGCAAACTGCTGCCACGCCAGCGATATACAAAACGCCCACATTTATATCTGCAAGTATCGGTCTAATCGTATGCCCAAAAACCTCAAACTCAGGCAAAAATGGCACCGGCGCAAGCGCTGCAAATGCCGCGATAGCAGAGATTAGAGGGGCTATTAGAAATATAAATTTATTTGCATTTGCTGGGACGATGTCCTCTTTTGTAAAGAGCTTTATCATGTCAGCTACGATCTGAAGCACGCCAGCAGGCCCCACCATATCAGGTCCCACGCGGCGCTGCATGTAGGCTAGCACCTTTCTTTCGGCGTAGGTCGCAAGCCCTGCAAGGCTAGCCATGACGGCCAAGATGACGACTGCTTTAACAATAGTTGTTATCACAAAAAATAGCATTTCACTCATTCTCTGCCTTTATTATTTTTACGCTAGCAAAACTCTTGCCCTCAAAAATGGCGCTTAGATCAAGCTTATCATCGTAGTCGCCAAGATAGGCTGCCACGCCTCCTAGCTCGCTATCAAGCTCCACGCAAATGGCAAGCTTTTGCCCATTTTTTTCTAAAATGACCGCTTCATTTTGTGAAATTTCAAATTTAGCCATAAACTCGCCGCTTGCGTAAAGTTTCGCGCGTTTAGCAGTTTGGCTGGCATAGTTTGCAAAAAACGATGGCAGATTTATAGGATTTGCAAGGCTTATTAGCGCTTCGTCCTCTTTTAAATTTAGCTCATTTTGCTCTTTAAAAAGTGGCTCTATGTCCTCTTTTGGCGTGAAATTTGAAATTTCAAGCTTGTAGCCTCTGTGGCTTGTGCCATCATTTGCGTAAAAATTTTCTAGATCATCAAATTTAACGCCCCTATAGCCCTTCTCTTTTGGTAGCTGCGCTGTGTAATCAATCGTATTTTTAGCCGCTAGCCCAAGTGCATTTGCGATATCGTTTAAGAAGTAGCCGCTATGAGCCAAAGCCGCATTTGTCGGCACTACTTCGTTATTTATGCTTGTAAATGTGCCCTCTTGCTGATTTAGCGCACCAGCGTCAAGATCGCCCTCAAAAATGCTAAATTTAAACTCGCCCATTTCATCGTATCCTAGCGTCTTGCCAGGCTTTTTCTCGTGTGAAAGCGTGCAAATTTTAGCCACGCCAAGTGAGTTTGTGCGAGGCGGTATGAGCATCACACGAAACGGCGTAGTTCTTGCGATCACTCCAGCAAGGGCTGCAAGTAAATTTGCATTTTCATGAGCGTAAAAGTCGCTACCCAAAATGAGCGTAAATTTAGCCTTGCCCTCGCAGAGGGCAGCTACTTCTACGCCAAAGCTCTCTTCAAAATTTTCAAGTCTAGCCTGAAGTGCTGCTGGTAAATTTTCACCCCAGTTTTTAAGAACAAAGAGTAAAATTTGCTCCAATTTGCCAGCCTCATGGCTCACACAGGCGAAATTTTTTGAAAATTTCTTCACGACCTCATCAGCGATGTGATGAAAGTAAATTCCAGCAGCTTTATTCATCTTAAGGGCGTTATTTAGCTTATAGCTTGTAACTGGGCTCTCGTGGCGCAAGAAGCTACCAGCTGTGATGATAAAGTCGCTATTTTTTAGGCTCTCATAGTCTGCGTTATATGAGCTAAGACCGCTAAATTCGCTAAAAATATTTAAGAAATTTTGAAATTTAAAAGCCTCATCGTTTAGTAAATTTAGATCAAATTTTTCTCTCAAGCGCTCCAAAATAAGCGCCTCTTCGTTTGTTATGAAGCTATTAAATTTTATATTTTTTATGTTGCCGTTTTTAAAATTTAAGACTAGCTCATTAAATTTCGCCTCATTTTTGCGGGCATTTTCGTTGTGAAAGTCGTAGCCAAACCTTGCCGCACCGCTTATCTCACCAAAGTGAAAATCGTTGCTAACGCGGTAAATTTGCTTGCTTCTATCGCTAGTGCTTTTCTCTTTTACGTCATAAAAAATGAGCTCGCAGTCGCTTTGGTGCGGATTTGCCGCTGGGACACGGCTTAGCTCCCAGACATTTGAGCTATACTGAAAATTTGAGCTAACAAGCGCGCCAACAGGGCAGACGCTGATGCACTCGCCACAAAATGAGCAGTCCAAATTTTCGCCCACACTTGGGCCAATTAAGCTCTTTTGCATCTTGCTAAAGACGGCGTAGGCATCTTTAGGCATGCTTTCTTTTAGCTCTTTTGGCACTTCAACGCCCCTTGGCACCGTTTTTAGCGCGCTCTCGCCGATCTTATCTTTGCAAACCGTCACACACCTCTCGCAGACCACGCAAAGGGCTGGGTCATAGTTTATTAGCCCCCATTTTTTGTGCGGTTTGTGCGTGTCCTCTATGGCAAATTTTTGCTCATTTACACGTAGATGCGCCGTTAAATTTTGTAGCTCGCACTCGCCGCTTTTATCACAAACACCGCATTGAAGGGGGTGATTGACGCAGTATGTCTGCATGATCGCATTTCGCTCAGCAGCGATCTCTGGCGTATTTGTGTAAATTTGCATATCCTCTTTGGCTTTGGCGTTGCAGCTATAGACCACTTTGCCGTTTGCTTCGACCATGCAAAGCCTGCAAGCAAGCGTTGGCGAACAGCCGCTAAGATAGCAAAGCGCTGGGATATATATGCCATTTGCTCTTGCGATATTTAGGATGCTCTCGCCCTCGTTTGCCTCTAAAATTTGATCGTTTATGGTGATTTTCATTTGCTAACTACTACTTGTTTAAATGCATATCCATCAAAATTTTTTGCGCCAAGCACGGCAACCGTGCCTTTTAGCGCTGGGTCAAGCCTAAATTTAGCCCTCACGCTAAAGTCTTTTGCCTTTAAATTTAAAATTTCGCCATCCTTTGCCTTTGCCACGATGCCAAACTGCACGCCGCCCACGATCTCGTCACTTGCGTTTTTATTTAGATAGACGACCGCTCCGTCAAAATTGTCAAGCTCTCTTAGCTCGCCAACTTCGCCACCTGCTGCAAATTCTCTCACTTCGCCGCCTGCTAAAACGACATTTTTGCCTAAAATTTCAAGCAGCCAAAAGATCGCATCTTTATCTGGATGAGTAAAGAGTGAGTCGTCAATTATCACGTTTTTTACGTCCTTTATCCACTCTCCAAGCTCTTCAAACTCCTCCTCGCCCACGTTGCACTCGCCGCTTATGAGCCCATCATCAAGCTCGTCAAAAAACTCATTTTGCACCAAATTTGCATACTTGCAAAGAAGCGCTAAGACATAGCTTATCGATCCTATCTCACAGCGGATCAAATTTTCGCCGCCAAGCTCGTTATCTTCAAAGCATGAGATGTATTTAAACTCGTGCTCTTTTATCTTTTTTGCTAAATTTATGTCGCTCAAACTTAGTAAATTTGCGATACTTAGGCTCTTGCCTGCTATTAGATCATTAAATTTCATATCTTGCCCTTTTTTATCGTTAATGCCCAATCAACTTGGTTAAATTTAAGCGAGTTCATCACCTCGCAGTTTAGGTTATAAGCCAAATTTACAGCCTTCTCTACACCGCTGTAATCACCTATCTCAAACAAAAATATCACCACTTCGTCTGGCTCGCTAGCCTTTATCTGCTGTCCAAGAGCGCTTAAAAACTCGCCCTTTAGATGCCTAAGATCGACCCTTCTCATCTATCAACCTCGCCTAAGATGATATTTGTGCTGCCAATTATTGCAGCCACATCTGCCACATACTGCCCAACTAGCATATCTTCATAAATAGCGCAGTGCCAAAAGCTTGGCGTGCGAATTTTTAGGCGGTACGGGCTTGAGCTACCGTCTGAGTTTATATAAATGCCAAGCTCGCCCTTTGGCGACTCACTAGCAAAGTAAATTTCGCCCTTTGGTGGCTTTAGCCCCTGAGTTATCAGCACAAAATGCTGCATTAATGAGTAATTTTGGCTCATTATCTGCTCTTTTGAGGCGCTCACATACTCTGGCGCGTCGGCGATGATAGCGGGGTTACTTGTCTGATACTTGCTAACGCACTGCTTTAAAATTTTCACGCACTCGCGCATCTCTTTCATATAAAGTAGATATCTTGCGTAGCAGTCGCCCTTTGTGGCGTAAGGCACGTCAAATTCTAGCTCGTCGTAGATGAGATATGGCTCTTCTTTTCTGATGTCGCGCGCGATGCCACTTGCTCTTAGCATTACGCCAGAGCAGCCGCTACTAAGGGCTAGCTCTTTGCTAACTACGCCCACGTCTATTAGCCTTGCTTGCCAAATTCTATTTTCACTTAGTAGATCTTCGTAAAGTGTGATGTCGCTTGGAAATTTCTCGCAAAATTTAAGCAGCTCCTCGCACCAGCCATCAGGCAGATCAAGCGGCACACCACCGATCCTTATGGAGCTATGCGTTAGCCTTGCGCCGCAGTATTTTTCTATGAGATCAAGGACGTATTCACGCTCTCTAAATGCGTATAAAAAGACGCTCATTGCCCCTACATCAAGGGCGTGCGTAGCTAAAAATAAAAGGTGCGAGCTGATGCGGTTTAGCTCTAAAAGCATCACTCTAATGATCTGCGCACGGCGAGGCACTTCTATGGCGCAAAGCCTCTCCACAGCCGCGCAAAATGCGTAATTATTAGCGCTTGATGCGATGTAATCCACCCTGTCAGTCACTGGGATAAATTCCTGATAGGTCATATTTTCAGCCATCTTTTCAACGCCTCGGTGCATAAAGCCAACCTCTGGCATAGCGCGCACGACCTTTTCTCCGTCAAGCTCAAGCACGAGTTTTAGCTGTCCGTGTGCGCTTGGGTGCTGTGGGCCAAAATTTAGTATCATCTTGCCGTCATTTTGTTCAAATTCTAAATTTTCAAAAAATGGTTTTAAGCGGTTTGGTGCCTGGCTCAAGGTCTTTCCTTTACTATCTGGCTTTGGTTAAATTTAGCCTTTTTGACAAATCTCACGCCGCCTTCTTCTTGATACTCGTACTCTTCATTTTCATCAAAGACACGTGAAAAGCCAAAGGTATCTTTCTCGTTCACAAAGGCTGGGTCGCGGTTCTCTTCGCCGATCTGCTCTCTAAACTCACGCCCAAAAATTTTATCCACCTCGTACCATTTAGCAGCCTCGTCGCCAACTAGTGGATAGCTTTTTAGTAGTGGGTGCGAGTGCCAGTCATCAGGCATGATGAGGCGCTTTAAATTTGGATGATCTTTAATGAGAACGCCACTTAGATCATACATCTCGCGCTCAGCCCAGTTTGCGCTTTTATAAAGCTCACAAACGCTTTTTAGCATTTCATCCTTTTTAACAAAGCACTTTACGCGTGTGCGCCTATTTTTGCTAACACTTAAAAGCTGATAAAAGACCTCGTATCCACCTTTTTGCGCTATATAATCAACCGCAGCAAGCTCACAAAGCTGCTCGTAGCCAAAGCCTTTTAACGCTTCAAGTGCTTTAAAATTTTCACTAGAATTTACATAGAGAACAAGTTGGTCAAACTCCACGTAGCTAGATAAAATTTGCACTCCGCTTTGCTCTAAAACAGCCAGCTCTTCGTCAAATTTAGAGCCACTTACTGCTTCTTTTAACGTCTGCTTGGCGATATAAAATTTCTCGCTGTAGTACTGCTTTTTTTGCAGGTCGTTTTTTGGCTTATACTCTCTCATATATCTAGCTTTCTTGGCTTTTGCGCCCTAAATGCACTTTGTTTTCTTATCTTTTTTTGAAGCATCATAAGTGCGTACTGAAGCGTCTCTGGGCGCGGGGCACAGCCTGGGATGTAGATATCGACGGGGATTATGCGATCTACACCTTGAACGGTTGAGTAGGTGTTAAACATGCCACCAGTGTTTGCGCAGCTACCCATCGAGATGACCCACTTTGGCTCAGGCATCTGGTCGTAAAGTCGCCTTGTAAATTCAGCATGCTTTTTAGTTAGCGTGCCAGCTATGATCATCACCTCCGAGTGCCTTGGACTAGCGCGAAATATAGTGCCAAATCTATCAAAGTCATATCTGCTAGCGCCACTTGCCATCATCTCGATCGCACAGCATGCAAGCCCGTAGCTAAGCGCCCAAAGCGAGTTGCTCCTGCCCCACTGCACGAGCTTATCAACGGTCGTTAAAACGACTGGCAGACCGCCATTTGCAGCGTAGTTTATCTGATGCTTTGCCATTTAAAGACTCCTTTTTGCCAAGCGTAGGCAAAGCCGATGAGTAAGATCGCCACAAAAAGTAGCATCTCTATGAGCCCAAATAGCCCAAGCAGCCTAAAATCCACCGCCCACGGATACATAAAAATAACCTCAACGTCAAATAAAATAAATAAAATTCCATAAAAAAAGTAGTGGATATTTATCTTATTTGGCTGTTTTACAGTTGTCGGTCCGCACTCGTAAAAGCCAACTTTTAAGCGCTCAGTGTTGCGGTTGGCTAGCTTTTTGCTTATCTTTGAAGATAAAAATGTTATCAAGCTAAATGAACAAGTAGCTAACAAAAGTATGATAAAAGCGCCAAGATAGGTGCTGTCAAGCTCTGAGTGTGACATACTTCGCCTTTTTTAATTTTTCAAAATTCTACTAAATTTAAATTTATTTGATCTTGAAATAGCTCAAGAGTAGCGCACTCAAATCTCTTTTTGTGTAAAAAATACTCTTATTTTATCTTCTCAACGGCGTCTTTTGCGGCACTTATGCGCTCAGCCTCATCAAGCTCGCGCACAAAGCCATCTTTTACTAAAATGATCCTAGTTGCCACGTCAAAGTAGCTATCATCGTGGCTTACGGCGATGACGCTTATGCCTTTGCTTTGCAAAAACGGCAAAATTTCTTTATAAAATTTACGCTTAAATAATGGGTCTTGATCGGCCGCCCACTCATCAAGGATAAGGATAGAGCGGCGTTCTAATATGGCTATTAGCAGGCTCAGGCGCTTTCTCTGACCGGTTGATAGCTGCGTGGTGCTAAGCTTATTATCAATGACACTTACCTTTTTATCGATCTCAAGCATGGCCAAGAGCCCCTCTATATCGCTTTGGCTGGCAAAGCCATCACGACAGAGCGTTTGCGAAAATAGATAAAAATCAGCAAAGATGGCGCTTATTTTGGCTTGATAGCTTTGTAAATTTGCATCATCTATCTTTGTGCTATCAAGGTAAATTTCGCCGCTACTTGGGCGGATAAGTCCGCAAAGCAAATTTATAAGCGTGCTTTTGCCGCTGCCATTTTTACCTATGATAAATGTTATCTCGCCGCGTTTGATCTCTAAATTTACATCATTTAGGCTAAATTTGCCGTGGTCGTAGTTGAAATTCAGATCCTTTAGCCTGATACTTTGCCACTCATCGCTTAGACTATCATCAAATTTAAAGCCTTCTTTAAATTCATTTAAATTTAAACTCATGATCTTCTCTAAGCTCACCTTTGCGCTAAGTGCGGCTGGTATGGAGCCAACCATACTCATAAATGAGCCTCTTAAAAATAGTATCGTAAGGCTTATGCTAAGCGCTGTTTGCAGGCTCGCCCAGCCAAATGCCACGCACAAAAATACGCAAAGTCCGACCGCGCCAAGGAGCATTACATTTGTAAAATTATCACTTAGTGCATGAAATACGTCAGCTTTTACCATGCTTTGACGCTTTTTGTCGCCTGTCAAATTTAGTTCATCAAAGCAGACACTTGCTCTTACTCTATTTAGACTTAGCTCTCTGTGCCCCTCGACGATGTCGTCATAGTGCCTTTGCAAGGCGTCATCTTGGGTTCTGGACTCTTTGAAGTAAAAATGGATCTTTTTCATCAAAAGCGTGTTTATAACGAGTGTTGCGCCGATCCAAACTGCGCTAAATATAAAAACTTTTGGCGCGATGTAGGCTAGATAAAAGCTGGCACAAATGATGAAAACTAGGCTTTGTATAAAGCCAGTAGCGCTCATAAAGGCAAATGTGATCGTCTTTATGTCGTTGTTTAGACTTGCTATGATCTTTGCCTTGCCGATCTCGTTTATCACGCTATTTGGCGTGTCTAGAATTTGCTTTACGCTTTGATATCTAAGCTCGTAGATAAATTTATGTCCAAAATTTGTAAGCGAGATATTCGCAGCGATGGCGCTTATGAAAAATAAGACCAAGATAGCTATAAATTTAATCGCCACAAAGGCGTTAAATTCTTTTAAATTTACAAGTTCATTGTTGATAAAAGAGAGCGTCCAGACGCCAAGCCCGCTAAAGGCAAGCGTCAGGATCACTATTTTGATTATTGAAAAAAGATTGCTTTTTATTAAATTCGCAAGCATTACATCGCAGCGCGTGGCTGAATGATGTTTTGATCAAATTTTTGCTCGGTATTTTCACTCATGATGTGAAGTACCTTGCTGCGTTTGATCTTCGCGTCATCCTTAAATATCGCGCGCACCTTATCCATGCCAGCGTAGAAGTCGCGCATGAGCACGACGCAGATGTATTTGCCAAAAAATGTCGGCTTGATAACGCCATTTTCTTCGTATATAGCATTTACAAGTTTTAGCAAGCTAAGCTCGACAAATAGGTCTTTGTTGATGTTTGCCTCGTTTTGCTCGTTGTAGGTTTTGATATCCACGGCGCCGTCAAAAAGCCTTGTTAAAAATGTATATTTTAGTCTCTCTTTTTTGCTAAATGCGCATTTTGCGATGACTGGGCTTTGTCTTGCTTTGACCTTTCTGCCGTAGTCAAGTAGGTTAAAGGCGTTTATAACTAGCTCGCCGTCAAGAAAGCTAAATGCCCCACTACCAACGCCCACGTACTCTAAATTTGAGCCTACATATTCGTCGCGAAGGTCTGCGCTTTTTTCATTTGAAAATGCCCAGGCGTTACTTTGTCTATAGCCGCCTTTAGCAAATTCGCTCACGATAATCTCGTAAAATTCGCGCTCATTATCGACGTTTGAGACGCCAAGTGCGCGAGCGATGTTCTCTCTTGTTAGCTCTGATTTCATCAGCGGATAAAATGTTATTTGTTGTGGAGAGATCGATTTTGCGACATTTACGTCGTTTATTATCTGCTCTTTTGTTTGATTTGGTAGGTTAAAGATGAGATCTAGGCTGATAACTGGGATCTTGCCAAGAGCCTGCTCTATCTTTCTTTTTGTCTCCTCGGCCGAGCCAAATTTATCATATCTGCCAACCCTTTTTAAAGTCTCATCATCAAAGCTTTGCACGCCTACGCTTAAGCGGTCGATGAGGCCGTCAAAGCGGCTGAGGCTCTCTGGTGAGATGTGATTTGGGTCGCTCTCTGCTGATACGTCTTCTATACTAAAGAGATCTTTTGCGAGTTTTAGCGTTTTTTCAAGCTCTGGCTCGTTTATAAGCGTCGTGCCACCACCCACATAAAGCGATGTAAAGTCAAAACCAGCCTCTTTTATCTGCCTCATCTCCTCGCGTAAATTTTCAAAGTAAATTTTGGCAAGCTCCTGCTCGTAGTGGTACTTATGAAACGAGCAATACGGGCAAAATGTGTGACAAAACGGCACGTGAGCGTAGAGCATGTACTTTTTGTCTTTTTTTGGAGTTTTGGTGTAAGTCGTGTTTAAAATGTCTATGTTAAATTCGTTATATAGCGATTTTTGTATAGAATTATGAGCGTAATTTACAGCAAAACTCTCAACAATATTTTTAAAAATCATAATTAATCGCCTTTTGTAAGTTGGTCTTAAAATAATGCGTTAGGATAGCTAAAATTTGATAAATTTAGCCTTGAATTAAAGAAATTTTTAGCTTGGCCCCATAAATTGGGCTTATAAAATTTAAATTTCTAAACCTGCAAATTTCACATATCTATCAAATTTTGCTCCCAAAGCTTAAGGATTTTCCTCCTTGGCTCTTGAGATGATCTTACTCGAGTCAAGCTCAAATTTTACTCCGTCTTTTGTCTGCAAGTAGTAAAATTTACCGATATTGCAAAGCGACTTCACATCATAAATTTTAACCGCTTTTTCATCTATCTCACAAGGCGTTTGCTCTTTGTCTTTTGCATCACAAAGTGAGCTTGGTAGCGCCTTTAACGCACTTTTATCCACAAGCAAAAATTTATAATCCACGTCGCCTATGTTAAAGGTTTTTGCTGTGTATTTTATAAATAAAAGCGAGTTTGAAACGATCATAAGCGAAAGTGCAGTGTAGAAAACAAATGAAAAATCCCTTGTCTCTTTGATGCTAGAGGCGCCCAGTATAAAAGAGAGCATGAACGAGCAAAAGAGTATCCAAAGTGCCAAAAGTCCGCCATTTTTTAAGATAATAACTGAAATTATAAAGAGTAAAATCATGAGAAATGACAGAAGATAGATGATAAATTTTGATCTATCTTTAAAGAAAACTGCCAAATTTACTCCAACGTAGGAAAGTAAAAACATCGACAAGATAGTGCTCCAGCCGTAGTTTAGCTTGTAGCCTGCAAAGGCCAAAATGGCAAAAGAGATGAGCGTTAAAATGTAGATGAAATTTGAGTTATAAAAAAATAGAAATTTTGGCTTTTTAAATTTATGCTTTTTATCGTCGTTTTGGTACAAAAATGAGACAAAAACGAGGACTAATATCTCAAAAACAGTGATAAATGCGGTTGCGCAAAATAGCAAGATGCCTGTAAATATCATCTCCGAACTATCTAAACTCGGAAAATATCGGGTCTCAAAACCAAAATATAAAAAGTAGCAAAGCACGCTGATGATAGGCACTATGAAATTTGAGTGTTTGAAGAAATTTGCGACGCACTCTTTTATAAAATTTGCCTTTAAATTTGCCGAGTGCTCGCCCAAATGGCTCTCGAAAAACGAGTTTAAAAGCAGCTCATTTTTGACCTTTTCAAGCTCCTCTGGCTCTTTTGAGAGCGCTCTTTTGTAAATTTCATAGTTTTTTTGCTCACCAAAGTCCTTTATGATCTCATCTTTGATATCCAAAATAACAAGAGTGATCTGCTCTTTTATCTCGCCGAGCCTTTTTGAAACTTCATTAAAATTTGTCCTATTTAACCTATCAAAAAGGTCGTTTTCTTCGTTTAAAAGAGTGATCAAACGCGCTTGTTTGCTACTTCTTATCTCACAGTTTGAAAAATTTGCCTTTATAAAATTTACAAATTTCTTAGCGTTTTTAACGCTCTCATCTTTTTCATCTAAAATGTCTTGGTAACTCAAATTTACCTTTCTTGTTTTTGTTTTAATATAACCTTGCTAGCATCAAGCTCAAATTTTACACCATCTCTTGTCTCTAAATAATAAAATTTACCAAGAGTTGATAATGCTTTAATGTTATAAAGCTGTATACTTCTATTTATTTCATAGCAAGTTTTACCGCCATTGTCTTTATTATCTTTCTTACAAATTTCAATTGGCAAAACATCTATTGTACTCTTATCTACTAAAAGCATTTTATATTCTATATTTCCAAAATTTGAAAATTGAATAATTTTACCACTTAATAAACAAAGCAAAACAAAATTTATAAAAATAAAGGCTTTAAAAACATAGCCAAAATAGTAAATATCCCTCATTAATAGCAACAACGAAACAATAAAAGTTAAAAATATAACAAACATTAAAAGATATAATGCACCTTCATGACCTACTC
>NZ_CABPUY010000002.1:0-44782 GCF_902460575.1 Campylobacter concisus | reverse complement strand
ATTATAAATTAATAAAAAAATTATTATTGGACATACAAAAGAAATAAATGCGTAAATAACCATTAGCATATATGAATTAAAACTATCTTTATATCTATAGTGCCTCCCAATCATTAAAACAATAATAATTTCTATTAATATAAAGTAAGTAAGTATCATATACTCATTTGCCGTTTTACTAAAGAAACCTACTAAAAAAACAAACAAAATAAATAAAAATACAGATGTAGCATAAATTATACCTGTCCCTTTAATGTCTCTTATTTGAAATAAGAAAAACAGTTGCAACATAGGCATAAGATACAATATAAACAACAAACTAAGTCCAGCTAAAGTTAGTGAAACAAGGAGTGAAAAAATATCTCCACTCTCAGATACTGGAATGAAACCTATGTTTCTATTAAGTACAAAATATATTATGAATGGTATTATGCCTAGTAATGTTATTAAACTTTTATAATAATTTTTTATAAATTTTAATTTTTCCAAAATAAATTTTAGTTTCTGATAATCTTTATATTCAAAATCAAAGTTTTTTAATATAGGGTTAACCTCTTTTATATTCTGTTTTTCCAATAAAACAATTTGTCTATAAATTTTTTCATCGATATTCTCTATGAAAAGTACTGTTCCCTCATAATTATTATATTTTAATTCTTTATATTTTTCTTTTTTTGCAGAAAGTAAATCAATTAAATTTAAAACATTGTCATTAGATAACGAAATTTCCTTGAGTTTATTAATAAAATCGTCGCAATCTTTAATAACTCTATTTTTATCTTCAACTAATCTCTCAAAGCTTTTCATATTTCAAAACCTTTTTTATTTAAAACATCTTTAAATTTACAAATTTAACTAGCTAAGCACCTTTGCGATTTCGCTCCAGCCTATTTGCTTAGCAAGTTCAGCTGCGGTTTTGCCACTTTTTGTGCGGGCGTTTTTGCTAGCGCCATTTTCTAGCAAGAGATTTACGATCGTTAAATTTCCAGCAAGTGCCTCATGGTGAAGCTGCGTAAAACCAAGCTCGTCGGTGTCTGCGACCATGCTTGGATGCGCTTTTATATAATGCTCCACCTGGCCGCGCATATTTTTGCTCATCGGATGCTCTATCAAATTTTCTGGATGCTCTTTTTGCTCGAAAACCACCAAAATATCTTTAAAATCGCCAAAATCAAGCCCCCAAGCCGCATCATGCTCGGCTAGCTCATCTTTTTGCATGCGTGAGCGCATCGCCTGCACGCTAAAGCCACCATAAGCACGTCCGTCTATCGCAAAGAGCCAGTCGCTCATATCGGTAAATTTTGCGCTTATTTGATCGCCAACTTTGACGTTTTGCACGCTATCTGGCTCATTTACGAGCGTGCCATATATCGTCTCTCCGTCAAATTCAACGTCATTTACCCACATGTGCTCGCCCACCTCTTCGCCATTTATGACATCTAAAAAGCAAATTTTTACCATCGCATAATCAAGCATAGGTGTGATCCTGCGGCGCTCCCAGTAAAGCTCACGCCAAAAATACTTAAAGCTCTCACGAGCTTGCTCAAATGCGCGCTGCATATAGTCTTCGTCGCTACTTACAAAATAGATCGGCATCTGCTCGCCAAGGTCTATTTGCTTACCAAGTATTTTCTCAAAAAAGCCCATTTTTACTCCTTTTTAGAATTTAGATAGATCAAATTTAAATAAAACGATAAGGCGAAATTTCACCCACGAATCAGATAAATTTCACAATTTTAGCCCAGCAACCTACTAAATTTTAATACTAAAACCGTCCGACGATTTCGCAAATTTAGCCTGCAAGTCTGCAAGATTTCACCACAAAAACCATACGATTATTTCGCAAAATTAGGCGAGGCGATTTAAATTTTTGTGACGGGAGTTACCGAGCTGGTAATGACCGAGCAAAAATTTGAATCAACGACGCATAATAAAGCGAAAATATGCGATATAGCCTGCGAAGCGAGAATTTTTCTAGCTCATTTAAAAGCGCTCACGAGAAGCCATTATTTTAGGTTTTTAAAGCCTATCGGAAGCTCTAGGTTCAACCCCCTAACGAGCTTTATACACTCCTGCAGATCGTCTATGCTTTTGCTTGTCACTCTGATCTCTTCGCCCCTGATCTGCGCACTTACCTTGATCTTTGAGTCTTTGATCGCTTTGGTAATCTTTTTTGAGTTTTCACTATCAAGCGTATCGTTTAGCTTTAGCGTCGCCTTTAAATTCCCCCCACTTGCTGGCTCTCTTTTTGTCTCTGTGATCGCCACTGGTGGGATGTTGCGCTTGATGAGCTTTGAGATCACGATGTCTTTTAGCGCGTCGATCTTGTTATCACTTGAGCTAAGAAGCGTGATAAATTTCTCTTTTTCATTTAGCTCTACCTCAGCCGCAAGCCCCTTAAAGTCATACCTCGCAGCGATCTCTTTTTTAGCCGTTTCAAGAGCGTTTTTAACCTCCATCATATCGACCTCAGCACTTATATCAAAGCTATGTTCGCTTGCCATTTTCTATCCTTTTATAAATTCTTCTATATTTTTAACTATGAGCGAGATCAGCCGTTTTCTAGCCTCCAAACTGCCCCATGCTACGTGCGGGGTGATTAGTAGATTTTCCTTGTTTTTTACATTTAAAAATTGGCTATTTTCGCTCATTGGCTCGCTTTCTAAAACGTCGGTGCCAAAGCGTAAATTTCTCTCATCTATCGCCCTTGCCATCGCCGCTTCATCGACTATGCCGCCACGTCCTAAATTTAGCACTATCGCATCATCTTTTAGCAAATTTATCTCGTTTGCGCCTAGCAAATTTCTAGTCTTTTCATTTAGCGGTGCGTGGATGCTGATGATGTCGCTGCTTCTTAGTAGCTCATCTAGGTTTTTTTGCTTAAACTCGCTATTTTTATTTGCTCCGCTTGTCGAGTAGTAGCTCACGTTTGCGCCAAATGCACGCGCTGCCGCCGCCACGCCGCGTCCTATCTCGCCAAGTCCGATGATGCCAAATTCTTTGCCAGCGATCTCGCTGATATCTGCGCCAAGATAGGTGAAAATTTCACTCTTCACCCACTCGCCACTCTTTACGTAGTGATCATAAAATTTGATGCGATTTGTTAGCTCAAAAAGCAAAGCAAACGTGTGCTGCACGACGCTTGCTGTTGAGTAGCCAGCGACGTTTTTAACGACTATGTTTTTAGCTTTTGCATGCTCTAGATCGACATTATTCATGCCAGTTGCGCTTATACAGATAAGCTTTAAATTTAGCGCGTCCATCACGGCTTTGTCGATGATAACCTTGTTTGTGATGACGATATCAACGCCCTTTAGACGAGGCACGACCTCATCGCTCTTAGTCTTTTGGTAGCTGATAAACTCGCCAAATTTCTTAAAAACACTAAGATCAACGTTTTCTCCAAGCGTTGCCGCATCTAAACAAACGATCTTCATCTTTAGTCCTTAATGAAATGTCCTACAAATTTAGAATAGTTATCTAAAATTTTACCGCCCTTTCTATATCCAAGCGCGCATGCCTCATAAGCGTAAAATACGCCTGCTTGGTAGCTCTCGCCCCCCTCATCTTGGTTAAACTCGTAAAATTCTTGATAGATGGCTTTGTTTGAGTCGTATTCGCCATCGTTGCTTGCTATTTGTGCGCCGTTTTCATCGTATATAGAGACGTTTGCACCTTCTCTGCCAAATACCGGCTTTTTCACATATTTTTTACCTTTTAGCGGCTCGTTTGAGGTCTCAAGCAAGAGCGGGTGATTAGGATAAAGATCCCAAAGGATTTTTAAAATCCCTTTGCTTTGGAAAAGCAGCGTGTAGGCTGGATTTATGATAATAGCTTTTTGATTTTTGACGATGTTTGAGAGTATTAGAGCTAGCTCGCCCTCATCGATCGCTATGCTCTCCCAAGGGACAAGCTTGAACCAATACTCGAAATTTTCTTCACCTTTAAAAATGCCCTCATTATCGTCAAAAACGACCTCATCTACGTAGGCAAAGTCTGTTTTAAAGCCAGCCTCTTTTGCGATGTATTGCAGAAGTTTTACGGTCTGCTCGTCCTCGATACTGCCAGCGATGCTGCTAAAGAGTATCCCCCAGCCCTCGTAAAGCTCGTCAAAGTCCGCATCTTCGTCGCCAAGCGTGATAAGGCGTTTGAAATTTTGCTTTAGCGACTCGTAAAGGTCGTTAAACTGGGCTGCTTCGTCCATGTGATTTAGCTTTAGCATCGCCCACTGGATGATCGCCGTCTCAAAAACTGCCGTTGGCGTGTCGGCGTTAAACTCAATGAGCTTTATAGGCTTACCATCAAGCCCGCCAGCTAGGTCAAACCTGCCGTAAAGGTGCCAGTGAACGTCATTTTCCCAGCTATTTTTTATGATATCAACAAGGTTAAATGGTATGCCTATCTCGTGAAAAAGGTTGTTGTCGATCACGTGCTGAGCGGCATTTACATACATATCATATAGCTCGTTTGCCGCCTCGTAGTAGGCATTTGCCTCTTTTTCGCTTACCTGCACGATCTCATCTGCGATATACGAGCTGTTGTCGTTATCTGTATGCCATGCAAAGCCGATTTTCTCCATAAATTCGTTATTTAACGGGGTGATTTTTCTTAAATTTATCATTTTCAGCCTCCAAAACTTGATGAGCTAGAGCCTGACTTTGAGCCACCACCGAAAAATCCACTCTTACCACCGCTGCTTCTTGCAGCAGAATTTGCCGCTTTTTGCTTATTAAAGCTATCGACGCTTCTTGTGTAGGCACTTGGATTTTTATATGTGCTTTGGCGATTTGCTTGGAAATTTTGGTTGCCAAAGAGCTTACTGCCTATCCAGCTACCAAGTATCGCGCCAGCTGCTGAGGCAAGGATCGTCTCGCCAAGACTTAGCCCGCCGCTACTTAGCTGTGCGTCGCTAGTTCTTGTCAAATTTGAAGTGTTGTTGTCGATCTTTGCGTTTGCTTGCGCTAGAAGCTTATCGATCTCATCTTTGCTAAGCACGCGCTCAGTGCCGTTCATATCTTTTAGCACGACCCTAGTTTCGGTACTTGGGTACTCTTCTAAGATTTTATAAACGCCAGGCGCGCTCTCTTCGATGATGACAAAGGCGCCATTTTTTTGCGCAACTTCGTTTAGTGCGTTTTCATTACCACCATCGTCGCTTCCGCAACCAGCAAGTCCAGCCATGATAATGGCACCAAATCCTCCAACCGCAGCATAAGTAGCTATTTTTTTAATATGTTTCATATCTCTCCTATCAACTCTTTTAAATTTTTATGTCTTCTAACAAGTATCACGCCGCGTTTAAATTTGATAAATTTGGAGTGATGTATCGCTTTTATTATCTTTTCACTGATCTTTTTTGTCGCTTTTGGTTTTAAATTTAACTCCTTTAGATATTCGCTTAAATTTATCCATTTTGACTCGTCCTCTATCTGCGCATCTATCGCCACTTCGCTTGCGGCACTTTCGTTTTTAGGTGCTAAAAGCGGTCTTTGCATGGCGTTTAGAAACTGCATGAGCTTCTCGTCTCTATCCTTATAAATTTGCAAAATTTCATTTTTTCGCTCGATGAGCATCTGCTCTTTTTCTTTAAAAAGCCTATCTTTGTCGGCTTGCAAATTTAAATTTAAGCTCTTTAGCTCATTTAGCTCATTTAGCAAGTAACTTACAAACTCGTCGTTTTGGGATTTAGATTTTGTGCTTTTTGGGGCGGTTTTTGTGGGTTTTTCGCTACTTGGCTCCTCGTCAAGGATGACAAATTTAGTGCCATTTTCAATGACTGTTTTTAACGAGCCTCGGCGGATTCTATTATAGACTGCTTCTTTTGTTATGCCTAAAATTTCTGCAGCTTCATTTACAGCTAGCTTTTGCATCGGATTTCCGTTTAAAATAAAATAAAAAAATTGCTTTGATTATAAAAAAATAAGGCTAAAAGAAGAGTTAAACAAAGAGAGCAAAGCCCTCTTTGTCTTGGTTTTAGAGTCTTGACTCGTAGCGTCTAAGCATATAAAGACGTTTAAGCATTTTCTTGCGAGCTGCAATTTTTTGTTTCTTGCGGATCTCAGTTTTAGGCTCAAAGAAGCGTCTAGCTCTTGCTTCAGTAACGACTAAGTTACGATCAGTTTGTTTTTTAAACTTTCTGTAACCCTCGTCAAATGACTCGTTAGGATGTACCTTAATACCAGGCAACGTCCTCACCACCTTTCAGATTAAAATAAGCCGTGAGTATAGTTTAACTTTCATAAATTTAAGCTTTCAAGATATGCTCAGCAGCTATCAAACCAGAGCTAATGCAGTCTGGTGTAGAGCAGCTTGTTAGCCTTGCATAGCCGTGAATTCCGCCTGTTGCTTCGCCTATGGCATATAAATTTTTAATAGGCATATTATCTTTTAAGCCTAGCACTTCAAAATTTAAACTAACCCTGACTCCGCCTGGTGTATAGCTTATGCCAGGAGCTGCTAGCATGCCGTAAAATGGCGCTTTTAAGATAGGATTTACCTTGCTTAGATCTTTTTTGAAGTCACTATCATCTTTTTTCTCTATATTTTCATTATATCGCTTGATCTCGCTGTTTAAAACCTCTAAATTTAGCCCAAATTCTTTTGCTAGTTCGTCCAAATTTTGGAATTTCTTCATCTTTCCATCTTCTACAAATTTGTTTAACCTTTTTGGATCGTGACTGCTTCCAAAACCAACCTCATCAAAGATTATCACTGCAAATTTATCTGAGCTGTTATCTTGCATATTTTCTAAAATTTTATCTGATAAGCCCTGCCTGTCGCCATCTTCATTCATAAATCTTTTTGAGTTTTTACCATCAACTATCATTGAAAAGACTAGATCTTCTGTTGGGATACCAAAAGAGTACCTGCCAAGACTTAGTTGGATAGGCGTTGCTCCAACTGCTAACATCATCTTTAAAGCACCAGCTGTTGCACCTGGATTTGAAGGTGTTTTGGCAAGGGCTAGTCTTGGATTTTGAGCAGCTTTAAATGCCTTATCTGCCGAATATCCACCACTTGCAAAGATGACAGCTTTATTTGCTTTGTAAAATTTGACATCGCCTGCTGTATTTTGCAGATCATCATCAGCCAAGCTCTTATCAAATTTATACTCTTCTCTCACCTTTAAGCCTGCTACCTTGCCGCTTTCGTCAAATATAATCTCATCAGCCTTTACGCGCTTAAGACTTGCCCCGCCTTTACTTTCAAAGTGCGAATTTAAAGTCTGAACAAACGCTCCACCACCGCCCTCTGTCTCTAAGCTTCTAGCCACACTATGACCGCCAAGATGTTTTAGCTTGCTAGCAAATTTAACACCTCTTGCCTTTACAAATTCATACGATCGTTTTGAATTTTCAGCTATACGCAAAGACTGAGCGACATCGTTAAAGCCCTTGCCAGCCTTGTTTAGATCTTTGACAAAAAGTTCTATGGAGTCTTTTATGCCAGCATTTATCTGCTCGTCTGATCCAACGCAGGCAAAGTCAAGTTGCGAAATGACCGAGTTACCGCCAAGTCTTGACATTTTTTCAATCAGCGCTACCTTTAGCCCAGCCTCAGCCAAAACTATGCCAGCTACATTTGCGCTAAGTCCGCTACCAACGATAAGTACGTCAAATTCCTTATCCCATTTTGGCTCATTCGCTGACGCCTCTAAATTTAAAGCAGCTAGTGTTGTGGCTGCTAAACTTGTCTTTATAAATTTACGTCTAGAAATCATGCACGCTCCTTTAATAAATTTGCAAAAATATACCTTAGAAAAGGGGCAAAAATGGGTTTAAAGCGGTTTTAATGTATAATCACAAAAAATCAAAAAGGCTCACCATGTCAAAGGATCTTCATCTTAGCTACGCCAAGAGGCGTTACATTTTTTTTGCCTGTATCACGTTATTTGTATTTATTTTGCCATTTATTAGGATAAATGACGCGCAGCTATTTTTGCTAAGTTTTGATAAGAGCAGGGTCGATCTATTTTTTACAAAATTTGATATGCAAGAGCTATATTTGATGCCGTTTTTGTTTATCACTTTGTTTTTAAGCATATTTTTTCTAACGACGCTTGCAGGGCGTATCTGGTGCGGTTGGAGCTGTCCGCAGACCATTTTTAGAACGCTCTTTCGTGACCTTTTGCAGACTAAAATTTTAAAGATCAGAAAAAACATCCAAAACAAACAAAATGAGCCACAAGGTCAAATTTTAAAGCGTGCTTTAGCTGTTGGAATTTGGTCTGTTTTGGCTCTTATCATAGCTGCAAATTTCATGTGGTTTTTTGTGCCGCCATTTGAATTTTTAGCCTATATAAGTGATCCAAGCGAACATAAAATTTTACTTGTATTTTGGCTTAGTATCGCTGCTTGGCTAGTCTATGACGTGGTCATTTTAAAAGAGAATTTCTGTGTCTACGTTTGTCCGTATGCGAGAGTGCAGTCAGTTATGTTTGATAGCGACACGATACAAGTTATCTACAACCAAAAACGAGGTGGCGTCATATTTGATGGCAAAGAGAAATTTAAAAAGCCAAAAGAAGAAGGCGCACTTTGTACTGGGTGCGAGGCCTGCGTGAGGATATGCCCGACGCATATAGACATAAGAAAGGGCATGCAGCTTGAGTGCATAAACTGCCTTGAGTGCAGTGACGCATGCGCTAAAGTGATGGGGCATTTTAACGAAAGCTCGCTTATAGAGTGGAGAAGCATAAATTCTCAAAATGAAAATAAAAAGGTGAAAATTTTTAGATTTAGAACGGTTGCTTATCTTGTCATTTTGTGCGTAGTTTTGGTAGCTGCAGCGCTGATGAGTGGCAAAAAAGAGAGCATGCTTTTAAATATCAATAGAACTAGCGAGCTTTACAAGGTTTTAGATCAAGGTGAGGTTGAAAATTCTTATGTATTTTTGGTGCAAAATACCCAAAGCAAGGATCATAAATTTTACTTTGAGATAGATGATAAAAGCATAGAAATTTCTCGTCCAAATAAGCCATTTACGCTAAAAGCTGGCGCAAAGCAAAAGGTCATCGTCACGCTAAAATCAAAAAATGAAAACACAAGCGAAAAAGATCTTTTAAAACATATAAATATAAAAGCTTACGCCACTGACGAGCCAACTATCAGCGTGCAAAGGGCTAGCACTTTTATCTATCCTAAAAGATGATAAAATGACGAAAATTTAGTGGGAAGTGAAATGGCGATATCAGAAAAAGGCAAAAAACGATACGAGCTCATCGTAAAAACAGCGCTTGATCTATTTTTAAAAAATGGCTACGAAAAGACAAGCCTTAGCGATATCGTGGCGATAAGCGGCGGCTCGCTTGCTAGCATTTACACATTTTTTGAGAGCAAAGAGGGGCTTTTTCTAGCGATCATCGAGCAAGAGATAGATGCGCTTATAAAAGAGGTCGATGAGAGGATAGATCTTAAAATTTCTCACAGCTTGGAGGAGTTTTTAACCAAATTTGCAACCATTATTTTTTCTATCATCTGCACCAAGAAAAATATCTCACTTGGCAGGATAATGATAAGCGAGAGCTCTAAAAATGGTGGCAAACTTGGTAGGGTATTTTTAGATCAAATTTTAAATAAGATCGACCTTGTGCTTATAAATTTCTTTGAAAGAGATGAGATAAAATCACAGCTAAATCCAAAATTTCCAGCCAAATTTGCCGCAAAATGCTTTATAGAAAATGTAAAGGGGTCACATTACTACAACGCTCTCATATTAGACGAGGAGCCAAAACTAAGCAAAAAAGAGCGTGAAGAGCACGTTGCTTTGTGTGTTGAGCTATTTTTAAATGGCATCATTAAAAAGTAGAATTGACTTTTAATTTATATTTAGTTATAGTCAGTGACTTTTATAATTTGTAATGAAAATTACAAAACTAAACTTGGGATTAAAATTTAAAATTAAGAGAGGTTTTTATGTTGAGATTTAAAAGTTTTCTTGTGCTTTCAGCTGCCGTTTTTTTGCTTTCTGGCTGCTTTGAAAGTGGCGACAAAAAGGCTGCTGCAGGCCGCCAGATGCCAACATCTCATGTTGATATTTTCGTGGCTAAAAAGGCGGATGTGCCTATTAGCTTTGACTACACAGCCACAGTTACTAGCAACCAAGATGTCATCATCTATCCAAAGGTTGGCGGCACGATCATAAAGCAGTTTTTTAAGCCAGGCGACAAGGTAAAAGCTGGGGAGAAGCTATTTCTCATAGATCCAGAGAAATATCAAGCTAGCTACGACTCACTTGATGCAGCTGTTGGCGTTGCAAATGCAAATTTAAAAAATGCCGAAACTGAGTTTAAAAGAATTTCTGCCCTTTATAAGAAAAATGCAGTCTCTCAAAAAGACTACGACGCAGCTGTTGCAGCTTATGATATCGCAAATGCAAATTTAGTAAGCGCAAAAGCAAATTTAAAAAGTGCAAAAATAGATCTAGGCTACACAAGCATAGTGGCTCCATTTGACGGCGTAGTGGGCGATAATAAAGTCGATGTTGGCTCACTTGTAGTAGCAAGCCAAACTCAGCTTGTAAGACTAACTAAGATAAATCCGATCGAAGCTGACTTTTACATCGCAGACGTGGATAATCTAAGCAGAAAAGCAAATTTAGATAGTGGCGCTTGGCAGCAACTAAATAGCGAGGCTGTTTTAAATTTAAACAATGAAGATTTCACTGGCAAAGTGACATTTATAGATAATGTCGTAAATACCGCAACTGGCAGCGTTTTGGCAAAGGCTAGCTTTGATAATAGTGAGGGTAAAATTTTGCCAGGCGCGTTTGGTCATATAAAGATGAGTGGATTTGTGCAAAAAAATGCCTTTAACATCCCACAAGTCGCCCTTCAACAAAGCGCTACAAACACTTATGTCTTAGTCGTAAAAGATGGCAAAGTAGGCCAAAAAAATGTTAAAACTAGCTACCAAACAAAAGATATGGTCGTAGTGACTGAGGGCCTTGAAGAGGGCGATAAGATAATAGTTAATAACTTCCTTAAAATAGGAGTTGGCGCACCAGTTGAAACTGACAAAGACCTAAGCGCAAATTTCTTAAACAAAGATGCAAACGCTACAAGTAGCAAGTAAAGGCAGATAGATGTTTTCAAGATTTTTCATAAACCGCCCGATATTTGCAACTGTTTTATCTATCATCATAGTTATAGCAGGTTTTATGGGTATCAAGGGGCTTCCAATAGAGGAGTATCCAAGTCTTACACCGCCTACTGTCTCTGTAACTGCGACATATAGCGGCGCTGATGCGCAGACTATCGCTGACTCGGTCGCAAGTGCCATTGAAGATCAGATAAATGGTGTTGAAAATATGCTTTATATGCAAAGCACCTCAAGCTCAGCTGGCACTATGAATATAAGTGTATATTTTAAGATCGGCTCATCATCAAAACAAGCTACTATCGATGTAAATAACCGCGTGCAAGCTGCCCTTTCAAGATTGCCTCAAGAGGTGCAAAATATGGGTGTAACGGTGCGTGAAAGAAGTGGCTCGATCCTTCAAGCAGTTGGCTTTACAAATCCAAATATGAACCAAGTTGAGCTATATAACTATGTAAATTTAAACATCGCTGATGCGATCAAAAGGGTAAATGGTATCGGCGATACAGTGCTAATTGGCAACAAAGAGTACTCGATGAGAATTTGGCTAAAGCCAGACAGACTTGCTCAGTTTAAACTAACTCCAAGCGACGTCATCTCTCAAGTAAGAATTCAAAACTCACAATACGCAGCTGGCAAGATCGGCGAGCAGCCATCAAAGGGTGAAAATCCTTATGTTTATTCTGTAGTTTCTGAAGGACGTTTTAAAGATCCAAAGCAGTTTGGTGAAATTTTGATAAAAAGTGAAGACGGCAGCGTTGTAAAACTAAAAGAGGTCGCCACAGTCGAGCTTGGAGCTGCTAGCTACGCATATGATGCTATGCTAAATGGCAAGCCAGCAGTGCCACTTTTGCTATTTTTGCAAAATGACGCAAACGCGCTTGCGACATCTGAAGCAGTAAAAGCAAAGCTTGAAGAGCTAAAGAAAACCTACCCAGTTGGCCTAGAGCACACCATAGCTTATAACCCAACTGAATTTATCACCGTCTCAATAGAAGAGGTCATAAAAACTTTCATAGAAGCGTTGTTGCTCGTTCTTATCGTAATGTACTTCTTCTTAAAGAGCTTTAGAGCTACCATCATACCGATGCTTGCTGTGCCAGTCTCTATCATAGGCACATTTGGCGGTCTTTATGTGATGGGCTTTAGTATAAATTTGATCACACTTTTTGCCCTGATCCTAGCCATCGGTATCGTCGTGGATGACGCGATCATCGTTATAGAAAACGTCGAGAGAATTTTGCATGAAGATAAAGAGATAAGCGTAAAAGACGCGACATTTAAGGCGATGGAGGAGGTACAAACCCCAGTCATCTCTATCGTGCTCGTGCTTTGCGCGGTTTTCGTGCCAGTTTCATTTATGGAGGGCTTTGTTGGCGTTATACAAAAGCAATTTGCGCTAACACTTGTTGTCGCCGTTTGTATCTCAGGCTTTGTCGCTCTTACTCTTACGCCAGCACTTTGTGCGGTTATGCTTAAAAAACAAGAGAACAAGCCATTTTGGATAGTTAAGAAATTTAACGACTTTTTTGACTTTAGCACTAGGCTCTTTACAGCAGGCGTGGCAAAAATTTTAAAACACGTCATTATTAGCTTTATAGTCATTGGTATCATGGGATTTGCAACGTATGGGCTATTTCAGAAAGTGCCAAAAGGGCTTGTGCCTTCAGAAGACAAGGGTGCTTTGATGGTTATCACTTCTCTTCCACCTTCAACAAATATGCTAAAGACTAAAGAAGAGGTAAAATCTATTAGTAACGCCATTTTGAGCAATCCAAATGTCGAATTTACCCTGGGCTTTGCAGGCTATGATATGCTAGCTAGCTCTCTTAGAGAAAACTCAGCCGTTAGCTTTATCAAGCTAAAAGACTGGAGCGAGAGAAAAGGTGCAACGGACGGTGCAGATGCCTTGGCTGGACAGTTTAGTGGTATGCTTGGGGGCTCAAAAGAGTCAATAACCTTTGTTGTAAATTTACCTCCTATCATGGGCTTATCGATGACTGGCGGCTTTGAGATGTATCTACAAAACAAGAGCGGCAAGAGCTACAACGAGATAGAGGCTGACGCTAGAAAGGTAGCTGCAGCAGCAAATGCAAGGCCTGAGCTACAAAGCGTGAGAACGACTCTTGAGACGAACTACCGCCAGTTTAAGATAACAGTTGATAAAGAAAAAGCAAGGCTATTTGGCGTAAGCGAGAATGAAATTTTTAGCACCATAGCCGCTACTTTTGGCTCATACTACATAAACGACTTCAATCTTGCAGGCAAGTCGTACCGCGTATATGCAAGGACGAGCGATAACTTTAGAAACAACCCTGAGGATCTAAGGAAAATTTTTGTCCGCTCAAAAGATGGTGGCATGGTGCCATTAAATTCAGTAGCGACGCTCACAAGATCGATCGGACCTGATATCGTTGATAGATTTAACCTCTTTCCAGCGGCTAAGATCATGGGCGATCCAAAACCTGGCTATACATCAGGTGATGCGATCAGAGCGATCCAAGAGGTCGTAAATGACACGCTAAGTAGCGATGAGTACGCTATAAGCTGGGCTGGAACGGCATATCAAGAGGTAAATTCTCAAGGAACAGGCACGGTTGCCTTTATCTTTGGTATGGTCTTTGTCTTTTTGATCCTTGCGGCTCAGTACGAAAGATGGCTCATCCCACTTGCAGTCATCACAGCCGTGCCGTTTGCGGTATTTGGCTCGTTGCTAGCTGTTTGGATAAGAGGGCTAACAAACGATATCTACTTTGAGATCGGACTCTTGCTACTCATCGGTCTAGCGGCCAAAAACGCCATCTTGATCGTAGAATTTGCTATGCAAGAGCGTGAGAGCGGAAAGAGCATATTTGACTCAGCTGTAAATGCGGCCAAACTTCGCTTTAGACCTATCGTAATGACCTCGATCGCATTTACGCTTGGCGTTTTCCCAATGGTTATAAGCACAGGCGCTGGAGCTGCATCTCGCCACTCACTAGGAACTGGCGTGGTTGGCGGCATGATCGCATCAACAACAATAGCGATATTTTTCGTGCCTATGTTTTACTATTTGCTTGAAAATTTAAATGAAAAATACTGGAAAAAGGGAGCAAAAAAAGATGAGAAATAAGGCGTTTATACTTATAACAGCGGCGTTTTTGGCTGGTTGCTCGTTTCGCCCAGATATGCCAAACGTGGATACAAATTTCACCTCAACATACACTTTCGAGACAAGCGATATAAGAGATCTTTGGTGGAAAGAATTTCACGATGAAAATTTAAATGTTCTTGTTGAAAGTGCGCTTGAGAAAAATACAAATTTACGCATCGCATATTTAAATTTAGAAAAAGCAAAGGCGAGTCTTGGTGTTGCTGAGGCTGACTTGCTACCGGGGGTAAATTTAAATGCAAGTTATACCAAAGCAAAAAGCAGTGGTGAAACCTACACCAAGCAGCCTCAAACACGTTATAGAAGCTCGAGCATAAATTTAGGACTAAACTACGAGATAGATCTTTGGGGTAGAGTGCGAAATAGCGTGCTTGCAGCTAATGAAAATTTAAATGCGAGCAAATTTGACTATGATAGCGCTAGACTAAGCCTTAGCTCAAGTGTGGCAAAAAGCTACTTTGCTCTAGTATCGCTAAACATGCAAGAAGCAGTGCTAAAAGAGACACTAAAGACCTACGAAGATACGTTAGCGCTTCGCAAGACGCAGCTTGATCTTGGTGGCATAAATGAGATGACCTATCTGCAAAGCAAGGCTGAGGTTGAAAGGGCAAAAACAAGCCTAACTTCAGTGTTAAACTCAAAGTCGCAAGCGCTTACTTCGCTAGCCATCCTAACTGGCAAGAGCAATGATGAAATTTTAAAAGGAGCCGTTGCTAGTGCGCAAAATTTACCAAGCTCACCTGAGATAAAGGCTGGCATCAGCTCAGATGTCTTGCTTAGAAGAAGCGACGTGGCAAAGGCGCTAGCAGATCTAAAAGCTACAAATGCGCTTGTTGGCGTGGCAAAAGCTGATTATTTTCCTACGATCTCACTTACCGGACTTTTGGGCTTTACAAGTATTGATTTTGAAAATATATTTGTAGGAAATGCCAATACTTGGAATATAGGTGGCTCTTTAGCGCAAAAAATATTTGACTATGGCAGGACAAAAAACAACGTCCGTGTTGCTGAGACAAACGAGCAAATCGCAGCTATCACTTACGAAGCGACTGTTAGATCGGCCCTTGGAGAGGTTAGAGATGCCCTTATATCAAGGCAAAATGCAAAGCTCTCTTTGGATCAGGTAAAAAATTTGCTACAATCGCAGCAAAAAATTTATTCGCTTGCTAAAGATCAGTATAATGCTGGCTATATCGGTCACTTAGAGCTTCTTGACGCGGAGAGAAATTTGCTTCAAGCAAAGCTTCAAGATGTCTCTGCAAAGCTTGATGAAGTAGATAGCGCGGTTGAAGTTTATAGGGCACTTGGCGGCGGATTTAAGGTAGATAAATAAACTCAAAAAGGAGAAAAGTTGATGACTAAGATTTTAAATTTCTTATTTTCTTGGGGATTTTTTGTTTTTGCTATCGCTCTTGGCGTAGCATTATGGTTTGCGATAAATTACGTGGATACTATTAGGCTTGAGTCAAGCTTTTATGATATCGGCGAGATATTTATGATGGCAGCTGTCTTTGGTATCGTTTTTTACCTTGTTGCAGCGATATTTGTTATACCTATTAGGGCGATGACAAAAAAGGCTTAAATCCTCTTTCATCTAAGAATTAAATTTCTTAGATGACCCCTCAAAAATATCTTATAAATTTCTTTTTACTTATTTTAAATTTGAAAGAGTAGAAAGGGCGAAGATCGCCCCTTGAAGTATAAAATTTGATTATTTTGCGCTTTTGCAGCCGCATGTGCAGCCTAAAATCCTATAAATGATAGCTCCTATGATCGCTCCAACGATAGGCGCAACCCAGAAAAGCCAAAGCTGCTCTAGTGCCCAAGTGCCTTGAAATATCGCAACGCCAGTTGAGCGAGCTGGATTAACCGATGTGTTTGTGATAGGTATCGAGATAAGGTGGATAAGTGTCAAGCCAAGGCCAATAGCGATCGGTGCAAAGCCCTTTGGCGCACGCTCATCAGTCGCACCTAGGATGATGATAAGGAAAAACGCAGTTAGAACTATCTCTGCTACAAGTGCTGAGACTAGACTGTAGCCATTTGGTGAGTGCTCGCCGTATCCGTTGCTAGCAAAACCGCTTGCAGCAGCGTCAAATCCAGCCTTGCCAGAAGCGATAAGATATAGCACAGCAGCAGCTGCGATCGCTCCGATAACTTGTGCGATGACGTAAGGCACGAAGTCTTTTTTATCAAATCTTCCGCCAACTAGCAAGCCAATTGAGACAGCAGGATTGAAGTGTCCGCCACTGATGTGACCAACTGCGTAAGCCATCGTAAGAACTGTAAGACCAAAAGCAAACGCAACACCTACAAATCCGATACCAAGCTCTGGAAAAGCTGCTGCAAATATCGCACTACCGCAACCTCCAAAAACTAACCAAAATGTGCCAAAAAACTCGGCTAAATATCTCTCATTTTCTCCCTTTTAGGTAAATTAAAAGGGGCGATTTTAGCAGAAACGTGTGACATTACAAAATATTGTAAAGGTAAAGTTTTATGTAAATTTGTTTGTGGATCTTGTGAATTTGGATTAAATTTAGAGTGTTTTACATAGTAGTAACTTATATTAAAATTTAATATCCTATTACGTCAATAATATATTTTCTCATTATATTTTGGCACGATAAGTTGGTTTTCTCCAAGTTTTATTTTATTCATATCTATTTGGTTATTGTTTTTTGCATCAAACATAAAATTTTTTATATTTTTGCATTTGTTTGCCTCTTCTGTTAAGCACTCTACCTTGTATATAGCTTTCTTTGTTAGGAGGTTATAGTCCAAGTTTTGATCTTTTACATTTTTATCTAGCATATTTACAGTAACGCCTATTAATTTCCAAATTTTATCTTTTAAGTCAAGTCTGTATTTGTAGGTATAGCCCCACTCAAATCTACCGCCACCGCCACTGTGATTTATTGTGATCACTCTATTTTTTATCTCCAAACCTTCAAAAGGATCTCCCATGGCACCACCTTCATCAGACTTCATTATTACATTACTAAATTCTTGCCATTTTATCCATTTATTTTCACTATCTTTTTTAAAAATTTGCAAAACTCTATGCAAGTCACTATCTTGCCAAACCACCACTCTTTCGTCCTTGCCATCACCGTCTAGATCCCCAAAAGCTTCTGAAATTTCAGAAGCAAATAAAAATGCACTTAGTAAAACTACTATATAAAATATTTTCATTTAGATGCCTTAAACTGATTATAATATCTTTTAATATTATTTGCATATTCTGGATTTTGATTTTTCCAGTTAGGACCATTGTATAGTGTTGCTATTCTTTCCCAGTTCTTATTCTTCAATGCATCAACCATACCGCTCGTATTTTTAAGATATGAAACAAAATACTTGAATTGCTGCAATTCACACATATTCATAGCTTTTTCTAACTCCCTAGGTGATGAATATAAATTAGCATAGTTAAATCCCATGACTTGAAATTTTCCCCATGAACACGATTGTATAGCACAGTCATAATCTATACTTTTCGCAATTTTAAGTTTTTCGTATGATGTCATATCATTATGACCACCACTATCTTCATTTACGATACTTGGATATTTTTTAGATAGTGCATCTACGCTGGCTTTAGTATTACCTTTTTTAATAAGAAGCCTATACATCTTATGTCTTTCAAATAAAATAGTGGCTTGTTTTACTGCTTTAAACGAAGTATGTTTAGACTCTTGGCTTGCTATTGCCATTAATACTTCTTTTTCTACACCGAGATCTTTGGCAGTTGTTGCATAGTCATTATCGTTTATATTACAACCATTTCCACCACAGCCCTTTTTAACTAAGCCTTGGCTTAAACAAAAACAAACATCATCTTCAACTATTTCAATACCAACAGATTCTCCATCTTCTAGTTTAACTTTTTGTTTTATTTCGTTAAATTTAGAAATAAATTTACTTTTATTTTCATTGTTTATTAGATTTATTCCGCCTTTATTACCCGATATTATACTTTTGGTCTTACTATCAGCTACATAAATTTCAAAAGACACTCTACTGGACTTACCATTAATACTTATTACTTGATAAGCAGGATCTTTTAGCTTATAATCCTTAAAGATGCCTATATTTTGACTATTTATGCTTGAGCTTATGTAATATTTTCCACCAGAGTTAGTTGATTTTTTTGTCTCATTGATCTCGCAACTAAATTTATCTGATAAGCTTGCGTCAAAGTCTAAATTCTTGTCAGTATGGCCAAATTCATATATATAAAGCTTGCTGTTTTCATATTTAAGCTTTATAGGCACTTTAAAATCAATTTTTCCGTGTGTTTTACCATATCTTGTCGTATATTTTGGAGCTTTCAAACATGCAAAAAACACAATAGTACTATCATCTTCTTTTAGTTTTTCGAGTAGCTCTTGATCTTTTATGTCCGTTTGCGGGGTGAAGTTTATCTCTTTGCCTTTAAATTTCTCGCCTTCTAGTTTTATGTCGTTTATTACTATATTTGCTCTTACTTCACCATTGTACTCATCTTTTTTGATTATCTTATAAGACCAGTTTATTTCTTTATAGTTATCGTCTCCCTTATTTGGCTTATATTTTGCCTTTAGGTTTATTGTATCTTTTGTGGTTATTGTTGTTCTATCTTTTTTGTTTGGGACATCTACTGTCACATTGAATATATTATTTGCTATATCAATAAGTGATGTTTTTAGCTCGTATGTAGCTTGTCCGCTTTGTTTCTGATTGGCTTCAAGCGATACGACACCGTTATCGCTCATGCTGTGGATTTCACTAGTAGAGTAGTCCTTGCTTAGATCACGAGCGGCAAGTATGAATTTTGTAGTCTTCTTAAATGCTCCTTGATTTTTATCTAAGATCAAATTGATATTAAATTTGGCCGTATATGAGTTTTTCTCTGAATCATCATCGCTAGTAGTTTCATTTTTCTTAAGATAGTATGATTTATATACTCTCTTATCTTCTCCGTTGTGCAAATATATCTCTTTTATATCAGTGCTATTTTGATTTTCATCAGTGATTATTAAATTTGTTATGACTAGATTAAAATTTCCATTATTGGTAGTAGGGACACTGCTGTTGTTGCTTGCTAATTTAAGCTTTATATCAAACATTGACGAAGCCTTATCACTTCTTAAAGAGCCATTTTCTTTGGCAAAATTTAGTAGATTAAAGTTTAGGTTGTTAAAGAAATTTAAGGTTAACTTATTTGTATTATCAAAAAAATACTTTCCATCTTGAGAGACAAACTTGCCAGTATTATCTTTGTAAAGAGTTACCTCTGTACTTGTAGATGGAACTATAAATTTTATATTGTCGTTTTTATTTGTATTGTAAGGATTATACTTATAGTTAGTTAGTATGATCTTGCTCTCTTCTTTTTTTCCTGATGGATTTAAATTTACACAATCAAGATGTGTCTTATCCGCTAAGATGATGGTAAGTTTTGTATGTTTAGGCTGATATGGTGCTATTGGTTGAGCTGACTTATAAGGAAGTATTAGTAAAATTTCCTCTTTAGACTCTTCTTTAAATTCAGAATTTCTCTCTCGCTCTTCTAATGCCTTGTTTATCTTTGAGATGTTATTGGTGCCATCGGAATTTAAATTTACAACATATATATTTTTAAAATCAAAAACAGTACTTGTTACTTCTTTTATAAGAGAGTGGAATTTATTCAAAAAAGGTGCAACCACATCTTTTATCTTGCTATATTTAAACGAAAAATGGCCGGTAAGATTCCTGCTTGTAGCATCTTTTTTAAAAGAGCTAATATTTTCTTCTGTAAAATTTCTTTTTTCATATGCTTGTATATATTTAATCATTCTTTGTTCATTAAATTTAAATATATTTAAGCTACTAAAAATATTTATTACCGCTTCAAAATCATCCTTATATATGAGATCAAAAATATCTGATTCCCACAACCTTCTTTTGGTTAGACCGTTTAGCTCCTTGCCTCTTTGAGTGTTTATGGTATAACGTAGATGAAACCATATTAAAAATCTATCTCTTTGCGATACGGCTTTCATAAGAGCGGAGCCATAGTGGTTGTATGCTCTTGAGACTAATGCCAGTCTTTCGTAGGATTTTGGAATGTTATTATTAACTTTATCTTCATAAGCACTAAGAGTTAAAGAGTATAGTTTATATGCATTATCTCTTGTCTTTAAATCTAAGCTTAAATTTTGAATAGAGCTAAATTTACTTAATGCTGCTGAGGTTGTTATTTTTCCGTTTTTATAGTCTTTTAAAACCAAAGTCTCTTCTTGCGTTAATTGCCATTTATCTCCAAAGACACCTCTATACAATTTTGTAATTTGAGCTGTATCATTTACTTTTAAATCAAATCCATAGCCAATAGCGATATTTCCTTGATTAACATTTTTATAATTATCAGCGTGAGGCTTAAGGAAGCGTCCTGACTTGACTAATTCAGAGTTTGGATGCACTTCTGTGTTGCACATGAATATGCCCAATAATTTGCCATATTCATCTTTGCTTAGCTCTTTAAAGGTCATTTATCTTTCCTTATAAATTCTCCGTCCCAATATGGATCAGTTCCTTCTCCGCAACCATAATCTATAAGTATATTTGCGCACTCATTTGCATTTATTTCTGGCTTAGTAAATTTAAAGCCTTTACCTGTTTTTATGATATTTGCACTGCATTTTTTACTTTTATCATTTGTTGCTAATCTTAAAACCGCTTCTTTAGAAGAAAGAATTTGTAAATTCATCGCTTTATCATCAACTTCTATCAGGCAAATATTTGCACCTTCGCTATCTTCATCTCCTTTAACGCCATATGTACGGTAACTTTCAAACCTAACATTACAAATATTGTTTTTGCACATCGATATATTCAAATCCTGAATATGCCCACGATAATTTTTTTCATCTAGCATAATCTGATCTTCAAACGAGTAATTTCCTGCCCACTCTTTTGATTTAGAATTTTCATTATCCGAGTATAAATTTACGATTAAAAATAGTATAAAAAAGACATTCTTCATATTATCCTCCGGTTATTTTTACAACGCCTTGATATCTCCGCCGATGACCCTTAGACCCATGCTGTCAAATATCGCTTTTACACCACCAACTTCTATAACCACGCTTGAGCCATTTATCGTTACTTTTGTGCTCTCTACTTGGTGTATGATCTCATTTTTAGCATTGACTTCGTATGTCGTCTCGATCTCGCTAAACTTTGAGTCTGCCATCTCTGTGTGCTGCGCGGCTGTTTTTGTTGTGAAATTTGACTTAGCATTTATGTCGATGTAGTTGTTTGCCTGAAGTACGATGTGCTCGTTACTAAACTCATTTATGCCTTTTTGCGAATTTAGCTTGTAGCTACCATCTATGTTTTGCTCTTTAGTACCTTTTATCTCTTTGGTTTCGTCGTTGTGTATGGTTGTGTTGAGGTTTGATTTTATCTCGACAAATTTGTCATTACCGACAAACTCATGTCTATCTTGACCAACTCTAGTTGTATCATCAACAGCTACATTTAGTGTGTTTGAGACGCCTACTACCGTATCTTTTGAAAGTCCGACCGTCGTTAGATATTCGCCTCCGACATTTACGTTTTTAGCAAGATCTATCGTTTGGATATGCGCTTTTTTGACCCTTTCAGTGTAGCTACCATGCACTTGAGAGCTTTTGTCGTTTAGTATCGTTTGAGAAAAATCGTTATTTACTAGCTCGTCGTAGTCTTTCTCGGCTTTTACATAAATTTGCTCTTTGTTTTTTAAGTTTGACAAAGTGATCTCGTTTATGCCGGTCTCGTTTGCACCTATCGTTTTTGAGCTAAGCGATGTTTGGTGGTAGTTGTTATCTACATTTACTAGTGGCATATTTGAGGCATTATAGAGGCTACCGCTTACCACTGGGTTATCTATGTCGTTTTGCAAAAATGAGATGATCACCTCATCGCCGACCCTAGGTATCGCAAAGAAGCCAGAGCTGTTGCTTGCGATAGGTGTGATCACTCTTAGATAGGCACTTTTATGATAGCTTGCGTTTATGGTGTCGTCTTTATCTATCTGCTCTTGTGTGCTAAAGGCATTTAGTCTTACTTTTACCCTGCCGTAGCTATCCGTATGGATGGTGTTTGTTTGGCTATTTAGCCCATCTTGTCCTACAACAAGGCCTAGAGTGATGTCAGGCGCTTTTGGCTTTTGCTTGTAACTTGGTACAAATTTCACACTGCTTGGGATGATGCTTAGTTCATTTGTATATGAGCTTATAAATTTCTTATCTTTTAAAGGGACATTGTCACCTAAATTTAGAGTATTTTCTAAAACGCTTTCGTCTATATAAGTGTGTTTTATAGCTATTATTTTAAACTCATACTCGCCGCTACTTTGATCTATGGCGACTGAGATATTGTCGTTTAAATTTAGAGCAAAGACGTTTGAGCTAGCGACAAATTCTTTTAAAAGCATATCGCTTCTTAGCTTTTTAAGATAGGTGCTAACCTCAAGCAACCTCGTATCACTAAATGAATACTCATCTAAATTTATATGCTTATCATAGATATTTACCTGCTCGTCAAATATCTTCTCATTTTTGCTCTCTAGCACGTTTGGATAGGCCGTGTTTTGAAATGAGTGGGTGAAGCTGTTTGCTTTTAGAGTTTCGCTCTTTGTGATTTTATTTATGTGTTCGCTTGCAAGGTTGTTATTTAAATTTACATTAAAGCTTACTTTTCTAGCCTCTTTACCTTTGCTCGGTTCGCTTTGCGCTAGGCCTTCAGCTTGGTTGCTATAAGCTAGGATAAAGGTATCGTGAAAGTAAATTTTCTCATTATCTTCGTAAAAATATATGCCACTATCATGGCAAAGTCTTGTTATAAAAGCTAGGTCACTTTCGTTGTACTGCGCTATAAATTCTTTTTTATTGTAACTATTTTTGATATTTGAGAAGTCTAGCTCTTTAGTTAGCCTTTGCTTGTTAAAAGACAAAATTTCTTTTACTACTTCAAGCACGCTTTGATCTGTGTAAATTCTATTTGCTCTATTTATACTTAGTCTATATAGCGAAGAGGTGAGTTTAAATTTGAAGAAATATTTTTTGTCTATATTTGTGCTGCTATCGTCATCAACGCCTAGATACTCGACATCGCTTACTATGCCGCTAAAGTAGATATAGTCGCTGCCATTATTGCTTGGGATGATACTCTTGTTTGTAGAAGATGGTCTTTTTATGCTTAGCTTCATGCCTTTATCAAGGTACCTATATATGCCAGTTTGAGCGTTATCATTATATATGCTCTCTAAATTTTCATAAAGCGGATTTTTGACTAAATTTATATAGGCAAAGCACTCTATGCTAAATATATCTTCTAAACTCTCATTTATATCAGCTCTTGTGACTATAAATTTGTCATTTGCTTCATTTGCTATCTGAAGAGTTGAGAAGGCATCGCTAGATACGCCATAATCTACAAAGCCGTCTGTTGCCACCGAGTTGCCAGATGCTAGCATGACTGGATTGGTTAGTGATGATGTTGGTGATGTTATGTTTTTGTCCATTTGTTGCTCTTTCAATCTTTTTTCGTTTTCTTCTTCTTGTAATCTTTCTTCAAATTCTTTAATATCAGCATCATTTAATTTAATCGTAGGCTTTGACTCTTCCAGTATGCCAAGCCTTTTTGCCTCTTTATATTTTCTGAATTTAATTTCTGTTTGATCGTCTATGCCTCTTTTTACTCCTTCTCCAGCAGCATCAAAAATTTTGTCCATTAGTGGAGGTTTAGGATAAACTCTTATAAAAGCATCTACATTGTCTTTTGCATTTTGTGAGGTAGTTTTTTCTTTAAAGTCTTTCAAATCAGTGTTATCATTTTTTACTTCAAGTTTCTTCTTGCTTATATTAAATAAATCCATTACCTATTCCTGCCTTCTACTAACTCATCAAATTCTTTTTCGTCATTTACAATTTTTAAAATAGATTTTAAAACGACATAATCTTTTGGGTCTTGCCCATGATCTAATAGTTTTTTGATCAGTTTAAATTTCTCTTCTTTAAATTCCTTATATTTTGGTGTTTTTATAAATTTAAGCAATTCTTTACTGGCTCTTTTATTCTCTATTGGAACTCCATTACTATTAAAAAAAAACGAAAAGTCAAGCCCTATTGACGTAGATAGCCAGCCATTTGGAGTAGCACCCTTGTCTAAAAGCATGTCAATAGTTCTAGTTTTGTTTGCATCGTAAGCAAATTCTAATAAATTCGATCTAGCCATTAAATTATTTAATTTTACGCTAGCATTAGCATCACAACCCAGTTTGTCTATATAATATTCTATGTATTTAGCGGTATTTTCATCAGTTATTTTTTTATCAAAAATAATCCCAAACATATCCGTGCAATTTGCTTCGTGTGAATACAAAGATGTTATGAGAAATATGATTATTGCTAATTGCCTCATTGTGCTAATTCCTTTTTATTCCCATTATTTAATAAATTCTCTAAATCTTTTTCATCATTTATATATTCTAATGTCTCAAGCAAATATTTAAATAGATCCGATTTAGCTCCGTTATCTAATATTTTTTTGATTAAAGTCATTTTTTCTTCTTTATATCTTTTATATTGCTCTGTTTCTAGAAATTCTAAAGACTTTAAAGTATTCGGTGTTTTCTTGGATATTGAAACGCCATTTTTTGCCAAATAAATTATATAATCTGAAATTATTCCACCGATTAATTCTCTTGTTATAGTAGGTTTTTTAGACAAAATATAATCAAAAGTTTTTGGCTTATCAACTACATAAGAAAGATACAATAAATCAATCCAAGCGGATGTCAGTTTTGTTGATTTTACACCGATATCTGGGCTACATTTAAAATCTTCTATATATGTTTTCATATACATTGCTGTTTTTTCATCGCTTATATCTTTGTTTGCTACAATATTTAATGAATTTACGCATCCAAGATAATGTAAATTGATGATTGCTATATTAATAATAAATGAAATCAATACACTCATTTATTATCCTTTTTATATTGCCCTAGCAGTCTATCTAAATCTTTTTCATCTCCTACTATCTTTAATATAACTCTCAAATAACCATAATAATAAGGATCTTGCCCATGATCTAATAGTTTTTTAATTAATTTAAATTTCTCTTCTTTAAATTCTTTATATTTCGGTGTTTTTATAAATTCTAATAGCTCAGGGCTTGCTTTTTTGTCTTTTATGCCATCGCTATTTTCTCTAAAAAAGACTAGGAATTCTGTTGCTATAATTGCAGTTAGCCATTTATCTGGCGTAATATCTTTATTCAAAAGTAAGTCAAACGTTTTAGTCTTATTATTTTCATAAGCAGCATCTAGTAAATTGGAGCCATCATTAGCGAAACTTGGGACTATATTAGCATCACACCCAAGCTCATCTATGTAATATTCTATACATTTAGCAGTATTTTCATCAGTCGTATTTTTATCAAAAATCATAGCAAACATATCCGTGCAATTTGCTTCATGTGAATATAAAGATGTTATGAAAAATATGATTATTGCTAATTGCTTCATTGTGCTAATTCCTTTTTAGCTCCATCTTTTAATAAATTCTCTAAATCTTTCTCATCATTTATAATTTTCAGAATAATCTTTAAAACTTTATAATCTTTTGGGTCTTGCCCATGATCTAATAGTTTTTTGATTAGCTTAAATTTCTCTTCTTTGAATTCTTTATATTTTTGAGTTTTTATAAATTCTAGTAGCTCAGGGCTTGCTTTTTTGTTGTCTATACCGACACCATTTTCTCTAAAGAAAAATGCAAAGCTCATACCTATAGATGTAGCCAAGCTTGCATTAGCGAATGTACCTTTTGCCAAAAGAGTATCAAAAGTTTTTGTTTTATTTGTATCATAAGCATACTCTAATAAATTTGGTCTTATTGAAATATCTGGTATTTTAATAGTCATATTAGCATCGCATCCAAGATCATCTATGTAGTATTTTATATACTTAGCTGTTTCAACATCGCTTAAATTTTTATTATAAATGAGTCCAAACATATCCGTGCAATTTGCTTCGTGTGAATATAAAGATGTTATGAGAAATATGATTATAACCAAGTGTTTCATATCGCATTTCACATATCATGGTGTTTTAAAAGATAATGATAAAAAGGGCTCATTTGTGTCCTTCCAACGAGAATATTGATATCCCTAGGGAGGATCCCTAGGTTATTTTTTAAGCTTTTTTAGTAGCTTCTCTCCAGTCATCGCTTCCGCTTGTGCCTGCAGCTACGTGCTCCCAAACTATCTTTCTATAGTTCATTGAAACTTTAAAAAGCTCAGTTTTGTCGCTATTTAGCTTGTCTTGAGCATTTGGACTTACTAGAGTGATATCTGTTATAGTTGCATCTTCTAGCTTTGTAGTGAAGAAGTGCTCAGCGCCACCGCTAGTTGATGTTCTGTACCAGTGGATCTCAACCTCTGGAAGTCTCTCGCCTTGAGTTAATGCGTTGTAAAGAAGTGGAACAGCTTTGTTTAAAGATGTTGTAAAGCTAAATGGCTTATGCACTCTTTGTCCTGATGGTTGGCCACTTTGTGGATCCACTGGAACAGTTACGATGTGAGAAACCTCTTGCGCCATGATCTCATCTTCGTGACCTGACTGATAGCGATTACCGATACTAGCTTCTGTTGAAGCACCACTTGAGATAAGTCCTTGAGTAGAACCTTTCACCTTAATATACACTGGTTGTGACATATTTACTCCTATTAAAAAATTTGGTTATTTTAACTTTTATTAACTTTCTATTTTATTAAAAACATTACTTTTTTAGCATATAGCTTTCAAGTGCTTTATGTAATAAATAATTAAACGCCTCTTTATCTTCTTTGGTACTTTTTGTCACAGCACCAGAGAGATATTTGAAAAATGAATTATTCTCGACTATATCGTACATTTGACTATATAGCTCCTTGCATATTAGCTTAAGCAAAACAGCATTAACAAGCGTCGTGTTGTCGCTTAGAGGCAGCGTTTTTATAATAGTTTCCATATCTTTTGTATTTAACGTCCTGCTCTGCTCGCTTATAGGGCTCATGTTTGGCTGCACTTTTATACTCTCAACTAAATTCATCAAAAGCTCATCCATGCTCTTTGCTGTTAGCATCCTTTGAGTATTTATATCTTCTTCATCGAAATTTTGAGCGCTCTCATTTAAATTTAAAGGCACATCATTAACATTTTCATTTAAAGTGATATCTTTTTCTTCATCTATGAGAGAATTTATCTTTGGCTCTTCTTTAAAATCAACATTTGAGATTTTCCCAACTGGCTCAAATTCTTTATTATCAAGCTCATCAAAATTTTTGGTATTTTCTATGATCTTGTGGGCTTTGCCGACATATTCGTCTATCCTAGAAGGATCTATAAATATAAATTTAAGCTCACCTATCCTAAAAATATCTCCTGGGTTTATCACGCTTTCATAATCATCAGGCAACTTCGAATAAGAATCGCTATAAAATATCTCGCATCCTTCGTATCCGCAAATGGTAAAAACACCCTCTTCAAAGCCTATATGAGCGTGCTTTGAAGCTATAGAGCCACTTGTATCGCTGCACGGAAATTTAACCGTATCTAGCGAGCCTATGTCCCCACCGTTTTCATCAAAAATGACATACTGCGCCAAAAAGCTCGAAGCTTTATCAAAATTTTGTATAACCGCTGCTATTTCTTGCATATTTTTTCCTTAATAAAGCATCTTTCTTGGTAAATCAATCGTTGGTATGATATTCATAAGCTCTAAAAGCTCTCCGCCATTTGGAGTAACTTCAAAGCCAAAATATGACTCTTTTTTACCATCAAAGTTAAGCGTGCTAACGCCAATGCTGCTGAAATTTGAAGCCTTTAAGAGCTTGTACCAGCCCCACTCACCATCAAAGCTGATCTCTTTTTTATCACTGCCTGCATTTGAAACTGCATTAAATTTAAACTGTGTTGAGATATCAAAGCTTTTACTTGAGACAAGCAAATTTGATGGGATCGTGTGATCATACACCAAAGAGTTATTTGCGTAGCCTATATTTATGTGGCTGAAATTTGCCGATAGATCAACCGCTTTTAAGTTATAGTTTAGTTTTAGCTCATCATTTGAATCAAGCATCAAATTTGAAATTCTATCGATATAAGCGATATTTTCAAGGAAACTTTTATTAAATCTTAGCTCTTTTGCATATTTTGGTCTTACCTTGTAGCCACTGCCAGTTTTGCTCAAAATTTGTTTTAGATATTTATCATAAAAGCTATTCCAAGTTCCGTCCTTGCCAAAAAATCTCTTAAATTCTTCGATACTAACGGCCTTTGCTGAGTTTTCATTAAACGGATAATAAGGTTTTATAAGACTTTCAAAGTCATCAAGAACATCATCTTTATAAGCCGTTGCTAAAAGTGATGAAGCTCCGTTTTCTACCTGTTTCCAAGCAAGCTTTGATAGCTTTTGATAGTACTCATTTAGCTCATCTGGAAGCTTTTTAGCGTCATTGTTTAGCACGATAAATGGATCGTTTTCATTTTTTATGCCATTTATCGCATAAACTATCTTGTCGTCACTGCTTTGAAGCATCTCAAAGTTATAGTCACTAACTTTTTTATATACATTTGTGACGTCATTGCTGATAAGATCTAGCGATCCGTCAGAATTTAGCGCATGATAGTTTGTAAATTTAGTGCTAAAGTCTGTAAATACGCGTTTTATCTCGCTTGAAGCAAAACCTAGAGAGTAGATGTATTTTAGTAAATTTTCATCATTTAAATTTGTATTTTGATTAGTTAGTTTTATAAGAGAATTTAGTGGGTTTTCTCTTTTTGACAAAATTTCAAGCTCGTCTATGACCTCTTTTTTAGTAGCAAATTCATTTGGCTCGATCGCTCTTAAAATTTGGTTCCATTTATCAGCGTAGTTTTGCAAGTAAAGCTCTACAACTGCAATGCTTAGCTCCTTTTTCTCATTTGAGCCAATATCTTTTAAAGATGAGTTGGTATCCATTAGCCATGACTCGATGCCCGCGGTCTCATCGATGTTTGAGCTAAGTTTTGCCAAGAAATCTCTTAAATTTTCTTTTGTATAAATTTTATTAAATGGATTAAATGCCTCTTTTTCTTGAACTACCTGGTTTAAATTTTCAACCTCTTTTTTGATGTCGTAGAATGATTTTTCATCTTTAAATGATATAAACTCAAGTATCGAGTAGAGCCTTTTTGCTCTTTGAACAGGTGTTAGCTTGGTATTTGCTGCACTTTGAGCGCTCTGGTCTGCTGAAATGCTTAAATTTTTAGCATTTAAAATAGCTTCAATGTGTGCTAAAAATTCATCCTTGGCAACGCCATATTTTTCAAATTTATCCCAGTTTGCAGCTATCCAAATTTTAAATAGATCTACGTTTGTATAGTTTTTATCAAAAAGTGAATCATACATATAAAAGGCTTTTATAAGCTTATCTGGGTCGCTCTCTGTTTTTAGGATATTTTCCATCTCAGTTAAAACTGTATTTTTGAAAAAATCGGCGCTAAGGTCGTAATAAAGCGCTTTAACAGGCGTAAAACCTTTATAAGAGGTATCAAGAGTGATGTACTCAAATTTAGTATCACCACTAAAGATCCTTGGATAGTCGTTTAGACTTTGTTTTAGCAGATTTAAAAGTTCGATCTTTTGTGTGGCGGTAAGATCTTTATACTTTTTATTATCAAGATAGTTAGAAATTTTATCTACGTTGTTAGCCGCAGTTTGCTCTTTTGTATTTTTGATATTTAAAATATAACTAGAGCCAAAATAAACTCCCACACAAAGCGCAGCCACTAGGGCGAAATTTACAAATTTAATAAATCTATTTTGTGCGCCAAATTTCGTTACATTTGCTTTAAAAGCGATCTCTTTTAAAAATGATTTTACAAAATAGCTTTGTTTGCTGTAATTATTTACCGCTCTAAGAAGTGGTTTTTTGATGCTATATTTATCACAAATTGTATTTGTAAGGTAGTTTATAGGGATGTTTTCTTGATATGCACTTACAAAATAAACTCCGTTTATAACAGAGGTATTTTTAAGAGCATTTTGAGAGCTTAGCTTTGTGACAAAGTCTTTTACCAGTACAAAGAAATTTTCAAGCTGTTTTAAGAACAAATACGATCGTTTTTTATCTTCTAGCATGTGCGAGATCGAGTTTTTGCTCATTAGGTGTTTAAATAGTGAGTCGCTTAAGCCCTTAAGCTCTGTCTCAAGCGTTTGAGCGGTGAAATTTGAGTCTAAATTTATACCAAGTGCTTTATTTGCCACGTCTTCATTAAATAATTTAAAATAATCACCCATACCATCTATAAGGTCAAGCTTGCTAAAGACCACGTAGATAGGAAATTTGATGCCCAGATGCTTCTCGCAGTCGTTTATCCTCTTTACCATATATCTGATAAGCTCGTCAAAATACTCTTGAGTACCCTCTAGGAATTTTTTAGTATCGATGATAAGCACGGCTCCACTTAGTCTTGAGTTAAAGTCATTTCTCTTTAAAAAGTGTAAAAACTCATTCCAAACGCCTTTTTTAAGTAGATAGTCCCTATTTTTCTCCACATCATCTTCAGGAAGCTCTTCTGTTGCAGTTGGCTGATAGAGGCTCTCTTGCGCAAAATGAATGCCCTCAGTATCTAGTAATGCGCCAAATTTTGATACATAAAGGTTAAAATTTGTCGTACTTTGATGTATCTTTTTATAAGTATCCAGGCTATCAGATAGAGGAAATTCGATATTTGAATAGTTTATAAAAGCACTCTTTCCAGCGCCCTCGTTGCCTATTATCATTATTAATGGCAATTTTTTAAAATTTATATCTTTTTTCCAAGTCGTTTTGGCATCTTTTAGCGAAAGTAAGAAATTTCTCTTTGCTTTGCCAAAACTATCCAATGACTCTTTTTTGATCTCTTTTAGTTTGTCGTTTTTCTCATCTTTGCGTGATGCAAAATAGTTCATCAGCGGTCTAAGCAAGACAAAAAACAATATAACTGCCCAAAAAGCAACTAGCACACTAACTCGTGAGCTAATGCTAGCAAAGCTATATATATCGTTAAATGCTACAAGTGGGGCATAGAGCCAAAACAAAACACTAAGAGCGATAGAGGTTACTAAAACAACACTGTGTTTAAACCTAAAAAATGTGAAAAATCTGCGTAAGTAGTCGATAAATGCCATAGCTGCAAATCCTTTTACAAATAAATATATTTCTTTTATGTAATTATATCAGATTTTTTTGATTTTTGAGTTAAATTTTATGAACAAAGTCTAAATTTTATAAAATTTGACATTTTTTTATCATTTTTAAGCCTTGAACCAAAGCCAATTTGACTACTTGTATATTTTGACCCGAGCTTAAACTGCATCTTGTGAGAGTAATTTATCTTCAAATATAAATCAGACACAAATTCATCATTAGTAAAATAAGAAAGAGTCTCTTGAAGCTCTTTAAATTTATCTTTTTTGGGGAAGAAATTCACAGCCTCTTCGTACTCTATGCCGTTTATAAAGACTGCGATCTTGGTTTGTTTTTCAAAAAGCTTTTTACCAAGGATGAAATTTTTACCAAGTGTCCTATTTTTATGGCCTAAAGAGTTTAAATTTGATGGTGCTATGAAAATTTGGTTTGGTAAATTTTCAAGTATAAAAAGCTTATCTTTTAGCCCAAAGTGGCTCTGAAGCGCAAATTCAACCTCTTTTTTTGGTCTTCTTTGGCTAACCGCAAGTGGCGAAAATGGCAGAAATTTCTTTGCCAGTAGCTTATCTTTTATATTAAGCATATCAAGCAATATCTTTGAAATTTTATCATCAAGCTCATCTTCAAAAGATCTTGCGTAGTTTTTCAGACTAATGCTATCAAAAAATAGCCAAAGCAAATAGTTGTCAAAAAAATCAAAAAATAGCTCATAGCTATTGTCATTAGTCTTTGAAATTTTCTCTAAAATGTAGCTTGTTAGGTGCGAGCCGCTTCCTAAAAGACCCATAAAATTTACAATTATCTTTGTAAGCTCTTGCTCATCTAAGCTCTCAAGCTCTTTGATCGGGTAGGCAAAACTCGAGCTATTTTTTAAAAATATCTCGCTCCTATCCCTATCTTTTAGGATGTTTTTTATCAGCTTAAAAAAAGAAGCTTGGCTTATCTCTTCGCTCATACTAGCTCTTTCGTGCCGCTTAAAAACCCATAATCAAATAAAATTTTACTCTTTACGCACTTGATCTTAAGTTCGCAAAATGAGTTAATAGAAGCAAATTTTGATAAAAACTTAGCCAAATTTATACCTAAAACATAGACATTTCCAAGGCTTTCAAACTCGCTCTCATCTATATAAAATATACAAAGCACTCCTCTTTTTGCAAAGCCACCATCGACCCTGTGGATCTGTTTTGTCTTTATCTCATGAAGTGAGCTAGAAAATTTCTTCAAAAACTCATCATCAGGCAGCATAAAGGCATTTAGCAGTGCTAGAAAAGAGCCCTTGTTTAGTATGCTTTGATAGCTAAATGACAAGATACTAACTAGCCTCCAGAGTAAATTTCCATCTACATTTACACGTTTTACGCTAGTTGGGATAGTTAAATTTTTGGTCACTACACCTTGGTGATTTTGGATTTTATTTATCTCGCCAAGTTTTAGACTAGTTGGCAGGTCGCCGTTGCAGCAAAGCGTCTCGATGCTCACGGTCTGCTCTTTGGTGTCATTTTTAAAAAATGAAATTTCTTTGTAAGAGCTTAGCTTCATATCTATTTTGTTGCTTACAAAGTAATAATCCTTTGATCTTTGGCTATTTAAAAACTCAAACCTCTCAAAGCTTTTGTAGTTTTTAAGTATCCTTTTTTCATTATTGCTGCTGTGAGCGACGACCTTTGTGATAGAGACTATCTCGTAAGCGTTTATGTTTGAGCGGTCGATGAAAATTCTATACTCGCTTCGTTTGTTGTTATTTTGTATAGGCTCAGCGCCTTTTGCAAACAAATTTATCGCTGGTGTGGCAAAGAGAGAGAAGTACTCTAGCCTTGGCACATAACCATTTGGCATATCTTTTGAAAAGACAAATTTGATGTTAAAGCTTTTTGCGTCAAATCTTTTTAAAAAACCAAGTCCGTTTATACGGATAAAATTTAGTTTAGATGAAAAATATGAAAGCTCTTTTATAAGCTCAAACGCCTCAAAACCAAACTCATCGCTATTTATCAAAGCTTCATCAAATTCATCCAAGCTAAGCTTATCAGCTCCAAGTTTTATCTCCTCATCGCTATCTTCAAAGCTTATGACTATAAATTTTAAGTAGTTTTTTAGCCACATCAAAAGAGTTGAAGAGAAGTATATGTTATCGCCAAGGTATAAATTTAAAAAGCTGGTATCAAGCTCTTTTGTGCTAAGTTCATCTTTGGTGATAGATATGTTTAAATTTAAAAGATAGTCGCTTTTGTTGTTTGACATGAAAGCTTTTGATATCTTTAATGGAAGCAAATTTACGTCATATATCGTCTGGAATTTACAAGCCACGCCGTTTATTGGCTTTGACTCTATGATACTGCCTTTTGGTATAAATTCCTTTTTTTCTGAAAAATCATCTCTTAGAGCAAATTCTTGCATGCAAACTGAGGGGAAAGGGTTTGTATAGCTTGGCATTAAGATATTTATCAAAGACTCAGCTATTAAGGGGATATTTTCATCTAGCTCTTGCCTAATCCTTGATGTCAAAATAGCCATATTTTCTATGATACTCTCAACATCAGGATCTTTGCTCTTAGTATCTAAAAATGGTGCAACTTTAGGGAAATTCTTTATAAAAAGAGCTCTCGTTTCATCAAGATACGCCATCTCTTTTTGAAAATAAGCTAAATTATTTTCATTATAATCCATTATAAAATCTCACAATATCTATTGTTCTTAAAAATAACCTTTAGCAAATACTCTTTGAAATTGTCGTTTTTATGCTTATAGTTTATGTTAAAGATGATACGCCAAGGCTTTAGCGAGTCATCATAGCCGATAGAGGTTATCTCTATTCTATTTTCGTTTGAGGTGATTAGTTCATATATCGCCATGCCAAGTCTATGGCCAAGCTCGTTTATCTCGACCCCAACCGACCAAAGATCGATGATACTATCGTTTAAACGACCGTAGTTTCCCAGCCTTGAGTTTAAGATAGTATCGATATGATCTTTGATGTCGCTGTCTAGATCTTTAAAATATGGACGAAATTTTGACTCATCACTAAATTCATATAAAATTTTATCTATCAGCGACATACTTAAATTTACTCTTTATCCAGCTTACCAACCAAAGAAAGCTCGAAATTTGCCCCCATAAATTTAAAGTGAGGTCTAGCTAGAAGCTCTATCTTATACCAGCCTGGTTCGCCAGCTATATCGCTAACGATGACTTTTGCGCTTCTAAATGGTCTTCTGCTTCTTACATCAGCTGGTGGATTTTCCTGATCTGAGATGTACTGTCTTAGCCACTCATTTAAGCCACGCTCAACATCACTGCGCTCTTTCCAGGTACCGATCTCTTCTCTTTGAAGTACTTTTAGATAGTGAGCCAAACGAGAGATCAAAAATACATATGGAAGCTGTGTGCCAAGTCTAAAATTTGTCTCGGCAGCTTTGCCTTCTGGAGTATTTGGGAAAACTTTAGGTTTTAGCACAGAGTTTGCTGAGAAGAACGCAGCGTTGTTGCTATCACGTCTTAGCGTAAGCGTGATAAAGCCATTTTCTGCAAGCTCAAATTCTCTTCTATCTGTGATCAAAACTTCGGTTGGAATTTTTGTCTGAACGCTTCCATAGTTTTCATAAGTATAAGTTGGTAGGTCTTTTACAGCTCCGCCACCTTTTGGTCCGATGATGTTTCCGCACCATCTATAGTCCGCAAAACTCTCTGTAAGTCTTGTAGCAAACGCATAAGCGCCGTTGCCCCAAAGCATATCATCGTGCTTATCAACGCTTTCGCGGTAGTTAAAGCTTTTTATAGGGTTATCTTCTGGGATATATGGAGATCTAGTAAGAAATCTATTTACCATACAACCTGTATATTTTGCATCTTCGTTCTCTCTAAAAGTTCTCCATCTTGTGTATTGAGGACCTTCAAGTAGGCTCTTTAGATCTTTTATGTTTTCAAGCTCGCCAAAGTTATCAAGTCCGAAGAATTTAGAAGATAGCGAAGTTAGAAGCGGAGAGTGGCTCATCGCTGCAATTGATGACATTTTGTTTAAGAAAGTCATGTCTTGATTTGACTTATCTAGCTCATAGTCAGCAACTATCGCACCAACTGGCTCACCACCAAATTGACCATATTCAGCTGAGTAAATTTGCTTATAAAGTGTGCTTTGAGTTATATCTAGATTGTTTTCAAAGTCATCTAAAATTTCTTCTTTTGTTGCGTCTAAAAGATCGATCTTTACGTTTTCGTTAAAATTTGTTCTCTCAACTAAAAATCTAATGCCGCGCCAAGTAGATTCTAGCTCTTGGAAAGATTTATTGTGTAAAATTTCATCCATCTGAGCTGATAAAAGCGTGTCTATATGGGCTATCATCTCATCAAGTGCTAGCTTGTTTATCTTCTCTTCAGCGTTGTTTGTTGTGATGATATTTGAGATAAACTCGGCAACTCCTTGCTTTACTACGCTATAACTTTCATCATCTTTTGTATATTTGCTCCTTTGCATTATGCTTTCAATGATAGGAGTTTTTACTTTAGTTTCAGACATTTTTATTCCTTATCTTTTTCGTCTTTAAGCTCTAAAAGAAGCTGTTTTCTACTATCTTCATCCTTAATAGCCTCTAAAACCGCTTTTCTAAAATCAGGCATATTGCCCATAGGTCCTTTTAACGCAACTAAAGCTTTTCTAAGCTGCAATAGCTTTTTTAGCTCAGGCACTTGGTTGATGATATTGTCTGGATTGAAGTCTTGAATGCTTTCAAAATTTAGATCGATATTTAGATCTTCGCTACCAGAATTTAGTCTATTTTTCACTGAAAATTCAGTATGAATGTCTAAACTTTTCATAACTTGATCGAAATTTATCTTATTTATAGAGACAACTTCGCGATCTTCAAGTGGAGTTTGGTTTTCACCAGTTAAATTTGAAACTACCATCAGCTTTAATGGAAGCTCAACGTCTGCTTCTTGGTTGTTTGTTTTGGTTCTATAAACAATGTTTATACGTTCTTTTGGTGGGATTGAATTCTCTGCCATAATAACATCCTTTTTTTGAGTAAATGATTTAAGAATTATAATTAAATAAAATTAAAGAAGTTTTAAAAAAACATATTTTATCACAAAAATGTTTTTGCCTTTATATAAATATCTGACAAATAATCCTTAAGCTCGGTGTTTTCTATAAATTTAACTATTTGCGAATATACAACTTTCGCATTGTTATCCATACCTTGGCTTGTAAAAATTTTGGAAAGCTCTAACAAAAAGCTAAGCTCGCTTTGAGAATTTGTTGCATATTTGCTTCTATCAAGGGCTTTTATCAGCTCCTCAAAGCTCATATCCTTTTTCATATCATCACTAGAGATAAAATTTGCACTCTCTTTTTTACTAAAAAATTTAGCACTCTCTTCGCTGAAAAATGCCTCTTCACTTTGAAATTTGAGCTTTTTCATATCTGGAAATTTTTCTATAAAATTTAAAGTCATATTAGAAACGAGTTCGCTTTGCTCACTTAGCCCAGATGATCTTAAAAACTCACAAAATATCCTAACGCCATCTATCCAAAACGGATTAAGCGCTAAATTTCTTATAAATTTTTCTAAATTACCAAGGTTTGCTTCTTTCATATTTTTAAAAAGTAAGATCAAATTTTCATCAGGATAGCGTATCTGCGTCACTTGCTCGCTGCTAACTGGCAGAGCCTTGATCCTGCCCCACATCGCCTCAAAGACAAGCGAGTAAGCGGTCAAATTTTTTATATCATTTTTTAAAAGCGAGATGGATAAATTTACAAAATACTCCCTAAACTCTCTATCACTAAATGTACTAATGTCGCTACTGCCAAAAGAGATGCTTTGTGAGTAGTTTGGTTCGGTCTTTTGCGGCTGTTTTGGCTCCTCTATTTTTTGAGTTTGCTCACTTTTTTCTTCTATATAAAGCGTATCAAAGTGCGTGCTAAGCTCGCGTGAGAGCTCAGGTACAAGCTCATTAAAAGCCCTTGCGCCCGCTTCGTCTAAATTTATACCATCCCTATGAGCTTGCGTAAAAAGCTCTATCGTTTGAGCAAATATCTTTTTTTTAGCAGGCACTTGCTTTTCATTTTTTGCTAATAAATTTGGCTCTTGTTTTAGAGTAGTTAGAAAAAATGAAAAGGCCTCGATCAGGGTTTTAAAACTATCTTTTTGGTTTAAATTTATAGCAGAGATCGCTAAGAAATTTAAAAGCTTTACATCGAGGCTAAATTCGCTTAATGCCTTTAAAGACGAGCTAAAAACAAAGTCCCATTTTATCGTATCATGCGTCAAAGTCTTATACTTTGACATCTCGTCTATAAGGCTGATGTAGAGTTCGTTTTCTGAAAAGTTTTCGTTAAATTTGTTGAAAAACTTATCTTGCACTTACTTTTTTTCCATAAAATTTTCTATCTTATTGTTTAGGACGCTGTCGTTTTTAACGTTATTTTGATCCATCGAGTAGGTGCTATATAAAAACGCAGCCGCGATAGCTGCAAGCGCTATAAGGATAAAATAAAATTTCAAATGTCTTAATGAAAATATCTCAAAAAAGCTTCTCTTTTTAGTTTTTAAATAGCTCTTTTCAAATACATTTTCATCAGCCTTGATAAGTGGCGAAACGGCTGAGGCTATATTTTCACAAAGGTATGAAATTTTCTCATTGCAATCTTCCTGTGCTTCGTATTTACCCTTGTAGCCAAGCACCAAACAAGCGTAGATAAACTCTAAAAAGTCCTTGTTTTTGCCAACATTTTCAAACCATTTATCCATGATGCCAAAGAATTTGTTGCCACCTAAATTTTCGTTGAAAAATCTTGTTGTTAAGGTGTTGTTCGCCCAAAAACTGTTCATAAAAATTTCATTTTTAAGCAAACTCTCATCGATAAAAACGCAAAGGCAATATCTAAGCCTAATGATGTCATCCTCTTCATAAATGCCTAAATTTGAGATCTTTGAAGTGGTGCTTAATATATCATTTATCAGCTTTTCACGTAAATTTTGCATCTCACTTTGTGAAAAATTTTGTAGTTTTGATACTCTATTTGCCAAAAGAAGCAGTGGTAGCACGTGATCTAGGGCAGGATTTGCGCCAAGTCCTAGAAGCTTTGTCTGGCTTAAAGCCGAAATTTCATTTTGATTCTCACTCATTTTTTATCCTTATAATAAAGCCCACATCTTAATATCAGCGTTTGATAAATTTGCTGTTATATAGACGCTAATAACGCTTTGATTTGCGAAGCTTTTGAAAATTTCATCTTTTTTATCGATCTTGTAGTAGATATAGTCATTTAGCTTTGGCAATGTACTAGGTATAGCTGAAATTTGCTCTACGTTTATGCCGCGAAGCTGCGATGAGACGATACTTTTGATGTTTGATTGGGTGTGGATTTTGCACTGCTCTTTGAAATTTTTAAGCAGGTACTCATTTTTTGTATCGCTATGGATAGCAAAGTAAATTTCTGAGTTTTCTATGATGCTTGGATTATCAAAGACGCAGTCAAAAAAGCCGTGATTGTTTTTAACGATCTGTGCCATGACGTATTTTGGCGACAAGATATGCGAGAATAAAAGCCTAAGATTGTTTATTAGCGGTACGAAAGTTTGGCTTAAGTTGTTGTGATCATAAGCTATAAATTCGCTAAAACTATCATCGTGACTTAGGGCTAGCAGATCAGCTTGAAAATCAACTAGCTTTTCATATAGATACTCTGGATGAATTTTGTCTCTTTTGAAAAGATATGAGAATATCAAGTGCCATTTCTTCAGCATATTTAGCGTCAAATACGTTGAAATATCAAGCCTATTTTTCGCCTGATCTATACCGCCTAAAAGCCCAGTATAGCTCTCTTGGTGCTGCTTTGTAGCAAAGCTAAACTCATCTATAAAGCTAGTGATGAAAGAATTTTTACTGATATCGATGCAGGTTGGGATAAATTTCTCATCAAGCGTTATTTGCTTGTTTAGGTCGATGTTTTTTATCCTACAAATAGGCACGCTAAGCTCATAAGGCGTCTTTGAGCCAAGCACTCCTAGAGCCGATCTTTGGCTTGCTAGGATCAAATTTTCTTTATCCTGCGTAAAAGCAGATGAAAGCTCAAAGTCGTCTTTGTCATCTAGCTCGTTCAAGATATCGTTACTAGCTTCATCATGCACTCTTGAGCTAATGAGCGCTTGTTTAGCTGTAAATTTTAGATTTGGCAGGTTGTTTTGCAAGCTAACATCAACAAGCCCTGAGCTAACTGGTAGCTTTAGTACTATGACAGCAGAATTTAGCTCGCTAGGACTTATCTCAAGAGGCTCTGGTAGGTCGTCTTGATCTGGGGCGTTAAATATCGTACCATCTTGCGAGATACAAGAAATTTTATTTAGCCCTATCTTGCCTTGAAGCAAAAGCTCGCTTGAGATATCAAGCTCCAAAACTCCATATAAATTTGAAAAAGACGAGACGGTTTTTAGGTTTAAATTTCTCTCAAAATACCTCTCTTGCTGCTCGAAATGAACCTTATCAACGTTCATTCCGTTGTACCAGACAACTTTTAGTTTATCAGACATTTTATTTGCTTGCTTGGATCTTAGAGCTGCTAGCGTCTATGGTATTTACGCCATTTTTAGTTATCTCAAAAACTATATTTTTCTCTTTTGCTTCTTTTGTTGATTTGTAAGCTTTGATATTTGTCTTACTTTGATCAGCATAAAGCACCAAAATGCCCACATATGGCACTTCGTCTGGATCGACATTTGTAAAAGCATATCTGTTTGTGTTTGGCTGAATTTGCGTTTTTATCGAGTCTATCTTATCTTGACCAAGTATGTCGCCATTTTTCTCAGCTAGATCAACTATGCTAGCTTGCTGAAATTTTGCCACATCTTTCAGCTTGTAAGCGATGATAGTCACTGGTACGTTGTCACCGTGGTAGTTTAAGTTTGAATTTGGAGTGTTGCTTATGATAAGATCTTTTGCACATCCTGCGATAAATAGCATAAAAATTAAAGAACAAAGAAATTTAAACGTTTTCTTCATGGTTTCCTTTACCTCACGTTAATAATATTATTTTTATGTAATTCTATCTAAAGTTATTTTAGAAGAAACTTATTTTAAAATCAATGTTCTTAAATAAAACTTTAATGAGCGTTAATCAATCCTTTATATTATGCTCTTTAGCATAGCTTAATATCTTTTGCCTAAGATCTTCTGGGAAGCTATCTCTATACATGACTGGTGTTAAAGGGTTTAGCTTTTTATCTAATTTACCAGCCTCATATAGTCTTGTTAGCTCTTCTGGTGTGTTGTAATATGGTGCATTAGGATATCCCTCTGGTGGGGTTAGGGACATTATTTTAGCTTCTAATATACCAGAATCTCTATTTAACATAACCTGTTTTAATTCGGTATCATCTGGTTCTGCAACATCATAAGGGGCTTGAAAATCATGCAAGGTTTCTTTTGCATATTTCAAAAATTCTTCCCTAGTTGTCTCATTAGCATCTAGGTCTCTAGGGTCTAGCAGCTTGCCTTTATCTTCCACCATTTCCCTTAAGTGATGAACGGTATCAGCTATTGGATCAAGTATGACCCCACCCCTATTAAAATCCATCACGAAATAGCTTCCTACTATCTCATCAAGATAAGGTATCATTCCATATTCATCTAGTGGAGGGTTTTTAGATAAATTCTCAAATTTTATTTTTGTTTGCAAGTCTTTATTTGAGCCTGATATATAAGACGAAGAAGAAAAGTATCTAGCTAGCACTTTTAAAGCATCTACTTCTCCTAGTTGAGCTGCTAAAAATACTGCTTGTCTAGCTCTTGTTTTAAAGCCAGAGTTATTTAATACAGTAGCTGAAGAAAATGATCGTCTATCCCCTAATATACCTGCACAAATTCTCCACTCACCACTAAACAATCTTGATTTAAGTGTATTTTTATTTCTATCTACTTCATCATAAATTTCAGCATATTCTGGCTTTGTTAGTTTGCCACTACTATCTACTCTACCTATTGCATCTTCTGGGATATCTATCATAGTGCATTTTAGATTACTTCTTTTTACTAGATAGATATATCTATCTCTTTTATCTTTTAAGCTTTCATAGTAGGCTTTTTCTGATTTAGTCCATGGAGCTATCTTAGTAGAGCTTGGTTTATAGCTAATGTCTAGCCATGGTTTAAATGCTAAATAATCTGTTTGACCTAGAGAATTTGGTTTAGGGTTATAGTATAGGGGCTTATAGTTTTTATATGGGGATGAGTCTAGGATGGAGCGAGCTTGTAGTAAATATTTAGACTGAATTTCTAAGTATTCCTTACTAGTACGCACCTTTTTATACTCATTATTATTTGGCACCAATAGGTTTGTTGCTTTATCAAATTTTAGTTCTGTTCCATCTGGTGCTAAGACTGTATACGTTTCTTTACTCATTAAATTTCCTTTGTTTATTATTAATAGTGATCCTGCTACTAAAAGAGCTATTATGATAAATATGATCTTCTTCATCTCTTATCCTATATATAGACCATCTTCCATTATTATGGTAGTGGCTAGACGACCGATTAGGCGAGGAGGAACTTTCGAAGGCGCCTTTTTGCTCTTAGCATTTTTATATTCTTGAAATTCCTTACACCCCACATACATACCCTTGACATTGTTGTTTCCTATAACATCTAATGCTTTTAGTAGTCTTCTTGATTTATTATCTACTTCTGAGCCAAAGGTATTTAAATTTCCATTTTTAAAGTCTTCTAGTATCTCCATAGCTTCGTTGTATTTGTCTATTGGTAGGTCAGTACCCTCTTCTACACCCTGACTATATAAATCATAAATTTCACCTCTTTGTTTTATATCTATTGAGTTTGATGGACTTATTGTTAGCAATGTTTTAACTCCTTGTAGCATAAGCTCTTTTGGTGAATATGCTAGTTTTTTATTTCTTTTGTTAAGGTTATTAAAGAACTCTTCATCAGTTTTATTATCTGTTCTTAGCTCATCTAGACATAGATAAGATATCATAGTATCTAGGCTTATATCTTTAGATAGATTAGAGTCTAGTTTGTTTGTGGTGGTGTTTATATCATAGTAGAAGAAGTTATGATAGTCTAGTCCTCCACTAGATAGTCTTCCTCCTATGATAGTTCTTTTTAGATCTATATTTATAAAAGATGAGTATATCTCTATAGGGTAGTAAGTATATTCACTTGTTTTATTTGAATTTGGTTCATAAGATATATTCTTAACAGCATAGGTATCATTAAATTTATTTGTGAAATACTTATGAAGTATTAGTTCATAAGATCTTTTTTGTTGTTCGTAGGTGGCTCCGTTTGGAGCCATAGATATTAAGCTTATTTTCTAATCCTTTATATTATGCTCTTTGGCATAGCTTAATATTTTTTGCCTAAGATCTTCAGGGAAGCTATCTCTATACATCACTGGTGTTAGAGGATTTAGCTTTTTATCTAATTTACCAGCCTCATATAGTCTTGTTAGCTCTTCTGGTGTGTTGTAGTATGGTGCATTTGGATATCCCTCTGGTGGGGTTAGGGACATTATTTTGGCTTCTAGGAGGGTGGAGTCGATGTAGAGAGACAATCTTCTTTCATCCCACTCTGCAGGGAAACCGCCTTTAAAATCCTCTTTGTTGTCATCTAGAACTTTCTTTATAAAGTTATCAAATTCATTTCTTGTAGTCTCGTTTGCATCTAGGTCTCTAGGGTCCAGTAGCTTGCCTTTGTCTTCTACAAGCTCTCTAAGTCCGGCATAAAAGCCACCATCTGGTATAACTACTAAATTATCTCTATTAAAATCCATCACAAAGTAGCTACCTACTATCTCATCTAGATAAGGCATCATGCCATATTCATCTAGTGGGGGATTTTTAGCTAGTCTTCTAAATTCTTCTGCCATTTGTAAATTTGTATTTAGACCTACTAGATAGGTAGAGTATTCAAATAGATCAGCTAATGCCTCTAAGGCTCCTTTTTGACCAAGCTGGGCTGATAGAAACATTGATTGATATGCTCTTGCTTTAAATCCTGCATAACCTAGTCCAACCCCTCCTACAAATCCTCCCATATCTCCCAATACTCCTGCACATATATTCCACTCTGCTGCAAATAGTTCTGATTTTAATGTACCTTTATGAGCATTTACTTCATCATAGATTTCAGCATATTCTGGTTTAGTTAGTTTGCCATTACTATCTACTCTACCTATGGCATCATCTGGGATATCTATCATAGTACATTTTAGATTACTTCTTTTTACTAGATAGATATATCTATCTCTTTTATCTTTTAAGCTTTCATAGTAGGCTTTTTCTGATTTGGTCCAAGGTGAAATTTTAGTAGAGTTTGATTTATAGCTAATATCTAGCCATGGTTTAAATGATAGATAGTCTGTTTGACCTAGAGAATTTGGTTTAGGGTTATAGTATAGTGGCTTATAGTTTTTATATGGGGATGAGTCTAGGATTGCACGGGCTTCAAGGAGCATTTTGGATTTTTCCTCTAAGTATGCACTATCATTTTTGATATTTTTAGAAGCTATTAAATTAGTCTTCTTATCAATCTCAATTATATTTCCATTTGGCGCTATAACCGTATATGTATTAGTGTTATCCATTAGATTTTCTTTACTCATTAAATTTCCTTTATTTATTATTAATAGTGATCCAGCTACTAAAAGAGCTATGATGATAAATATTATTTTCTTCATATCTTATCCTATATATAGACCATCTTCCATTACTATGGTGGTGGCTAGACGACCTATTAGGCGAGGAGGGATTATAGGCTTAGAAATGTTTAACTCTCCATTTTTATAATTATCTTTACACCCCACATATATCCCTTTTATGTTATTGTTTCCTATAGTATCAAGAGCCTCTACAAGCTCTCTTGAGAGGTTGTGATGAGTATTGTCATAGTTGGTGTTAAAAATTCCTAGTCTAAGCATATATATAATCTTTGCAGCCTCTTGATAGGCATCTATTGGATATTTTGTTTCGCCTGCTACTTTGATCGGTATTGAATTCTTTTTGTATGTTTTATACACCTCTTTCTCCTCCTCAACATGCAAATTTAACTCTCTTATCTCTACATCAGATTCAGTGTATCTACTTCTAGCATAGTTAAAATATCTTGCATCTATCTCATTACCAGATCCTCTTAGCTCATCTAAGCATAGATAAGCACTAAGGTTATTTAGCGCTAGTTTAGAGGCTAGGTTAAAAGATAGTCTGTTTTTCTTATGATCTATGTCGTAGTATATAAATGAGTTATAGTCTAGTCCTCCACTACTTATATTAGCTCCTAGAAATAGTCTATT
>NZ_CABPUY010000001.1:791888-812842 GCF_902460575.1 Campylobacter concisus | reverse complement strand
CATTTACAGTGTATGGGGTATCTCTTAAAATTTTTGGCTTATCATTGTCTGGTTTTGCTTGCTGACCTTGTATGTATTCAACAAACAAACCCTTGCTTTCATTTATGAAATTTTTAAGATCTGACAACTGCTCGCTTGTAAAATCAGGATCATAGCCTCTAAGCTTTCCTATGATAGTGACTTTTGCTTCATCACCTTTTGTAAAGCCAGATAGCGGATATATGTGCCTATCATAAGCCGCAGCTTGAGCTTTTCTGTCTAGCCTTGCGTATTTAGGAAAGCTCATACCATATCCCATATTGTTATCAAGGATCTCGTTTATATCGTTAAATTTAAACCCCATCTCACTAGCTATATGCTCTCTAGACAGATAAGGATATGGCGAGCTAGAAATTTGCATTTTACTATCCTTAGTAAATTTTAAATTACTCAATGATTTTTCAAAATTTATTTGAGTGAAATTTTCTTAGTTGGTAAATCGACCTTTCAACAATTTAGTTTATATATGGCTTATCTCTACACAAAAGTCTTACTGATAGAGCTTATCCTCTCACTCCAAGAATTTGCTAGAGAATTTATATCCTCGCTAGTTTGCTTAAATTTCTCATATTCGTTTGAGGTAACACTTTCTGCGCTAGTGTTCTTTGATCTTGCATACATTAAAAGAGTTAGCTCTTTAAGTCTTTCTTTTATGAGCGCTTTTATGCTCTCACTATCTTTACCCACTTTTTCAAAATCCACAAAGTACTCTTTATGCTCTCCAGTGCTTGAGATATCATTTAAGGCAGCGCCGCTAAGCTTAGTCTTTGCACTATCACTTGGTAGTGGTCTAGAGCTGCGCAAAAATCCCATGAAAAGAGCTTCTTTGCTATAACCTTCATCTGCTTGATATACCGACATATCAGGGTTAAAACTAAACTCATCACCTGCTTCGCTCATCGTAAAATCAACCTCTTTTACTATGAGCCTAACGCCTGCACTTGATAGTTCTTTACTTAGAGACTTAGCGCTATTTAGCTCATCGGTGCTAGAGTAGATGTTTGAGATAGTAGAGTTTGATAGATCTTTTAGCAAATGTCCTTTGGCGTCATAGTGAGTGCCTTTTGTGCTGTAACCTTTTGGTAGTTTGTCTATATCTGCAAGGGTGTAACTCTTTTTATCATCACCTAAAGCAGAGGTCATTTGATCAAATAGTCTGTAGTAGTGCTTTATGGTGTCGGCCATATCGATGTTGTCAAAGATCTTTATCTGCTCGTCCTTGCTTTTGATGCGATTTAGCACATGGTTACGCTCGGCAAATCGACTAAGCTCATCAAGCGTGCTTTTGTGGATTTTAAAGTCCTGTGGCAAACCTGCAGCTTTGTTAAAATCAGCTCCCATAAAGCCAGCTTTATCTACTGTGTAGCCATAAGCTTGAAGATCGTTAAAATTTAAAGAGATGAGGCTGTTTTGTGAAGAAGTGGTATAAGTAAATTTAGCAGGTTCTTGGCTTGGTTTCTTGCTTTCTTCTTTAACACTTTGCTTTATAAGATCACTAAAATTTAAAGATCTATTTTGCTTATGCTGTTGCTTAGTGTATGAATTTACATTTGTGCTTAAGATGCTAATATCATTCATGGTTTGCCTCCTAGCTTCTTGTATAGTTTAAAGCAAAAGGTGTTCCAGCAAATTTGATATTAAAAGAGTGTGGGGGGGGGATATGCCCCCACAAAAAATGTTATTTATTTTTTATCTTCGCCTACTTCTTCGCAAGCTACTTTATAGCGGTATTTGCACGCTAGCTCTAGGTAGCTTTTTTGAGTGGCTGCATCGTTTTTCTCGCCGTAAAAGTCAGCTAACTTATAGCAAGCAAGACCAAATCTTTGCTCGCATGATTTTACAAATAGCTCATTTGCTTTGCTTTGCATTTTTGGGTCATCTTCGTAGTATTCGCCAAGCTCAAAGCAAGCTTTTGGCGTGCCAAGATCGCATGATTTAGTTAGTGATTTTACGATCGTTTCATTGTCTTTTTTTGAGTTGATTGATTTTGAGTTTAGTAAAACCGCAAGTCTATAGCAACCCCTTTTATCGCCTAGATCACAAGCTTTTTGATAGTACATTGTGCCCTTATTTACATCTCGTCTGCTGTAAATTTTGCCCAATTTCAAACAATATGTAACTTCATTATTTGCGCATTTTTGCTCGATCCTAGCTATCTTTTCAGCTCTACCGCAACCCGAGATAAACAAGATCGCAACAGCAGTTAGAATAAAATTTTTAAACACATTTACTCCTTTATCGTTAAAAATTTATTTAATCACATTATAAAATTATATAACTTAGATTAAAATTTAAAAAGGAGTAGAAAGGTAAATTTGCCCCAAGAGGGACAAATTTATAGATATAGCATCGTCCCAAGGCGGATCATATTTGAGCCACATTTTATCGCTAGTTCGAAGTCGCTACTCATGCCCATCGAGCAGATAGTTGCGCCTTTTGGCTTTAGGCTCTCGTAAATTTTATATGTTAGCTCAAAGCTCTTTTGCACCTCTTTTGGCTCATCCACATGCGCTCCGATGCTCATCACGCCTTTTAAATTTATATTTTTGCACTCGCTTTGGATGCGCTCATAAATTTCAGCTGCATTTGCGACGCTCACACCTTGCTTTGTATCTTCGTCGGCCGAGTTTATCTGAAGTAGGGTGTCTAGCTTATAGCTGAGCCTTTTATCGACCTCTAGGGCTCTTTCGAAGCTATCGCAGCTTTGCCAAAGTGTCGGCTTTAGACTTATCATTTGATTGATTTTATTGTTTTGCAGGCGTCCGATCATGTGCCATTTAATGTCAGTGAAATTTTGTAGTTCTTGCTCTTTTTTGGCTAGCTCTTGGACCCTGTTTTCGCCAAAATTTCTTTGCCCTTGTGCGTAAAGCTCCCTTACTTCAGTGCATGTCACATTTTTGCTAACGGCTATTAGCATCACGTCTTTTCTTAAATTTTCTATCTTTTCAAGCAGCTCTTTTAAAACTATCATCATAAACCTCCGCTTAATCTCATAATGTCATTAAAGGTCGCGAGCACCATTATGCCAAGCAGCAGCGCCCAGCCACAGTAGGTAAGCGTAACAAGCACTCGCTCATTTATCTCGCGTCTAAAAATTAGTTCATAAATGTTAAATAAAATGTGCCCGCCATCAAGCGCAGGGATAGGAAAGAGGTTTAGCACGCCTAAATTTACAGAGATGAGCGCTACGATGGTTAGAAGCACGCTAAGGCTGATCTTAGCGGCCTTTGAAGTGACATCGGCGATCTGCACGATGCCTCCGACCTCTTTTAGCGGCACAGCTCCAACGACTAGCTTTTCAAAGCTTTTAAAGATGAGCTTTGAAGCCTCGATCGTCTCGCCAAAGGCAAATTTTAGGCTCTCTAAACCTGTGTGATAAATTTTTACCACTTCGCCGTTTGATTTGATGCCGATCAGTGGTTGCTTTATCTTTTCATTAAAAGGATTTATTGTCTCGCCTATCTTTGGCGTTAAATTTATAGTTAGTGACGAGCCGTTGCGGTCTATTAAAATGGCGCTAGGTTCAAGCTTTACGTTTTTGCTGATCTCGTCCCACTCGTTTATTTTTACGCCATTTATCTCTAAAATTTTATCGTTTATTGCTATGCCAGCGCTCGCAGCTGCCGAACCTTCAACTATATATCCAACTATCGGCGCACGTTTTTCAACGCCGATAAATCCAAGCAAAAGGTAGATAAAAAAAGCTAGGATAAAGTTAAAAAATGGCCCTGCAAAGAGGATGTAAATGCGCTTTACCGGACTTAGCACGTTGTAGCTGTCAGCGTCGCAGTTTTTGGCCTTTGGGTCGGTGTCGTCTTGCCCTTTTAGCTGCACGTATCCGCCAAGTGGGATCGCGCTTAGGCAGTAGTCGGTGCCACCAACGTTTTTGGTGTAAATTTTCTCGCCAAAGCCGATGCTAAAGGTATTTACTTTGACGCCGAGCATTTTTGCTGCTAAAAAGTGGCCAAGCTCATGGAAAAATATGAGAAAACTAATGGCTAAAACGGTCACTAAAAAATAAAACGAATACGCATAAAGCCCAAGGCAAAGCAGGGCTAGCGTGAAGAGAATGCCTTTCAAAACTTACCTTTTTTTGAAAAATTGATGAGATTTTAGCCAAAATTTATAAATTTACTCTCAAATTTGCCTTGCCATCTAGGCGAAAATTTCTCTTAGCCAAGAGAGTGTTTTGGCTCTATTTAGCCCTTTGCTGAGGCTAAAATAAGTTTTATCTTTATCGTTTAGGTCAAATTTCAGATCAAAACGTGACTTTATTTGATCAATAAATGGCTTTAAATTTAAAATATCAGGGCGGGGCAAAATATCATTTGGCAGCTCTTGCAAAAAACTCATGCCCTCATCGTTAAAATTTATTCTAGCCCTTGGCACAGCGTCGTTTCTAAGCTCTATCTCAAATGTGTGGTCATACACAAATGGCGCAAAAAGGCGAATTTCTAAGTGAAATTTACTGGCTAACTCCTCATCACTTAAGCCTTGATTGCTAAACCAGTAGCCAAAATTTACAGCATTTAGCGAGATGTCAAAATCATAAGGATCAGCAGGGCTTACGCCTATACGGCGCAAAAGCTCATATATAGGCAGTTTTACTTGCAAGCCATCATAATAGTCATAAAGCTTTGCAAGTAGCGGATGCGAACGACCGGCTCTCTCTTGCAAGCGTAAAATTTCAAAGATATATCTGTGCGCAAACGAGCGGTGCGATACCGAGCGAGTGACCTGCGTGCTTAGATAGTCTAAAATTTCAGGGCTTTTTGAAAAGCTCATCGCGCTCCAAATGCCACGCAAAGTCTCTACGTCGTTATCAAACGTATCAAATTTATCTGCATGAGTTTTGTCGTATTCTAAAGCGCAGCTTAATAAAAATTCGTTTAGCTCGGGGCTGATCACACCGCCGATCTTTTCTAAATTTTTAGCATCGTGATAGAAATTTGTGTTGATGATCTTTTGATTTAGTTTTTTGGCTTGTTTTTGCAGTGCTGGCTCTAAATTTGCAACGCGTTTTAGGATGATCTCTTTTAGTTCGTAGCTCAAATTTAACTCTTTTTCATCGCTTTTACGTAGGCAAAAATGTATTCAAACCCAGAATAAAGCGTGAGCGCAACAGCTATCCATAGCAAAAGCTCGCCACCAGGCCAGCTCATCAGTAAAAATCCAACCGCAAACATCTGCGAAACGGTTTTAACCTTGCCAGCCATCGAAGCTGCGACTTCGACGCCGTCACTTGCCATCACGACTCGAAAGCCAGTTATAAAAAACTCTCTTACCAAGATGAGATAAACAGCCCAAGCGCTCGCTCTACCAAGCATCATAAGGCCTAAAAATGCAGCTAAGATCAGCATCTTATCAGCTAGTGGGTCGAGGATCGCGCCTAGTTTGGTCTTTTGATCCCAGCACCTAGCGATGTAGCCATCAAAAAAGTCAGTGACTGAGGCGATCACAAAGATGAGGGCTGCGAAGTAGTTTATCCAGCTCATGTGGATTTGCGTAAAGATGCTAGGGGCGTTTACGAGCATAAAAAACATAAGCGGAGCTAGCAGTATCCTAAAAAATGCCAGTGAATTTGGTAAATTTAAGCTCACAAATATGCCTTTATGCTTAGAAATTCCACTCTCATTTAAAAGTCGTGCCACCATCTATTATAAATGTATGTCCAGTCACCCAGCTAGCCTTAGATGAGCATAAAAATAGACATGCTCCAGCTAGGTCGGTCGGCTGTCCCATGCGGTTTAGCGGGCTAAGCTTTGCCGTCATATCGCGCACCTCTTCGTAGTTGGTAAAGGCTCTTAGAGCGTCTGTCTCGATAGGGCCGCCGCTTACGACGTTTACGCGGATATTTTTCTCGCCAAGCTCGGTCGCAGCGTATCTTGCCATCGCTTCAACGGCTGCTTTTGCTGTGCCGTGGCCTGCGTAGTTTTCGATATAGACTAAATTTCCAGTAGAGCTTAGGCTGATGATACTGCCGCCACACACTTTTTCCATGCGTTTTGCAGCCTCTTGCGCGCCTACGACAAAGGCATTTACAGTTGCAGTAAAGATATTATTTATACCTCTTGGTTTTAGCTTCATAAATTTAGTGTATCCGCCAGCTACCGCGCGACCTGAGATGATAGCGTTTGAGATGAAATAATCAACCCTATCAAAGTCCTCATCTATCTTTAAAAATAGCTCCTTATAAGTCTCTGGCTCAAGGATGTTTAGCGCGTAGGCTCTAGCTTTTATCTTGTATGTAGCCTCAAGCTCTTTTGCCTGCTCTTTGGCAAGCTCCTCGTTTGAGTTATAAGTAAATGCGATATTTACGCCAGCTTTTGCAAATTCTTCGACTATGGCTCTGCCGATGCCTCTAGTACCGCCGCTGATGACTAGCGTTTTACCCTTAAATTCGTTTAGTGTGTCCTTCATTAAAATCCCTTTATTTCGTAATTTTTAATAACTTCTTCGATCTTTTTAAAATTTTCTTTGCTCGGTTTGCAAAGTGGCAAGCGGTACTCCAAAGAGTCGATCAGCCCAGCTAGATACATCGCCGCTTTGATCGGTATCGGGTTGCTTTCGCAAAAGAGCGTTTTGTTTATCGTATAGAGGTTGTCATTTATCAGTTTTGCTTTTTTGTATTCTTCATTCATCGCAAGGTGAGTAAGCTGTGAAATTTGATCTGGCAAGAGGTTTGCAGTGACTGAGATGACGCCCTTGCCACCGTATGATAGGATAGGGTAGTTTATCGCATCTTCGCCGCTGATGACTACTAAATCAGGCTCGTGAGCTAGTAGATCGACACATCTATCGATGCTGCCTGTTGCCTCTTTGATGCCAAAAATATTTTTACAATCTTTAAAAAGTCTAAAAACGGTCGCTGGCAAGATATCTACGCCAACTCTGCCTGGGACGTTGTAAAGAAGTACTGGAATTTCTATGCTGTTTGCTATAGCCTTGTAGTGCTCGTAAAGCCCTTCTTGTGTTGGTTTGTTGTAGTAAGGAGCGACCGATAGGATGCCGTGAGCACCGTGAGCTTGGGCAAATTTAGCGATATCGATAGCCTCGTGAGTGGCGTTGCTGCCAGCTCCAGCTAGCACCTTGACATCTGTGCCTTTACATGCATCTACTGCGATCTCGATGCAAATTCTATGCTCATCATGCGTTAGAGTCGCGCTCTCGCCTGTTGTTCCAACTGGCACAACGACATCTATACCGTTTTTTATCTGTCTTTTTATCAGTTTTTCAAAACTGACTTCGTCTATTTTTTGGTTTTTAAATGGCGTAACTAGTGCTGTCATCGCACCTTGAAGCGAATTTTTCACGTCTATTCCTTTTTTAAGATTATTGTCGTGCTAGTTTTTTCATTGAAATATCTATTTGCTATCTCTTTTAAAAGCTTTGCATCTATCTTATCTATATTTTTTTCAAGCTCGTAAAGTGGCTTTATATCGCCTCTAGCAAGGTATGAGCCATATAAATTTGCCACCTTGCTCGCGCTCTCAAATGAGTAGATAAAATCAGTTTTTATCAAATTTTTAACTCTTAAAACATCCTCTTTGTCGATCGGCTTTCTCTTTAGATCATCTATGATCTTTAAAATTTCAGTCTCAACCGCGCTAGCCTCGACATCTGGGTTGCAAACTGCTAAAAATATAAATAAATTTTCATCAACGCAGCTCATATTGTAAGCGTAAATTTGATTTACAAGCATTAGCTCATCGACTAGGCGTTGCTGTAAAATGGAGCTTTTGCCAGTGGCTAGATATTCACTTATCGCATTTAGCCCCACTTGATCAGCATGCCTAAAGTCTGGAATTTTATAAGCGATAGCTAGCATTTGCGTTTGGCTATCTTTGTAGATGATGGCTCTTCTTGCGCCGTCTTGCTCAGGCTCTTTGCAGTGTAGTTTTGGTATGGCTCTTTTATTTTTTATGCTGCTAAAGTTTTTCTTAGCCAGCTTAAATGCCTCGTCTTTGCCGATGTCGCCACTTATTATCAAAATGGCGTTTTTTGGCTGATAATATGTAGAGTGAAATTCTTTTATATCAGCGATCTTCCAGTTTTCGATATCTTTTATGAAGCCTATCGGCGTCCAGTGGTATGGATGGTAGATAAATGCGTGGTTGTAGAGCCTAAAGTAGAGGTATCCCATAGGGTTGTTGTCCGTTCGCCACCTGCGCTCTTCGTGCACCACCTCGCGCTCTGGTTGAAATTCTTTATCTTTTAGGCTTAAATTTTTCATAAGCTCGGCAAAAAGACCAAGCGTTTTGTCTAAATTTTCATTTGAGGCTTTTATGAAGTAGTGAGTGTAGTCAAAGCCAGTGCTTGCGTTATTTACACCGCCAAAGCCCTTTACGATCTCATCAAACTCCCCAGCGCGTAAATTTTTGGTTGATTTGAAATTTAGATGCTCTAGCATGTGAGCGATGCCGCTTTTGCCCATCACTTCATTTCTGGAGCCAACTTTATAAAAGACATCGACGCTTATCACTTTTGAGCCAGGATTTACTGGCACGTGATAAATTTCAAGTCCGTTTTCTAGTTTAAATTTATTAAATTTTATCAATCTCTTGCCCTCTATTTTTTAACGTCTGCGCCGACTGCTTCGCTGATAGAGGCAAAGCCATCTCTTTTTAAAAGCTCTAAAATTTCTAAATTTATATCTCTTGCGATCATCGGCCCTTTAAAGATAAAGCTTGTAAAAATTTGGACTAAATTTGCCCCCATTTTTATGCGCTCATATGCCTCTGCACCGCTATCTATGCCGCCACATGCGATAAGCGTCGTCTTGCCATAAAGCTCATCAGCCACGGCTTTAAACATCTCTTTTGACTTTTTGGCGATCACCTTGCCACTTAGTCCGCCAAAATCTTTTAAATTTGACGAGTGAGAGAGCGAGTAATCAACGCTTGTATTTGAAACAAGCACGCCACTAGCGCCGTTTTCTACCGCGCAGCTACAAAGCTTGATCGCATCTTCGTGGCTCATATCAGGAGCTATCTTAAAGATGATCGGCTTTTTAGTAAGTGGCAAAATGACGCTAAAAAGCTCTTTTATAAAGCTCTCATCTTGCAGTGCTCTTAAATTTGGCGTGTTTGGCGATGAAACGTTTATGACAAATGTGTCGCAAATTTCACTAAATTCTCTTACTAAAATTTCATAGTCTTTTATCGCATCTTCGTTTGGCGTAACCTTGTTTTTACCAATGTTTGCCCAGATCGGTATGGTAAAAGGATAGATCTTTTTTACTCTATTTTTGATAGCTTCGCAGCCTTCATTGTTAAAGCCCATCGCATTTTGGATGCTCTCTTCGTCTATGAGCCTAAAAAGCCTAGGTTTTGCATTGCCAGGCTGCGGTTTTGGCGTAAATGTGCCAAATTCTAAATGCCCAAAGCCAAGAGCCGTTAGCGCCTCAAACATCGTGGCGTTTTTATCAAAGCCACCAGCTATGCCAACTGGGTTGTGGTAGGTGCTTGAGAATAAATTTTGTTTTAGCGCATTGTCATCGACCACGCATTTGTGCGCTAAAAAGCTTAGCGAGCCAGGGAAGATTTTATTTGCCCCAACCATCGCTACTTCAGCGATCTTGTGGGCAGTTTCAGGATCAAATTTGAAAAATATAGATTTTAAAGTATCGTAGTTTAAGCTCATTTTAACCTCTTTAAAATGCCTAAAAATTTACGCAAATCTTAGCAAAAATCGCCTTAAACTAAGGCTTTGCCCTTAAGTTTTGCATAAATTTCATTTCTTTTGCTAAGCTCCTCGTCGCTTCCGCTATCAATGATCTTGCCATCACTTAAAACTGCGATCTTATCGGCATTTTCAACCGTGCTTAAGCGGTGAGCGATGACGAAGATGATCTTTTTGCTTCTTAGATTATTTATCGCCTTTGTGATCTCTTTTTCGCTCTCGTTATCAAGTGCAGAGGTAGCCTCGTCAAAGATTAGGATTTGTGGATTTTGATAAAGCGCTCTAGCTATGGCGATGCGCTGTCTTTGGCCGCCTGAGAGGTTGGTGCCAAATTCATTTAAGATAGTGTTTATGCCATCATCAAGCTTGCTTACAAACTCATAGGCATTGGCTAGTTTTAGTGCGTTTATCACGGCATCTTCGTTAAATTCTCTGCCATAAGCTACGTTTTTAGCAACTGTGTCGTTAAAGATATAGACGCGCTGGGTTACAAGACCGATATTTTGGCGAAGTGAGTGAATTTTGATATCTTTTAAATTTATGCCGTTTATCAAAATTTCTCCTCCATTTACGTCGTAAAATCTCATAAGCAAATTCATAAGCGAGCTTTTTCCGCCGCCACTTGAGCCAACAAGGGCTATAAATTCTGACTTATTTGCCTCTAAATTTATCCCTTTTAAGACCTCTTTGTCGCCGTAGCTTAGGCGGACGTCGTTAAATTTGATCAAATTTATCTCTTCGTTTAGCTCTTTTTCGCCATCTTTTATCTGGCTTACCTTATCCATCAAGAAAAACGTCCTCTCGCTTGCTGCGATGGCATCTTGCATCTTGTTATAGATATTTACGATGCGTTTTAGCGGGGTGTAGAGCATGAAAAGCGCTGTTAAAAACGAGAAAAATGCGCCCATATTTATCTGTCCGTCGATGACGTCTTTACCACCTATTATTATGACCGCTGCCACGCCTATTGAGCCTATGGTCTCCATTAGTGGGCTTACTAGCTGCTCGATTTTGACGCTTTTTAAATTTAGCCTAAAAAATTTATTATTTTCATCAACAAAGCGTGAATGCTCGTATTTTTGGGCGTTATTTGCCTTGATTATCTCAATATTTGTAAAAATTTCACTAAGCGCAGATGTGATGTCTGATGTTTTTTCTTGCGACTGCTTTGAAATTTTCTTCATCCTTTTAGCAAGGCGCGAGATCGGATAGATCGCCACTGGCATGACGACAAGGGCGAAAAACGCCAGCTTTGGACTTTGATAAACAACAACACAAAGAAGCCCTATAATGGTGACTGACTCTCTTGTTAGCTCAGGTATGATGCTTGAGACTATCGATCTTATGCGGTCGATGTCGTTTGTTGTTCTGCTGATTAGCTCGCCAGTTCTAAATTCGTTGAAAAAGTCCATATCTAAATTTAAAAGGTTTGCAACCATCTTTTCGCGAAATCTCCTAATGGTATCTTGCCCGATATATGCCGTAAAATAGGCCTGCATAAAGGTTCCGATGTTTTTTATAACGTAGATCGCGATGATGGCGCAAGGCAAGATGTAGAGTAGCTTTTCGTTTTTCTCGACGAAAATTTTATTTAGCACAGGCTCCACGAGATAGGCACTTACCGCCGTTCCACCACTGGCAAGCCCCATGCCGATGATGGCAAAGATGAAGTGTGGGATATAATCTTTAAAATATGGACCAAAGCGCTTTAGCACATCTTTTAAGCCAAAATTATTCATTATTTCTCTCCCAAACTGCGCCATTTGGCGTATCCATGATAGAGATGTTCATCTTTGCTAGCTCATCTCTTATCTCATCAGCCCTTGCAAAATTTCTCTCTTTTTTAGCTACCGCGCGCTCATCAAGAAGCCTTTTTATCTGCTCTTTTTGCTCGTCACTTACGCCAAACTGAAAATACTCCACATAGTTTGTGATAGCAATGCCTAAAATTTCGCCTATGAGCTCTAAATTTGCCACCACTTCGGCCTTATATGCTTTATCTTTTGGGTTATTATCAAGTCTTTCATTTGCCGTTTTTACAAACTCATCGACGCTTGCAAGCGCTTTTGAAGCGTTTAGATCATCACTTAGTGCCTCAAGTAGCTCACTTTTAAAGCTCTCATTTGTTATGCCTGCTTGCACGCCATCGACCCTTTTTTTGAGGCGATAAATTTTATCTAGCCTCTTTTTTGAAGCCACTAGATCTTCATCTGAATAGTTAAAATGAGCCCTATAATGGCTCGTAAGCAAGTAATATCTAAGCACTTCGCCATGAACGTTTTTTAGGGCGTCCTTTACAAAAAAGCTGTTATTTAGGCTCTTACTCATCTTTTCATTATTTACTTTTATAAAGCCATTGTGCATCCAGTATTTGCTCAAATTCTTGTGATAGGCACATCTGCACTGGCTAGCTTCGTTTTCGTGGTGTGGAAAGAGCAGGTCGATGCCACCAGCATGGATGTCGATCTCAAATTTATCATTTTCTTTGTCGCTTAAAAACTCCCTTATCATCGCCACGCACTCGGTGTGCCAGCCAGGGCGACCCTTGCCAAATGGGCTCTCATACCATTTCTCATCAAATTTCCAAAGAACAAAGTCTTTTTCATCTCTTTTCTCGCAAAAACATGCCACGCGCGCGATAAGATCGGTGTTGTTATCCTTGCCGCTAATGCTAAAATATCCACTATCCTTGCTCGTATCAAAGTAAATTCCATCGCTCGTTTTATACGCCACACCTCTATCCATAAGCACTTTGATGTAGCTAATGATCGCTTCCAAGCACTGCGTAGCCTTTGGTTTAAAGTCTGGATCAAGCACGTTTAAAGCACCCATATCGCTCTCGTAGTGTGCTATATATTTGTTTGTGATCTCCTCTAGGCTTTGTCCGGTTTGCGCCATTTTATTTAAAATTTTATCGTCGATATCGGTGTAGTTTCTTGCAAATTTGACCTTGTAGCCAAGCGCTTTTAAGACCCTTCTTAAAAGATCAAAGCTAACGGCTGACTTTGCATGTCCCAAATGCGCGTCGTCATAGACCGTCGGACCGCACAGATAGATGCTAACTTCGCCATCTTTAATAGGGCTAAACTCAACCTTTTCTCTTTTAGAAGTATCAAAAATTCGCATTAAATATATCCTTTAAAAATGTTAAACCAAAATAGAGCAAAACCGCCGCAACAGAGATAGCGGCTATAAATTTAGGCTCGATTATAGCTAAAAATCGCTTAGCTCCAAAGGCTCTTATATATAAAATAAGCTGCAAAAATCCCCCAAGCGAGCTTGCAAATGCAAGGCCAGCAGCTCCAAATTTCTGCATCAAAATGACTGCTAGGATCAAATTTATCACAAGGCAGATGATAGAAATTTTGGCTGCCTCTTTTTGCTTCATATTTGCATAGAGCCAAAGTGAGAAAATTTTAGCCAGTCCAAATGGCGTAAGCCCCACCAAATAGGCGCTTAGCACCTTGGCGCACTCGGTCGTGTTTGCCCTTACGAAATTTCCCCTTTCAAACAAAAGCCAGATGATAAACTCGCTTAGCACAACGCCTGTGATCGTGGCTGCTAGCAGGGCACAAAGGAGCAGATAAAAGCTCTTTTTTGTCCAAACTAGGGCGTTTGCTTCGTCTTTTTGCTTTAAAAGTCTAGTGATCTTTGGAAATAGTGCCTGAGAGAGCGCGATCGCAAAGATGGCAAGCGGGAGCTGGAAAATTCTATTTGCATAAAAGAGGTAGCTTATCGAGCCACTTACCAAAAAGCTAGCTAACCAAGTATCCATAAATGCGCTTATCTGCATCGCACTTGAGCCAAGTAAGCCGTGGTAGAAATTTATAAAAAATCCTTTGCTTTGCGCTCTTTTGCCCTTAAAATATCCGCTTAGACCGCCCCAAAAAATTTTATTTAGGGCGTTAAATTTCATAGCGATTAGATGCACTAAAACCTGCAAAATGCCGCCTGCAACGACGCCAAAGCTAAGATAAAGCGCAACCACGCTCTCGCTCTTGCCACGAGCCAAAAGTAGTGAAGCGATCATGGCTAAATTTAGTAGCGCAGTAGAAAATGCAGTCGTTGCAAAGTGCCCTTTATACTGAAGTAGCGCACCCATGAAAGTGACGATATAGACAAGCGCTAGATAGTAGAAATTTATACGCACAAGTGGCACTGCGTCTGTGATATTTTGCTCGCTCAAGCCGCTTGCGATGATCTTTATAAAGTAGGGGGTAAATAAATTTACAAGAAGCGTCAAAACGCCTATAAAAAGTAGAAATTTGATGAAAATTTCAGCTTGAAAGATCGCTTTTTTCTTGTTATTTGCAAAATTTGGCAAAAATGCTTGCGTAAAGGCACCCTCGCCAAAGATGCGGCGAAATAAATTTGGTATCTTAAATGCTATAAAAAAGAGGTCGCTAAATATGCCAGCACCAAGGATAGAAGCCGTTAAAAGATCTCTTATAAGTCCTAAAATCCTTGAAGTCATGATGCCAACTGAGTTTGAAAAAAAGCCTTTTATAAACATCGCCCACCTAGTAAATTTAAAACGCAATAGTAACAAAAGATGCTTTAAAGCTTACATAACCCAAATTTAATAAAGTTTTAGAGATAATAAGAGCCAAAATTTTATGTGAAATGGATCAAATTTGAGCGAGAACGTGCAAGAAAACGAGAGATTTTTACCGCCAACGCAAATTCAAACTTCAACACCTTATCTATCGCTTAAAGAGCTAAGCAAACAATACAGCGTGCCGGTAGAATTTATAGATTTTAAACTCTCAAATATCTTAACTTACTACAAAAATAAAGACAACGTCGAACCAGTTTTTGTCCCTGAAGAAAATTTAAGCTTTTTTGATGACAACACATTTTATCTTGACGAGACGCTAGAGATCGAGCAGGTCTATGACGTGGAGTTTTTTGACGTTAGGCTAAATGCCACGCCAAAGCTGCCAAAGATCGATATCGGCGTAAATTCAACCATCACAAAGGTCATCGCAAAGGTTAGAGCGAGCAAAGAGTGCGAATACGAACAGCACTACGAAGATAAGCTTTATGAATACATCGCCAAGCAGCTTATGAAGGCTCAAATTTTAATAGGCATAAGGATCGGCAAGCTAAAAGAGGAGCTAAAACAAATCGCCTCGATAATCCACGTAAAAGGCGAGCTTGACAAGGACTACACGCTAAATTTAACCCAGGGCATCAACCCTAAAAAGGCGATCGACGCAAAGATCATATACTATTATAAAGATAAGCTTGATGATATAAAAGAAGAAGATAAGGTTGATTACGCTGATAGGGGCTTTGTCTTTGGCGTGGCAAAAGATGAAGTGATAATGGAGGAGAAAAAGTCACACGAGGGCGCAAATGGACGCGATGTAAGAGGCAAGCTTATAGAGGTTGCAAAGCCAAAAGAAGAGAGCGAAAAAGAGATAAGCATAAGCGAAAATATCGAGCGCGTAGAAAATGATGAAAGTATAAAATATATCGCTAAAAAAGCAGGCTACGTGGTCGAGAAAAACGGCTCTTTTGACATAGAGGAGCGTATAGAGATAAATGAAGCAAATTTTAAAACAACTGGCTCTATCCAAGCAGGCACCGACACAAACGTCACTTTAGTAGTTCGTGAGACTGACACGATCAAAGACGCTATCGGCACTGGCATCATCGTGGAGGCTGATGAGATCGAGGTAAAAGGAAACGTCGGCGCAAATGCGATGGTCAAGGCAAATGATGTAAATATCGGCGGTCAAACTCACCAAAAGGCTAAAATTTATGCCAAACACGCCAAAATTTCTATCCACATCGGCAAGGTAGAGGCTGAAAGCGTCGAGATAGATAGGCTAGAAGGTGGCACGGTCATAGCAAAAAGAGTGAAGATAAATAGCGTAGTTGGTGGCTCGATAACAGCTCAAAATATCCAGATAGACACGCTTGGTTCAAACTGTACCATCACAGCCTCGCACCTAATCGACGTTAGATATCTAAAAGGCACTGATAATAAATTTATCATTGACGCTAGCAAGATGCCTGAGAGTGCGGAAGCTACTCAAGATCAGTTAAGCAAGATAGAGAGCACCAAGCTTGAACTCTCAACACTTCTTAAAAATATAGAGAGCAAGAAAAATGTCATCAATGAGAACAAAGACTCGATCTATACGATAAAAGCTAAGATCGAGGAGCTATCAAAGGCCAAAGTGATACCGCCAGTTACATTTATGAAAAAGCTAAAAGAATATCAAGGGCTTGTAAATGAATACAACACCTTGCTTAGAATTTTCAAAGAGAAAAAAGAACTGCTTTCTGATCTAAAAGATGAGCTTGAGATGATGCAAAATGGCATATTCTCAGCCAAAGTGATAAATAGAGGCACGTGGGTCGAGCTAAATGAGATAAGGTTTGTCATCGTCGATCCTCCGCAAAACGTCACCTACATCTCAAAACAAAACGAGACCGCCCACGTCATCACGCTAGATAAATTTGATAACGGCGGCGAGGTCGAATACAAGATCAAAAAGTCAAACAAGCTAGAAGACTACGCGGATATAAATTTCATGGAACAAAAGGTTAAATGATGATAAAAGCAATCGAAGGCGTCGTTACGAAAAAAGACCCTGCATTTGCCGTGCTTAAGACAAATAGCGGCGTAAGTTATGGAATTTTCATCTCGCTTTTTTGCTCAGCAAAACTTAGCAAAGGCGAAAAGGTCGAGCTTGCCATAACGCAGATCATAAGAGAGGACGCAAATTTACTCTACGGCTTTTTAGATGCAAATGAGCAAAAGATGTTTGAGATGCTTATCAAGCTAAATGGCATAGGAGCAAGTACAGCGATGGCAGTTTGCTCAAGCCTTAGCTCGCAGGCATTTACAAATGCCATAATAAGCGGCGATGCAGACACATTTAAAAGCGTGCCAGGCATCGGACCAAAGACTGCTAGACGGATAATTGCCGAGCTAAGTGACGCTAAACTAATAAGCGACGAGAGTGTGCCAAGCTACCAAAATGAGGCGCTTTTGGCACTTGAGGCACTTGGCTTTAAGCGTGAAAAGATAGTGAAAATTTTGCCTGATTGTAAGAGTGAAAACACGAGCGATCTTATAAAAGAGGCACTTAAAAAACTAGGATAAGGATAAAAAAGATGAATTTAGGCGTGATATTTGGGGCAAAGAGTTTTGAGCATGAGATAAGCATAGTAAGCGCGATAGTTTTAAAAAACGTCCTAAAACAGGAGCTAAAATTTATATTTTGTGATGCAAATAGGGACTTTTACCTAATCGAGCAAAAAGATATGAGGGCAAATTTCTTTAGCTCTGGCAAATACAAAAACTCAAAGAAGCTATCTTTAGCAAAGGGCGGCTTTTACGCGCATTCACTTTTTGGCGCAAACAAAGTTGAATGTGACGTCATCATAAATTTGATCCACGGCATGGACGGCGAAGATGGCAAGATAGCTGCACTTTTTGACTTTTACGGGGTCAAATACATAGGTCCAAGGCTTGAAGCAAGCGCGCTTAGCTACAACAAAGAGCTTACTAAATTTCTAGCGCAAAAAGCTGGCGTAAAGGCGCTTGACTATGAGATGCTAACTCGACAAAGCGAGCCAAAATTTCACTATCCTATTATATTAAAGCCAGCAAGGCTAGGCAGCAGCATCGGCGTGAGCGTCGTGCATGATGATAGTGAGCTTGCCTACGCAAAAGACGTGGCGTTTGAATTTGACAAAGACGTTTTAGTAGAGCCCTTTATAAAAGGCGTCAAAGAGTATAACCTTGCAGGCTGCAGGATCGATGGAAAGATCAAATTTTCTATCGTCGAAGAGCCAAAAAAGAAAGAATTTCTTGACTATGAGCAAAAATATCTAAGTTTTTCAAATGAAAATAAGGTAAAAGAGGCGGAAATTTCTGAGGAGCTAAAGCAAAAGCTTAAATTTAACTTTTCTAAAATTTATGATTGTGGATTTGACGGAGCGATCATTAGATGCGACTTTTTCGTGATAGATGACGAGGTCTATCTAAACGAGATCAATCCAAACCCAGGAAGCCTTGCAAACTATCTATTTGATGACTTTGAGAGCACGCTAAATGCCCTTGCAAACTCACTTCCAAAAGAGCGTGAGATAAAGATTGATTATAAATTTATAAACTCTATCACTTCGGTAAAAGGTAGCGGCAAGCTCTAGTTATTTAGCGATATATAAAGTAGTTTGTGATATTTTACGTAAAATTTTACATAAAGAGCGACAATGGTAACTTTTACAAAAGATGAAATTTATACGGCAACCGAGGTGGTTAGAAATTTTAGCTCTGTCCTTTCACGTGTGGGAGCTAGCGAGCTAAAGCGCGCCGTCATCGTTAAAAACAATAAATTTGAAGCAGTCCTTTTAAATATGGAGGAGTATGAGCGCCTTTGCGAGGCTGTAAGCGTGCTAGAGAGCATTTACGCTGCTAAAAAGAGAGAAAACGATGGCGAGTAGGGCGGTAAAATACGGCTCAGACGAGTACGAGATCAGCTACGAAGTAGTAAATCCAAAATGCAAAAAAATAGTGCTCTTCTTGCACGGCTGGGGCGCAAACAAAGAGATAATGAAGAAGGCTTTTGGGCACTATCTAAATGACTTTTGTCACGTCTATATCGATATGCCTGGCTTTGGCAAAAGCTCCATTTTTAAGCCTTTAAGAACAAGTGACTACGCAAAAATCGTTGCAAATTTCTGCGCTGAGCTTGGCATAAAACCAGACATCATTGCAGGACATAGCTTTGGTGGCAAGGTCGCAACGCTTCTAAAACCGCCATATCTAGTGCTTTTAAGCTCTGCTGGCATAGTCGTCAAAAAGCCATTTATCGTGCGAGCAAAGATAGCAATTTTTAAAATTTTAAAGATATTTGGCTTTGGTAAATTTTATAAACTCTTTGCCACAAAAGATGTGAGTGGCATGAGCAGAGTGATGTATGAAACCCTAAAAAACGTCGTTGATGAGGACTTTACAAAGCATTTTGCTGACTTTGGGGGCAGGGCTTTTATATTTTGGGGTGAAAATGACAAGGCAACGCCTGTAACAAGCGGCGAGAGCATAGATAGGCTTATCAAAAATAGCTCATTTTTCCCGCTTAGTGGCGATCATTTTTTCTTTTTGCTTCACGCTAAATTTATAAGTGACGAGATAGAAAAAGGGATAAATTTTGAGCCAAATGAAGCAAAAAATGTCGTGCTAGATGACGATGAGAGCGGGATCGAGGAGATAATATGAGTATATTTTTAAGTCTAAGCACAGTTTTATTTATCTTTGCGCTTGCTTTTTATGTGATCACTTGCTTTCAGTGGTTTTCATATAGGCCCGAGCGTGTGCTCTTTCACTTCACAAAGCCCGCTTGGCACGTCTTTTTCTTCATCGTGCCTTTGGTGCTATTTTACACGACTGGCAAGTGGTTTTTTATCTATTTTTACTTTGCACTTTTGCCAGCCCTTTATCTTTGGCATAAAAAACTTGATAAAAAGCTAGTCTTTACTAGCAGGATCAAGCACTTTTTTGCCATCCTTGCTTGCGCTATCATCTTAAACTACGCTTTAAATTTCATCATCCACAAGGCGTTTTTGGCTCCTATGCCACTTTTTGTCTTGGTCGTGAGCCTATTTTTTAGTGAAATTTTAGAAAAGATCAAATTTCAAGGCTTTAAAAACAAGGCGCTTAAAAAACTTGGCGCAAACAAAGAGCTAAAGATCATCTTAATCACCGCAAGCTACGGCAAAACGAGCATCAAAAATTTCCTATTTGAAATTTTAAAAGATAGCTTTGTCTGCTACAAAACGCCACGCAGCGTAAATACAATGGCTGGCATCATCAAAGATATCAACGAAAATTTAAGCGAGCAAACGCAAATTTACATCGCAGAAGCAGGCGCTAGACTAAAGGGCGACATCCTAGAGATCACTAAATTTCTAAATCCACAAATCGTAATCGTTGGCGAGATCGGCGCGCAACACATTGAGTACTTTAAAACGCTTGATAATATCCGCGCGACAAAGCTCGAGGCACTTCAAAGCGCTCGCTTGCAAATGGCATTTTTACATAGCTCGACAAAAAAAGAGCCAAGCCAAAATTTAGAAATTTACGATGAGAACCTAAAAGATATAAACGCAAATTTAGATGGAATTTCATTTATGCTTGATGGCAAAAACTACGCCTCGCCGCTACTTGGCAAATTTAACGCTACAAATTTAGCCGTTTGCATCAAGGTGGCAAGATACCTAAAAATGAGCGATGAAGCGATAGATAGTGCGCTATCTAAGATGAAAAACGTCGAGCACCGTCTAAGCAAGATCGAGGCTGGCGGCAAGCTGATAATCGATGATAGCTTCAATGGAAATTTCTCAGGCATGAGTGCAAGCTACGAGCTTGTAAGCACCTACGCTGGCAGAAAAGTGCTGCTAACGCCTGGTATCGTCGAGAGCGATGCGGAGCAAAATGCAAATTTGGCCAAGGTGATAAATGAAATTTTTGACCTCGTCATCATCACAAGCTCGCTAAACGCCCAAACTCTGCTAAAACACATCGTAAAGCCAAAGATCATCATCCTAAAGGACAAGAACAAAATGCAAGAAATTTTAGCCCAAAACACGCACGCTGGCGATCTTATACTATTTTCAAACGACGCACCGAGTTTTATATGAAAAAGATAGTTTTTTTATCTTTAATCTTAAGCTTAGCCTCAGGCTTTGACATCGATGACTACGACAGGGGCAATGAGGCTAGAAGCGCCGGAGACTACGCAACTGCGTATGAAATTTTTTACGATGGTTGCGAGCAAAAAGATGTGCTTTCGTGCGAGGCTTTGGGCGATATGTTTGTAAATGAAGAGATAAACGAGCAGATGGATAGTGATCTAAAAAAGCACTCAAATATCGAGCTTGGAGTGAGCTATTTTATGAAAAGCTGCGACCTTGGCTATCAAAACGCCTGCGATGACGTGATTAGCCTAAAGGACGATCTAAATATCACCTTGCCATCTGGCGTCTATGAAAACGCTAAGGCTAGATATGATGAGCTTTTTGAAGAGTTTAAAGAGCAAGAAGCAAATAAGACGGTAGAAGAAGAGGAGCCAAAAGAGAGGGCTAAAAAGTAAAATTTAAGGCTTTTAAATTTGGCTTTGTAATGTTAAATTTAGGCAAGTCTAAATAATAACAACCTTCAAAACATGCTCTTTTAGTCCGCTTGGTATCTCGCCATTTTCAAGCGCCATTAG
>NZ_CABPUY010000001.1:760402-791760 GCF_902460575.1 Campylobacter concisus | reverse complement strand
TAAAGTATCTAAAAAACTACCCATTTAACGACATCGGATGCGCCAAGATCGACACTCAGCGCGCTTTGCGAAATGGCGCTGGAGAGGTGATATACGGGGCAAATAAAACAGATGATGAAATTTTGCAAATCGCTAGTGCGATCGGCGAAAAAAATGAAAATATCCTGATCACAAGAACAAATGAGAGCGTTTTTAAGCGCATTCGTGAGATCTTTCCGCAGGCAAATTTTAACGCTCGTGGCAGGGTGATCAGCGTTAAATTTAAAGAGTCTGCGCCTACAAAAAGCTATATAGCTATCGTCTCTGCTGGCACTGCTGATGGTGCAGTCGTGGAGGAGGCTTATGAGACGGCAAAATTCTTAGGCAACGACGTGAGAAAATTTACTGATGTCGGCGTGGCAGGGCTACATAGGCTGGTCGCAAAACTTGATGAGATACGAGACGCAAAGGTCGTGATAGCCGTTGCTGGCATGGAGGGCGCACTTGCTAGCGTGCTAGCTGGACTTGTAAGCTCTCCAGTGATCGCAGTGCCTACTAGCGTGGGATATGGGGCAAATTTTGGCGGATTATCAGCACTGCTAGCCATGCTAAATAGCTGTGCAAATGGCATAAGTGTCGTAAATATCGACAACGGATACGGCGCTGCATATAACGCGAGCCTGATAAATCATCTCTAAATTTTAAATAGAATTTGTAAGGGGTAAAATTGAGAGAGGATACGAAAAAAGCAATACTTTCGCCTACGGACGCATCTAGAAGTGAATATTGCTGGGATGCTAGAATGAACTGGGCGATGACGGGTATTGCTATTTTAGCATTTGAAATTTTTATCGCAATTTATGCCAAAGACGGCTTCATACGCTACTATCTAGGCGATGTGCTAGCCGCAGCGATGCTTTATGCATTTGGGCGAGCCGCGTTCAGGCTACCGCCTAAAATTTTAGCGCTTGCGGTCTTTACTCTCTCGCTAGTTATCGAAATCACACAATATTTTAAGGTACTTGAAATTTTAGGTGTTCAAAATTACGCACTATGGATAATTTTTGGTGGAACATTTGATTGGACGGACATTATCTGCTACGCGATAGGCTGCGTTTTAGCTTACGCATCTGAAAATTTCATCGGTAGTAAGCATGCGATCTATAACGAGATACGAATTTTTAGACGTAAAAGATTACCCAAAAATTTTAATGAAATTTTGCAAAGCGGCGACGATGAGAAGATTAAGGCGGTATTTGAAATTTACGATATAAATGCGACCGACAGAGACGGCAACACGATACTGCATATGCTACATGCAAACAAAGATATCAAGAAAAAAAATCCAAACTCGCCCTATGCGTATGCGGACGCAAATTTAATCGAATGGATTATTATGCAAGGCGGCAACATAAACGCTAAAAATAAAAAGGGCGAGACGCCGCTTAGAAATTTTATGCGGTATGTATATAAAAATTTAAAACCGCATCAAAAGTTAGTAATCGTAGGCAAACAGGACTATGCCTCTAGGGAATATATAAAACAGGCGGGTGAAGTCGTTAATATCGATTTTGGAATAATGTATAATTATATATACAATCTTCTACCTGAAAAATCGCAAATTTATATTTGGCGTCGCTTTGGCAAAAGGTTGGAATACCTATATGTACCCGAGTATCCAACGGATATGGAAAAATACGATCCGCAAGAATACAGCGAATTTACCTATAATTTTTGGATGAAATTCTTAAGACAAAAAGATAGTGTGCAGTATAAAATGATACATGCGGCTACTAATTTATACTGGTACTGGGACTACAACGGGGAATATGGAAGTTGGATTTTATGGGATGATGAATATACAGATAAAGCCGCTGCCGAAATTAAAAAATATTTTAAGCTAGGCAATAGGCTCGAAGAGCTAAATGATGACGCGCTTGATAAGATGTTTTATAATTTAAGGAAAAGCTGGCATGCTGAAGATGTAGGTAAGCTTAGATACCTGTTCGTGCTTTGGTTGCTTAAAAATCCCGAGCCGTTTTTTGAGGACTAAATTTAAAAGGAGAAGCGATGGATAAAGAAAAAGCTGTGAAAAAGATGACTGAAGTTATGGCGAAATTTGTCGGCTACACGGGTAAGGTGCTACCTGACGACGTGACGGAGAAGCTACTTGAGCTTAGCAAGCGCGAGACGCAGCCGCTGGCAAAGGAGATCTATAAAACAATGTTTGAAAACCAGCGACTTGCAAAGGAGCTAGACCGTCCGTCCTGTCAGGATACTGGAGTGATCCAGTTTTTCGTAAGATGTGGCGCAAATTTTCCGCTGATCGGCGAGCTTGAAGAGCTGCTGCGAGAGGCGGTGCTGCGGGCGACGCGAGAGGCTCCGCTGCGCCACAACAGCGTCGAGACATTTGACGAGTATAACACAGGCAAAAATGTCGGCAAGGGCACGCCGAGCGTGTTTTGGGAGATCGTGCCAAATAGTAGCGAGTGCGAGATACACACCTATATGGCTGGTGGCGGCTGTAGCCTGCCTGGTAAAGCAACCGTGCTGATGCCTGGCATGGGCTATGAGGGTGTTGTTAAATTTGTCATGGATATAATGACAAGCTACGGCATAAACGCCTGTCCGCCGCTATTAGTGGGTGTTGGCGTAGGCACTTCGATCGACGTGGCATCTTTGCTATCTAAAAAGGCGCTGATGAGGCCTTTGGGTTCTAAAAATCAAAACGAACGCGCTGCATTAACTGAAAAGTTGCTTGAAGATGGCATAAATAAAATCGGTCTTGGACCACAAGGCATGAGCGGTGCAAGCTCTGTGATGGGCGTGCATATAGAAAACTGCGCTCGCCACCCAAGCGTCATAGCTGTCGCCGTAAATGTAGGCTGTTGGTCGCACCGTAAAGGCCACATCGTTTGGAAGGCAGATCTAAATTTCGACGTAAAATCGCACAAGGAGTTCGCGCTATGAGTAAGAAAATTTTAACCACGCCAATAAGCGCCGAGGATCTTTTAAATATCAAAATCGGCGACGTGATCTATCTGACTGGACACATCGTCACCTGCCGCGACGTGCCACATAGACGCGTAGTAGAGGAGGGCAGGGAGCTGCCACTAGATATCAAAGGTGGCGCAATCTTGCATGCAGGACCAATCATCAGAAAAACAGGCGAAAAAAGCTTTGAGATGGTCTCAGTAGGACCTACAACTAGCATGAGAATGGAGAAATTTGAGCGAGAATTTATCGCAAAAACTGGCGTTCGTCTCATCGTGGGCAAAGGCGGTATGGGTGAGGGCACTATGAGCGGTTGCAAGGAGTTTGGCGCTATTCACTGCGTATTTCCAGCAGGCTGTGCGGTGGTTGCCGCAACGCAGGTTGAAGAGATAGAGAGTGCCGACTGGATGGAGCTTGGCATGCCAGAGACTCTTTGGAAGTGCCGCGTCAAGGAGTTTGGCCCGTTAATAGTCTCGATAGATGCGCATGGAAACAACCTTTTTGAGCAAAATAAGGTTAAATTTAACGAGAAAAAGAACGAGGCTTTGGCTGAAATTTTACCGCAGGTAGGGTTTATAAAGTAGATAAATTTAGGCTTGATAGCTTATAAATGCGCTTTAAAATTTAGGCTAATTTAAAGCGCATTGTTTATCGCAGCTTCTAAAATCTCTCTAGTTTTTGCTGTGTGCTTGATGCTAAGCTCAACTAGTTTTTCAAGGTCTTTATTTTTGTAGGCTTCAAGTATCTCTCTATGCTCGGTATTTGATAGCTCGATATGCTCTTTCTTATACATTAAAGATATTGAAACATAAGGGATAGCTGATGATATTAAATTTTCTACGATAGCAAATGTCCTGCCACCTACTTCACTCTCCCAAAAACATCTATGAAAGTCACTATTTAATATCGCCCACTCATTTAAATCTTTGCATTGTTCTATCTTTTTTTGAATGCTTGATGCTTTTTTAAAACATTCATCGCTATATTTACTAAATCCATCTCTTATTAGTTTGGCCTCTAGTAAAATTCTTAAATCATAAATTTCTTTGGCATCTTTATAGCAAAGTCCTTTGACGATCGCACCTTTATAAGAGTCAAAGCTTATCAGCCCTTCTGTGGTAAGAATTTTTAAAGCTTCTCTTACTGGTGTTTGACTGACATTAAATTTTTTTGAAATTTCATTTTGTGTAAGCCTAGTTCCGGACTTTATTTTGCCATTTAATATCTCTTGACTTAGGCTGTGGACGATAAATTCTGTTGTGGTCATGGGGCGGCCTGAACTGCCATATGTCATTTACGTAGATCTCCCTTTTTTTGAGAATATTATACATAAAAATGACATATTGGTAGTCTAGGCACTAAAGATCTAAAAATTTTCAAATTCGTTCTTTATCTCTTTTAATGAGATTTTATTGGCTAGCAAAATTATTAAAAGTAGTCTTGCTTTAACCGCTGGCAGCCAGCCTGACATTATGCATTTATTATTTTGCAAGTCTATCTCTGAGCCTTTATATCCATATGTTTTTGTAGCGCACATTCCACTGCCAGTTTTAGACGAGACTATGACTGGTATTTTTAGTTTTTCTATCTCATCCATCATATCAAACGAGACGTGACCTGCGCCAAAGCCATCTATAACCATGCCTTCAAATTTAGACTCGCCTATAAGTTTGATAATTGAGCCGTCATTGTCCAGATAGCTTTGAACAATGGCTATTTTTGGAAGAGGCTTGTCTGGTAATGGGTAAATTTTTCTCTTTACGGCACAAGTTATATATTTAGCCTCTCTTTCGACCACCATCCCCTGAACTCCGGCGTTTACAGATATGAAAGTTTGTAATGAGAAAGTGTTGCTTTTATGCACCCATTTAGCACTATGAACGGTATCGTTTAGCACTACTAAAACGCCTCTGTTTCTACTTTTATCATCAAGTGCTGTAATAACAGAAGCATATATATTTCCTGCTCCATCAGCACTAATATCATCAGCATTTCTCATAGCTCCAGTCATTACCAGTGGAGCTTCCTCATCCCATATTAAATTTAAAAAAAATGAGCTCTCCTCTAAAGTATCGGTTCCTTGTGTTATCACAACACCCTTTGCTCCATTTTTTATTTGCTCTTTTGCCCATTTATAAACTGAGATTATGTCGCTTAGTTTCAAACTACCACTCGGTAAGGCCAGGATGGTTTGAGCATGTATTGTAGCCATATCTTTTAATACAGGAACTGCTGCGATCAAATCATCAGCACTAAAACTAGGCTTTACGCCACCTTTTTTGCCTCCTGCACTCATGCATATAGTTCCACCCAATGCACCGATTGAAATTTTAGGTTTTGACATGTTTTCTCCTTTCTACTTTATATTTATAAAATTGTAGCACTTTTTTAAAAATATATCAAATATTATATATAATATATTAAAAAAGACGCTATAATGCTAAAAAAATTTATTATGAAAGGAGAGAAAAAGATGTTAGTTGCTGCACAATGTATTATGGTATTAACATTGCTATTGATGATAAGTGGTAAAACTCCACTATACACAACCGCAATAGTTGGGTCAGCTATTAGTACGCTTGTGGCTGGTTTTCCTATTACTGGAGGCAAAGGTGTGATCTCTTTGATGTCTTTAGTAAATGGCGGACTAAACCCTGTAATAGCTGATATGACAGGTATTTTGATGTTTATAGGTGTCATGCAGGCAAGTGGTTTTTTAGATGTTATAATTCGCAACATAGTAAAACTTGGTAACAAGTTAGGCGGTGGTGCTGGTGTTGCTACTGCTGGCGGTATAGCTGCAGGTGTCATAGGTATGCTTACTGGTTTTACTCAACCTGCAATTACAGCTGTTATCACAGGAACAGCATCTACTAAACTAGGTGTAGATCCACACAGATCAGCAGGTATACATGGACACGCTGGCATACTTGGCAACTATGGTGGCTTTACTCACCCAACACAAGTTGCTGTCATAGCTGTTACAAATATAGGCTTTGGTCTTATAAATGTAATCGGCACCCTAGTTTCTCTTTGTGTTTTTGCATGCGCGCTATTTAGGCTAAGAAGAATGCAAAAAAGAGAAGGAGTTTCTATTTCTAAAGAAGAGATGGAAAGAATTTCAAAGGAATTTGAAATAAATAACAGCGGAATTCCTGCATGGAAAGCATTTTTGCCTTTTGTAATGCTATTTGCAGGATTTATATTGGGCTATCCAGTATTTATAGTAGGCATAGCAAGTGCTATTTTTACGATGCTGTTATCTGCTTTAAGCTTGCAAGAGGGCGAACATAATATGCTCGAAGGAGTTAGCAAAATAGCAACCCCATTAGTTGCAACAATAGGCTTTTTGTTTATGAGTGGCGTTATTAAACAAATAGGACTAGCCGCAGTTATCGGAGATATATTTACACCTATGCTTACCCATGCTCCGCTTCAAAGTATGCTTTTGGTCTCTGCATTGGCAGGACTAGTTACACAAAGTAATGCAGCATCAGTGGCCATAACAATACCGTTTTTACAAGCTGCTCTTTCGCTTGGTACAGCAAGTCCTCTATCTCTAGCTGTCATGGCTGCTGGTGGTAGTGCTATGTTGCAATATTATCTTACAGGTGGTCCAGTCGCTGCTCTTGCGACAGTTATCCCTGTTATTCCAAATTCTGAACTTAAAGCTGCAAATAAATTTCAACGTCCAAATATGTTGTTTGGTTTGGCAATATTGCTTGTACTTTCATTTGTATTTTCGATTTTTTAACACATATCGAGCTATCTTTTGATAGCTCGCTTGTTTTTATTAAAATAAACTACTTTAACTCGCCCCAGTTTTTGGCGATATTTAGCGATGTTTTAAGTGGCACGTTTAGCGTGTAAATTTCCTCCATCGTCTTTTGTGTCGTTTCTCCGAATTCCTGCGCAAACTCGTCTTTTACTTCAAAGATCAGCTCGTCATGTATCTGAAGCAACATTTTTGCGTTCTCATCTAAATTTGCTCTAACTTTTACCATCGCCATCTTAACTAGATCTGCCGCTGAGCCTTGAAAGACCGTATTTACCGCCTCGCGCTCAAACATAGCTATTTGCATAGGTGTGGCACTTTTAAAGTCAAAGTAGCGCTTTCTGCCAAGCAGTGTCTGTACAAAGCCGTCGTTTTTGGCTGAAATTTTTATGCTCTCTAAAAACTCTTTGATCGTCGCAAACGCCTTAAAATAGCGCTCTATATACTCTTTTGCCTCGGCTCTTGTGATATTTACTTGATTTGCTAGTTTGCTTGAGCCCATGCCGTAAATGAGGCCAAAATTTATACTCTTTGCCACGGCTCTATTTTGCCCATCACTGCTACCAAATATACTAATAGCCGTCCTTGCGTGGATATCCTCATCATTTTTAAACGCCTCAAGAAGCGCAGGATCACGGCTAAAGTGAGCTAGTAGCCTAAGCTCGATCTGGCTGTAGTCAAGCCCCACAAAACTATACCCCGCGCGCGCCTCAAAACACTCTCTGACATCCTTTGCAAGGCTGCCACGAGCTGGGATGTTTTGCAAATTTGGATTTTTACTTGAAAGCCTGCCAGTGCTTGTGCCAGTTTGCAAAAAGCTCGTGTAAATTCTAGAGCCCTCGTCCTTTTTCGCAAGCGCTAAAAGTGGCTCGCAGTAGGTGCTTTGCAGTTTATATAGCTCTCTGTAAGCCAAAATTTTTTCAATCACCGGATGAGCGTCTATGAGCTCAGCTAGCACGCTCTCATCGGTGCTATATCCTGTTTTTGTCTTCTTTTTGGTTGGAAGCTTTAGATGCTCAAAAAGTATGACGCCAAGCTGTTTTACTGAGTTTATGTTGAAATTTTCGCCACTTAACTCGTAAATTTCACTTGTTAGCGCCTTTAGTTTGGTGTCGTTTTCAAGGATAAGCTTTTGCATCTTAGCTTCATTTATCTTGATGCCGTTTTGCTCCATGTCAAAAAGCGTTAGGATAAAAGGAAACTCGTGCGTGTCGGCAAGGGCGAGTAAATTTTTATCAAGCGTGCTTTGAAAGGTTTTATAAAATTTAAGCGTTATCCAAGCGTCCTCGCTAGCGTATTTAGCGGCATTTTCTAGTGGGACATCGCCAAAAGTTTGCCCCTTTTTGACCACATCTTCAAATTTGATCGTGTCATAGTCATAGAGCCTCTTTGCCAGCGCGTCCATGCCAACGCTCGAGTTTGGATCGCTAAGCCACGCAAGTATCATCGTATCTTTAAAATTTGCGGGCGGATTTAGCCCAAGGTTGTTTTTTACTATCTCAAAGTCGTATTTTAAATTTTGTCCGATCACGCAGCCTTTGTAAATTTGTCCTACCGCCCAAGTGGCAAATTTTAGGTCTATTTGCTTTGGCGCGCCTAGGTAGTTGTGAGCTACTGGCAAGTAGTAGGCGTCCTCGTCGTTAAAGCAAAAGCTAAAACCAACGATCTTTGCGCTCTTGCTATCAACGCCCGTGGTCTCGGTGTCAAAGGCGACGATGGTCTCTGGTGTGATGTCGGCAAGCAGTTTCTCAACACTCGCTTCATCAAGTAGTAAATTTGCTCTAAAGCCAAGCTTAAATTCAGTATTTTCCTCTTTTTGTAAGCTCTTAAGAAGCCTGTTTAGATCGTACTCTTTTAAAATTTCTGAGATGTTTATCAGAGGATTTTGCTCTGGAAATTTAGAGTGCTCAATATCAAGTGAAGTGATGGCGTCATCAAAGAGCGTGGCTAGCTTTTTGCTCAAAAACGCCTCGTCTCTTGCGTCTGCTAGCATATTTTTGGTGCGCTCGTTTCTAACAAGGGCTAAATTTTCATAAATTCCCTCTAGACTGCCATACTCGGCTAAAAGCTTCTTAGCTCCCACTGCACCGATGCCTTTGACGCCTGGGATGTTGTCTGAGCTGTCTCCTGCAATCGCTAAAAAGTCCCTCACCTGAGCTGGATATACGCCATATTTTTCAAAGCAGCTAGCGCTATCGTGGTCGATCTTGCTTTGTGGGCTGTAGATGCTCACTTTGCCGTCCTCTATGAGCTGATAAAGGTCTTTATCATGCGTGACTATTCGCACAAATATATCTTTATCTTTGCAAATTTTAACCGCACTTGCGATGATATCATCAGCCTCGTAGCCCTCGCGGCTAAGGCTGTAAAGTCCCATTTTTTCTATCATATCTATACAAACTGGCAGCTGCTCTTTTAGCTGAGCTGGTGGCTCGCTCCTGTTTGCCTTGTACTCGCCCAAAATTTCATGGCGCAGGGTCTTGCCCTTGCTATCAAGTGCGAAGATGAGGTAGTCGCTTTGGTACTCGTCTTTTAGGCTCGCTATGAAATTTGCAAAGCCACTTATCATGCCACTTGGTTTGCCCTCTCTGTTTTTAAGCCCGCTCATAGCGTAGTAAAGCCTAAAAAAGAAGCCAAAAGTATCAATAATCGTAAGTGTTTTCATTCTCTATCCTTTTGCGCCATTTTATGAAATTTAGGCAAAAATTTGGCTGATTTTCTAAATTTATGATGTGGCAAGAAAAAAATAACATTTTGAATACAAAACAAATTTTAATCATTTAAAAGATATAATCTCGCCTAAAATTCAAACTAAATAATAGATAAATTTAAGGTAAAAAATGTTTATAGATAGCGTGAAATTAACCATAAGCTCAGGCCACGGTGGAGCTGGTGCAGTAAGCTTTCGCCGCGAAAAGCACGTCATTTTAGGCGGTCCAGACGGCGGTGACGGCGGTGACGGCGGAGATGTCTATTTTGTCTGCGATAACAACACCCACACACTGGCAAACTACAAGGGCAAAAGGGCGATGAGAGCGAGCGACGGCGAGGCTGGCATGGGCAGACGCATGACTGGCAAAAAGGGCGAGAGCTTGGAGCTCATCGTGCCACCAGGAACGGCGGTCTATGACGTACAGACAAACGAGCTACTTTGCGACATGGTAGAAGAGGGGCAAAGGACGCTATTTTTAAAAGGTGGCAAGGGCGGACTTGGAAATTTCCACTTTAAAAACTCTATCAACCAAGCCCCAGAATACGCTCAAAAGGGCATGCCAGAAGAGAGCGTAGAGGTCAGGCTCGAGCTAAAGCTAATAGCTGACGTGGGTCTTGTTGGCTTTCCAAATGTTGGCAAATCAACCCTTATATCAGCCGTCTCAAATGCCAAACCACAGATCGCAAACTACGAATTTACGACACTTACGCCAAAGCTCGGACTTGTCGAGGTCGATCAGTTTAGCGGCTTTGTCATGGCTGACATCCCTGGTATCATCGAGGGAGCGAGCGACGGACGCGGCCTTGGCGTGCAGTTTTTAAAGCACATCGAGAGAAATAAAATTTTGCTTTTTATGATAGATAGTGCGAACTACAGAAGCATGAGCGAGCAGTTTAGCGTGTTAAAAGAAGAAGTCGCTAAATTTTCAAGTGTGCTTGCTGGCAGGGACTACGCTATCGCGATCACCAGAGTCGATGCGGCTGAAAATTTAGATGAAAATATAAAAGAATTTATGAAAAGTATAAATTTAGAGCCAAATCAAGATGGTAAATTTGTCTATAAGCAAGACCTATACAGCTTTGACGCCAAAAAGCCATACTTTGTTTTGCGGGTCTCATCAGCGACAAATGAGAACATCGACGAGCTTAAATTTGCACTACTTGAGCTACTAAAAAAGGAGCTTTGAGTTGCGACTTTTTGGCACTTTGAGCATAGAAATTTAAGAAGATAAAATGAAGAAAGTTTTTTGCATTATGCTATTTTGCCTTGGTGCATATAGCTGTGATCCAGCGGATCCAGTATATATGTTTTTAGATTTTAATGACATAGATCGTGACGGCACGCTAAATTTAGATGAGTGGAGGGCATGCAAAACGCCATCTATGCTAAAAGTAGCACCAGATCTATGCACTGGGCAGGAATTTAAGAGGCTTGATACAAACCGCAACGGCAAAATTAGCATTGATGAGCTAAGAAGTTTAGTCTTTCAAAAGATTAGCTGGCAGAAAGATCCATGCGCCTCTTGGCCGCCAAGCAGGCAAAACGCAGATCAAAATAAAAGTCGTTGAAATTTAAAGGAAAGTGATGAATGTAGTTTTTATGGGGACACCTGATTATGCCGTTAGGATACTTAGGCACCTAAAAGAAGCTGGCTTTAATATAAAAGCGGTCTTTACCCAGCCTGATAAGCCAGTTGGCAGAAAGCAAATTTTAACCCCAAGCGAGGTCAAAATTTACGCGCAAAATGAGCTAGTAGGCGTGCCAGTCTTTACGCCAAATACGCTAAAAGATGAGGCGGTGGTTGCCGAGATAAAGGCATTTGAACCTGATTTTATCGTCGTGGCAGCTTATGGCAAAATTTTACCCCAAAGCGTTTTAGATGTGGCGACTTGTATAAATTTACACGCTTCGATCTTGCCAAAATATAGAGGCGCAAGCCCCATTCAAAGCGCGATCCTAGCAGGCGAGAAGCAAACTGGCGTCACAGCTATGCTAATGGATGCTGGGCTTGATACTGGCGATATGCTGGACTTCATCTACACGCCTTGCGAGACGAAGATGTCAAGCGAGCTTTTTAGTGAGCTAGGCGAGCTTGGCGGTGAGCTAATCGTAAAAGTGCTTAAAAATTTTGAAAATTTAAAGCCACAAAAGCAAGATGACGCACAAGCTACGCACTGCAAAAAGATAAGTAAGAGCGACGGGCTTTTTAGCTTTGATGAAGAGGCAGGTCAAATTTATAATAAATTTCGTGCGCTCACACCTTGGCCAGGGCTTTATCTGGCAAGTGGGCTAAAAATTTTATCGCTTGAGCTAAGCGACAAAAGTGGCAAAAGTGGAGAAATTTTAAGCGTAGAAAAGGATCACGTCGTGGTAGCTTGCAAGTGTGGGGCGGTCAAAATTTATGAGCTTCAGGAGCCAAGCAAAAAGCCAACAAACGCAAAAGCATATATAAATGGTAAGCGCCTTAGCGTTGGTGATGAATTAAAATAAATTTAAAGGAACGGTTATGAAAAATGCGTTAAGTATAGCAGGGGTTGATCCAAGCGGCGGAGCTGGAGTTTTGGCTGATATAAAGGTCTTTATAGCACACGGCGTATATGCGATGGGAGCGATCACAGCGGTCACTGCTCAAAATACAAAAGGCATCTTTGGCATGCAACTAGTTGAGCCAAAGCTCATTGAGGATCAGATAAGAGCGATATTTGATGATATAAGAGTTGATGTGATAAAAATAGGCGTCGTCCCAAGCGTTGAGATCATCAAAAGCGTCGCAAAAACGTTAAGAGAGATCAAAAATTTACCACCAGTCGTGCTTGATCCTGTTATGAGCTGTAAAAATGGCGACATATGGCTAGAGGGCGCTGCAAAAGACGCGATCGTAGATGAGCTTTTCCCACTTGCAAGCGTAATCACGCCAAATATCTTTGAAGCGCGCGAAATTTTAAAGCGTGAGCTAAAGGGCGAGAGCGAGCTCAAAGAGGCTTGCAAAGATCTTTTGAAATTTGGCACAAAGAGCGTCTATCTAAAGTGTGGCGAGATAGAAGGCAAGTCGCTTGATATATTTTATGATGGCAGCGAGTATGAAATCTTTAGCGATGAGCGCATAAAAACGACTGCGACTCACGGCTCAGGCTGCTCGTTATCAAGCGCGATCGCTTCAAATTTAGCAAATGGCCATAGTTTAAAAGAAAGCGTGAAAAATGCGCATGATTATATCTTTAACGCTATCAAAAACGCGGTCATCATCGGTGGCGGACAAAATCCAGTAAATCACTTCTATAAATTTAAGGTGTGATTTGAAGGTTGAGTTTATCCAAAGTCTGCCTTCGACGCAGGAATTTTTGATAGACGCCCTAAAAAACGGCGAGATAAAGCCCCCGTACATGGTCGTGGCGTATAATCAAACTAAAGGGGTCGGCAGCCGTGGCAACAGCTGGGAGGGGCTTGGCGGAAATTTATTTATGTCATTTTGCATAGGCGAAGATGAGCTGCCAAGTGACATACCTCCGCCATCGATCTCGATATATTTTTCTATGTTGATGCGTGAGGTCTTGAGCGAACTTGGCTCAAAGTGCTGGCTAAAATGGCCAAATGATTTTTACGTGGACGAGCGTAAAATAGGCGGTACTTTGACAAATAAAGTGGATGAAATTTACATTTGTGGCATGGGGATAAATTTAGCTAGTGCGCCTGAAAATGCGGGCATTTTAGACATAAAAGCTAGCGTAGATGAGCTAGTTTGGGGCTTTGTTGGTATGCTTGATAAAAAGATTTTATGGAAGCCAATTTTTAGCAAATTTAGGATAGACTTTTGCAAGTCAAAAAGTTTTATTACGCATATTGCAAATAGAGCTGTTTCGCTTCAGGATGCTGAAATTTGCGAGGATGGAGCGATATTATTAAACGGGGAAAAGGTATATTCGTTAAGATGAGCGAGATAATAACAATAGCTAACCAAAAAGGCGGCGTTGGCAAGACCACAACAGCCGTAAATTTAGCCGCATCACTGGCGGTTGCTGAGAAAAAAGTATTATTAATAGACATCGATCCACAGGCAAATGCGACGACCGGACTTGGTTTTAGTAGAAGCGATTATGAGTTTAACATCTATCACGTCTTAACAGATAGGAAAAAGCTCTCACAAATCGTACTAAAAACTGAGATCCCAACGCTTTTTTTAGCTCCGTCAAACATCGGACTTGTCGGCATCGAGCAAGAATTTAACGACCAAAGCAAGGACTATAAACTAATCCTTAAAAACAAAATTTCAGAAGTTGTAGACGACTATGATTTTATCATCATCGATAGTCCCCCAGCACTTGGCAGCATCACGATAAATGCTCTTAGTGCAAGCGATAGTGTGATCATCCCTATCCAGTGCGAATTTTACGCACTTGAGGGATTGGCGCAGATCCTAAACACAGTTAAGATCATCAAAAAAACGATAAATCCAAAGCTAAATATAAAGGGCTTTTTACCGACAATGTTTAGCTCGCAAAACAATCTCTCAAAAGAGACCATTGCAAATTTAAAGCAGCATTTTGAAAATAAGCTCTTTAAGAGTAAGGACGGAAAAGACGAATTTGTAGTCGTTCCAAGAAACGTAAAACTTGCTGAAAGCCCAAGTTTTGGCAAGCCGGTGATACTTTATGATATAAAATCACCAGGCTCGATCGCGTATCAAAATTTGGCATATTGCATTTTAAACTAAAAAATAAGGAAAAAAATGGCGAAAAAAGGTGGATTAGGGCGCGGACTTAGCGCGATACTTGAAGATGTAGAGCAGGCCTACAGCAAAGAGATCGCAAATTTAAACGATTCTGAGATAGTCGAAGAGATAAATATAGATGAAATTTTACCAAACCCTTACCAGCCAAGGACGCATTTTGACGAAGAGGCTTTAAAAGAGCTAAGTGCTAGCATCAAAAGGCACGGACTAATACAACCAATAATCGTCATCAAAAAAGATGATGGCTATATGCTAATAGCTGGTGAGCGTAGATACCGTGCCACAAAGATGCTTGGAGCAAGCAAGATAAAGGCGATCATCGCTGATATCAAGTCTCAAAATTTAAGAGAGCTTGCGCTTATCGAAAACATACAACGTGAAAATTTAAATCCAATCGAACTTGCAAAGTCATATAAAGAGCTCATAAATGAGTATAAGATCACACAAGATGGCTTAGCAAACATCATCCATAAGAGCAGAACCCAGATAACAAATACAATGAGACTCTTGCTACTTAGCGACTACACGCAAAGACTTTTGCAAGAAGACAAGCTCACGCAAGGCCATGCTAAAGTCATCGTGGGGCTTAGCAGTGAAGAAGAAAGAATGGTTGTTGATACGATCATCGGACAAAAACTAAGTGTTAGAGATACAGAAATCTTAGTAAAAAAGATAAAAAATAAAGAAGAAGTAAAAGAGCCAAAGCCTCAAATTTCAGAAGAAATGAGCAAAAAATTATCAAATTTACAAGAAATTTTTAAAAATTTAAAGATAAAAACAAAAGTAAAATCTAAAAATTTAATATTAGAATTTAGCGATATTTCACAGGTAGAAGAATTTATCGCTAAGCTAAAATAGAATTACAAATTTATTTTTATTTTTAGTATTTTATTGTAAAATCAGACTTTGATTTGAATATTAAATAAAACTTAATAACAAAATAAGGAGAGTGGATGTTAGAAATAGATGTGCCATTGATGCTTTTAACGGCTATCGTTCTCTTTGTCTTGATCGCCATTTTAAATCCTTTGCTATACAAGCCAATGCTTAAATTTATAGATGACAGAAATGCCTCTATAAAAAATGACGAAGAGAGCACTAGCAAAAATGCAAGCGACTTAAGCGTTCATGAAAAAGAGATCGAAGAGATCATACAAAATGCAAGATCTGAGGCTAACAAAATAAGACAAGAGGCCTTAAATTTGGCAAAAGAAGAGTCTTTAAAAGAGATAAATGCGGTAAAAAGTAGTTTAGAGGCTGATTATAATGAGTTTTTAAACGCTTTAAGCTCTCAAAAAGATAGCCTAAAGGCAGATCTATCAGCTAAACTACCTGAGCTTAGAGCAGCTTTAAACGCTAAGCTCTCTAAAATTTAAAGGAAATTTATGAAGATAAAAATTTTATTTTTTCTAGCACTTCCATTTCTAGCATACGCTAGCGAGCATGGTGGAACAAACTACGACATAGTCGAGAGAACGCTAAACTTCTTACTTTTCTTTGCTATTTTGGTCTATTTTGCTGCTAAGCCACTAAAGGCTCTTTATCAAAGCAGGATCGATAGGATCGCAAATAAGCTTGAGAGTATCCAAGAGAAGCTTCGTGAGTCAAAAGCTAAAAAAGATGACGTTTTAAAGCGTGTAGAAGAGGCTAAGCAAAATGCAAATGCTCTAATCGAAACTGCGAAAAAAGAGGCTGTAAATTTAGCTGCTAAAGTTAAAAAAGAGGCTCAAAACGATATCGCAAATATCGAAAAAGGCTACAAAGAGCAAAAAGAATTTGAAGAGCGCAAGATGACAAAAGGCGTTGTAAATGAAATTTTGAGCGACATTTTCTCAAGTGATAGCCTAAAAGTCGATCAAAAAGAACTTGTAAATATCATACTTAAAAAGGTTAGCTAATGAATGAAGTAGTAGCTAAAAAATACGTAAAGGCAATCTTAAGCGACGTAAAGTCTAATGAACTTAATGCATTTGTTGAAAATTTATCAGAGCTAGCTGCTGCTTTTGCTAGCGATAAATTTAAAAGCATTATAAGTTTGCCGACATTAAAGGCTCCACAAAAGGTTGAATTTGTACTATCTTTGGTTAAAAATCAAGATGCTAAATTTGCAAATTTTATAAAGCTTCTTGGTGCAAACAAAAGACTAGAGCTTATACCTGCGATACTAGATGAGATGAAGATAGAGCAATCTTTGCTTGAAAATACATATCGCGGCGAGGTTGTTGGAAATTTTGATCTAAGCGCTGAGCAGCTAAAAGCTTTGGAAGAGAATTTCTCTAAGAAATTTAACTCTAAGATCAAGCTTGATGGCTCAAAGAGCGATTACAACGGTGTAAAAGTTGAGTTAGATGATTTAGGTGTCGAGGTAAATTTCTCTATCGACAGACTAAAAAGTCAAATGAGTGAATATATATTAAAAGCAATTTAAAAAGGAGTGAAAGCGTGAGTGCAAAAATTAAAGCTGACGAAATTAGCACGATAATCAAAGAGCGTATTGAAAATTTTGATTTAAGTGTTGATGTAGAAGAGACCGGTAAAGTCATCTCAGTCGCTGATGGCGTTGCTAACGTTTATGGTTTGAAAAACGTTATGGCTGGTGAGATGGTTGAATTTGAAAGCGGCGAAAAGGGTATGGCTCTTAACCTTGAAGAGAGCAGTGTTGGTATAGTTATCCTTGGAAAAACTAGCGGCATTACAGAAGGAAGCTCTGTAAAAAGACTTAAAAAACTTCTACGTGTGCCAGTTGGCGACGCATTGATCGGCCGTGTTGTAAATTCACTCGGTGAGCCAATCGACGCAAAAGGACCAATCGAAGCTACTGAATCTCGCTTCGTCGAAGAAAAAGCAAAAGGTATCATGGCTAGAAAAAGCGTTCATGAGCCACTTCAAACAGGTATCAAAGCTATCGACGCACTTGTGCCAATCGGTAGAGGTCAAAGAGAGTTAATCATCGGCGACCGCCAAACTGGTAAAACAACAGTTGCTATCGATACTATCATCAACCAAAAAGGTCAAGATGTCATTTGTATCTATGTAGCTATCGGTCAAAAACAATCAACCGTTGCTCAAGTCGTTAAAAAACTTGAAGAATATGGCGCTATGGACTACACGATAGTTGTAAATGCTGGTGCTAGTGACGCAGCTGCGCTTCAATACCTTGCACCATACGCTGGCGTAACAATGGGCGAATACTTTAGAGATAACTCTCGCCACGCGCTAATCATCTATGATGACTTGTCAAAACACGCGGTTGCTTACCGTGAGATGTCTTTGATTTTAAGAAGACCACCAGGTCGTGAAGCTTACCCAGGTGACGTTTTTTACCTTCACTCAAGACTTCTAGAAAGAGCAAGTAAGCTAAATGACGCGCTAGGTGCTGGATCTTTAACAGCTCTGCCTATTATCGAGACTCAAGCAGGCGATGTTTCAGCTTATATTCCAACAAACGTTATTTCTATTACAGATGGTCAAATTTTCCTTGAAAGTGACCTATTTAACTCAGGTATCCGCCCAGCGATCAACGTTGGTCTTTCTGTATCTCGTGTTGGTGGTGCGGCTCAGATCAAAGCTATCAAACAAGTTTCTGGTACACTAAGACTAGACCTTGCTCAATACCGCGAGCTACAAGCGTTTGCTCAATTTGCAAGCGACCTTGACGAGAGCTCAAGAAAACAACTAGAGCGTGGTCAAAAGATGGTTGAAGTACTAAAGCAACCTCCATATTCTCCGCTTCCAGTTGAGAATCAAGTAGTTATCATATTTGCTGGCGCTAAGGGTTATCTAGATGACGTTGCAACTGCAAATGTAACAAAATTTGAAGCTGAGCTATATCCATATATCGAGGCAAAATACCCTGAAATTTTTGAGCAAATCAGAACTAAAAAAGTTCTTGATAAAGAAGTAGAAGAAATTTTACATAAAGCGTTGAAAGATTTTAAAGCGACTTTTGCCGCTAACTAGGGCTAAGATATGTCAAATTTAAAAGATATAAAACGAAAGATCAAGAGCGTCCAGAACACTCAAAAGACGACGCGTGCGATGAAGCTTGTCTCAACAGCAAAGCTTCGCAAAGCTGAAGAGGCTGCACGCTACTCTAGAGTTTACGCACTTAAGATCAATGAGGTTTTATCGGAGATAGCTTATAAGATCAATCAATACGCTTCAGTTATGACTGAGAGTAAATTTTTCAACACAACAAAGAGTGTAGAAAAGGTTGATATTATATTTGTTACCGCTGATAAAGGGCTTTGCGGTGGCTTTAATGTCCAGACTATAAAGACAGTTAGGCGCATGATCGATGAGCTAAAAGCCAAAAAGATCAAAGTTAGACTAAGAGCTGTTGGTAAAAAAGGCATAGAATTTTTCAATTTTCAAGGCGTTGAACTACTTGAGACTTATGTCGGAGCTAGCTCTTCTCCTACTTATGAAAAAGCTCAAAAGATCATAAAAGACGCCATTGATGACTTTATGAACGGCACAACAGACAAAGTCGTGCTAGTACACAATGGCTATAAAAATATGATTTCTCAAGAGATTAGAGTAAATGATATTGTGCCTATTGAGCCGTCTAAGATAGTTGCGGTTGAGACAAATTCTTTGATGGAATTTGAGCCAGAAGACAACTATACTAAGATTATGGACGAATTGCTCAATAAATATTTTGAGTATAGTATGTATTATGCTTTAGTTGACTCTTTGGCGGCTGAGCACAGTGCTAGAATGCAAGCTATGGATAATGCAACAAACAATGCAAAACAACGCGTCAAACAGTTAAATCTTGCTTACAATAAAGCAAGACAAGAGTCTATTACCACTGAACTTATCGAGATCATCAGTGGTGTTGAATCAATGAAATAAAAGGAGTATGAATGAAGGGTGTTATTAGTCAAGTTATGGGCCCTGTGGTCGATGTTGACTTTAATGACTACTTGCCGAAGATCAATGAAGCTATCGAAGTTTTCTTTGAGGTTGAGGGCAAGAAACATAAACTAATATTAGAAGTTGCTGCTCACCTAGGTGATAATAGAGTTAGAACGATCGCTATGGATATGAGTGAAGGTTTAACTCGTGGCTTAGAGGCTAAAGCGCTTGGAGCACCTATAAGTGTGCCAGTTGGCGAAAAAGTTTTGGGTAGAATTTTTAACGTAGTTGGTGATTTGATCGACGAGGGCGAGGGTATAAATTTTGATAAACACTGGTCTATCCACCGCGATCCTCCTCCATTTGAAGAGCAAAGCACGAAGAGTGAAATTTTCGAAACTGGTATCAAGGTAGTTGATCTCCTAGCTCCTTATGCAAAGGGTGGTAAAGTTGGTCTATTTGGTGGTGCTGGTGTTGGTAAAACAGTTATTATTATGGAGCTTATCCACAACGTTGCGTTTAAACATAGCGGTTATTCTGTATTTGCAGGCGTTGGTGAGAGAACTCGTGAAGGAAACGACCTTTATCACGAAATGAAAGAAAGTAACGTTTTGGATAAAGTTGCCTTGTGCTATGGCCAAATGAACGAGCCACCAGGAGCAAGAAACCGTATCGCGCTAACTGGTCTTACAATGGCTGAGTACTTCCGTGATGAGATGGGGCTTGACGTTTTGATGTTTATCGATAACATCTTCCGTTTCTCTCAATCAGGTGCAGAGATGTCAGCTCTACTTGGACGTATCCCGTCAGCTGTTGGTTATCAGCCAACTCTTGCAAGTGAGATGGGTAAATTCCAAGAGAGGATCACATCAACCAAAAAAGGTTCGATTACCTCTGTTCAAGCTGTTTATGTTCCAGCTGACGACCTTACAGACCCGGCTCCTGCGACTGTTTTTGCTCACCTTGATGCTACGACAGTTCTTAACAGATCGATCGCAGAAAAAGGTATCTATCCAGCTGTTGATCCACTTGATTCAACATCAAGAATGCTCGATCCTCAAATTTTAGGAGCAGATCACTATAAGGTAGCTCGCGGCGTTCAAGCTGTGCTTCAAAAATATAAAGACCTTCAAGATATCATCGCTATCCTTGGTATGGACGAGCTTAGCGAAGAAGATAAGCTAACAGTCGATAGAGCAAGAAAGATAGAAAGATTCTTGTCTCAACCATTCTTCGTTGCTGAAGTATTTACAGGTAGCCCTGGCAAATACGTAAGTCTTGACGAAAATATCGCTGGCTTTAAGGGAATTTTAGCAGGTAAATATGATCATCTACCAGAAGCAGCATTTTATATGGTTGGAAATATAGATGAGGCTTTAGCTAAAGCTGAAAAACTTAAGGCTTAAATTTAAAAAGGAAGCGTAATGGATAAATTACATTTAGAGATCGTAACTCCTCAAGGTCAGATATTTAATGATGACGTGAGTAGTGTAGTGCTTCCAGGTAGCGAGGGTGAGTTTGGTGTTTTGCCAAACCACGCCTCATTAATATCTCTTTTAAAAGCAGGTATTATAGATATAGAAGATAAGCATAAAAAGCATGATGTAGTTGCTATTAACTGGGGCTATGCAAAGATCGATGAGGGCAAAGTAGTTATATTAGCTGACGGTGCGGTCTATGTCTCTGGCAACAGCGAAAGTGAGCTTGCAAATTCATTAGAAGCTGCTAGAAATTTGATAGAGAGTATGAGCAGTGATACAAATGCTTTTGCAGCAACTATATCAAAAATGGAAAATGTAGTGAGAGCAAGATAAGTGGGCGGAATAGATATATTTTTAAATTATATTCAAAGAAGTAGTTTTATTACAATTATAGTTTTAACTTGGTTGTCAATATATTTTATAGTTAGTTTTACAATTCTTTTTTCAAGAATGGCTGGCATAGGGGCTTGGCAAAAACGCGAGCAAAATGCGCTTGAAGCACTACTTATGGGCGCTAAAAATATACCAAATGACTCATCTTTAAAGAAGTGTGCAAGTGGTAGAATTTCAAAAGAAAAGCTAAATGTTTGCATAAGCATTGCCGAAAAAAATGCTACAAGTGGGCTTACATGGCTTAGCGTAATAGCTTCTACTTCTCCATTTATCGGTCTTTTTGGAACAGTCGTATCTATCTTGGAGACATTTTCACAGCTAGGAAATGGTGCAGGCTCATCTCTTGGAGTTATAGCCCCAGCTATCTCTGAAGCGCTTGTCGCTACCGGATGCGGAATTTTTGTTGCCATACCAGCATATACATTTAACTTGCTTATAAAAAGAAAAGCTTATGAACTAATGAGCGTTATCGAGCGTCAAGCTGACGTTATGATAGCACTTAAAAAAGATGACGAGACGTTATAGATGGCTCTTAAATTTGACGACGAAACACCAGAGTTAAACATAACGCCTCTTGTTGATATCATGCTTGTTTTGTTGGCTATTTTAATGGTTACAATGCCAACTATAACATATCAAGAAGATATAACATTGCCAGATGGCTCAAAGGCAAAGACATCTACGTCTAAACAAAAAGATCTTATAGTTTCTATAAATGCACAAGGACAAGTTAGGATAGATCAAAGTACAATGAGCCTTGCTGAACTTCCAGATAATATTGCACTAATGAGTGCAAAATATGACAAAACCTCGCCTATATACATAAAGGCTGATAAAAATTTAAAATACGATGATGTTATGTTTGTATTAAAGACTTTAAAAGGTGCTGGTTTTAATAAAGTAGCTTTAGAGACAAACGGTTAAGATGCCTAATAAAGTTAAATTTCCAACGCTTAGTTCGTTTTTTGTAGCGTTTTGCATTTACATTATCATTGTGCTTGCTTTGTTTATAAAGCTTACTTTTTTTAGCGAACCTCCTAAAAAATATACTGATGACAAAGATGCTATTATGGACGTAGTTATGGTTGATAGAGAAGTTGATCAAACCATAAAAGCGCCAAAACAAGCAAAAGAGGTTGTAAAAGAGACAAAACCAGAACCTAAAAAAGAGTCAGAAGAAGATAAACAAGAGACTACAAATAAACCTGTTGTGCCAGATGAGCCATTACCAACCCCAAGCTTACCAACTCCTCCAAAAGAAGAGCCAAAGCCTGAGCCTAAAAAACCAGAGCCAAAGCCTGAAATCCCAAAACCTAGTGAAGAGCCTAAAGAGGATGTCAAGCCAGAGCCAAAACCTGAGCCTAAACCTACGCCAAAGCCAGTTGAAAAGCCAAAACCAAAAGAGCCAAATATAAAAGATCTCTTTAGCGACATAGATTCGACTAAGCTTAAAAAAGACGATGGTATAAAAAAGGCTGAAAATAAAGTGCAAAGCCGCAAAAAAAGCGAGGCTTCTAGCTCAAAAGCTGCAAAAGAGGCTAGCGACATCATCAAGAGCCTAAAGATAGATCAAAACCCAACAGCTCCAAAGTCACAAATGACCGGCACTTATGATCCATTGATGGGAGCCATAACAAAACAAATTCAAAGAAGATGGCAAAGCTATAAAGCCGACTCTGCAAACCTTGCCAAAGTAAAAGTTATGATAGATCAAAGTGGAAATTTTAGCTATGAAATTTTAGAACTATCATATAATGAAGAGTTTAATGCAAAGGTAAAAGAGTGTCTGGAAAAGCTTACTGCAGAGAAATTTCCATTTAATCCAGACAAAAGTACTACTTTTAATTTAAATTTAGAAGATAAAATAAACTAAAATTTATAAATTTACGGAGTAGAGATGAAGAAAATTTTTCTTTTTTTGTGCGTTGCTCTAGGGCTTTATGCTGCTGATGCAACGATATCTGTTATCAACCAAGGTGTTGCTTTGCCAAAGATAGCTTTGCAAGATGCAACTACAGCTGTTAGTGATGCAGGCTTTAAAGATAAATTCTTTAAGATCATGCTAGGCGACTTGAAAGTTAGCTCAGACTTTGAGGTTATAGAAGATCACGTGCCTTCAACTTACGAGGGAACAGCAGCTACAAATACAATGAGCGACAAAGGTGTTGAGCTTATCTTTAGATATGCTCTTGAAGGTTCTATGGGCTCACCTCTTACTTTAAGAGTAAAACTCATCGATGCAAAGACTGCAACTACAAGGTATGAGAGAGTTTATACTATGCCAGATGGCGCAAAGTATCCGTTTTTGGCACACAAAAGTATAGTTGAGCTAACAAATGAGCTAAATTTACCACCAGTTGGCTGGATGGAGAAATTTATCATCCTAGCAAAATACACTTCGGCTCGCCAAAGCTCTATTATAGTGGCTGACTATACACTTACATATCAAAAGACAATAGTAAGTGGCGGTCTAAACATTTTCCCTAAATGGGCAGGCGCTGATCAGAGTAAATTTTACTATACATCTTATGTAAATAACAGACCAACTTTGTTTAGATATGACCTAAATTCAGGCACAAAAACAAAGATAATAGATAGTATGGGTATGCTTATAGCATCTGATGTTAGTAAAGATGGAAGTAAAATTCTATTAACTATGGCTCCAAAAGACCAACCAGATATTTTCATCTATAATACAGGTAGCAAAAAATTAACTCAGATAACAAACTATCCAGGTATTGATGTAAATGGAAATTTCGTAGATAATGACAGCAGAATAGTTTTTGTCTCAGATAGACTTGGATATCCAAATATCTTCGCAACACCTGCAACTTCAGGCGGAAGTGTTGAGCAAATGGTATTTCATGGTAAAAACAACAACTCAGTAAGCACTTTTGAAAACTATGTAGTTTATTCAAGTAGAGAGGCTAGTGGTGGCTTTAATATCTATCTGATCTCAACTCAAACAGATTTTATCCGTCAGCTTACAGCAAATGGTAAAAATAACTATCCAAGATTTTCAAGTGACGGTCAAAGTGTTGTTTTTATCAAAGAACTTGGCGGTCAAAGCTCGCTTGGCGTTGTTAGATTAAATGAAAACAGAAGTTTCCAATTTCCACTAAAAGTAGGTAAAATTCAATCTATTGATTGGTAATATTCTGGTAATATTTAAAAAAAATATGTTATAATTCGACCAAATTTTTCAAAAAGGATAAGGAATGAAAAAAGTAGTTCTAGCAAGTGTTGCAGTTGCAACTTTATTGTTGAGCGGTTGTAGCTCTAAAAACCCTGAAGTTGATATGAATGCAAATTCAAATCAATCTGCAGATAACTCAGGTAGTATGAGTGATGCTGATAGATTAGCAGCTCTTATCGCTAATATCGAGAGCCAAGTTAAAAGTGTATACTTTGACTTTGATAAATTTAATATCAAAGCTGACCAACAAGGTGTTGTTAGCTCAAATGCATCAGTATTTAACCAAGCTGACGCTCAAGCTCTTTCTATAAAAGTAGAAGGTAACTGCGACGAGTGGGGTACAGATGAGTATAACTATGCTCTTGGTCTAAAACGTGCTAAAAGTGCTAAAGACGCTCTTGTAAGAAATGGCGTTAGCGCTGATAGAATCGCTGTAGTAAGCTTTGGCGAAAGCAACCCAGTTTGTACAGACAAAACAAAAGCTTGCGACGCTCAAAACAGACGTGCAGATTTCAAAGTACTTCCTTAATCTGTTGTAAGTAATAATGAATAAAAAAATAATCATTGCGGCTCTTCTTGGAGCCGCTTTCTCTATAGGTTCAGCTCAAGAAGTTTCAGCATTTGACGCAGGTAATATGGATAGCGCAAATCCATACGGACTAACAGATGATGAAAAGGCAACTCTAAGCAACAAAAGAAGCGTTCAAAATATTGAAGAAAACATGGATAATGTTTCAGAACAACTTCAAGGTTTGCAAAGCTTGATCGAGAGCATGAGTGCTAGGATGAACAAGCTTGAGCAAAGAATGAACGATATCGAAACCAAAGTCAATGGTGGTATAAGCGATTCTGGTGTAAGTTTGACATCATTAAAAGCTTATGTTGATGAGACTAGAGATATACAAGATAAAAACTATAAAAATATTACTGCTGCCTTAAATAAATTAGGTGCGATAATGGATAAAAATGCTGCTCAACCAAAGCAAAATGCAAATCCAAAACAACAAAATAAGCCAACTTCAAATTTTAGTGGCAAAAGCGACAAGGACATTTTAGCTGATGGCATTAAGCTTTTAAATTCTGGCAATAGCACAGAAGCAGCTGAATATTTTGAATACTTAAACAAAAAAGGCTATAAAACTGGTGCTTCAAATTATTATCTAGGTGAAGTTGCTTATAGTCAAAAATCATACAGCACAGCCATACAATACTATAAAAAAAGTATACAAAGTGAAGATAAAGCTGACTACACTCCAAAACTTTTGTATCACACAGCTATAAGCTTTGATAAGATCGGTGATACTCAAAGTGCCAACAGGTTTTATAAGGCTTTAAAAGTAGGCTATCCAGATAGCAAAGAAGCCAAAGCCGCTCCTAACAGAAACTAAAATTTACTCTTTTTTAGATATAATCTCACATTAATCAAAATTAAATTCCAAGGAGATTATTGTGAGTAAAGATCAAGTTATAACAATGTTTTATGAGCTAAAAGACGCTAATACTGGCGAAATTTTAGAGTCAAATATGCAAGAAGGTGGTCAAATTTCTTTTATTACAGGACATGGCCATATTATAGAAAAGCTTGAAGAAGAAGTTAGCAAATTAAAATCAGGCGACAAGGCTACTATAAACATTAAAGCTGCTGAGGGTTGTGGCGAATACAATAAAGATGCAATCCAGTCACTTCCAAAAGAGCAATTTGCTGGTATAGACCTACATGAAGGTATGGAGCTTTTTGGTCAAAATGAAGATGGCTCAAGCGTTCGTGTCATCGTTAAAGAGATCAAAGATGACGAAGTAACAGTTGATTTTAACCACCCATACGCTGGCAAAGACTTGCTATTTAATGTTGAAATTTTAGAAGTTAGAGACGCAACTGAAGATGAAAAAGCAACTGGCATGGTAGCAGGCGCTCACACTTGCGGTTGTGGAGGACATGATCATGATCACGAGCACGAGTGCTGCGGTGGTCACGGACATGGCGAAGGTGGTTGCGGTTGCGGTGGTCACGGACATCACCATCACTAAGAAGCCAAAATGAAGAAATTTGCTTTTATTTTTGCGGGTCAAGGCTCGCAAAGTGTTGGCATGGGGAAAGACTTTTATGAAAATTTCTCTTCGGCAAAACTTCTATTAAATGACGCTTGCAACGACACAGGCATTGACTTTGAAGAGCTTTTATTTACTCAAAATGACAAGCTAGATAAGACAGAATTTACTCAGCCTGCCATCGTTTTAAACTCGCTTATGAGCTATCTAGCTTTTAGCGAGCGCATAAAAGCTAAGCCAGAGTTTAGCTTAGGTCACTCGCTAGGAGAATTTACAGCCCTTGCGGTTAGTGGTGCGTTTAGCTTTGTTGAAGCGATTAGACTTGTAAATTTACGTGGTAAATTTATGCAAGAGGCCTGCATTGGCAAAGATGCTGGCATGATGGTGGTGCTTGGACTTAGCGATGAAGTTGTTGAGGGGATTTGCAAAAACGCACAGAATGAGGGCCTACAAATTTACGCTGCGAACTACAACTGTGATGGTCAGATAGTTGTAGCTGGCGTGAGGGCTGACCTTGCTAAATATGAGGCAAAATTTAAAGAAGCAGGTGCAAAAAGAGCGATGCTTTTAAATATGTCAGTAGCGAGCCACTGCCCGATACTTGAGCCAGCTAGTGTTAAACTAGCAAACGAGCTTGAGAGCATTTTGGCTGCGAATTTTGCCCCAGTCGTTTCAAACGTAAATGCAAAAATTTACACTGATAAAAACGAAGCGCTAGTGCTTTTAAAAGAGCAGCTAACGCATCCAGTTCGCTATAAACAAAGCATCAAAAACTACGAAAACGAGGTTGATTGCTTTATCGAGCTAGGTGCTGCGACACTTAAAGGCATAAACAAAAAGATCACTGAAAAACCAACATACAGCGTCACTGACATGGCGAGCCTTGAAGAGGTTGTGAAGATTTTGGAGGAGAGATGATAGCGATACTTGGAGCGATGCAAGAGGAGATAACGCCGATCCTTGAGATGGTTGGCGAGTATAAAACTACCGAATATGCAAATAATAAATTTTACGAGGCAAACTACAAAGGCAAAGACCTAGTCATCGCCTACTCGAAGATCGGCAAGGTAAATGCGGCGATCACTGCGACCTTGATGATAGAGAAATTTAAGGCTTCAAAACTGCTTTTTACAGGTGTTGCTGGCTCACTTGATGAGAGCTTAAAGATAGGCGATATGCTATATGCCACTAGCCTTGTGCAGCACGACCTTGACATCACGGCGTTTGGTCATCCATACGGCTTTGTGCCAGGGACAAGCATCTTTGTAAAAAGCGATGAAGGTCTAAATGAGCTAGCTAAAAATGTCGCTAGTAAAAAGGGCATGAGCCTAAATTCAGGTATCATCGCAACTGGCGATCAGTTCATCTGCGATAACGAGAAAAAAGAGTGGATCAAAAAGATATTTAACGCGAGTGCTACCGAGATGGAGGGAGCGAGCGTTGCGCTAGTTTGCGAGACGCTTGGCGTGCCGTTTTTTATACTTAGAGCCATCAGCGACGGAGCTGGCAATGAGGCTGAGTTTGACTTTGATAAATTTTTACAAGACTCAGCAAACGTCAGCGCTAAATTTATCCTAGAAATGGTGGAGAGCTTATGATAGAGCTTAGCAAAAGGCTGCTTAGGCAGGTTGGCCAAACAAACGCTAGATATAAGATGATAGAGGGCGGAGATAAGATATTGCTCGGTCTTAGCGGCGGCAAAGACAGCCTTGCACTCGCTCACGTGCTAAAGCACATCCAAAACGTCACACCTGAGAAATTTGACTTTAAGGCAGTGACGCTAAGCTACGGCATGGGCGAAGACTACGCATATCTTACCAAGCACTGCAACGAGCATGGCATAGAGCACGAGGTGATCGATAGCTCGATATTTGAGATATCAAAGGAGAAGATACGCAAAAATTCTAGCTTTTGCAGCTTTTTCTCGCGCATGAGAAGGGGTTATCTCTACACCTATGCGCTAAAGCACGGCTTTAACAAGCTCGCGATCGCTCATCACTTAGACGATGCAGCCGAGAGCTTTTTTATGAATTTTACATACAATGGCGCGCTTAGAACGCTTGCTCCAAAATACAAAGCAAAAAACGGCATCGTCGTGATCAGACCATTTATCTTTGTGCGTGAGAGACAGCTTCGCGAAAATGCGATCAAAAATGAGCTAAGAGTTGTTGGCGATGAGGCATGTCCTGCGATGAGATTTGACGTGAAGATGCCACACGCTAGATATGAGACCAAGCAGCTTCTAGCAAATTTAGAGAAAGAAAATCCAAAGCTCTTTACATCGCTTAAAGCAGCATTTGAAAACATCCACACAGATACATTTTTTGGTATCAACGAAGGCAGTGAAGAGTAAATTTAACTCTTCATTTTTGCCCTTAAAGATAAATTTAAAACCAAATTTCTTACAACCGCCCAAAAGTCACAACTCATTTTAAAGCTGGAACGACCCTTGCTTACTAAATATAAATTTGATAAGCAAGGATGAAAAATGAGCATTTTTAGTGTTAGCACGCAAAAGTATAGCTCAGTAGCTACTGAGGCAAAAGCAAGGAAACTTCAAAAAGAACAGTCTGAAAGTGTCAAATTTCAAAACGCTCTTGCAAATAATGAAAAAACAAAAGACATTGCACAAAATTTGACACGCTTCTCCTAAATAAACCCAACAAATATAAACCAAAACCAGAGTTTGTTTTCTAGAAAAAGTATAGGAAAAAAGTATAGGAAATGGTAGGTAAGCTTATATATACTATTTTATCACAAAAGTAAATATATAATTAATAATAATTTAAGTTTAAGAAAGACAAAATATCGTCTATATAGTTTGCATTAAGGAGGTAAAAAAATGAAAAGAATTTTAGTTTTACTTGTAGTTTTATTTTCTATTGGATTTTCCAAAGATCTTACTGAATTGGGAGACGAAGCTTACGATAAAGGTGACTACCAAAAAGCAGCCCAGCTTTATCAAAAAGCTTGTGATAGTGGAGAGACTATGGGTTGCTTTAACTTAGGGATTTTATACCGAAACGGCAAAGGTGTAAGGCAAGATTACCAAAAAGCAGCCCAACTTTATCAAAAAGCACAAAAAGCTTGTGATGAGGGAGATGCTGCGGATTGTAATAAATTAGCGTTTTTATACGAAGTCGGTTACGATGTAGGGCAAGATTACCAAAAAGCAGCCCAGCTTTATCAAAAAGCTTGTGATGGGGGAGATGTTAAGGGTTGCTTTAACTTAGGGATTTTATACAGAGACGGTTACGGTGTAAAACAAGATTACCAAAAAGCTGCTGAGCTACTTCAAAAAGCTTGTGATAGTGGAGAGACTATGGGTTGCATTGGCTTAGCGGTTTTATACAAAAACGGTAAAGGTATATGGCAAAATTTTTCCACTGCAAAAGAATACTATGGCAAGGCTTGTGATTTAGGACTTCAGTCCGGATGTGATGATTACAGAAAGCTAAATGAAAAAGGCTATTAAAAGTTAATTAGCATGAGATGTTCTTTACCGTTGTTAGACAATTACGAGACGCTTTTAAAAGAAGAATGGAATCCGATCTAGGTGGTTGGTAAAAAATTTAAGTAGCCTACAAATTTTATTGTAGGCCATTACTTTTCAAAGGAATTGAAAATGATCACTAGCATAAACGGACTTAGCAACACATCGATACAAGAAACCACTATCCAAAAAGAAAATATACCTAAAGATACCAAAGATGATGAAAAGGCCAAAATAGAAGCTTTATGGTATAGTCCAGTTGGAAAGAGCATAAAAGAGATTATTGACATAGACGAAAATGAAGATAATTGGGTTGCAAAAACGATAAGCAAAATAGATAATATGCTTTCTAAGCGTTACAATACCGAACAAGATCGCAACGCCATGTCGATGAAACAGCCAAAAACTTTAGAAGAAGCAAAAGATCAAGTCCTTATAATGTATTCTGATATATTAAAGGAAAACTCTGTTGATGGCAAGCCAACCATTATGGGCAAACTAATAGGTCTTGGCACAAAAGAAGAGGAGGCTGACCTAAGAGCATTTATGGACAGCATGTCTTCTCTTTACCCAAATGAAAACAAGGAGTCGCTTAGCCTTTTAAGTAGAACTGATCTAAGCATAGATGAATTTAAAACATTATTTGCCAAAGCAAGAGAGAAAGCAACAAAAGATGTCGAAGAACAAAGAAAGCAAATAATCAAAGAAGAGCAAGAATACAATGCAAATTTTGCCAAAGAGCAAAGTGAGAAGAAATTTAAACCTATGCAGGTTAAAAAGAAGTATGAGACCTATGATATAAACAAGGATCAGAAATTTCTCTATGCAAGAGAGCTTTTAAATTTCAAAGAAAAAAGAGGCGTAGATGTCTTGGAGCTTATGCAAAAGATAGATAAGAAGCAAATTTTAAATAAGATGGTTTGATAATAAAGCAGAGCTAGGATCATCCTCTACCTTGCTATGGGATGACTTAGTGGCGGCTTGCGCTAAATACAAAGATAAATTTAAACCTTTTTATCGACAACCTTTTTGCCATTTTCTTCAAGCTTTTGCATGATACGAAGCACATCGATACCTCGTTCTCTCTCAAGTTCTTGAAGCTTGAGTAAAAACGAAAATTTCTCATCCTTAGTAATGTCATAAGTTTCAGTGTTTTTGCTTTCAGCTTGGATAGGAGTAAATTTTTTCTCTTTTGTATTGTCATTGTCTTCTTCAACGCTCTCTATATCCTGAAGACCTTTTTCATTCATCTCTTTTAGTATATTGACAGCATTTTTAGTATCTTCGCCAGATAAAGTTATATCAAACCGCTCTTTTAGTGCATATTTAGCCCACTCCTCTTTAAACTCATCAACGCTCATATCGCTATCAAGCAGATCAACAGTCCTTGAGTTTTGCATAAATAGCAGCTGGCGATTGCCACGATATTCATTTAAAAATTCATTTACAGTGTATGGGGTATCTCTTAAAATTTTTGGCTTATCATTGTCTGGTTTTGCTTGCTGACCTTGTATGTATTCAACAAACAAACCCTTGCTTTCATTTATGAAATTTTTAAGATCTGACAACTGCTCGCTTGTAAAATCAGGATCATAGCCTCTAAGCTTTCCTATGATAGTGACTTTTGCTTCATCACCTTTTGTAAAGCCAGATAGCGGATATATGTGCCTATCATAAGCCGCAGCTTGAGCTTTTC
>NZ_CABPUY010000001.1:601165-760376 GCF_902460575.1 Campylobacter concisus | reverse complement strand
CAGTGTATGGGGTATCTCTTAAAATTTTTGGCTTATCATTGTCTGGTTTTGCTTGCTGACCTTGTATGTATTCAACAAACAAACCCTTGCTTTCATTTATGAAATTTTTAAGATCTGACAACTGCTCGCTTGTAAAATCAGGATCATAGCCTCTAAGCTTTCCTATGATAGTGACTTTTGCTTCATCACCTTTTGTAAAGCCAGATAGCGGATATATGTGCCTATCATAAGCCGCAGCTTGAGCTTTTCTATCAAGCCTTGCGTATTTAGGAAAGCTCATACCATATCCCATATCGTTACTAAGTATCTCGTTTATATCGTTAAATTTAAACTCCATCTCACTAGCTATGTGCTCTCTAGACAGATAAGGATATGGCGAGCTAGAAATTTGCATTTTACTATCCTTAGTAAATTTTAAATTACTCAATGATTTTTCAAAATTTGTTTGAGTAAGGTTTTTCTTTGATTTAAATCGACCTTTTAGCGATTTAGTTTATATATGACTTATCCCTACACAAAATGCTCTCCTGTTGATAAAAATTTTTCGGCACAACTTTTGCTTACTCTTTGAAGCTAAATTTTCAAGGAGTAAGCTATGAAAGTCTCTTATAACTCCATCTTAACAAAACAGCACTACCAAAAACAGACAAAAAACGAAGGCTTTGCAAATTTCTTGCCTAGCACTCCAAATATAAATTTGATCAGCCAAGTCACTACTCCTAAAAATGACTTTGTTTCATCTAGCGCTATCGACTCTCTTTATCAGGCCAAATTTATTTCACAAGAGGGTTATGGATATAGCGTAGATGCTAAAGGATTTATGGGAGCTGATTTTAACAAAGCAGCAGGTTTGCCACAAGATTTTAAAATCCACAAAAGCACACTTGATGCGATAGTGCTGCATAATCAAAAACACCCAAACTATACAAATTCTATAATGGAAACAAAAAAAGATAACCAACTCTTTGGAGAGGATAGCTTTGCAAATATCGATCTAGCAGACACTATAAAGCAATACTATAAAATTTTTGATCAAATTTCAGCTGGAGTTATTAGTAAGGGTAAAGAGTTTTACTCAAATGAAGATCTGGCAAAGATGCCAAAGGGCTACTTTTCAAAAGATAAAAAAATAGAGCATTACGAATACCTAATGGGTAGGATGTCGAGCGATGAGCTAGATGGACTAACCGATAGAAGCAATGAAAAGATAACTCATATCTTTAGAACGACTCAAGACGTAGAGAATGCACGCAAGCTAATAAATGATCTAAGCGATATAAATGTAGAAGTTAATGGAAATTTCCTTGACTTTTCTCCAGAAGTGATGACAACTGAGCATACTATCCCTTATATGTGGGTTAGTAGTGCTGGATATGACTTTAAACCTGATATGTCCGTATATGATAACGAACAAGGCTATACAAAGGAGCAAATCTTTGTAGCATTTTTAAAAAACGAGCAAGGTCTTGTGCTGCAAGGTGGCACAACAAGGATAACCGACGAAGCTCTTAATGTATATAGAGACACACTCATACTTACAAAGCAAGATAGAAGCGAGATAGGCATACCAAAGGCTTATTATGATGAGATACTATCTGGTAAGAAAGATCTAAAAGATATACTAGCTAGGATTTTAAAGCTTAGAAATTTAGAGCTTAAAAAAGATCACACGCTCGAGGGGCTAGCAAATAAAATAATGGATGTTTTAAAAGAATTTGATGAGAGGATGAAGGTAAAAGCCTAAAGTCCGTCAAGTAAAATTTTATAAAGGCGGTTTATCTCATCGTCATTTAGCTCGATCGTGCTTTTTGTATCAAACAAATTTTTGATCTTGCTAGCGTCAAATTCGCTTCTATCAAGGCAGTGCTTGTGAGAGGGCAAAAAGCCACGAGTTAGGCAAAGCTCGCTTTCTATCTCCTCGTCGCAGATAAAGCACTCAAGCTCGCTGTGAAGCCTGCCTTCATACTCTAAAATTTTGACGTAGCTTTCGATGATAAGGCGTTTTGGGTTTTGTAGCTGCATCTGTTTGGCGCAGCGATCAAGCTCAAAAAAGTAAATTTCATCAAGCTGCTCGACCTCTTTTAGATGATCATAAAGTAGGCGCATAAACTGCTGCCAAATGATGAGTTTGTCGCGCTCTAGCAGCCACTTAAAGCCAAGGTGAAGTATGCTTCTAAGCTTTGGTAGAAATTTCGCCTCTTGCTCGAGTTCAAAGTCGATCTTGTAGCCAGTCATGATGTTTGAGTGGCGTGCACCAAAAAATCTATACGACTTTACGAGCAAATTTGGCGTTAGCACAAAGACTAAAAGGTCCTCGTCTCTGACCTTTTGCACGCGCAGGATGTAGCCTTGCATCTAGGCAAAAAACTCCCTTATGCGCTCTCTCATCGCTGCCATATCTTTGATAAAATTTACATCGTTTCTAAAGGTTGTTGCGCCGTCTATGCCCTTGCTGTATTGGTGGAGGTGCTTTCTAAATATGCAAAGTCCGTGCTCGCCGTAGTGCTCGATCATAGCATCAAAGTGAGCTAGGATGATCTTTTGTTTTAACGCCTTATCTACGTTACTTTTGGTCTTTATCTCGTGAAATATCCAAGGGCTACCGATGCTTGCTCTGCCGATCATAAGGGCGTCACATTTTGTGAGATTTAAAATTTCATCTGCATTTTGTGCGTTTATATCGCCATTTGCAACGACTGGGATTTTTACGCTTGCCTTTACTCTAGCGATCGCTTCGTAATCAACCTTTGCGCTGTATCCGCCAGCTCTGGTGCGCCCATGCACTGCGATGTAGTCTGCGCCGGCTTCTTCGCAGGCTTTTGCTATCCGTTCTTCGTTTTTGTCGTTAAAGCCAAGTCTAAATTTAACGCTTAGGCTCTTCTTGTTTGAGACGCTTTTTATAGCTGAGATGATGCTTTGAAGTTTGTCAAGATTGTTTAGTAAAGCCGATCCCGCGCCTTGTCTAACGACCTTTGGCACAGGACAGCCGCAGTTTAGATCGAGCCCGTAAATTCCATCAAATTTATTGATTATCTGCACAGCTTTTTTTAAATTTTCTATGTCGCTACCAGCTATCTGGACTACGTAGGGCTCTTCGTTTGGGGATTTTTTAAGCATTTCAAGAGTTTTGTCACTGCTCTCATAGACCAGGGCATTTGCGCTGATCATCTCGCTAACAGTGACATCGCAGCCAAATTTCTTGACGACGCTTCGTAACGGCAGGTCAGAAAAGCCAGCAAGTGGCGCTAAGAAAAGTGGCTTTTTACTAAAGTCTATCATTTAAAAAATAGCGAGCTAGGAACCATTTTGCCGTTATCTCGTAAAAATAGTAAAACCTTTATCTCTTTAAACTCATCAGGGTCGCTACCCTCGATAGCCTCTCTTACTTTATCAAGCATCTGAAGCTCAAATAGCGCATATACGTAGGCCTCATCAGCATCAGCATGGATGCTTTTTAGCTTTTCAAAGATACCGATAAACGCATCTGGTTTTAGCTTATTTTTAAGCATTATGGCTGCTTTGTCGTATTGTGCTTTTGTTACTTTTGCATTGTTTAGAAGACCAAAAATTTCATCGCTACTTAGGTCGATCTCATCATTTACAAAACGCGTAATAATGGTCATTATATCTTCGCTTGCTAGCTCTGGATCGATTTTTTTAATCTCGCTAAATGAAGCTGTTTTTATGAGCTTATCGAAGGCTGCCTTTTTAAGGCTATCGTTTTGCTCTTGATTTTTAAGCACATCAAGATAGTAAGTAGGAAGCTGCTCGATCTTGTTTAGCTCGTTTAGGATGTTTAGCTTGCTATCTTTTGCTAGTCTAAATTTCTTTAGATCGACGATCTCTTTGTTTTTTATGCTTTTTATGGTTTGTAAGATATTGTTTATCTCGCCGTCATCAACACCAACATCTTTAAGCTCGCCTACTGGTGAGATAGAGCGTGTGAGCTGTGAGGCGATCTTGTAAGTATCGGTTTTAAAGTCTTTGTTGCTCTCAAAGCCAAGAAGCGTCTCTTTTGCAAGGTCTTTGTAGAGTTGGCTATCTTTTTTTATCCATTTTTTATATCTATAAAAGGCGTATCCGTGATATGCGATGTGAAGTAGGGCAAGGAGCGCCAAAAGAGCTACTGGAAGTGCCACCCAGACAGCTACTGGCAAGGTTATGGCTTGACCTAAGAGCTCAAAGGTGAAGTCTGAACTATTAAGAGAATAGGTAAGTCCTGCAACAACTGCTGTGTAGATGATGCAGTAGACGAGAAATTTTCTAGTTTTCATATTTTCTCCTTAGTTTTTTGCTGTTTTTTCTATTATCTCACGACAAGCTATGCAGTATTTTGCATGCGGTTTTACTTTTAGGCGAGGGATGCCGATCTCCTCTTCGCACATGTCACAAATTCCATAAGTCTTGTTTGCTATCTTTTCAAGCGCCTCGTCGATCTCGTGAAGCTCGGCTCGTTGTTGGGTTGAGATAGACTGCTCTATAAGCTGGTCGGTATTTACTGAAGCGATGTCAAATTCATCGCTTACGCCACTATCTCTTAAACCGCTTACTTCAACTGATGAGTCATAAATATTTTTTTTGATTTGTAATTTTCGCTCTTCAAGTAGCTTTTTGAAAAAATTTAGCTCGTTTTGAGTCATTTTATATTCCTTTATTTGTGATATGGGTGGTTTGCATTTATGCAAAGTCCTCTAAAAATTTGCTCAAAAAGTACGAGCTTGGCGACTTTGTGCGCCATAGTCATCTTGCTTAAGCTTACGACTTTTTGTGCCTTATTTTTTAGATTTTGGCTAAGCCCATAAGCTCCACCTATGAAAAAATTGATCTGTGAATTTGAGTTTAAAATTTGAGCAAATTCTTGGCTGTCAAGCTGTGAGCCATTTTCATCAAGCATCACGCAAAAGCCTTTTAAATTTGGCTCGTAAATTTCATCATAAGCTCTTAGCGCATCGCTTCTACCGCTGCTTTGAGCCTTTGCTATCTTTTCATTAAATATGATTTTGTCGTTTATCTTGGCAAATTTTGCACTCATTTTTATATATTCTTGTATCTCGTTTTCAAAGTTGTCACGCGATGATTTTTGAATGCTAAAAACCGAAATTTCCAAACTTACCCTTTGGTTTTTAGCTTTAGCTCAAAGCCAGCTTCGTTTCCAGTTGTCACTTCGCTTTTAGAGATCATAGCTTTGCTATTTGTAAGAAATTTAACCATATCGCTTAGATATTTTTTGTGCTCGCTTCTTGGCACGATATCATCTATAAGGCCATGCTCAAGCAAAAATTCAGCCCTTTGAAAGCCCTCTGGGAGATCAGCGCCTATGGTTTGTTTGATAACCCTTTGTCCTGCAAAGCCTATTAGCGCGCCAGGTTCAGCGATTATTAGATCTCCAAGCCATGCAAATGATGCACTAACGCCACCCATCGTAGGATCTGTAAGGATAGAAATGTATGGTAGCCTTGCTTCATCAAGAAGTTTTAGAGCCGCTGAAGTCTTTGACATCTGCATCAAAGAAAATGTGCTCTCTTGCATTCTAGCGCCGCCAGATGCGCTTACGATGATTAAGGCTTGGCGTTTTTCGATCGCACGTTTTATCGCTCTTACGATCTTTTCGCCCTCGACTGAAGCTAGTGAGCCGCCCATGAAGCCAAAGTCAAAAACAACTAGCTGGATCTCTTGTCCGTTGCATTTGCCTTCGCCACATATCACTGAGCTTGTGCGTCCTGTTTTTTCTTTATTTTCTGTGATTCTTTTTTTGTATGATTTTTTATCGACAAAATTTAAAGGATCTACTGGCTTTAAATTTGCGTCAAATTCTACAAAGCTACCTTCATCGCAGATCAAATTTATGCGATCATCAGCTTTTAATCTCATGTGGTAGCCGCATTTTGGGCATACATTAAAACAAGCTTCAACTTCTTTGTAATACATCAGTGAGTGACAGTTGTCGCATTTTACCCAGTGTGTAGGTGCTTCTTCTGGACGAGGTTGAGCTTTTCTTATCTTTGAAAAAATGTCTGAGAAATTCATCTTTTTACCCACTTATATTAAAAATTGTAGGATTATATCTAATGTTAGCCTTGCTTTTTCTTATATGACTTAAAGTTTGTTTGTTTGCAGGGGATTTAAGGGGCATACTAGCCCCTTAAAAGTATCTTATTAGAAGCGTCTTCCGATAGTAAATTCAAATGTATTTGTATCATCGCCCTCTTTAGGTTTAAGAGCTTTTGCGAAGATTAGTTGAAGTGGTCCGATTGGAGTTATCCACTCGATACCTGTACCAACTGATGATCTTTTTATCTCATTTAGGCTATTTTCGCCGATCATACCATAGTCGTAAAATACAACGCCACGCATTTTGACACGCTCTATTATAGGGAAGCTCATCTCAACTGAGTTGTTAAATGATGTTTCACCGCCGTATTCATAGTAATCGCCATTATATTTTACCTTTGGAGATACAGTTCTGCTCTCGTAACCACGTAAGCTTCTTATACCACCAAGGTAAAGTCTTTCGTTGATAGGAGTATAGCCTCTCTCCCAAATTTTGCCAAAGCTTGCTTTATATCTTAAGATAAGATCGTAGTCTATGTACTCTCTAAGACCTAGATAGTAGTTGAAATTTGTGCGGTTTTTAACAAAATCCATATCACCACCAAGTCCTGCTATCTCAAATGATGTACTAGCTATGATACCGCGTCTTGGCAAGTAGTAATCATCAGTGCTATTATATGTTAAAGCTGGTGTGATAGCGCTTTTTATAGCCTTGCCTTCTCTATAAATTTCTTTGCCTGTGTATCTATTAATATCTCTTAGCTCATCATCTTTTAGAGTAACTTTACTTTGCTCGATATTATAAGTAAGTGATGCGCTTAAATTTCTAGTTAATTTTCTACCAAGCGTTGTGCTAAAGCCGTAGCTTCTCTCTTTGTATGTTCTCCAGTCATAGTCGTTTGCATAGAGTGTTCCGCCAAGGCTATACTCTGAGTCAAAAATTCTTGGATTTGTAAGACTTATCTGACCTGAAAGCTCTCTATCACTCTTATCCACGCTTACTTGTCCTTGAAGACCAGAGCCAAAGATGTTTGTGTCAGAAAGTGCAGCGTTAAGTAGCAAGCCATCGCTACTTCCGTATCCGATACCACCGCTTATCGAGCCAGTTGAAGCCTCTTTTACTTTTACTTTTAGATCGACTGTATTTTTATCAACTGGGTCCTCTTCTATCTCGACATCGTCAAAGTAACTTGTTCTTTTTAATGCATCTTTTGAGTCTTGAAGGTCGGTTCTGCTATATAAATTTCCCTCAGTTAGGTATAGCTCACGTCTTACGACACGATCAACTGTTCTGTCGTTTCCTGAAATTTGAACATTTCTTATATATACTTTTTCGCCAGGATCAACTTCGTAGTCGATATCAACTGTTTTATTTTCATCAAATTTATCAGTCTTTGGATAGACCTTAACAAATGCATAGCCCTTGTCAGCGACCATATCGTCAAGCTTTTTCATATCTTGGCGAAGTCTTGCTGAGTTCATCGTATCGCCAGCCTCAAGTCTAAAGTCATCTATGATCTTTTTAGTATCAAGTCCTAGCTCTTCAGGCGCTGTGATGCTTACATTTGAAACCTTATAAGGCTCGCCCTCGTGGATGTAGTATGTAAGATCAGCTGTGTAGTTATCAAATGACGCATTTAGGTAAGGTGACGAAACTGTCGCATCTAGATAACCTTTTTGAAAATATTTATCTTGAATCCTTGCTGGGTCGTTTTCAAGCTCGAAAAGTTTAACTTTTCCGTCGTTTCTACCCCAAAGCCAGCCCATAAATTCTCTACTTTTGTTTGCAACAACTGGCTCGATATCATCATAGTCAAATTCTTTTGCGCCGACTAAATTTACCTTTTTGATTATCATATTTTCACCGCGGTTTATGTTTAGAGTGATGAAAAGTGAGCTATCGTTATCTGCAACTGGCTGTTTTTCTACGTCGACAACCGTGTCAAAGTAGCCTTTTGACTCGTAATACTGGCGAATTCTCTCTTTTGTTTTTTCTATAGTTAGCTCATCATACATATTGCCAGGTTTTATGTTGATTAGCGATTCGATCGCAGTTTTGTCGTTTGTCACAACGCCCTTTAGATCGACTCTAGCTACGCTTGGCTTCTCTTTTACTTTTACTAAAAGATTGCCACTACCTGTATCTTCTATGTAGATATCATCAAAATAATTTTGCTTGTATAAATTTGTGATGGCCTTATCGCTAAGCTTTGGAGTTAGCTCTTGACCGACTTTTAGCCCCATTATTTGAGTGGCTACATCAGGTGAAAGGTGGATTAGACCTTTGAAATTTATTGACTGAATCGTTTGCGCATTTAGACCGCTTAAAGCTAGTGCTAGTAAAAATAATTTCTTTTTCATTAAATTTAACCTAGAGTTTTAGTATAAGTGCGTATAATATCATATTTTATTTTTAAAAAATTTAAATTTTATAATTTTAAAGGTTTTTTATGAAAATAGGTATCATCGGACTTGGTCTTATGGGTGGCTCGCTTGGTCTTGCATTAAAAGATGAAAAATTGATCTCGTGTGTCAGCGGATATGATAAAGATGAAAATCACAGTAAAAAAGCACTCGAGCTTGGACTGGTGCATGAAATTTTAAGCATTGATGAGATGAAAAAGAAGTGTGACATCATCTTTTTGGCTGTTCCAGTTGAGGCCATCGTAAGCATCGTGCAAAATTTAACTGACATTAGTGAAGATACGACGATCATCGACTTTGGCTCGACAAAGCAAAAGATAATAGAAGCCGTGCCAGAGAAAATTCGTAAAAATTTCATCCCAGCTCACCCGATGGCAGGTACTGAGTACTCTGGTCCAGAAGCTGCCTTTAAGTCACTTTACACAGGCGCAACTGTCATAGTTTGCGACTTTGCTGAGAGCGCAGAAAAGCACGTAAAAAGAAGCGTTGAACTATTTTCTCACCTTGGCATGAAGATCATTTTCATGAGTGCAAAAGAGCATGATCATCACGTGGGTCTCATCTCGCATCTGCCTCACGCTATTGCATTTTCGCTTGCTAGCGGTATCTTAAAAGAAGAGGATAAAAGGCACATCGTAGCACTTGGAGGACCGACATTTAAGGGCATGATACGTGTCGCAAAGAGTTCGCCATTTATGTGGAGCGATATCTTTAAGCAAAATAAAAATAACGTCGTTGCCGCGATAAATATGTTTGAAAAAGAGCTAAATTTATGCAAAGATCTCATAAAAGATGAGCGCTGGGATGAGCTTTTTGATTGGATGAGCGAAGCTAGAGCTGTAAGAGAAATTTTGTAATTAACTAAAAATTTATTGATTAAATGTAAAATTTCGCAAATAAAATTTAAGGTAATAATATATGTATAGACGTGGAATAGGCGGTTTTGGTATTGTTGTAGTTTTACTTGTTTTGATATTAGCTGGTGGCTTTGGATATGCTTTGATGTCGAAAGACTTTGAGCGAAACGAGCCAATTATCGGCGTTGCTGATAAGGTTTATTGGAACCTTCGCTCGCCTATGAATATCAAATTTAAAGATGACAGCGGTATAAAATTTGTACGTATCAGCATAAATGATGGCAAAAATGACCTAAATTTACTAAATCAAATCATACAAAATCCAAGCACTGAGCTTGATGTAAATTTAACCTTCCCAAAAACTGGCTTTTTCGCTCAAAAAGATACTTATGAGATGAGCATAGAAGCGGTTGATACTAGCAAATGGGGCTTTTTTACGGGCAATAAAGCAAGTAAAAAAGTTGAAGTCGTGCTTGATACCTCTAAGCCCGATCTTTACGTGCTTTCTCAGTCTTACTCTATCTCAAAAGGCGGTAGCGCAGTTGTCGTCTTTAGAGCGACTGACAATCAGCTAAAAGAGGTCTATGTCCAGACAAATTTTGGTAAGAAATTTAAGGCTGTGCCATTTTACAAAGAGGGCTTTTATGCAGCACTTGTTGCTTGGCCAGTACAGGTTGAAAACTTTAGCGCAGAGGTCATCGCAAGAGACTTTGCGGGCAATGAGAGCAAATCTCACGTGAGATATTTTTATGAAAATGTAAAATACAAAACTTCAACCATTGCTTTAAATGATAGATTTTTAGACGGAAAGATCGTTGATCTAACAGATCAATACGCCAAAGATCCAAACGCTCTTTCTAGGCTTGATAAGATGAAATTTGTCAATGAAACACTAAGAAACTCAAATGAAGAGAAGATAACAGCACTTACTTCAAACGTCGATACTGACATCACTAATGGCTTTAATATCATCCCATTTTACCCACTTAGAAATGGCAAGAAAGTGGCTGATTTTGCCGACCACCGTTTCTATACATATAATAATGAGCAAGTAAGTGAGTCGTGGCACATGGGTATAGATTTTGCAAGCGTGGCATCAGCTCCGATAATAGCTAGCAATGCAGGTCGCGTTGTGCTAGCATCTGAGAATGGAATTTATGGCTTGAACATCGTGATCGATCATGGATTTGGACTTTATTCACTTTACGGACACTGCTCAAGTGCGAAGGTAAAAGAGGGCGACATGGTTGCTGCTGGCGATCAAATAGGCACAACTGGAACGAGTGGCCTTGCACTTGGAGATCACCTTCACTTTGGAATTTTGGTCCAAGGCGAAGAGGTGAGGCCTCAGCAGTGGATGGATAAAAAGTGGATAAAAGACAACGTGACAAGTGTGCTAGACGCCGCAAAGGCGATGATAGATAAGAATTAAATTTGCAAATTTGATTTTTTAGTGCTATCATAAGCGAACAAAAAAATATAAGGAAAATTTTTGAAACAAACTACTATCGCAAGACGCGTTGAGACCGTTGGTATAGGGCTTCATAAGGGTGAGCCGATAAGACTTATACTAGAACCTCTTGATGCAAATTCAGGTATTATTTTGCACCGCGAAGATCTTGGTATTAGTTTTAAAGCTGAGCCTAAAAACGTTATAAATACGCAAATGGCAACCGTCGTTGGCAACGAAAAGGGCTTTATCAGCACGATAGAGCACCTAATGGCAGCTGTAAATGGATACGGCATTGATAATATTAGAATTTCAGTTGATGCAAATGAAATTCCTGTCATGGACGGCAGTGCGATAAGCTTTTGTATGTTGCTTGATGAAGCTGGTATAAGACATCTTGACGCTGGTAAAAAAGTCATCCTTGTCCGCCGCGAGGTCGAGGTGGTTGAGGGGTCAAAATTTGTGCGAACTTCGCCTTCAAGAAATCCAAAATTTGACTATACGATCAAATTTGACCACCCAGTTATCGGCGAGCAAAGATATCTTTTTGAATTTAGCAAGAGCTCATTTGTAAAAAATATCGCTCGTGCTAGAACTTTTGGCTTTTTAAAAGACTTGCAACGCCTTCAAGCTCAAAATTTAGCCCTTGGTGCATCGCTTGATAATGCCGTGGCTATCGATGATACGCATATTTTAAACCCAGAGGGTTTGAGATTTGAAAATGAGTTTGTAAGGCATAAAATTTTAGATGCAGTTGGCGATTTGAGCTTGCTTGGAGCACCTTTACTAGGTGACTACACAGCATTTGCGGGCAGCCACGATCTAAACCACAAACTAACACTTGCTTTAATGGCAGATGAGAAAAATTACGAGATCGCAACGCTTAGTGGCGAGCTTTTAAAAGAGTATCAAAAGGTATTTGCATAAAAAATATTGAAATTTTAGTAGTCTCTTTATCGACTCCGCTTTTAGTTGGAGTCTATAAAGATGGCGTAAAATTTGATGAGATCACAACTGACGAGCATGTCAGTGAAGCTCTGATAAAAATCCTAGAAAATTTATCCTCTAAATTTAACATCACAAAGATCATCTATGCAAACACGCCAGGCAGCTTCATGGGGCTAAAGGTGGCCTACGTCATCTTGAAAACTTTTTCTTTGGCAAAGGGCTGCGAGTTTTACGCAGTTAGTGGCTTTAGTCTAAATGGCGGCCAAGCGATCAGGGCAAATAAAAATTTAAGCTTTGTCTTGAAAAATGGCGAAATTTCACTTGAAAAAGTTGAGCCAGTGAGATTTGTGTTGCCTTTAAATTTAGATGAATTAAAACTAAATTCAGATACACTTCCAAATTATATCATCCAAGCTGTTTAGGAGAAAATTTGAATATCTTAATCCCTGCCACAAGTGCAAATTTAGGACCTGGTTTTGACGCTTTAGGACTTAGTTTAAAGCTTTTTAATAGCGTAAAGATCGAACCATCTAAATTTAGCTCAGTCTCTATAAATGGCGAGGGAAGTGATAGCACAAATTTAAAAAGAAACAACATTTTTCTAAGCATTTTTAATGAAATTTTTTTAGAGCTAACCGGCAAAAATGAAAACTTCAGAATAGTTTTTGAAAACAATATCCCATTTTCAAGAGGACTTGGTAGCAGCTCTGCAGTGATCGTTGGAGCCATAGCTTCAGCTTACGAGATGGCTGGATTTAAGGCTAGCAAAAGCGTCGTTTTAAATAAAGCTATCATCTATGAAACCCATCCAGACAATATCTCGCCAGCAGTTCACGGCGGATTTATTAGTGCTATCGTAAAAAACGGCAATGTTTATGCGAATAAAATAAATTTAAGCGATGATATAAAAGCAGTCGTTGTCATCCCAAATAAGCCGATGAGCACGGCATCATCAAGACAAATTTTGCCAAAAAACTACACTATGAAAGAGTGTGTAAATAACCTCTCGCACGCTGCATTTTTGACATCTTGCTTTTATGAAAAAAGGTATGATCTTTTAAGGATAGCAAGTGAGGATATGATGCACGAAGAGCGCAGAATGAGCGCTTTAAAAGAGCTTTTTGAGGTGCGAAAGGTGGCTTATGAAAATGGCGCGCTAATGAGCACACTTTCAGGCTCAGGCTCAAGCTTTTTAAACATCGCTTACAAAGATGACGCTAAAAATTTACAAGATGTTTTAAAGAGTAAATTTAATGATTTTAGAGTGGAAATTTTTTCATTTGATAACGATGGATACGAAATTACGCAAAGCTAAAAACAAGTTTAAAAAGGTATAATGAATAAAAATAATCCAGTAAGGACATGCGTCGCTTGCAAAGTTAAATTTTCTCAAAACTTGCTAAAAAGATACCGCTTGGTAGGCAAGAATTTAGAGTGCGGCAAAGGAAACGGCCGCAGTTTTTATCTATGTGATGGCTGTTTGCAAAAAGACGACAAAATTTTAAAAAAAATAATTGATAAACAAACTAAAGGTGCCCTCGGACTTGACGCACCGAAGTTAAAGGAGATACTCTTAAATGAGCAATGTTAGGATTTCAGAGATCGCAAATGAGCTTGGCTACCCAAGTAAAGAGATAGTCGAAAAAGCTCAAGAACTAGGCCTAAAGGTCAAAACTCACTCAAATGCTGTGAGCCTTGAAGAGGCTGAAGCAATATATGAATACGTTCAAACTGGCGTAATACCAGATAAATTTAAAAAGAAAAAGAGCGAGCCAAAGGCAAAAAAAGAGCCTAAAAAAGAGGCAGAAAAAGAGCCAGCAAAGAAAGAAGAAAAGCCTAAAACTGAGCCTAAAAAGGCAGCTACTAAGGCTGAGCCAAAACCTGAAAAGGCAAAGACTGAGCCTAAAAAAGAGGTTCAAATTTCAGAGGAAAAACCTAAAGCTGAGCCTAAAAAAGAAGAGCCTGTAAAGGTCGAGCAAAAGCCAGCTGAAGCACCAAAGCCAAAAGAGAGCTTGGCTGACGTGACTCAAAAAAGACGTGGCCTTGTGATAGTTAAAAAGAAAAAAGATTACGAGGCGCCAGCTCCTGTAAAAGAGGAGAAAAAGGCTGAGGTGGCTGTTACTAACATTAGTGATTTTAAGAGTATGTTCTCTGCTAGCGATGAAAATTTGGCTAGAAAAAAGAAAAAAGAGAAAAAAGCAACAGTTGTAAGCAAAAAAGACAGTGCTGAAAAGATGGACTTGCTTGGCGGAAGCGACTTTGGTGACATCGTGCTTGAAGATGAAGATGTGGTGGTGTTGCCTGATTTTAGCTTTAAAACCCCAGCTCCAGCTCCGATGCAAAGGACAAAACAGCCAAGTGCGATGAAGACAACTGTTAGTAACACGATAAATTCGTTTGGCGAGGGTGGCATACAAAGAAGAGCTAGAAAAAAACACAAAAAGCCTGAAAATAAACAAAATAGCGAAGCTGTAACTTCGATAAATATCCCAAAAGAAATTCGCGTTTACGAATTTGCTGAAAAGCTAAATAAGCAGCCAAGTGAGGTTATAGGTAAGCTATTTATGCTTGGCATGATGACAACTAAAAACGATTTTTTGGATGAAGATGCGATAGAAATTTTAGCTGATGAGTTTAACGTCGAGGTAAATATCATCGACGATCAAAAAGAATTTGACTACGTAGCAGCCTATGAAGAGGAGATAAAAGATGATGAAAATCTCCAGCCAAGAGCGCCAGTTATAACCATCATGGGTCACGTAGACCACGGTAAAACCTCGCTACTTGACTACATAAGAAAGTCTCGCGTAGCAGCTGGCGAGGCTGGCGGCATAACTCAGCACGTGGGCGCTTATATGGTAAATAAAAATGGCAGAAACATCACATTTATCGACACTCCAGGCCACGAGGCATTTACGGCTATGCGTGCAAGGGGCGCTGGCGTAACTGACATAGTTATCATCGTTGTTGCAGCAGATGACGGCGTAAAACCACAGACAAAAGAGGCAGTTAGCCACGCAAAAGCCGCTGGCGTGCCAATAATCATCGCAATAAATAAAATGGATAAAGAGTCAGCAAATCCTGATCTAGTAAAAACCGGTCTTGCTGAGCTTGACATCATGCCAACAGAGTGGGGTGGCAAGTATGAATTTGTACCGATCTCTGCAAAAACAGGCATGGGCATAGATGATCTACTTGAGATCGTGCTTTTGCAAGCTGATCTTTTGGAGCTAAAGGCAAATCCAAAGGCAAACGCAAAGGCTACTGTCATCGAGAGCTCACTTCAAAAAGGCCGTGGTCCAGTAGCTACCATCATCGTTGAAAACGGCACGCTTCATGTCGGAGACACTGTCGTAGCTGGCGTTGCATACGGTAAGATAAGAAGCTTGCTTGATGATCAAGGTAGGCCACTAAAAGAGATAAAGCCAGGCGAATGTGGCGTGATAGTAGGCCTTAGCGAGATAGCAGAGGCTGGCGAGACATTAATAGGCGTAAAAACTGATAAAGAGGCTCGCGAATACGCACAGAAAAAGGCTGAATATATCCGCCAAAAAGAGCTTAGCAAGAGCACGAAAGTTAGTATCGATGAGCTTAGCGCTAAGATCGCTGAGGGCGAGCTAAAGACACTTCCAGTCATCATCAAAGCTGACGTTGGTGGCTCACTTGAAGCGCTAAAAGCGAGCCTAGAAAAACTAGCAAACGACGAGATCAGAGTAAATGTGATCCACTCAGGCGTTGGCGGTATCACGCAAAGCGACGTTGCGCTTGCAAGTGCAAGCAACGACTGTATCATCCTTGGCTTTAATATAAGACCAACTGGCGAGATCAAAGAAAAGGCAAAAGAGAGCGGTGTCGAGATAAAAACTTACAACGTTATTTATAATCTAATCGACGACGTGAAGGCGATTTTAGGCGGACTAATGTCACCAATCATCAGAGAAGAGCAGCTTGGCCAAGCTCAGGTTCGCCAAGTGATCCATGTGCCAAAAGTTGGCACTATTGCTGGATGTATCGTCACTGAGGGCACGATAAACAGAGGGGCAAAAATTCGCCTTATTAGAGAAGGTGTGGTCGTTTATGAGGGCTTAGTTAGCTCACTAAAACGCTTTAAAGATGACGTTAAAGAAGTTGCTAAAGGCTACGAGTGTGGCGTTGGTATCGAGAATTTCAACGACATCAGAGAAAATGACTACATCGAAAGCTTCAAAGAAGTCAAGGAGAAAGCTACTCTATGAACGCTAACGAAATAAAGCGTATGAGAACAGAGAGCGTACTAAAAGAGCTCATACCAGAGGCTCTAGCCACTCTTGAAGATAGCATTTTAAAGGGGCTTTGCGTCACTGACGTCGAGTGCAAAAAGGGCAGATACGACGCCTTTGTCTATCTTGACAAGATGATGTTTGATGAGCGCGAGCAAGAGTACATTTTGGGGCATTTAAAGCGAGTTTGCAGGCACTTGCAAAACCACTGCATGGCGGCTGAGGGCTGGTATAGATGTCCAAATTTTCACTTTAAATTTGACGATAGATTAGAGTATCAAAACCATATGGATAAGTTGTTTGATAAAATTTCAAAGGATTTAAACAAAAATGGATAATTTAGACAAACTAGTACGCGAATGTGGCGTCGAGCTTTACGACAGCGAGATCGCAAATGAAAACGGCAGGGCTATTTTTAGAGTTTATATCACAAAAGATGGCGGAGTGAGCCTTGATGACTGCGAAAAAGTGAGCCGTCTGCTCTCGCCTATCTTTGACGTGACACCGCCAGTTAGTGGGGATTATAACCTTGAGGTTAGCTCGCCTGGTCTTGAGAGAAAGCTTAGTAAGCAATCTCATTTTAAATCAAGCATCGGTGAGCTAGTTAAAGTTCAAACAGAGGCTGAGAAATTTGCAGGAAGGCTTGTAAAAGCGGACGAAGAGAGCATCGCAGTAGAAAACGAAGAGGGAATTTTTGAGATCAACATCAGTGAGATAAAAAAAGCAAAAACATATTTGGAGTGGTAAAATGCTAAGCGACATCGAGATAACTCACCAAACGAAACTTGAACACATCAGTAAAGTTGCCGCAAAATTAGGCTTAAACGAAGACGAGCTCGAGCTTTACGGCAAATATAAGGCAAAAATTTCTCCAAGGCTTGAGCCATCAAACTCAAAGCTCATCTTAGTCACCGCGACTAATCCAACCCCATACGGCGAGGGCAAAACGACTATGTCGATCGGTCTAGCTGACGCACTAAATTCACTTGGTAAAAAGGTCTGTCTAGCACTTCGCGAGCCATCTTTGGGACCAGTTTTTGGCATAAAAGGTGGAGCAGCAGGTGGTGGCTACTCGCAGCTTGCGCCGATGGAGGATCTAAATTTACACTTCACTGGCGATTTTCACGCGATAACATCGGCAAATAACCTAATTTCTGCCATGATAGATAACAGCCTCTATCAAGAAAACCCACTAAAAATAGAGAAAATTTTATGGAAGCGCTGTATGGATATGAATGACCGCGCACTTAGATTTATCACTGTGGGTCAGGGCGGCAGGACTGATGGCGTGCCAAGAGAAGATGGCTTTAACATCACCGCCGCAAGCGAGATCATGGCTGTGCTTTGCTTGGCTACAAGCTTATCAGATCTAAAAGAGCGCGTGGCAAACATCATGGTTGCTTATGATAGCGATAAAAAGCCTATCTACGTGCGTGATCTAGGCTGCGAGGACGCTGTTTGCATACTATTAAAAGATGCGATCAAGCCAAATTTATTTCAAACACTAGAACACACACCTACGCTTGTGCATGGCGGTCCATTTGCAAACATCGCACACGGCTGCAACTCAGTTATCGCAACAAAGACAGCTCTAAATTTAGCCGACTACGTCATCACTGAAGCTGGCTTTGGCTCGGAGCTTGGCGCGGAGAAATTTTTAGATATAAAATGCAGGGTTGCTGAGATTAAACCAAGCGCTGTGGTGCTTGTAAGCACGATCAGGTCGCTAAAATATAACGGCGAAGCAAACAAAGACGAGATCACAAAACCAGATATGAACGCCCTTAAAAAAGGTATCGAAAACCTTGGCGGGCACATCGAAAATTTAAAAGTCAAATTTGGTCAAAACGTGGTTGTGGCGCTTAATAAATTTGGCTTTGATACTGATGAAGAGATAAATTTCGTAAAAGAGTACTGCCGTGAGCTTGGCGTAGAAGTGGCAGTTTGTGAGAATTTCTTAAAAGGTGGCAAAGGTGCGCTTGAGCTAGCTGAGCTAGTTTTAAAAGCGTGCGACAAGCCAAGCAAGATAAATTTCACCTACGAGATGAGCGATGATACAAAAACTAAAATCGAAAAGGTCGCTAAGGAAATTTATGGAGCTGGCGAGGTGGTCTTTGAAGAGGCCGCTCTTAAAAAGCTTGAGATGATAAAAGAGCTAAATTTGAGCCATTTGCCAGTTTGTATCGCCAAAACACAGTACTCATTTAGCGACGATGCGAAGCTTTTGGGCAGAGCAAAGGGCTTTACATTTAGTGTAAAAGACCTTGACATTAGAACGGGAGCTGGCTTTATCGTCGCTGTTTGCGGTAAGATCATGCTTATGCCTGGACTTCCAAAAGTGCCAGCTGCGGTCAATATGAAGATAGACGCAGAAGGTAAGATCGACGGCTTGTCGTAAATTTAAGAAAACACACTGGCAAAGGCTGGTGTGTTTTTTAAAGAGGCATGGATGAACGACGAATTTTACATGGGCCTTGCTTTAAGTGAGGCTTGGAAATTTCAGATCCTGACCTATCCAAATCCAGCCGTTGGATGCCTTGTCCTTGATGAAAATGGGCAAATTTTATCTTGCAAGGCTCATGAAAAGGCTGGATATTTACACGCTGAACCGACAGCGATACTCTTTGCGCTTTGCAAAAAAAGTGAAAAATTTAAAGATGATTTTATAAAAGCGTATAACGCTAAATTTAGCTCTAATATAAAAGAGGGCGAATTTGGCCTTTTAGAGCCAAAATTTACCTACGAATTTATACTAAACAACCACTCAAATTTACTAAAAAATGCAAAAGCCTATGTCACTCTTGAGCCTTGCTCACATCACGGTAAAACGCCACCTTGTGCAAATTTACTAAAAGAGCTTGGTTTTGGTGAGGTTATAATTGGCAGCCACGATGAAAATAAAATAGCAAGTGGCGGCGCTAATTTACTTAAAAGCGCTGGAGTGAAAGTTAAATTTGGCATTTTAAAAGAGCGCTGCGATAAGCTACTTAAGCCATTTTTAGCATATCAAAATGGTGGATTTAGCTTTTTAAAAATCGCCATTAGTAAAAACGGCGTGGCAAGTGGTGGCATCATCACAAATGAGCTTAGTCGCACACATGTGCATAAACTAAGAAGCGTAATAGATACATTGGTGATCGGTGGCAACACAGTGCGGACAGACCGACCAAGGCTCGATACCAGACTTATAAAAAATGGCAAAAACCCAGACGTCATAATCTACTCAAGAGGCGATAAATTTGATAAAACATTGCCACTTTTTAGTGTGCCAAATCGCAAAGTTAGCATTCAAAAAGAGCTAAATTTAAAAGGACTTTGCATGTTTGAAGGAGCTGGCGAGTTTTTAAAACTTGCAAAAGAGGGCAAGCTAGCAAATGTAAAGTGGCTACTTATCTATCAAAGCTCAAATTTCAAAATTGGTGAAAATTTGAGCCTTGATCTAAATTTAAAACCACTTTTTAGTGGGAATTTTGGGGACGATAGTTACACTTGGTATGAAATTTTGGATTAAATATCTAGTCCAAAATAGTGTTTAACCAAAAAGCCGATGCCAAAAGATATTATCGCAACGCCAAAAGTTATCACGCACATCTCAACCACTCTTGGTAAAAATTTAAGCTCCTTTGCCACGCTTATATAAAAGTTGTAAGTGATGATGGCAACTAAAGCAAAGAAAAACATCGATAAAACGGCGTAAAGACCGCTTGTAAAGATGAAAAATGGAAGTATCAAAAATGCCGTTGTTATGATGTATGAGCCGCCCGTGTAGAGCGAATAGGTAAGCGGTTTGATCTCATCACTTGGATTTTCTTTTGACTCAAGATATGCTGAGCCAGCCATAGAGAGTGCAGCTGCTACGCCCATGATAAGGCCTGTTGCACCAACTGATTTTGTATTCGAAAATGCAAGCGCGATGCCACTAAGTGTGCCTGTTAGCTCAACTAACGCATCATTCATGCCAAGCACGATACCACCAGCATTTACGAGTTTTGTGTCTTTTAACATGGAGATTAGACTATTTTCATGGTTCATCTCCTCTTCATAAATATCACGAGCTTCAGGATATTCATCTACGATGTCAAGATAAAATTTTTCCGCATTTTCTTCGCGTGACTCCATAAATTTTAGGGTAAAAGATGTGCCAAAAATTTTAACAAGTATCGTATAGAAAATGACTTTAAATAAATTTGCACTTCTGCTTTCACCAGTTATCTTTTGACAAAAAGCATAGTGGCGTCTCTCTTCGGTGATTAATTTGCGAAGTATTTTTTTATTCTCTTCGACTTTTTCGCTAGCTTCAAGAAGAGAGTATATAGCAGCATCATCTGCTTCATTTTGTAATTGTTTTAAAGCACGTTTTTTATCTAACATAAAATTTTCCTTTTTTATAGCTTAGAAATTTTAAGATTTTGATTTAGAAAGAGAGATAAGATGGTGCGATCAGCGAGACTCGAACTCGCACACCTAGCGGCACTACCCCCTCAAGATAGCGTGTCTACCAATTCCACCATGATCGCAGAAGAACAAAAGCCCCAAAAGAGGGGCTAAATTTAAGCTTTACGCTTAGCCAAGCATTGGGTTTGCGTAAAGAACGATAAGTGTAATAACAAGTGCGTAGATAACTTGTGCTTCGATCATCGCAAGAGCGATAAACATTGTAGTCATAAGTTTGCTACCTACACCTGGGTTTCTAGCTGTTCCGCTGATAGTTGCAGCAGCTGTGTTACCCATACCAATAGCACCGCCAAGAGCTGCAAGGCCAAGGCCGATACCGCCAGCGATAACTGAATATGATCTGATCATCTCGCCATCAGCGCCAAATGCGAATGCAGCAAGACCAAGAATTAAAAACACGATCTTTTTCATCGTTGCTCCTTTAAAATTTTAAAGCTCTTTCGGATCTGTCCCCTACTTAAACTTTATGAGCCGTAATATTACAAAAACAAAACTTTGTTTCAAATAAAAACACTAAAAATTTAAATTGCCTATAAAAAATTCTTGGCTTAGAAAAATGAAAGTTTTTTTATGCTATCTTTGAAAGAATTTAATTTATTCTTAATCTTAGGTTTTCAATGATAAACGAGAAATTTTCAAAGATAGGCTTTGTTCTTGCGATGGCTGGTTCTGCTGTTGGTCTTGGCAATGCCTGGAAATTTCCTACAATGGTGGGAAATAACGGCGGTTCGGCATTTATTATTTTATATTTGCTTCTTACATTTGCTATCGCGTTTGTGGCGTTTTTAGCGGAGCTTAGCATCGGAAAACTTGGCGAAAGCGACATCGTAAGCTCTCTTTATAAGCTTGCTCCAAAAAATAAAAAAGCTTGGTCGCTCTCTGGCTTTTTCATGATCGGAGCGATACTTATAGCTTCATTTTATATGGTTGTTATTGGCTGGATTTTAAAATACATTTATCTTAGTTTTTCGCCGCTTTTATCTGACACAAAAGCGGCAGGCGAGCAGTTTAATACGCTTTTAGCAAATGATCTAATGAGTGCCGTGCTTTGCTTTAGCTTAGTCTTTTTGATAGTCTTTTTTGCCGTTTCAAAAGGCGTAAAAAGTGGCATAGAAAAGCTAAATATATGGATGATGCCAAGCCTTTTTGTCTTGCTAGTTTGCATGCTTTTTTACGCACTTAGCATGGGAGATGGCTTTGTGAAGGCGGCTAAATTTTTATTTGTGCCAAATTTTAGTGCGATCACGCCAGATGTTGTCTTGCAAGCTCTAGGCCTTGCGTTTTTCTCGCTATCTATGGGCGTTGGCGTCATACCAACATACGCTGCAAATTTACCAGAGCGCACAAATTTAATAAAATCAACGCTCTCTATCATCTTTATAAACATCTTAATAGGCATTATGATGGGGCTTGTTGTATTTACCTTTATATTTGCTTATGGGGCTGACAGCACGGCAAGTGGCCCAGGCCTTATCTTTATCTCACTTGTCACACTTTTTGCAAAGCTTGGCATCGTTGGCAACGTTATGGCGGTAGCATTTTTCATATCGCTCTTGTTTGCTGGCATTACGAGCGCGGTTTCGATGATCGAGCCTTTTGCTTATTATTTGGTTAGGAAATTTGAAATTTCAAGAAAAATGGCGCTTCTTTACATAGGTGCCTTTGTCTATATCTTGGGCATCTTTTGCATACTTTCATATTATTCAGACACATCAAGTGCTTTTAGCGTTTGCGGTAAGCCATTTTTTGACGCGCTTGACTTTCTCACATCAAATATCATGATGCCAATAGGCGCTATCGTGTTTAGCTTTTTTGTTGGCTATAAGCTTAAAAAAGAGAGTTTATATCTGCTCTTTGGCGATTTTATGGGAAGAGCATTTTTTGAAATTTGGTACTTTTTCTTAAGATATGTCGTGCCAGTTGCCATTTGTGCGATAATGATCTACCAGATGGCAGGTAAATAATGGCAGAGAGATTTAGTAAAATTGGCTTTGTCTTATCGATAATTGGAGCGGCTATCGGCCTTGGCAACGCATGGAAATTCCCATACATGGTCGGCAGCAACGGCGGTTCGGCATTTATCCTTATATATCTATTTTTTGCCTTTGCTGTTGGTCTTAGCATATTTTTTGCTGAGATGGCGATGGGTAAAATTTCACGTCTTGATACGGTTGGAGCGTTTAAAAGTCTAGCTACAAAAGGGGCAAGCTCTTGGAAATTTGCCGGCGTTATCATGGTGACTGGGCTATTTATCGCTTCGTTTTACACGCTCATCATTGGCTGGGTTTTAAAATACGTCATTTTAAGCTTTGGCGAGCTGCCTAAAGATATGGCAAGCTCAGAGACGCTTTTTGTAAATTTCACTTCAAATGGCATAGGTGAGCAAATTTTATACTTTAGTATCGCATTCTTTGCCTACTTTTTCATCCTTACAAAAGGCGTAAAAAGTGGCATCGAGCGCATAAATGTCTATCTCATACCAGCTCTTTTTATCCTGCTTTTGCTTATGCTTGGCTACTCTTTTGGCATGGAGGGCTTTGATAAAGCGGCTAAATTTCTACTAGTGCCTGATTTTTCAAAGATAGATCAAGCAGCTGTTTTAAATGCTCTTGGACTTGCCTTTTTTACGATGTGCGTTGGTATCGGCTGCATCCTTACTTACTCATCAAGTCTAAGTGATGATACAAATTTATTTACCTCTTCGCTCTACGTCGTCTTTGCAAACATAATAATAAGCGTCATCATCGGCCTTATCGTCTTTACATTTACATTTGAGTTTGGCTCAGAGCCATCAAAAGGCGCAGGGCTTGCTTTCATCTCGCTACCAACGCTATTTGCAAAGCTTGGCTTGCTTGGAAATTTCTTGGCATTTACATTTTTTATATCACTTTTTTTTGCTGGCATCACCTCGGTTATCTCGATGGTTGAGCCATTTATATTTTTCTTAAGCAAAAGCCTAAAATTTAGTAGAAACAAATCGATCCTAATCGTTGCTTGCGTGGTTTATGTTTTAGGAATTTTATGTGCATTAAGTGGCACAAACGAATTTAAAGATGCGCTTACATTTTTTGGTAAAAGCTTTTTTGACCTGCTTGATTATCTCAGCTCAAATATCATGCTCCCACTTGGTGGCATCTTGCTTGCGATCTTTGTTGGCTACTTTATGAAATTTGAGCTTTTAAAAGAGCTATTTGTGCCTTATATGGGCAAGGTTGTATTTAAAATTTGGTATTTTTTAATTAGATTTGTGGCTCCACTTTTAGTTCTGGTGGTGTTAATAAGGGAGATCTCATAATATGGCAAAAGAACAATTTTCTAAAATAGGCTATGTCCTAGCAGTCGCTGGATCGGCTGTCGGACTTGGCAATGCATGGAAATTTCCATACATGGTTGGTGAAAACGGCGGTTCGGCGTTTATTATCCTATATCTTTTGATAACTTTTCTAGTCGGCGTGCCTATCTTTATGGCAGAGCTTAGTATCGGCAAGCTTAGCGAGAGCGACAGCGTCAATGCTTTTAGAAAGCTAGCAGCTAAAAATAAAAATTTATGGCAGCTGGTTGGAATTTTAGCCATGGTCACAGCAGCTATCATCTCGTCATATTACATCGTGATCATCGGCTGGGTCTTTAAGTATTTTGTCCTATCTTTCTCTGGCTTGCCAAGTGATATAGATAGCTCAAAAGTGATATTTAACGATCTTTTGACGCATGGTCTTGGCGAGCAGACGCTTTATTTTGTTATAGCATTTGCAGCTTGCTTTTACATCCTTTCAAAAGGCGTAAAAAGTGGCATAGAAAAGCTAAATGTTTGGATGATGCCAAGCCTATTTATCATGGTTTTGATCATGCTTATATTTTCTATGACGATGGATGGCTTTTCTAAATCAGCCGAGTTTTTGCTCATCCCTGACTTTAGTAAAATTTCATTTAACTCGCTCTTGCTAGCTCTTGGACTTGCATTTTGGACGCTTTCTCTTGGTATGGCAGCGATCATTACCTATTCAGCCAGCCTAAGCGATGATACAAATTTAGCCACTTCAACGCTTAGTATCGTTTTTATAAACATCGCGCTTGCTATTATGATAGGTCTTGTTATTTTTACCTTTATATTTGAATTTGGAGCTACTCCGTCTCAAGGACCAGGTCTTGTCTTTATCTCGCTACCAACGCTATTTGCTAAGCTTGGTGTGATAGGTCAAATTTTAGCTGTAGCGTTTTTTGCTGCGCTCATCTTTGCTGGTATCACATCAGCGATCTCTATAGTTGAGCCATTTGCATTTTTCTTGATCAGAGAGTATGGTATGAGTAGAAGAAAGGCTCTTAGCATAGTTGGAGCTGGGATTTTCATAGTGGGATTTTTATGCCTTTTATCAAATATAGAAAATGTTGGCGATAAATTTATGCTCTTTGGTAAAAATTTCTTTGATTTTCTTGATTTTACCGCTTCAAATATCTTGCTACCAATTAGCGGCATCGGCGGAGCGATATTTGTTGGATATTTTATGAAAAGAGATGCTTTATATGTGCTATTTAGCCCATATATGAGCGATTTTGTATTTAATGCTTGGTATTTTTTACTAAGATATGTAGCACCAGTTTGCGTGCTTATCATCATGATAAATGAACTATTAAAGGTTTTTAATGGATAAGATTGAGAGATTTTTTGACAAGGCTGGCGATATAGTCGGCTATATTTGTATGTTTATTATGGCTTTGATGATAATAGACGTATTTTTTAACGTTGTGGCAAGATACTTTTTCTCTTACGGCAATGTTGCATTTCAGGAGCTTGAGTGGCACTTTTTTGCCGTGATATTTCTACTTGGCATGAGCTATGCTCTAAAAGAGGACGCGCACGTCAGAGTTGATATCTTTTATGCTAAATTTTCAGAAAGACAAAAAGCCCTTGTAAATATGCTTGGCACTGTATTTTTTGTCATACCATTTGCGCTTTTGGTTTCAAATTTATCATTTGGATTTGTAGGAGATGCTTATAGCTCAGCAGAAGCTAGCGCGGATCCAGGCGGTCTTACTCACAGATGGATCATAAAAGCGATGATCCCTGTTTCATTTTATGTGCTTGTGTTTTTTGCGATCGGCTTTTTTATAAAAAATTTAAATCGCTATAAGAAAGCTAGTAAGGAGAAAATATGGCGGGATTAATAATGTTTATAGCCGCGCTATTGATGCTTGGCATTGGCTTTCCAGTGGCATTTACCTTTGGTGCGGTTGCGATGATATTTGGCATGGTTGGCAGCGTTGTAGAGAGCCTTAGCGATGGCGATGGACTGCTTGGCAGTATAGAAGTTTTTAAAGATATGTTTAACTTCATGCCTTATAGAATTTTCTCTATCATGGATAGTAGAATTTTTATAGCAGTTCCACTCTTTGTCTTTATGGGCGTCGTGCTTCAAAAGTCAAAACTAGCTGAGAGACTGCTTGAGAGTATGGGTATGCTCTTTGGAGAAATCAGAGGCGGTATCGCGATAAGCACCATTTTGGTTGGTGCGCTTCTTGCAGCATCAACTGGCGTCGTAGGAGCTAGCGTCGTTGCTATGGGCGTTATAAGCCTGCCTGTTATGCTAAAGTATAAATATGATCAATCCCTAGGTTGCGGTACGATATGCGCTGCTGGTACGCTTGGTCAGATCATCCCTCCTTCTATCGTGCTTATCATCTTGGGCGATATCTTTTCGGTGCCAGTTGGCGAGCTTTTTCACCAAGCTGTTGTGCCAGGACTTACGCTAGTTGGTGTTTATATAGTTTATATTTTGATAGTTGCTTATCTTAAACCAGAGGTCGCTCCTATCGTAAAAGATGAGAGTGGTGTTAGTAAATTTAAGCAGATCATTAGAGCGCTAACCGCGATCTTCCCGCCACTTTTGCTAGTTATTTGTGTGCTTGGCTCTATCTTTGCAGGTATCGCTACGCCGACTGAAAGTTCAGCATTTGGCTGCGTTGGTGCTATTATCCTAGCAATATTTTATAGGACGTTTTCATTTTCTATGATGAAAGAGGCCTTGGCTGAGAGCGTAAAAACTACAGCTCTAGTCTTTGCCATACTTGTTGGTGCGACTGCCTTTTCTATGGTCTTTAGCTACACTGGAGGCGATGAGATAGTTGAAAATTTCATGACAAATTTACCAGGCGAGAAGTGGGGCTTTATCATCTTTAGTATGGCTGTTATCTTTGTGCTTGGCTTTTTTATCGATTTTGTCGAAATTTCATATATTGTGCTTCCTATCTTGGTGCCAATCGCCGCAAAACTTGGCATAAACCCAGTCTATCTAGCGATCTTGGTTGCTATGAATTTACAAACTTCATTCCTAACGCCGCCATTTGGATTTAGCTTATTTTTCTTAAGATCAGTCGCACCTGCTGAGATAAAAACAGCTGCTATTTATAAAGGCGTGGTGCCTTACATCATCATCCAAGTGGCAGTTTTGATCTTTTTCTGCGTATTTTTAATGGAGATAAAGCCGATGCTTGATGCGAGCCACGGCGGATTATTTAACTTCTTACTCTCACTTTTTAAATGATATAAAAGTTTTTGGTTGTAAAATACCAAAAGCAAGCAAAATGGCTAATTTGAGTTTCTGCCCAACTTAGCCATTTTTTATGACCGCTTTTTAGTAAATTTATAAATTTAATGAGGTGAAATATGGCAAAGAAATTTATCGATGTTATGGATACGACCTTTAGAGATGGCTTTCAGTCGGTTTATGGCGCTAGAGTGCTTATGAACGACTTTTTGCCCGCGCTTGAAGCAGCCAAAGAGGCTGGCATAGAGCATTTTGAATTTGGCGGAGGAGCGAGATTTCAAAGCCTTTATTTTTACCTAAATGAAGACGCTTTTGCGATGATGGATAAATTTAGAAGCATCGTAGGACCAAAAGCAAACCTTCAAACCCTAAGCAGGGGCGTAAATACCGTTACACTTGATACTGGTAGCCGCGAGCTAATCGACCTTCACGCAAAACTTTTCAAAAAACATGGAACCACTACCATTAGAAATTTTGACGCGCTAAATGATGTTGAAAATTTAAAATATTCAGGCGAGAGGATCGCTCATCATGGGCTAAAACACGAAGTCGTCGTTACTATGATGGATCTGCCTAGTGGCTGTGTGGGAGCTCATGACGTTAAATTTTATGAGAAAATTTTAAGAGAAATTTTAGATGCAAATATCCCTTATCACAGCGTTTGCTTTAAAGATGCAAGTGGCACAAGCAGCCCACAAAAGGTCTATGAAACCATAAAAATGGCTAGAAAATTGTTACCAGAAAAAACTCATATCAGACTTCACACGCATGAAACCGCAGGCGTAAGTGTGGCTTGCTATCTTGCAGCGCTTGAGGCTGGTGTCGATGGCATAGATCTAGCCGCAAGCCCAGTAAGTGGTGGTACAAGTCAGCCAGATATCTTAACCATGCTTCACGCAGTAAAAGGCAAAGACTACGATCTTGGCGGCCTTGACGTGGAGAAAATTTTAAAATACGAAAGCGTTTTGAATGATTGTTTAAAAGAGTATTTCTTACCGCCTGAAGCTGTGCAAGTAAGCCCTCTAATACCATTTTCACCGATGCCAGGTGGTGCACTCACTGCAAATACCCAGATGATGAGAGATAACAATATCTTAGATAAATTCCCAGAGGTCATCCTTGCTATGCGCGAAGTGGTGCAAAAGGGCGGATACGGCACTTCAGTAACCCCTGTTAGCCAGTTTTACTTCCAACAAGCCTTTAATAATGTAATGTTTGGCAAGTGGAAAAAGATCGCTGAGGGATACGGCAAAATGGTGCTTGGCTACTTTGGCAAGACCCCAGTTACGCCTGATAAAGAGATTATTAAGCTTGCTAGCGAGCAGCTAGGCTTAAAACCAACTACAAAACACGCAGTTGATATAGCTGATAAAGATGAGAGCAAGTCACTTGCGCATGTAAAAGAAATTTTAAAACAAAATAAGATCAAAGTTACCGAAGAAAACGTCTTTATAGCAGCAGCTTGTAAAGAAAAGGGCATCGCGTTCTTAAAAGGCGAAGCCAAAGTAAATGTAAGAAAAATCGATCCAAATGCTAAAGCAAATGATGGCAGACAAACTCAAAGCGGTAGATATAGCGTCGTCGTAAATGGTAGCCGCTACAATGTCGAAGTAAGCGAAGGTTTTAACGACAGCATCCAAGTAAAATCAATCACCGAAGTTGAAGGCAAGAGTGTAAAAAATGCCAAAAGCGCAGCAGCAGGCGCAACAGAAAATGATATCGTTGCAAGCTTGCCAGGCGCTGTGCATAAAATTTTAGTAAGCGCAGGAGATCATGTCAAAAAAGGTCAGGCCATAGTCGTGCTTGAAGCGATGAAGATGGAGATAGAGGTTAAAGCCCCAAAAGAAGGCATCATAGGCTCTATCGAGGTTAGCAAAGGTCAAAGTGTCGCGAACAATCAAGTGGTGGCTAGATTTAAATAATTTTGCCACTTTTAAAAAGATAGTGTTAAGCGAAATTTGATTAACATTTTGATGACTTTTAGGTCAAATTTATAAAGAAACGAAAATTTAAAAGGAAACAACATGATAAATAAGCTAGACGAGCTAGGTCTAAAAGAGATCAAAAAGATAAATCACAATCTAAGCTACGACGAGCTTTTTGAGCTTGAAAAAGCAAATAACGAGGGCAGAGTCTCAAATAACGGCACATTTATGGTTGATACTGGAATTTTTACAGGAAGAAGCCCAAAAGACAAGTACTTTGTCAAGCAAGATCCAAGCCAAAAATACATCGCTTGGGGCAAGATAAATCAGCCTATCACAAAGGAGCTATTTGACAAGCTTCTTAAAAAAGCAAAAGATCAGCTTAGCGGCAAGGAAATTTTCATCCAAGACGCATTTTGTGGAGCTAGCAAAAAGAGCCAAAAATCAGTCCGCTTCGTCACTGAAGTAGCGTGGCAAGCGCACTTTGTAAAAAATATGTTCATCCGCCCAAGTGAAGCAGAGCTGGCTAAATTTGAGCCTGATTTTGTAGTATATAACGCCTGCAAGACAAAAAATGAGGACTATAAGGCTGATGGGCTACACTCAGAGGTATTTGTTATCTTTAACGTCGAGGAAAATGTCGCAGTGATCGGTGGCACATGGTATGGCGGCGAGATGAAAAAGGGTATTTTTTCTATGATGAACTACTGGTTGCCACTTGAGGGCAAACTAAGCATGCACTGCTCTGCAAACGTAGGCGAGAATGGCGATACGGCGCTATTTTTTGGACTATCTGGTACCGGTAAAACGACACTTTCAACCGATCCAAAACGCAAACTAATAGGCGATGACGAGCACGGCTGGGACGATGATGGCGTGTTTAACTTTGAGGGTGGTTGCTACGCAAAATGTATCAACCTTGATCCAAGCAGCGAGCCAGAAATTTACGCAGCGATCAGGCGTGATGCGCTACTTGAAAACGTCGTGGCTGATGAAAAGGGCGTGGTTGATTATAAAGATGGCTCAAAGACTGAAAACACACGCGTGAGCTATCCGATCTATCACATCGATAACTACGAACCAAGCTCAAGTGCTGGTCATCCAAAAAATATCATCTTTTTAAGTGCTGACGCTTTTGGCGTGCTTCCTCCAGTTGCGAAGCTCACAAAAGAGCAGGCGATGTATTATTTCTTAAGTGGCTATACAGCAAAAGTTGCTGGCACAGAGCGCGGTATCACTGAGCCAGTAGCAACATTTAGCGCTTGCTTTGGCGAGCCATTTATGCCACTTCACCCAACTGTTTATGCAAAACTGCTTGGTGAGAAGATCGATAAACACGGCGTTAATGTCTATCTAGTAAATACAGGCTGGAGCGGCGGTGCTTACGGCGTTGGCAAGCGCATGAGCATAAAAGCAACACGTGCTTGCATAAATGCGATCCTTGATGGTAGCATCACAAAATGCGAATTTGAAAATTTTGATAAATTTAACTTCGCTATCCCAAAAGAGCTTGATGGTGTAGAGACAAAACTGCTAAATCCAATAAATACATGGACACACCCAGCTGAGTACAATATTTCACGCGACAAGCTGGCTAAAATGTTTGTTGAAAATTTCAAACGCTACGAAGATGTAAAAGAGGGCGTTGAGTACGCCAAAGCTGGTCCAAAAGCTTAAAATTTATAGCCTTGTAGGTAAATCCCCGCAAGGCTTTTTAAAATTTAAACTATCAAATAGTAAAAATTTTAGAGCTATAAAATATAGCTCTTTTTCAAATTTCTAATATAAAATTTAAAACATTTTGCGAAATAGCTCGGTCAAATTTAAATAGACTTTCTAAAATTTCTAACCAAAAGCCACTCTTTATAAGCCTGAAAAATTTAATCGCCTGACATCAGAAATTTTAATATAAGTAATCTTTGTAGTTAAAATTTAAAATTTAGCCAAAACGCACCAGCTAAATTTAAATCAAAATACTAAATGCCACTAGACTTTCTAAAACTTCTCGCTATAAAACCACACTTATTAATCTCTAAAAATCACCCATCAGATATCAAAAAATTTAATACAAGCGATCTTTGTAGTTAGAGCTAAAATTTAGCCAGGTATCTGGCTAAATTTAATCAAAATACTCTCTTTTCTAGTCCAAATTCTACGCCAGCTTTTGCTAGCTCAAATGTCGCATCTATAAATTTATACTCGCTGCTAATAAATGGTAAAAACATCGGTATCTCGGTGCAGCCTGCGATATAAACGTCAGCTTCAATGTTTGAAAGCACTTCGTAAAACACTGGCACATACTCTTCTAGCTTGCCAGCTTTGACACCTTTGTAGATGCACTCCATGATGACATCTTGCGTCTCTTTGCTAAAATCCACGCTTTTTAGCCCGCGCTCTTTTAAAATTTGATCATAAACGCCAGCCTTTTTTGTGCCACTTGTTGCGATGACAGCGATATTTTTAGCGTGCGGATATTTCTTTTGCAAGGCATCTATGGTAACTTTTGCAATGTGTAAAATTTTCACTCCAGCCTCTTTTTCGATACTTGGGGCAAAGTAGTGAGCTGTATTACAAGCCATTAACATCGCCTCGCAGCCAGCATTTTTTAAAAGTTTAGCACTTTGAATTAGCTTTGGAAGCGGACTTTCTCCCTCACCCATGATAAATTTTGTCCTATCTTCTATCTGTGCGTATGAGTCGATAACGATGTGTAGGTGCTCTTGATCGCAAGTTGCTGGGGTTATATCGATGATCTTCTTGTATAAATCAGCCGTGGCAAGTGGTCCCATGCCGCCTATGATGCCTAATGTCTTCATAACTCCTCCAAATTAAAATTTTCAATAATTATAATATTAGTTTCTATATTTAAAAATAAAATTTCTAAATTTTCATTGGGTATTGTAAAAATAGGGGATAAGCACTTTAAGTTTTGAAGTAAATTTTAAGATAAAAAGGGGCGATTTGCCCCTTAAAAAATTCTATTATGAGTGGAAGTGAAATTCGTCTGGATGATCTAGTGCATATCTAAATTTCTCCATATCGACCTTTTTATCCCAGATAGATACGATCATGCAGCCAACGGCATTACCGCAAAGGTTACCAACAGCACGCATCTCTGACATAAATTTATCAACGCCAAGTAGCACAGCCACGGTGACGACTGGTATGCCAGTGCTTGGAAGTGCGCTTAGTGTGCCAGCAAGGACGACAAAGCCAGATCCCGTAACGCCAACAGCGCCTTTGCTTGTGATCATTAGCACGATTAGTATGCTTATTAGGTGCTCAAAAGTTAGCGGGATATTAAATGCTTGCGCTAAGAAGATAACGCTTAAGCTTAGATAGATGTTTGTGCAGTCAAGGTTAAATGAGTAGCCAGTTGGGATGATAAGGCCAACTGCGCCTCTATTTATGCCAGCTGCTTCTAGCTTTTGCATAAGTGGTGCAAGGGCTGTCTCGCTCGAGCTTGTCGCAAAAACGACCAAGACCTCTTTTGATATAAAGCGCATAAATTTAAAGACATTGACTTTGGCAAAGTAGCAAATGACGCCAAGCACGACAAAGATAAAAAAGCAGCTTGCAAGCGCCATAACGACAAGAAGCTCCATCATACCAAGAAGCGTTCCGATACCAAATTTACCGATCAAGTAAGCCATCGCTGAAAAGGCCGCCACTGGGCTAAATAACATAAGCCAAGTAAGTAGCTTTAAGACGTAGTGCTGGATAAATTCAAGCGGTTTTAGGCAAGCTTGCTTTTTGTCATGAGCAAGTAGTGAAAGCACGATGGCAACGACTATCGCCATGAAAAGCACTTGAAGTGTGTTTGACTTTATAAATGGATCAAGTATATGCACGTAAGGGAAGATGTCATCTACTGGCACAGCGCCTCTTAAAAGATGAAGTGTGTGTGCTAAAAAGCCACTATTTGCGTCCATATTTCCAGCTTGAGATGTAAATTTAGCCACGCTTGAGGCGTCAAGCTGAGTGTAGTCAAGGTTCATGCCATGTCCTGGACGAAGCGTCTCGCCAAAGATGATACCAACAGCAAGAGCGAGCGTACTAACTATCTCAAAGTAGATAAACGCCTTAAGTCCGATGGTGCCAAGATCTTTTAAGCTCTCAAGTCCGACGATGCCTGAGACGATCGTTAAAAAGATGATAGGGCCGATTAAAATTTTAAGGGCTTTTATAAAATAATCAATGCCTGGCTTGCTCGCTATGCCAAGCTCAGGTGCCACCATACCGACGATAACACCGCCAACTATACCTATCACAACCCAAATGGCGAGATTGGTAAATAGTCTCACAAAGAGACTTTTTTGCGATTTTGCACTCTCCATAAATTCCCCTTTTATAGGCTCTCTTTGATCTCTGCAGAGAGGATCTTGTCGCCTTGTCTGATAGCATCAAGCACCTTTAAGCTCTCATCATCAGCGCACTTTCCAAAGACTGTATGCACGCCGTCAAGATGAGGTTGCTTGCTGTGGCAGATGAAAAACTGCGATCCGCCAGTGTCGCGACCTGCGTGAGCCATGCTAAGGCTACCACGCTCGTGTTTTACCTTTTGGTTGTCGCATTCGCACTTTATCCTCCAGCCAGGACCGCCTGTGCCTGTGCCATTTGGGCAGCCGCCTTGGATGACGAAATTTGGTATAACTCTGTGGAAATTTAGACCATTATAAAAGCCTGTTTTTATCAAATGGACAAAATTTGCAACAGCTTGCGGTGCATCCTCGGCAAAAAGCTCAAGTTTGATATCGCCTTTTTCTGTCTTTAAAACCGCAAATTTATCTTTTTTTAGCTCGTCTAAATTTATATCATAAACTTTTAACTCATCAAAACGCATGTTGCTCCTTTTTACTCGATATTTGTATAAACTGCTTGGACGTCATCGTCGTCTTCTAGCTTGTCAAGAAGCCTCTCAACCTCAAGCATTTGCTCTTCATCTAGGCTCACGGTTTGATTTGGCAAGTACTGAAGTGAAGCTTTTTTAACTACTAAATTTAGCTTCTCTATGCCTTCATGAAGTGTGCCAAAATTTGCGTAATCGCCATAAACAAATAGCGCGTTTTCATCTTCTTCGATGTCACTTAGTCCATAATCAATCAGCTCAAGCTCGATCTCTTCGATATTAGCACTTGGTTTTTCAAGCTCAAAAACGCTCTTTCTTGTAAACATAAAGCTAAGGCTGCCGCTTGGTAAAATTTCTCCGCCATTTTTGCTAAATATCGCTTTTACATTTGCAACCGTTCTTGTTGGGTTGTCAGTAGCGCACTCAACGATGATTTGCACGCCGTGAGCTGCTTTGCCGTCATAAAAGATAGTCTTGATATCTGCGCTATCTTTGCCATTTGCTCTTTTTATAGCCGCATCAATGTTATCTTTTGGCATATTTTCAGCTTTTGCTGCTGCGATGGCTGCACGAAGTTTTGGGTTCATATCTGGATCACATCCGCCATCTTTTGCCGCTACTGTTATAGCCTTTGCAAGTTTTGGAAATACCTTGCTCATCTTATCCCATCTAGCTTCTTTTGCTGCTCTTCGGTACTCAAATGCTCGTCCCATAAATATCCTTAAATAAATTTTTTACGGATTATAACTAAAAAAATTTTATACTTTTTTAAAACATTTTTAGTTTGCCTGCTAAAGCGCCTGATTTGCAAATTTGAAAATAATATTTGGTAAAAATTTAAGCTAAAGGCATATAATCATACTCATGATAAAAAATGCTCAAAAACAAGATGCAAAAATCTGCATAAAACTACTAAATTTAGCGATGGAGGACATCGCCTACAAGCTAAGTGGCTACGACGATCCTGCAAAAAGCAACGAAATTTTAGAGAAATTTTTTCAAAGCGAGACAAACAGGCTTAGCCATAAAAATGTCTATGTCTATAAGCGTGACGACGTGATCATCGCTGCGATGTGCGCTTATTTTGGTGGCGACGTAGAGCAGCTTGATAGAGAAATTTCTCAGCATCTAAAGGCGCTTGGCAAAGATGCCAAGGTAGAAAAAGAGTGCTTTGATGATGAGTTTTATATAGATAGCATCGCTGTAAATGAGAAATTTAGAAGGCAAGGGCTTGCAAAAGAGCTTATCTTGCACTCATTTGCCAAAGCAAAAGAGCTAGGACATAAAAAGGTCTCGCTGATAGTTGATGTAAATAAGCCAAAAGTTCGTAAATTTTACGAGAGCCTTGGCTTTAAATTTAACACCAAAAAGATCATAAATTTACACGAATACGACCACATGATAAAGGAGATAATATGAAAACGTTTGAGGTAAATAATGTGCATTGCCAAAACTGCGCAAATACTATAAAAAACGCACTTGAGGATGACTTTGGCGAGATAAAAGTCGATCTTAGCAAAGAGCCAAGGCAAGTAAGCCTTGATATAAAAGATGGCGATGTTGAGAAATTTAAATCAGAAATGGCTGATCTGGGATTTGACGTTATAAAGGAGCTTTAATATGCCTTTAAAAGTCAAGCTAAATATAGCGGGAATGAGCTGCGTAAATTGCTCAAACGCTATCGAGAAAGTTTCCAAAAAGATAGATGGGGTGCTTGAAGCAAATGTAAATTTCGCAAACGCAAGCGGTGAGTTTGTCCTAAAAGACGCCAGCGTGCGTGAAGCTTTAGAGCAAAAGATAAAGAAGCTTGGCTACTTCGTGGCAGCCGACATCGATGAGTATGAGGCCAAAAGAGACGAGCACATAACTGCGATCAGAAATAAATTTATATTTGCATTTATAGCAAGCATCGTGATAATGGCGCTTGAGATGTTCGCACCTCAGAGCTTGCTAGTAAATTTACTCATGCTAGTTTTAGCATTTTTGGTGCTAGCTTTTAGTGGCAAAGACTTCTTTGCTCACGCCATAGAGGCTGTTAAAAACAAAAACTACGATATGAACGTGCTTGTAGCTCTTGGAAGTGGCAGTGCGTTTTTATACTCGCTTTTTGTTGTGATCTTTTCAAATTTCATCCCAGATGATCTAAAAAACGTCTATGTCTCGGGCGCAGCGATGATCATAGCCTTTGTTTTGCTTGGCAAGTACCTTGAAGAGCGCTCAAAGGCAAAGGCAGGCGACTACCTAAAGACGCTACTTAAAATTTCACCAAAGACCGCCTTTTTGGTCATGCCAGATGGACAGAGCAAAGAGGTAAATGTAAATGAGCTAAAAGTAGGCGACATCGTCATCGTAAAAAATGGCTACAACATCCCAAGTGATGGCGTGATAGTTCAAGGTGGCGCTGAGATAGATGCTTCTATGCTTACAGGAGAGAGCTTGCCAGTTTATAAAGAGGTGGGAGATAGCGTATTTGCCGGCACTTTAAACACAAATGGCTATATAAGCGTCAAGGTGACAAAGAGTTCTTTTGAGAGCTTGCTATCTCAAATTTTAAGCTTGTTAAGCGACGCTAGCTCTAAAAAGATGCCTATCGGACGGCTGGCTGATAAGATAGCAAACATCTTTGTGCCAAGCGTCGTGGCGATCTCAGTTCTTACATTTTTAATATGGATAATTTTTAGTGGAAATTTCGCCTATGCGATCTCTAGCGCGATCTGCGTGCTTATCATCTCATGCCCATGCGCACTAGGACTTGCCACGCCAATAGCAATCGTAAGCTCCCTCTCGCGTGGCGCTAAGGCTGGGATTTTGGTGAAAAATCCAGAGGTTTTGGAGCTTATAAAAGATGCTAAATTTGTAGCATTTGATAAAACTGGCACGCTAAGTAAAGGGCTAATTAGCGTCAAGAGTTCAAATTTAAGCGAAAAAGAGTTAGAACTAGTGGCATCTGCTGAAAATTTAAGCGAGCATCCGATCTCAAAAGCGATCGTAAGATACGCAAAACAAAATTACATAAATTTACAAAAGCTAAATGGCAAATTCCAAAACGTAGTTGGTCAAGGCATCGTCTATGAAGACGAGAGTAACAAGATAATAATAGGTAACGAAAAGCTGCTCGCAGCAAACGATATCTTGCTAAATGAAGCAGATAGTGAAGCGATAAAAGAGGCTGCAAATGATGGAAGCGGCGTCATACTTTGTGCGCTAAATCAAAAATTTAGCGGCTTTTTAACACTAAGTGATGAGCTAAAAAATGAAGCAAATGACGTTATAAACGAGCTTTCAAGGCTAAATTTACAAAGTGTGATCCTATCAGGCGATGATAAAAAAGTAGTGGCAAATATCGCTAGCAAGCTAAATGTGAGCGAATACTACGCAAATATGCTGCCTGAGGATAAATTTAACAAGGTAAAAGAGCTCATGAGCCGAGGTGGCGTGATCTTTGTGGGAGATGGCATAAACGACTCGCCATCACTTAAAGAAGCAAGCGTTGGCATCGCTATGAACTCAGGCTCAGACATCGCTAAAGGCGCTGGCGATATCGTGCTTGTAAAAAATGACTTACGCGGCGTAAGTGGGCTTGTAAAGCTTGCAAATGCGACTATTGCTAACATAAAAGAGAATTTGTTTTGGGCATTTATGTATAACGCCATTTGCATACCAGTGGCTGCTGGCGTGCTGTATCCGGTATTTGGACTGCTTTTAAGCCCAGTTTATGGCTCGATGGCGATGTGCCTAAGCTCGGTTACTGTCGTGCTAAATGCACTTAGACTTAGATATTTGAAGCTTAAGGATTAAATTTGAGACTTGGAGAGCTTTACAGCGTCGTAGCGGCTGCACTTGCTACAAATTTTGATGGTATCTTGGGTGTCTCATCTTTTATGCGCATCAAAAAGACAAATGCGTGGATAACTCAGACAAAGAGCGATGCGAACATAAAAGGAAATGAGCTTTACGCTAAATTTATCAAAGATGAGAGTAGTGCGGCTCTGTGTGATGATTTTGTCATTTTGAAGGCAAAATTTGAAGCAAGCTACTATTTTTCAAGTGCAAAAGATGATTTGGCGCAATTTTACAAGGCTATAAATTTTGAGCCAAAAATGGGCGAGATTGATAGCATCTCAAATCAGCTCATTTTGATAGCAAATATCCTAAAAAAAGAGGCGACAAAAGAGTCTATGCAACTTCTTGCTGCTTTTAGCCTCTCTTTTTTCTTACCTTATGCTGAGCTTCTCGTAAAAGAGCTTGAGCAAAACGCTAGCAGTAACTTCTATAGGTCAATGGGATATTTTTTAGAGGATTTTTGTTTGGTTTTAAAAACTATTATCGGTAAGGCTTAGTCTTAAGCCTGTACCATTTCTGTCATCTGAGTTTTAATACTTAAAATGTTATTCTGAATGCTTGATTGTTCTAAATTTAGATGATGAAGCATCTGCATAGAATCACGATCTTTCAAGTGCTGGATGCTTGAAATTTGATCAGCTATATCGCTTCTTTGATCTTGTAATTTTTCTAAATTTTTTTGTAACTCTGTGACATCTTTTTTTCTAATAATTGTAGGTTTTTGTCTAACTTCTTCTCTTTGTTCGACATGCACATCATTACTTCTAACGATATCTTTTGTACCATAGCCAGAAGATACTAATATGCTGGTTTTAGCGCTACTTGATGATATAGATGTGTAGCCGTTATGATAGAAAACATTTGAGTTCATATTTGCATCTATTTGCATATCGTCCTTCCTTTTTAGTTTATTTCTTCATTTAAAACTATATCGGCAATAAATCAAAAAACTTGAAATAGTTTTTAAAAAGTTGCTGGGCGAATTATATTTTAATAACCTTAAATGTAAATTATATATATAACTTTTTTACTACTCTAGCATAATTTTTATATTACATTTCTATTTTTAAAGCAAAAATTTATTTTATAAAAAGCTCTTAAAAAGCCTAGTTAAGCACCATTTTGTTAAAATCACGCAAAATTAATCAAAGGCAAAGCTATGAAAAAAGATGAAAACGCGCATAAAAAGATGTGGGAGGGCAGATTTAGCGAGGCTAGCTCGAATTTGCTCGAGGAATTTAACGCTTCTATAAATTTTGATAAAAATCTTTTTGAAGAGGATATTGCTGGCAGTAAGGCGCACGCTAAAATGCTTGGAATTTGTGGAATTTTGAAAAAAGATGAGTCAGAGGCGATTATAAAAGGGCTTGATGAGGTTTTGGCTGAGATCAGAGCAGGTAAATTTGCTTTCAAGATAGAGGACGAGGATATCCATATGGCCGTTGAAAAGCGACTTAGTGAGATCATCGGCGCCGAGCTTGGCGGCAGACTACACACAGCTAGAAGTAGAAATGATCAAGTCGCACTTGACTTTAAATTTTATGTATTAAAGAAAAATTTAGAAATTTCATCTCTTATAAAAGAGCTCATCGCCACGCTTACAAATTTGGCCAAAAACCACAAAGATACGCTAATGCCAGGCTACACGCACCTTCAGCACGCCCAGCCAGTAAGCCTTAGCTACCATTTGCTAGCGTATGCTTTTATGTTTAAGAGGGATTTTGAGCGATTTGTTAGCTCGTATGAGCGAAACAACCTAAGTCCGCTTGGCTCAGCAGCCCTTGCAGGCACGCCTCATAAGATAGATAGGAGTATAGTGGCTAGCGAGCTTGGCTTTGCAGGCTGCACGCAAAATGCGATGGATAGCGTGAGCGACCGTGACTATGCGCTGGAGATTTTATTTAACATTAGTGTTTTTATGACGCACGCTTCTAGGCTTTGCGAGGAGCTCATACTCTGGAGCTCGCAAGAATTTGGTTTTGTAAGCATTAGTGACGCTTACAGCACGGGTAGCTCCATCATGCCACAAAAGAAAAATCCAGACGTCGCTGAGCTCATACGCGGCAAAACTGGGCGTGTAAATGGAAATTTAGTAGCGCTGCTAACTACGATGAAGGGCTTGCCGCTTGCTTACAATAAAGATATGCAAGAAGATAAAGAGGGTGTTTTTGATAGCGTTGCGACCATTTTAAGCTCGGCTACTATCCTAAATGAGATGATAAAAACGGCTAAATTTAATGAAAAAAATATGCTAAAAGCGACAAAAACAGGGCATCTAAGTGCCACTGATCTAGCGGACTATCTAGTGCGTGAGAAAAATATCCCATTTAGAACGGCACATTTTATCACTGGCAAAGCTGTGGCTAAGGCTGAAAGTTTGGGACTTGATCTAAGCGAGCTTAATAAAGAGCAGCTAAAAAGTGTCGATGAAAATTTAGATGAAAATGCCATTAAATTTCTAGATCTGCACGCTTCAAAAGAGGCTCGCACTTCAAAAGGCGGCACGGCAAATAGAAGTGTTGAAGAGCAAATTCAAATTTTAGACGACTGGCTTAAGTAAAAAGAGTTATAATTACGTAAAATTTACAAATTTTAAAGGATGAAAAATGTTTTTTGACAGCAAAAGCAAAGAGCTTGGTAGTAAAAATGAAGCTTTAGAAAGAGAAAATGAAGCTTTAAAGGCTGAGATTTTAGCACTTAAAAATGAGCTAAAAAATGCCAAAACTTGCGAGCCAAAAGAGCAAGCTAAGGATAAGCAAGAGGCTGTAAATTTGCTGCTTACTAGCTATCAAGATGGTATGAATTTCTTACAATCAACCATCGAAGAAAACCTAAAAATGCTTGAAAATATAAACCATTTAAATGAAAAAACCTTCAAAGAAACAGGCGAGCTAAAGTCTCAAACGGCTGAAATTTTAAGCTCGATCGAGCAAGTAAGCCAGATGAGCGGCGATCTCTCAAATGACGCCTCTTCGCTTGATGGAAGCGTAAATTTTATCGTTGAGATCATAAATCTCATAAAAGATATCTCAGATCAGACAAATTTGCTAGCGCTAAATGCTGCTATCGAGGCAGCTCGTGCTGGCGAGCATGGACGAGGCTTTGCTGTTGTGGCTGATGAGGTTAGAAAGCTTGCTGAGCGCACGCAAAAGGCTACACTTGAGGTTGAAGTAAATATAAATGGCCTTAAGCAAAGTGCAAACACAATGATCGAAATGAGCGAGAATTTCTCTAAAATTTCAGCAAATGCGATGCAAATTTTAGGCGGTTTTGAGGGCAACATCTCAAGCGTAAATGCCAACACACAAAACATCTAAATCAAGCCCTAAACGTCACAAACGAAGTAAATGTAAGTAACGGCAAGATAGATCACATCAACATGAAGCTAAATGGCTACCGAGGCGTGCTTCTTGGCGAGATAAATAAAATTCAAGACGTGCATGAGTGTAGATTTGGCAAGTGGTATGAAAAGGATGTGAAAAATACCATCATCAAAGATCCAAGAACCCTCTCAAGCATAGCTGCGCACCATGAAAATGTCCATCACGGACTAGATAAGGCTATGGCGATTTTTGCTGACAAAGATAAGGGACATTTAGCAGGTGTCGAGATACTAAAAGATGTTGAGTACTCAAGCAAAGCAGGCTTTGAAGAGCTACTTGAAGCGGTAAAAGCTGCTAGGAAATAAACAAATATAAATGGCTGGATTTCTAGCCATTTAGACGCAACTACCTTATCTCATACCTTTTTGAAACTACGTGGTAGTAAAAGGCTCCAATGAAAAAGAGGCTTCCCATAAAGGCTGCGATCATCTCCACGCTTAGTCCAAGCTCGTATAAAAAGCCGATCGCAAATGAGATAAGCGCGCTAAATCCAAGAAAAACCATATCATTATACGCGATCACTCTGCCGTAAAACTCTTTTTGGCAGTTTTGCTGAAGTAGCGTGTAGGTGTAGCTCCAAAGGCTTGACGTGCAAAATCCAGCAAAGATGATACCAATTAGCGAGAGATAAAAATTTTGCAAAGAGAGCGCCCAGATGATGATGCCAACTCCTTGACCGATATAGATGTAGATGAGCGTTTTTTTATTCATAAATTTACTAAGCAATGCTGGCGCAAACATAAGCGAGATCGACCTTGAGGCGTTTAATAGCCCAATAACTAGCGAGGTTGAGAGTAAATTTGCGTATTTATAGTCGGCCAAAAGCGCGATCAGTGCGTCATAAGCTGTGATACCAACAAAGGCGTGCAAAAATATAAGATGCACGATGAGCCTATTTTCTTTTAGATATTTAAGCCCATTTTTTAGCATTTTTAGAGGTTTTTCTATAAATTCTGGCTTTAGTTCGTCTAGCTTTAAAAGATATAAAAAGCCAAAACTGCAAAGATAAAGAGCTCCGTCGAGCAAAAAGGCGCTTTTGATGCCAAAAAAGTGTATATAGACGCCTGCAAGCCCCATGCCAGCGGTGTATGAGACTGCCCAGATGATAGAGTGGATCTCGTTTGCAAGCTTTAGGTTCTCTTTGCTTAAAATTTTTGGCAGCACGCTCATTTCAACTTGAAAATACATCCCGCCAACGCCGTTTCTAATAAAAATTATGAGCAAAAGCAGCCATAAATATTCAAGCGAATTTATAAAAAGCAGCATAAAAACACTTACTGTCTCAACCGCCATCATGATCACAAGCATAGGTTTTGGGCTAAATTTATCCACCAAAATGCCACTAAATGGAGCGATGACAACACCTGGGATAAATGCCATCGCCGCACTTAGCGTGAGCGCCCAAACAGGAGCGTCAAGCGAGATAAGTAACGTAAAGATGCCTGTGTGCGAGAACCACACACCAAAGTAGCACATGAGCTGGATGGTGCTTAAAAGGCGGAAATTTCTCTCATCCTTTAAAAGCTTAAGATACTCTTTCAAACTACTGGTTCCACATCAGAGTTATCTGCTCTATTTGCGCCTCGTCTGGTATCTGGCTTAAGTTTGTTATCTCTTGTGCGAGCGGATTTTTAAGCTTTATGAGCATGTCGTGGCTGTCTATTTTTAGATAGATATTGTTTGCGTCGCTTTGAAATTTAGAGATAACAAGTGCGTTTTTTATATCTTTAAAATTTGACTTTAGGCTGATGTTTTCTGGAGTTTTAAACTCATTTGAGTAAATTTCGATGCTTGTAATGATGCCATTTAGTAAGGTGTATTCAAAAATTCTCTCGTTTTTACTCGTGACGATGTAGCTATTTTCTTTTTTAGTATTGTCTCTTTTTATGTTTTTTGCGCCGTAAAATTTCATCACATCAGCATTTGCTGACTCGTTTGTAAGTTTTGCAAAAAAGCCCTTGCCAAAGAGGCTAGATCTGCCTTTTTCTCTTTTGTAGTGTCCGCTTATGTGAGCGTTTTTGCAAATTTTATCGTTTGCGATTACGAAGATGTCGTTAGCAGTTTTATGCACGCTTAAAGCCACGCCTTTTTCGTCCAAAAGGTAAAAAATGCCCTTGTCGTAAAGCAGCTCTGAGTTAAATTTACAAAGTGGTGAGCCATCTTTTAGCGATGAGTAAAAGCTTATCTTTGCGCCGTTTTTGCTAGGCACAAGCACAAGCTCTAAAAAGCCATTTTTGTCTTTAAATTTAGAAAATCTAGCAAAAAAACTATCTTTATAAGCCTTATTTACTGGCTCGTAGTTATAAATTTGAGCTAGCACGCCAACTCGCTTATTTTTCTTATCATCAAGCTGAAGAAGTGAGTTTTTGTTTGGCACAAAGTAGCTTAGTGCGCCACTTTCATCTTTTAGCACGATAGCGCTCTCATCGACATCGAAAGTGCCGCCTTTTTCTACCAAGGTAGCAGCCTTATCCATCGTAAGCATAGTTTTTGTGTAGGTTTTGTCTTTATTTAGAGTTAAGATAGTCTTCACGCCCTCGCAGTTTGAGCATGGCAAGGTCGTGTAGTAGCTCGTGTAGATAGAGTTTGAAAGTATTAGTTTTTCTGGTTTTTTGGGTTTTTCGTCTCTAAGAAGTGGTTTTTCTTCTTTTGATTTTTGTGTTTGCTCTTGGTTTTGTGGCTTTAAATTTTCATTTTTCGCGCAGCCAATGATGAAAAATGAGATAAGTATGGCAAAAAGATATTTCATTTGCAACTCCTTAAAAATTGCAAAATTATATCATTTTGCCTTTAAAATTTATTTTACGCGTTTGAAGATGTATTTGTCTTTTAGCTCGCCAGTGACCTCTTTTTGATCCATGTCAAGCATCTTTAGGCTCTCTCCCTCGATCTTATAAAAGCTCTTCTCTTTATACTCATCAACGGTTGTGATAATGCCGTTTTTGACTGAGTATTTGCCCTTGCTAACGGCTTTGTAGTTGTCTTTTGACTTGTAGTTCATCACACTTTCAAATGTGCCGTCTTTTTTAAGCGTAAGGGTTGAGTCTATACCCATGCAGCTAGCGCAAGGTAAAAACGCCTTGTAAGTACCCTCGATGTTGCTTACTGGAGCCATGCAGCTACCTTTTACTTCACATTTGCCTTGTGGGACGCTTGCGCTTTGGTTTGACGTAGCGCAACCTGCTAAAAGTAGAGCCGCACTTAGTGCAAAGATAAAATTTTTCATGCTGATCCTTTTTAAAAGATAAAATTTAAAAATGTATTATAATACTTAAGAAAATAACAAATTATAAATTAAAGGAGAGAATATGCAAGTTGAAACATTTGGCGTTTTAGTCGTTGTTTTGGTTATTTTTGCATTTTTGTTTTTAAAAGCTGGCATTAAGATCGTTTCGCAAGCAGATAACTTGCTGATCGAGCGACTTGGTAAATTTCACAAGGTGCTTGACGGGGGATTTCATATCATCATCCCATTTGTCGATCAGATAAGAGCGATCATAACTATAAAAGAGCAGCTTGTTGATATCACAAAACAGCAAGTCATCACAAAAGATAATGTTAATATAAGTGTTGATGGCATCGTTTTTTTAAAGGTATTTGACGCAAAAATGGCGGTTTATAACGTAGATAACTACAAGCGCGCCATTGCAAATTTAGCCATGACAACGCTTCGTGGCGAGATAGGCGCTATGAACCTTGATGATACGCTAAGCTCTCGTGACCGCCTAAATGCCGCACTTCAAGTGGCTCTTGGCGACGCAGCTGGCAACTGGGGCGTAAAGATCATGCGTGTGGAAATTTCTGAAATTTCTGTCCCACTTGGCATCGAAGAGGCGATGAATATGCAGATGAAAGCTGAGCGTGAAAAGCGCGCGATAGAGCTAAAAGCTTTGGCTGAAAAAGAGGCACTAATCCGCAACGCAGAGGCACTAAAACAAGAAAAAGTGCTTCAAGCAGAGGCGATAGAGCGTATGGCTGATGCGAAAAAATACGAGCAAATCGCCATTGCAACGGCTCAAAAAGAGGCTATGGATATGATAAATGACAGCATGAGCAAAAACGCAAATGCGGCTGAATTTTTGCTTGCGCGCGACAGGGTCGGGGCGTTTAGCGAGCTAGCTAAAAATAGCTCAAAAGATAAAATTTTAGTCCCTTATGAGGCGGCTGAACTCATTGGCTCGCTTAGTGTCTTAAAAAATTTCTTAGCTAAGGATAAGGCGTGATAAGTCCTTTTATAATGATAGCCATAGGCGCGCTCTTGTGCGTGGCTGAGCTTATGCTATTTTCATTTTATCTGCTCTTTTTTGGCGTCGCTTTTATCATCGTTGGGGCGATAAATTTTGGCTTTAATTTTGAGTGGAGCTTTCAAATTTTAGCTGTCCTAGTACTTGCCTTTATCTTGCTTGTGCTCTTAAAAGCGCCGTTAAAGAGTAAATTTATGGCTAAAAAAGAGAGCTTTAATGAGGAATTTTTAGATGAGCCAGGCGTTGGCGAGATCAGAGAAAATATGGTCTATTTTAAAGGCACTCTTTGGAAGTATGACGGAGCGCTAAAAAATGGCGAAAAAGTGCAAGTTTTAGGCACTAAAGGCGACAAAGTTATATTAAAATAAAGTGCCATTTGGCACTTTATCTATTTTGCGTGGGCTGGGCAGCCTGCTGGCATTTGCCCATGCATCGCCCCTTGCATGCCGTGATGAGGGCAGCTTGGCATATTTTCTTGCATCATTTTTTGATGATGAGCACATCCGCAACTTGCACCTTGTGGCTCAGCTGGCTTTGGCTCGTTTTTAGCACAACCAACTAAAAATAATCCGCAGATAACGGCAAATATCACCTTTTTCATAACTCTCTCCTTTAAAGAATTTCTCACATTTTAGCCTTTAAAAATTAATTTTTTATAACGCCTGATTTATCATATTTAAAAGCATTTTTGGCTAAACTCTCGCCCAAAAATAAGCAAAATAAAAGGTTAAATTTGAAAAGACTTAGTGTAAATGAAGCCATCGATCTTATAGAAAATGCACCGCTTTACGAGCTTGGCAAGATGGCGCTAGCTAGAAAAAAAGAGCTTCATCCAGAGGGTATTACGACCTTCATCGTAGATCGCAACATCAACTATACAAATGTCTGCTGGGTGGATTGTAAATTCTGCGCATTTTACCGCCACGCAAAAGAGGAAGACGCTTATGTGCTAAGTTTTGAGGAGATCGGCAAGAAGATCGAGGAACTAATCGCCATCGGCGGCACGCAAATTTTGTTTCAAGGCGGTGTTCATCCAAAGCTAAAGATCGAGTGGTACGAGGAGCTTGTAAGTTACATCAGCAAGCACTATCCAAGCATCACGATACATGGTTTTTCGGCAGTTGAGATCGACTACATAGCAAGAGTTTCAAAAATTTCTACAAAAGAGGTCTTAAGGCGCCTAAACGAAAAGGGTTTATACTCGATGCCAGGGGCTGGAGCGGAGATATTAAGCGACAGAGTGCGTGACATCATCGCCCCTAAAAAATGTGGCACCGCAGACTGGCTTCGCATACACAAAGAGGCGCACGAGCTTGGCATGAAGACGACTGCTACGATGATGTTTGGCACGGTTGAGAGCACCCGCGAGATCGTGGAGCACTGGGAGCATATCAGAAATTTACAAGATGAAACGGCTGGATTTAGAGCATTTATACTTTGGAGCTTTCAAGGGCTAAACACAAAGCTTATGCAAGAATTTCCTGAGATAAAAAAGCAAAGCTCAAACGTCTATCTAAGGCTTCTTGCCGTCTCAAGGCTCTTTTTGGATAACTTTAAAAATATCCAAAGCAGCTGGGTCACGCAGGGCAGCTACGTAGGCCAGCTAGCGCTTCTTTTTGGCGCAAACGACCTTGGTAGCACGATGATGGAAGAAAACGTCGTAAAGGCAGCAGGGGCTAGCTTTAGGATGAATCAAGATCAGATGATCGAGCTTATAAAAGACGTCGGAGAAATTCCAGCTAAACGCAACACAAACTACGATATTTTGGAGAAATTTTAGATGAAAATTTTAGATATCAATGTAAAAAATGTAAAAATTCCAGTCGTTTTTGAAAGCTCAAAAGCGATGCCAGTAGTGAGCCTAAAACTAGTTTTCAAAGCAGCTGGTAGCTCACAAAATGGCAAGCTTGCAGGCCTTGCAAGACTAAGTGCAAATTTACTAAACGAGGGCGATATGAAGCTAGGCTCGGCTAAATTTGCCAAAGAGCTTGAAGTAAGGGCTATTAGCCTAAATGCAAGCTGCGGCTTTGAGACATTTTGCATAGACCTAAACTGCCTAAAAGAGCACTTTGCCTTTGCATGTGGCAAGCTAAAAGAGCTACTACTCGCTCCAAATTTAACAGATGAGATCCTAAATAGGTGCAAAACCGTCACACTTGGCGAGATCGCAGCAAATGAAAACGACTTTGACTACGTGGCAAGGCAGGGGCTTTTTGAGATTTTATACCCAAAAAGCGTACTTTCAGAGCCTAGTATCGGCACGAAAAAGAGCGTAAAAGCGATCACGCTTGAAGATGTGAGGAAATTTTTAAATGAGCATTTAGACCTTTCAAACTTGCTTTGCGTGCTTGGTGGCGACATCGACGAGAAGCAGACAAAAGAGCTTGCTAGCATTTTAGAAATCCTAAAACCTGGCAAGGTGCGAAAGCTAGAGCGCTTTAGCCCAAGCGGCAAGTGCGAAAGCAGCGAGATCATCAGGCAAAGCGAGCAGGCCTACATCTACTTTGGCGCGCCGTTTAATGTAAAACCTGAAGAAAAATACAAGGCCGCAGTGGCGACATTTATTTTAGGCGAGGGTGGCTTTGGCTCGAGGCTCATGGAGGAAATCCGCGTGAAAAGAGGCCTTGCATACAGCGCCTACGCTAGAAATTTGCTAAATCTCTCTTACAGCCAGCTTTACGGCTACATGCAGACAAAAAATGAGAAAAAAGACGAAGCGATCGCCGTTATAAAAGAGGAAATTTTAAAATTTAGTAAAAAAGGCGTTAGCAAGGCCGAGCTTGAGCAGGCGAAGAAATTTCTACTTGGTTCGTTGCCGCTTAGACTTGAGACGCTATTTAAGCGACTTGACATCGCGCAAGGCGAGTTTTATGAGCATGGCGAGCTTGGGGCATTTTTAAAGGATCTGGATAAAATTTCAGCCCTTTCGCTAAGCGAGCTAAATAGCTTCATAAAAGCCCACGCAGAGATCAATCAGCTAAGTTTTTGCGTCCTAAAAAATGAAATTTGAAGCAAGCGACAGAGCAAAACTTCTAAAAATAGGCGTGCTTAGCCTGCTTGACCTTGCTCTCGTGCTACCAAAGGGCTTTGAGGATACTACGATAGCCAAAAGTCCAAGAGAGGGGCAGGTCTGCATAAATGTAAAGATCACTTCGCTCGCCTCGCGCCCTGGCATGCTAACTGCACTTGCCTTTTGTGAGCAGTGGCAAAGTAGCGTAAAGATCGTCATTTTTAACGCAAAGTCTTGGCACTACGGCGCTTTTAAGACGGGCAAAGAGATGGCGATATATGGGCTTTGCTCCTACGCCTTTGGCTCGTGGCAGATCGTAAATCCAAAGATCACCACAAAAATAGGCCAGATCGTGCCTAAATTTAAGACCGAGCTAAAAGACGAAGAGCTAAAAAAACTCATCTTAAAATATCTAAATTTACAAAATTTAATGGCCGAGGGCTTAAACGAAAAAGAGGCTAAATTTCTAGCTGATTTGCAGCGGCTAGACGAGCAAAGCGTGCAAATTTTATACCGCCTAAAAAATGATGGCGAGGGCATTGAAATTTTAAAATTTGTAGAAATTTTTAACTACATAAAGAAGCTAAGTGCGAAAAAAACCTACTTTAAAAGCCCAAAAATCAAGCTTTTTGACATAAACTCTTGGCTTAAGAGCCTGCCATTTACGCCGACAAATGATCAGATAAATGCCATAAATGACATCAGAGACGACCTTGCTGCCACGCAGGCAAAAAGGCGCGTCATAATGGGCGACGTGGGAAGCGGCAAGACGCTTGTTATCCTAGCAGCAGCTCTTAGTGTCTATCCGCAAAGTGCCATTTTGATGGCGCCAACAAGCATCTTAAGCGAGCAAATTTATAATGAAGCAAAGAGGCTTTTGCCTGCTTTTATGAATGTGATGCTGGTGCGAAGCGGGGAGAAAAAGATAGACTTTAGCGGGGTAAATTTGATCGTTGGCACGCATGCTTTGCTCTTTCACGAGCTACCAAATTCGCCACTTGTTATGGTCGATGAGCAGCACCGCTTTGGCTCAAATCAGCGCAAAAAGATAGAAGAGCTTGCCTCAAACAAGAACGAGCGAGCAAATTTCGTGCAGTTTTCAGCTACGCCCATACCAAGGACGCTTAGTCTTATTCAGTCTGAGATCGTAAATTTTAGCTTTTTAAAGCAGATGCCGTTTAAGAAAAATATAATGAGCCAAATTTTAGGCGCTAGCGAGTTTGGCTATCTGCTAACTCACATCAAAAAGCAGCTTGCGGGCGGCTTTCAAGTAGCCATCATCTATCCGCTAGTTGAGAGCAGCGAGAGCTCAAACTACCAAGGTCTAAGCGAGGCGCAGGGCTTTTGGCTAAAGAATTTTAAAAATGTCTTCGTCACGCACGGCAAGGACAAAGAAAAAGAGGAGATTTTAAGGCGCTTTAGAGAAGAGGGCGAAATTTTGCTCTCAACCACCGTTGTTGAGGTCGGTATCTCGCTACCAAGACTAAATACGATAGTGATCGTGGGCGCTGAGCGGCTGGGGCTTGCCACGCTTCATCAGCTGCGAGGCAGGGTGGGGCGAAACGGCGGCGATGGATACTGCTTTTTATTTACCAAGCTAAAAGAGGCGCCAGCTAGACTGAAGGAATTTTGCGCGACAAATGACGGCTTTAAGGTGGCCGAGCTTGATCTGAAAAACCGCCAAAGCGGCGACATACTAAACGGCTTTTTTCAGCACGGAGCGACCTTTAACTTCTATGACTACGAGGACGATATCACGCAGGCTGCAAAGGCTAGGGTGGCTGAGCTTAAAAATAAAGCTCAAATTTGATCTTATGGGTTGTGTTAAATTTAGGATAGATGATTGCTTTTGGCTAGGAGGATATAAATTTGCGTCAAATTTATGGCAAGGCCGAAGTTTTCATGGCTGGCTTTAAATTTGATAACGCTATAAGTTTTATGTGGTTAAATTTTAACCCATTATTGCGACTGATCTTGCCAGTCTAGAGCTACCATATCTAAATTTATCTTGCCTAGCAAAATCTAATCTCTCGCAGACTACTTTTTAAAATTTATATGAAATTTGATGTGGCGGGATAAATTTATCCTTTTTATCGCTTACTCCCAAACTCCCATTTTCTCTTTTTTAAATCTTGCTATCATATCCTCATTTCCGCATCGCTCGCTAATCCAAATCCACTCTTTGATATTTTTCGTTAGCCATTCGTTTTTTACTGCGTATTTACAAACAAATAATGCTAGGTTTGCTAAATCTTTTTCGTCACCTTTTGCGTGAAAGGTGTTTTTATTAATTTTGATTAAGTCGCACTGTTTGGCAAGTTTGTCTAAATACTCATAGATCACGTCTAGCTTATACTTTTTCTCTCTTATAACCTTTTCTTCATCGATCACGATCTTTGTGCCTAGTAGTGGGTAAGCCATAGTTTTTCCTTTAAATTTATTTTGCATTTTAGCATTTATGGTTAGTAAATTTAAGTAGAAATTTTTAGATAAAACGACTATCTGCCCTTAAAAATTTAAGAGCAGATAAATTTAGAGTGGATAAGTGAGGCAGCAGTTTCTTTTTACTTCGTCGATGTAGCTCACGTTTAAATTTAGTCCATAAAGCTGGCTTAAATTCTCGCTTCTAATTATCTCATCAACCGTGCCAAATCCAACCTCGCCATCACCTTTTACAAGAGCGACATATCCGCCAAGAAGCACGGCAAAGTCAGGGTTGTGAGTGGTTAGCACAACCGAGTAGCCAAGCTCTTTTAGCCACTTGACGGTGCGTAGGAATTTATACTGGTTGCCAAAATCAAGTGCGCTCGTTGGCTCGTCAAATATGATCATCTTTGGCTGCGCAGCCATCGCACGAGCGATCATACACATCTGCTTTTGACCGCCACTCATCTGCGTGATGAAGCGATCCTCAAGATACTCGATCTCAAGCTTTTTGATGTAAATTCTAGCGATCTCTTCGTCCTCTTGGCTAGGTCTTGCAAAGATACCAAGGTGCGCCGCGCGTCCCATCGTGATAAACTCAAGCCCTGTGTAGTCATACTCAGTAACCTCGCTTTGCGCCACGTATGCCATGATCTTAGCGCGCTCTTTGTTGCTTAGACTATCTACGTTTTTGCCATCAAGGAAAATTTCTCCAGAAACTGGCTTTAGTGAGCCGCTTATTAAGCCTAAAGTTGTTGATTTGCCAGCTCCGTTTCGACCAAGAATGGTTAAAATTTCCCCAGCGCCTATTTTTAAATTTACATTTTCTAATTTGCCAGCCCCATTTGGGTAGCTAAAGTTTAAATTTCTAACTTCAAGCATCATGCAACCTTTTTATTTCGCCATAAAACCCAGACGAAAAATACCGTGCCGATAAAGCCAGTAAGTACGCCAAGAGGCACTTCGCTCACGCTTATGCTGCGCGCTAAAGTATCTACAAAAAGCAAAAATATCGCACCCATAAATATGCTTGCAGGCATGCTTTTTATGTTATTTGCGCCAACTAGCATACGCGCTAAGTGAGGCATGAGAAGTCCTACCCAAGCGACTATGCCGCTTATGCAGACGCTGCACGCTGTAAGAAGCGTAGCGCAGATGATGATGACAGCACGCTCAAATGAGACATTTACGCCTAGCCTTGCCGCACTCTCGTCGCCAAGAGATAGCAAATTTATACGCCAGCTCATGGCGATTAGCAAAATGGCGCAGATGATCATCACTGGAGCTATGTATTTTAAGTTGTCACTATCAAGCTTTGCAAGACTACCAAGCTGCCAATAAACAATGTCAGGCAGCTTCGTCTCAGGGTCGGCGACATACTTTAAAAAGCCGATAACTGAGCCCATAAGGCCACTTACGATGATACCAGAAAGAACTAGCATAAGCGTGCTCGTGCGCCCCATCATCTTTGGTATGGCTAGCGTGATAGCAACGGCTGCTAGGCCAAAGCCAAAGGCAAAAGCCTGCACCCAAAATAGCGATAGATCAAAGATGATAGCAGTGGCTGCTCCCACGCAAGCGCCCGCTGAAACGCCTAGAAGATCAGGGCTAACTAACTGGTTTTTAAAGACGCCTTGATAGGCCGCACCGCTCACGCTAAGAGCAGCTCCAACAAGGATAGCTGCGATGATGCGTGGGATGCGTAAATTTTCTATCACGTTTGTGATGTTGCTAGCTGCGCCATCTCCAAAACCAAAGCTGTGAGCCAGCACGCTAAAGACGTCGTTAAATGGTATGTAAAATCTACCAACGCCCAGTGCGACAAAGGCGCAAAGAAGCGTTAGTAGAGCTAAAAAGATAACAACTATTGAAAAATTTGCGTTTTTCATATCTTACTTGCTGCTACCGTCTGGATTTAGACCTTTTAGGATATAGCCGTACTCTGTATCGCTAAGATCATGATTTAAGAACTCTTTATAAAATTCTTTTGTTTTTGCTTTTATATCGACATCTTTAAATAGATCTGGTTGGATAGTCTTTGCTGCCCATAAAATTTGAAGCACGTTTTCAGCGCCATATCTATCCCAGCTAAATACACCTTTTGGGTTACCATAAACTTTGCCGTTTTTAACAGCATTTGAGCCAGAGAATGCAGGGTGCTCTTTTATCTTTTTGATCTGTGCGTCTGTGTCATTGCCGCCAACGATGATGATATCAGGATTTGCATTGATGATCTCTTCTGCGCTAACTTCGATCATTGAGCCCTCAGTTTGGATAGCATTTACACCGCCACCTAGCTTGATCCAAGTGTTTTGGATAGTGTTTGTACCATCAATTTTTAGCAAATTCGCTCCGCCAAGAAGGTGAAGTACTTTTGGACGTTTAGCGTCAGGGATGTTTTTTGTTCTTGCTGTTACAAACTCAGAGTTATCGTGGATTTTATTAGCAAGTTTTTCAGCTTTTTTTCTAGCATCATCAGTCCCTATGACTTCAGCTGTTGCGTAGATGCTTTTCTCCATATCTGGATAGTCTCTAAAGATCAAATTTACAGCACTAAAGCCGTTTTTGATAAGTTCGTCTTGGTAGTTTTTGCTTGATACCACGATAACATCAGGTGCAAGCTTAACAAGCTCTTCGATCTGAAGGTCTTTGCCGTTTAGTGCAGCTGGCAAATTTTTAAGTTTTGGATAGACGTGCTCAAACCACTTGTTGGTTTTGATCAGATCAGTTGTGGCTACAACCTTATCCATACCGCCAAGTGCTAGGATGATCTCGTTGTTTGCATTCCACAGTGCTGCGATCTTCTCAACCTTCTCAGGCACGCTTACTTTGACGCCTTTCATATCTGTGATGCTTCTAGCAGACTCAGCAGCGCTTAGGCTAAGAGCTGCAAAAAGTGAAGCAACAAGGCCTATTTTAGCCACTTTGTGCATGAAATTCATTTGCATATTTTTTCCTTTTTTCGTGTGAAATAGTTTGGTTGATATATTACTGCTATTTACATTAATGTTATGTAAAATTTGCATGTTCATTGTGAAAAAATTGCATATTTTGTAAATTCATATAAAGCTAATAGGATAAATATTCTCTTTTTATTGACATATGTCATTAGTCACTATTTTGAAATGAGATAAACTTTCTCCTAAATTTTAAAAAAGGAGAATTAATGCGTGAATACAAAAGATACTGGCTCGCACTCGTTGCTGTGCTGGTAGTTTGCTTTAGTATTTTAGGCTACTACGGCGTTGAGGTTTATAGAAATTCGCCTCCAGTTGTAAATTTCACTGACGAAAATGGCAAGGTTGTGATCGACAAAGAGAGCATCTATAAAGGTCAAGAAGCTTGGCAAAGCATAGGCGGTATGCAAGTTGGCTCTGTTTGGGGGCACGGGGCATATCAAGCGCCTGATTGGAGTGCGGACTGGCTTCACAAAGAGCTAGTTGCCTTTTTAGAGATCAAAGCTGATGAAATTTATCATCTAAAATACTCCGATCTAAACGCCGAGCAAAAAGCAAATTTAAAGGTTTTGCTCAAAAAAGAGTATAGAGAAAATAGCGTAAAGGACGATAAATTTGTGCTAAGCGCTGATAGGCTAAAGGCAATAAGTCAAGTAGCTGGCGAGTATGCTGCGCTTTTTGGTAATGACCCTAAATTTAAGCCTTTAAGAGAAGCTTATGCGATGAAAGAAAATACGCTTCCAAATGCTAGCGACAGAGCTGATCTAAACAACTTCTTTTTCTGGTCAGCCTGGGCGACAGCGACAAACAGACCTGGTAGCGAGGCAACCTATACAAACAACTGGCCGCACGAACCACTAATCGATAACGTGCCAACAAGTGAGAATGTCTTTTGGTCGATTGCAAGCGTCGTGATACTTCTAGCTGGCGTTGGCTTCCTTGTTTGGTTTAGCTCATTTTATGGCAAAAAAGACGATGAAAAGCTTGAGCCTATCAGTGAAGATCCACTTAAAAAGCTAAATTTAACACCATCACAAAAGGCGCTTAAAAAGTATCTCTTTGTCACGCTGGCGCTATTTGCGTTTCAGATTTTAATAGGTGGTTTTACAGCTCACTACACAGTCGAAGGACAAGAATTTTATGGCATAAATTTATCAGCCTACATCCCTTATTCGCTTGCTAGAACATGGCATATACAAGCTAGTATCTTCTGGATAGCGACTGGATTTTTAGCGGCTGGACTATTTTTAGCTCCGATCATAAATGGCGGCAAGGATCCAAAATTTCAAAAGCTTGGTGTTGATCTGCTATTTTATGCGCTACTTATCCTTGTAGTTGGTAGTTTTGTGGGCGAATATCTAGCTATCGCAAACATCATGCCTATAAATTTAAGCTTCTGGCTTGGACATCAAGGCTATGAATATATCGATCTTGGACGTGTTTGGCAGATCATTTTGTTTGTCGGTCTTGTCATCTGGATGCTTCTGCTTCTTCGTGGATTTGCAGGTGGCTTTAAAAACAAAGGCGATAAAAATTTACTAGCTATCTTTGCTATGTCAGCGGTTGCGGTTGGCTTATTTTACGGAGCAGGGCTATTTTATGGACAAAGGAGTCCATTGCCAGTGATGGAGTACTGGCGCTGGTGGGTTGTACACCTTTGGGTTGAGGGCTTTTTTGAGGTATTTGCGACGGCTTCACTCGCCTTTGTCTTTGTCTCACTGGGGCTTGTCTCAAAAAGATTTGCGACATTTCAAACGCTTGCAAGTGCGTCACTCTTTATGATAGGCGGCATCCCAGGCACATTTCATCACCTCTACTTTGCAGGCACCACAACGCCTATAATGGCTATTGGCGCTAGCTTTTCAGCGCTTGAGGTCGTGCCTTTAGTCTTGCTTGGAGCTGAGGCGTATGAGCACTACAAACTTCAGTTTGCTCAAAGCTGGGCTAAAACGCTTAAATGGCCGCTTTACTGCTTCATCGCAGTTGCCTTTTGGAATATGCTAGGCGCTGGCGTATTTGGATTTTTGATAAATCCTCCAATCTCGCTATTTTACATCCAAGGGCTAAATACAACGCCAGTTCATGGACACGCAGCGCTATTTGGCGTTTATGGATTTTTGGCACTTGGCTTTGTCTGGCTTGTGGCTACTTATCTATATAAAGGGCAAGAATTTGATGAAAATTTAATGAAAGTTGGCTTTTGGGGGCTAAATGCAGGACTTATGCTAATGATCGTGCTTTCACTGCTTCCAATAGGCATCTATCAAGCATTTGCAAGCCTAGATCAAGGTATGTGGTATGCTAGAAGTGCTGAGCTTTTACAGCAGTCACACTTGCAAAATTTAAGATGGCTAAGAATGCTTGGCGACACGATCTTGATAATCGGTGGCATCTGCTTCTTTGCTCAGCTTTTAAAATTTATGCTTAACAAAAAGGCTTAAATTTATGGGGGCGCTTTGCCCCTTTGTTTAAGCTATCTTTTCATAAAATAGCGCAAATTTAAAGGATAGAAATGATCAAATTTATAAAAAGAATTTGCGTTAGTTTTGTCGTGCTTTTGCACCTGTTTTTGGCTCTTGTGGTTGATTATTCATTCCCACACTACGCAAGCGTGCAGATAACTGGCGGTGACGTAAAACGCATGGACAAAGATGGCATCATAGACGCTAAAAACCCAGCCGATGGGCCAGTTAGAGATGTCTATTTTATCTACGCAAAAGATGCGCAAAATGACCAAAAGGTGATGGCTTATAGAAACGAAGATACGGCGTGGGGCTTTCCATTTTATTTTAAATTTAACTCAGCTGACATCCAAGCCAAGGCTCAAGGCTTTGCAAATAGCGACAACAACGTCACTATCAAGTACTACGGATATAGAATTTCTATGCTAAATGAGTTTAGAAACGTGATCTCGATAAAAGATAGCGGCACAAGTACTAGCTGGCCTATCGCTAGCTACGTGCTTTACTTCATCTTATTTATCTCGCTTGTTATCTGGATAAGAAAGATAAACAAGGCCTTTGCGCCAAAAGTTGAAAATTTAGAGACGAAAAAAGAGAGTGTTTAAAACATGGGCTAGATCAGCCCTTTTTGTTTATTAGATCAATGAGCCTAACGTCCTCGCTTCTTACGATTAGGCTCTTTGGCAAGTTAAATTTAGCTATCACTTCGCACTCTTTCTCTCTCATCTGCCCGTCGTCTTTTTCGTGATCATATCCCAAGATATGCAGCAAGCCATGTGTGAAAAGTAGCGCAGTTTCGGCTTCTTCGCTGTGATTTAGTTCGGCTGCTTTTTCTTTTACCATATCTTTGTTTATGACGATTGAGCCAAGTGGGGCGTGTATGACAAGCTCAAGGGGGAAGCTTAAGACGTCGGTGGTTTTATCTATACCACGCTCAGATCTGTTTAGCTCTCTCATCTCATCTTTGTTGATAAATAGAAGCTCAACTTCTCCAGGCGTTAGATATGAGCAAATTTGATCTAAAATTTCTGGATAACTCTCTTCACAAAGTATCATTTTTGGCTTGTCCTTAGTAAAATTTTGTATAATTTTAGCAAATTTAAAGGGCAAAATATGAAAAAAGCAGTTTGTATAATGAGCGGCGGCATGGATAGCACACTTTGCGCTGTGATGGCAAAGAGGGCTGGATATGATGTGGTCGCACTTCATTTTGACTATAATCAAAGGACTATGAAGCGAGAAAAGCGCGCGTTTGACGAGATATGTGAGCGACTGGGCGTGGTTAAAAAGATAAATTTAGACGTTAGCTTCATCGCTCAAATAGGCGGAAATTCGCTAACTGATGCGAGCCTGCAGATAAGAAAAGATGGCGTTAGTAAGGACGTGCCAAACACCTATGTGCCGTTTAGAAATGGCGTATTTATCTCAATCGCTGCTGCGCTTGCCGAAAAAGAGGGGGCACAGGCGATCTATATAGGCGTGGTAGAGGAGGATAGCTCGGGGTATCCTGACTGCAAAGAGAGCTTTATAAAAAGCATAAATGAGGCGATAAATTTAGGCACATCGGCTGATTTTTCTTGCGAGATCATCACGCCACTTGTAAATTTAAGCAAGGCTGATATCGTCTCAAAGTCGCTTGAGCTTAATTCACCAATAGAGCTAACATGGAGCTGCTATGAGAGCGAGGACGAGGCGTGTGGGCTTTGTGATAGTTGCAGGCTAAGGCTAAATGGCTTTAAAAAAGCAAATGCCGTTGATAAAATTCCTTATAAAAAGTGAAATCTGCTTTGAAATTTAAAAGCTAGCTACTATAAATTTAGCAGCTAGCCTAAAATTTACTCTAAATTTAGCTCACTTATCTGCTTTGCAAGCTTCTCTTTGTACTCTTTTAGAGAAGTTTTTATGATGTTTGAAAAGTCATCATTTGTCACCAGAAAATAAAACTCAGAGCGTTTTAGCTCAGTCTTTATCTCTTTGTCTTTGACACTTAAGAGCGTGTCTATATCCATATTTAGCCCAACCTTGCTAAAACCAAGAGCTATATAAGACCAAAATTTATCTATCTTAGCGCTTGCGGTGAGCGTGTTTTCATCGATTAGGCTTTTGTCTTTTACGATCTGGTAGCCATTTTCTATAAAAGCCTCTTCTATGCGCGATCTTAGCACCGAGCTCACGTTTTGGTTGTTTTCTAAAATAACGTTCCACAGCCCTTTGCCATAGCCGTTTCTGGTTCTACCGATGTATTTTTGTTTCTCTTTTGCGCTAACTTCATTTACATTGTGCTTATATAAAGATGGGGTGCTTGCTTGTTTTGGGTCGTTTTCAAAGGCTCTTACATCTTTGACGCTTTCGATGTAAATTTTTGTCTTTTTGCTAATGCTTGAAGGTGCTTGCTCGTCTGGCAAACTCACAAATATCCCCTTTGGAGCGCAGCCACAAAGCATAAAAGCGGCAAATATCGCTAGTAATAAATTTTTCATTTTCATCCTTTTAAATAAATTTCAAATGTAAATCGTTTTTTTGTAAATTTATTTAACTCTTTGTGACAAATTTCAAATTTATATTTTGATATCCATAATCATAAAATCTTAAACTTAACAATTAAAATTTAAATTTAACTTTTCTTGACTACTATCAAGCAAAATGACTAGCCACCTAGGATAAAATCCGCTTAAATTTTTAAATTTACAAGGAGAGACGATGAAAGATATGAAGATGTTTTGCCATCAGTGCGAGATGAGTGCTGAGGATGGATGCGGTGCAAAGGGCCAGCCTATGGGCACCTGTGGCAAGAGCGACACACTAGCGCTTTTGCAAGATACGATGGTTTTTGGCTTAAAAGGCCTTAGCGCATACCGCCACCACGCGCACGAGCTTGGCGCTGATACTAGCAACGTTGATCGCGTTATGGCTGATACGCTTTATTTCACGCTTACAAACTCAAATTTCAACTTCGATGAGCACATCAAACAGCTTCTTGAAGTAGGCGGTGCTGGCGTTGAGGTGATGAACCTACTAAGCGAGGCTCACACGGCTAAATTTGGCATCCCAACACCAGTTAGAGTGAGCCAAAACAAGGTCGAGGGCAAGGCGATCTTAGTAAGCGGCCACAACCTGCACGCTCTAAAAGCGCTACTTGAAGCGACAAAAGATAAGGGCATCAACATCTACACTCACTCAGAGATGCTTCCAGCTCACGGATACCCAGAACTACGCAAGTACAGCCACCTAAAAGGCAATGTCGGCAAGGCGTGGTTTGACCAAACTAAGCTATTTAACGAATTTAAGGGCGCGATACTAATGACAACAAACTGCATCGTGCCATTACGCTCAAACTGCACATACGCTGACAGGCTATTTGGCTACTCGATCGCAGGCACAAACGGCGTAAAACACATCGAAAACGACGACTTCACTCCACTTATCGAGTGCGCACTAGCCTGTGGCGACGTTAGCGGCTTTGATAGCGACGAGAGCCTAGTAACTGGCGGCCACTACAAGACTATCCTAACTTTAGCCCCACAAATTTTAGAGGCGATCAACTCAGGCAAGATCCGCAGATTTTTCGTGATCGCTGGCTGTGACGCACCTGGCAAGGGACGTGAGTACTATAGAGAGCTAGCTGCTAGCCTTCCAAAAGACTGCGTCATACTTACTTCAAGCTGTGGTAAATTTAGATTTAACGACATCGACTTTGGCAACGTCCCAGGCACCGAGCTACCACGCTACATCGACCTTGGCCAGTGTAACGACAGCAACGGCGCAGTTAAGATCGCCCTAGCTCTAAGCGAGGCAACAGGCATCGCAGTAAATGACCTACCAGTTTCTATCGTGCTAATGTGGATGGAGCAAAAAGCGGTCATCATCTTGCTAGCACTATTTAGCCTTGGTATCAAAAATATCAACGTAGGACCAAGCTTGCCTAAATTTTTCAATGAAGAGATCATAAATTTCTTAGTGGATAAATTTAACGTTAGACCAATTAGTGGCGACGCTCAAGCTGATCTAAAATATTTTTTGGGTGAGTAAAAAAACTGCCAGGGCTTAGGCTCTGGCTCTAAATTTAAAAGAGTCCGCTTTGCTCTTTGCTTTGGCTTAGGCTATCAAGCAGATCCTCTTTTTTGCAAAGCACAAGGGCATAGACGAAATTTTGTAGCTCTTTTATCTCGTCTAAATTTTCATAAAAAATGGCGTTTTCAACCTTTAGCGTGCTATCTTTTGGCAGGCAAAATTTAAGCTCGCTTTCGCTGAAATTTCGCCTTAGAAATATGCTTTCAGTCAAAAATAGCTCCTCGTCTTCTTCAGCTATCACCGCTCTAAAACTGCTACCAAAACCAACTGGCTTAAAGTCTTTGTCGATAAAGACTGGGTCAAAGTGCGATGAAATTCTGCTTTCTGTTACTTTAAAGCCGATATTATTTTTCTTAAGATAGCCAAGAAGTCCGCAAAACATTCCAGCAAAAACCCTTGGAATGCTTAAATTTTGATAGTATTTGTCATCGTAAATGAGCGTTGTAAAAAAGATTGAGCTTGGATTTAGCACGCTTATATTTGTGTCAGTCCATGCTGTCTCGTAAAGAAGCGAGAGCCTTTGAAGTATCCTCGTATCGTCGCTAAAAAATGTGTCAAACAAATTTGCATGGAAAATTTTATAAAAAAGCTCGGTTAAATTTTCAGGTATGACGTGGGCGTTTTTTTCAAGGTGCGACTTCTCTAAAAGCGCTTTTATGAAGGGATTGACCGCGCAAAATTTGATATTTTTGTGGATCGCTTCAAAGCGCATAAGCTTGATGATAGCCGTTTGCAGGCTTGCTACCTTGATAAAGGCTATCTCATCGTCGCTTGGCGTGATATCTTCTTCGCTAATGATAGCGTAGGCGCCTTGCTTTATCGCAGGTGCGATCTGATCGCTTTGCGTGGCGATGAGAGCGTAGCCTCGTTTTATATTTTTGGCCTCAAACGCGAAGCTAGTCACGCTTGAGATGCTTGGGTTGTTTAAAATTTGCCCATTTATTATGTGGGTTAAATTTTCTATCGTCATTTAGCCAACGATCGCGCCATTTTTGACCTTGCCCTGCGTGCTAAGAAGCGTTAGCGAGCCGTCTGATGCGCTTAGGATCATGCCTTGCGAGACATATTTTTTCATCATCGTTCGCTCTTTTAAATTTGCTAAAACGCAAACTTGCTTGCCTACAAGCGAGCTAGGCTCGTAGTATTTGGCGATGCCAGATAAAATTTGACGTGGCTGCTCCTCGCCAAGATCTATCTTAAATTTAAGCAGTTTATCGCTACCCTCGACCCTTTCGCACTCAAGCACTTCGCCTACTTTTATCACAATTTTGGCAAAGTCATCGATACTAATGATCTCCTCTTTTTTCTCCTCTTTTGGCTCAGCTTTTGCCTCTACTTTTGGCCTTTCTTTTAGGTCTCTTGCCTCGCCCATTAGCTCTTTTTCTATCCTTGGAAAGAGTGGCTCAGTAGCTTTTGCTACAAAATTTGAAATTTCATTTTTTAAGACAAGAGTTTCATAAGAAGCCGTGTCTATGCTAAAGCCAAGCGTGTCAGCTATCTTGGCGCAAGTTTTTGGCATAGCTGGGCTAAGTAGTATCGCCACTTTTGCAAGTAAATTTGCGCAAAGTGCCACAAGTGCGTTTGCCTCGTCATTTTTGCCAGCTTTTACAAGCGACCATGGCTCATACTTCGCAACGGCTGCGTTTGCGAGAGTTACAACCTTCCAAAGATCCTCTAAATAGCGGTTTGTAGATAAATTTTCTAAATTTTTAATAGCCTCATCAAGATAGCCTTTCGCCTCATCTAGCTCGGATTTGTGAAATTTGATCACGTCTTTTGAGTCGATTTTATAGTCACTATACTTTGCGCTCATGCCAACTATGCGGCTTAGCAGGTTACCAAGTCCGTTACCAAGCTCTGAGTTTATGCGCTCGATCAAGGCTTTTTGGCTGTAGTCGCCATCTTGTCCAAACGGCACCTCTCTAAGCAAAAAGTATCTGAAATTTTCAAGTCCATAGGCGTTTGCGACCTCTCTTGGGTTTATGACGTTGCCCTTGCTTTTGCTCATCTTTTCGCCATCTATCGTCCACCAGCCGTGTGCTGCGACGTGTTTTGGCAGTGGCAAGCCAAGGCTCATCAAAAATGCCGGCCAATAAACTGCGTGAAAGCGCAAGATATCCTTGCCAACGATGTGTGTCGTATGCGGCCAAAGGTCCATTCTAGCGTTATCTCTTGAGTATCCTAGCGTTGTTAGGTAGTTTATGAGTGCGTCAAGCCAGACGTACATAACGTGTTTGTTGTCATTTGCGCTCTTTGGTAGCTTTATGCCCCAGTCAAAGCTCGTCCTTGTCACAGAGAGGTCTTTTAGTCCGCCTTTTACAAAGCTTATGACCTCATTTTTCTTGCCCTTTGGGATGACGCAAAGTTCGTCGTTTTCGTACCATTTTAAAAGTGCGTCTTCATATTTTGAAAGCTTAAAAAAGTAGCTCTCTTCTTTAACCAAAGATGTCACACGTCCGCAGTCTGGACAGCGGTTGTCCTCAAGTAGGTCTCTTTGGTTAAAAAATGTCTCGCAGCTAACACAGTAAAAGCCTTCGTACTCGCCCTTGTAGATATCGCCGTTTGCTTGCATCTTTTCAAAGACATTTTGCACGGTTTGCTTGTGCTCTTCGTCGGTTGTCCTTATAAAATGGTCGTAGCTTATCTCAAATTCATCCCAAAGCGATCTAAATTTGCCACTGATCTCGTCTGCGTACTCTTTTGGTGTCTTGCCTCTAGCGCGAGCTGCCTGCTCGATCTTTTGACCATGCTCGTCTGTGCCAGTCATGAAGTAGGTATTTTTGCCTTGCAAGCGGTTAAATCTAGCTAGTGTATCAGCGATGATAGTCGTGTAGGCGTGACCGATGTGTGGCACGTCATTTACGTAATAAATCGGAGTAGTTATATAAGCTTTTTCTTTCATATTTTTCCTTTAAATTTAAAAATCAAATCCGCCGTCACTGCCGGTGTTGCCTTTTGACATCGAGTTGTAGCAGCTATTTACATACTCTATCCTCGTCTCGCAGTCAAAAAATGCCTCGCAGTTAAAACAGCTTTTGCGCCCTTTTTGCTCTTGACACTCTTGCATGATTTTAGCCTTTTGTTTTAGGGCTAGCTCAAATGCGTCAAGTGGCTCGTTTGCTTGTGATTCTTGCATTATTTTTGCTCGTAAAATTTATGCAAAAGTGAAATTTCATCACGTGAGCCAAAGAAGCATGGCGTAGTTTGGTGAATTTTTTCTATTTTTATATCAAAAAGTGTTTGATTTTTGCCGTTTGAGGTTGCACCTTTTGCATTTTCATATATAAAGGCAAATGGCAACACCTCAAAGACAACCCTTAGCTTGCCATTTGGATGATCGCTCGTTGCTGGATAGCTAAAAAGGCCGCCGCCTTTTAGTAAAATTTGATGCAAGTCGCTTACCATCGCACCTGAGTATCTTAGCCTGTAGCCCTCGTTAAATAGCTCATTTATGAAATTTCTATGCGTTTGGCTCCAGCCTTTTTGCGTAGCTCCAGTAGCGTTTAGCTTGCCTTTTTCTTTTAGCTCAAGCTCTTTTACAAATTTAAACTCACCATCTTTGCCAAGCCTATAAAATTTAGGCAAAGCTCCCTTTTTCTCGGCAATTACGAGCTCAAGTCTTGGACCATAGATGCTGTAAGCCGCGGCTATTAAATTTTCTGGTTTTACCTCGTCTTCGTAGATGCCAAAGATCGAGCCAACAGCGAAATTTACATCAACTAAGCTTGAGCCATCAAGCGGATCATAAGCGATGATAAATTTAGCATTTTTATTTATCTCAAGCTCGTCCTCTTTTTCTTCGCTAATTAGCGCTTTTACGCATGAAAGCTGCTTAAATTTAGCGGTGATGATTTCGTCGCTTTTCACATCAAGCTTTAGCTGGGTGTCGCCAGTTGCATTTTCGTGAGTTGTGTAGCCAAGATCGGCGTATTTTATGACTTCGCTTATCTCTTTTGCGATATCTTTTATCGTATTAAAAATTTGGTTTAGTTCTTGCATTATACAGCCTTTGCATTTTTGATTATCCACGCACAAATGGCGTCTATATCGTCTAAATTTAGATTTGTGATCTCGTATGGGATCTGCTTTTTATAAGTGGCGATCGCGTCTGAAAAGCTAAGATATGCTTCGTCGATCTCGCCCTTAAAGACACTTAGTCTTGGCAGTGGTAGCGTCTTTAGCCCCTCGACCAAGAGCATGTCAAACTCGCCGATCATCCTTATGACCTCGTCTATCTCTTGTGAGCTTTGTGAAAAATAAGTCGTTCTAGTCGGACTCATCACGACTACGTCGGCTCCTGCCTGGGAAAATTTAAAGCTATCCTTGCCTTCAACGTCAAATTTGGCCTTGTCGCCTGGGTCGTGCTTGACTACAACAACCTTTAGCCCATCATCTATAAATTTTTTTGCGACTTTTAAGATAAGCGTCGTTTTTCCGCTATTTGAAGGGCCAGAAAAAGCAATGGCAAGTCTTTTCATAAGAGCCTTTTTCGTTAAAATTTCTTGCGATTATAGCTCATATTGGCTTTAAAATTTATGAGTGAAATTTAAAAAATAAAATGCTAAAATGCGAGAAAATTTAATGTTTTAAGAGTTTTTTATGAGAAAATTTACACTATTTTTTATATTTGTTTTGATGATATTTGGCTGTGCTGATCAAAAAGTGATCGTGCATGAGCCACTAAAAAATGAGCTTTTAGCCTACACAAGCAAGAGCGAGATCATCGATGGCACTGATAGAACGCTCATAATCGCAACCTATCTAAATCCTATATATAACTCAAATTTAGACGAGAGCAAAGAGCACTTTTTAGTAGCCATAAACCCAAAAGAGCATGCGCAAAATTTGAGCAATATAAAGGTAAATGGCGACTCAAATGCCACAAATGCAAGGCTGCTTGATGAAAGTGACGATATGCTTAAATTTGCTGGATTTTCTATGCCTTGGGCGGTTTATTATGAAGTGACCGCACCAAGTAAGCAAAGCGACGATCTCGCGCTTAGTTTCGAAATTTATCAGTCAAAGCCGGTTTTGTTAAATTTTCGAAAAGTTGCGAAATCCTTATACTGGAACCATTAAGCGCCATATAGATCACGTAGTTTGCAAGCACCTTCTTGCCGTAGTTTCTAGTCTCAGCCACTGGGACTAGCTCGATCGATAAAAATGGCTCAAATTTACCTTCTTTAAACATATCATCTTTAGTGATGACTTTTTTGGTAAAACCGATACCGCCGTTATACGCGTAGGCCGTAAAGAGCGGATGGTAAAGAAATTTATCAAGGTAGTTTAGGTGGTGATTTGCAAATTTAAATGCGACATCAGTTTTAAAAAGATCGTCTTGGTCAAAATTTGGGATTTTTAGCTCTTTTTTGCCGATCGCATTTGCAAGAAATGGCATAAACTGCATCATACCAAGGGCGTAAGAGGTAGAAACGACGCTTGGGATAAAGAGGCTCTCTTGTCTTGCTAGTGCGTATATCATTGACTTTCGCTCAGTGCTGATGCCTTCAAGCTCAGGCGAGTTTGGCATCAAAAAGTACTGCTTCTCCCAGCCATGCGCCTTTTGCATGAAGTATGCGTATGCGCCGATGCTCTCGTTTGTGTAAAATTTCATAGCAAATTCGCTTGCTTGCGTGGCGTTCATATCCTTTGCAAGGGCTGCGGTTTTATTCCATAAAAATGGATCGCTCACGTCAAAATTTTCTATATTTTGCTTGCTGGGCCTTGGCACGATCACTTCAAGTGGCTCGCCACCGACCAAATCTCTTGCGTAAAGTGAGTAGATATTTGCATCTTTGCTAGCACTTAGCTCTTTTAAAAAGCTCTCATTGCCGCTTAGCTCATACTGCCAAAAGGTTGCATTATCCCTTTGCCAAGCCCTATCAAAGGTGTTTTTGGCTCTTGTGAAAAAGCTAAATGCAACGTCATTTTTACCAAGCAAGATGGCGTTTAGCCCAAGTGTGAATGCATCGCTCTTTTCAGTTACAGCTGGATCTATGCTAAGTAAATTTCTTCTAAAGCCTTCATATTTTTTATTAAATACGACATCGTTTAATAAATTTGTAAAGCCCTTTTGCATGTAGAGCTTGTTCATAAAATTCGCTTCAAAATTTACGCTAAAAAGAGCACTTTTACTTTGCGGACTTGAAGCGTTAAAAAGCTCTAAAAAGCTCTTTGTATCGTTTGCATTTGCAAAGCTAAGAGCTGGGTTTGGCTCGTTTAAAGTGCGTAAAATTCTAGCTTTTTCTGGATTTGTGCTTGCAAGATTTGCCGCTAAAATTTCACGAGTTTTGCTATCAAGTTTTAGAGAAAAGCTCATCGTTGTTAGTAAATTTTGGCAAGCCAAGCTAACACTTGTGATGTTGTTTGCGTTTATGCCAGGACACTTGCTAGGGGCTGCTTTGGGAGGTAAAATTTTATTGATTGATTTTTGAACTAAGCCACTTTTTCTAAAAACGTCGCGTGAAAGCTCAGCTATCTGCTCCTTTGTGTAGCTGCCTTCGTTTATAAGGCGGTTTATATAGTAGTCTTTTGCAAGGCTTTTTGGCTCGTTTTTTAGCTCCTCATAGGTGTAAATTTTAGCTAAAAGAGCAACGCAGGCTAAAGAGAGGATACTAAAGTGACGCAGCAAAAACAAATAAAAGCCTTATTAAAAATTGATCTATGAGTTGAAGTGCTAAAAGCACGATAAGTGGGGCAAAGTCGATACCGTTAAATTCTGTTTTGATGTAGCGTCTTATGAAGCTATAAACAGGATCAGTCAGCCTATAAAGCTGCACGACTGGCGAGCTAGGATCAGGCTTGACCCAGCTAATGAGAGCCGCTGCGATGACGATCCACGTATATACCGTGATGATAAGATGCAAAATGTTTGCGACCGCTGAAAATAGGGTGGAAAGTATCATTTTTGCTCCTAGATTAAAATTTTGCCTAGATCATCTTTGATGAGCGGATAGAGCTCGCTAAGCTCAGGACCGTGAAGGTCGTTTGTAATCAGCGCACGTAGCGGCATGAAAAAGTTTTTACCTTTTAAATTTGTAGCGCTCATAAGCTCTTTTTTAAACTCATCAAATGTTTCGCACGGTTTTAAATTATGAGCTGCTTTTTTGATGATCTCAAATTCATTTTTGTACTCATCTGGAGCTATTTTTGGTGAGTATATAGCCTCTACTTTTGCCTTTATCTCAGGCACTAGTGAGCTCTCTTGAGTGTAAAATTTAACCAGCTCAACCTTGCTATCATCCACGCCAAAGATCTCTTTTATACGCTCTTTTGAAGCAAGTTTGATGTGCTCTCTATTTATCTGCTCAAGTTTTTTCACGTCAAATCTAGCAGGTGAGCGTGAAATTTTGGTTATATCAAACCACTTCACTGCATCTTCTATCGTAAAAATTTCAGTTGGAGTTTTGTTGCCAAGAAGTATCAGATAGTTTGCGATCGCCTCAGGCAAAAATCCCTGCTCAAAGAGCCATTTTACGCTTGATTCGTTCTCACGTTTGCTCATTTTTTTGCCCTCTATATTTAAAAGGATAGGCAAATGCGCGTAGTTCATCTTGCCGGTGTAGCCAAGTCCCTCGCGTATGAGGTCTTGCTTTGGTGTGTTGCTCACGTGATCCTCGCCGCGTATGACAAAGGTCACACCCTCAAGCATATCATCAACTGCGCATGCGAAGTTATAAGTTGGAGTTTTGTCTGCTCTCATGATGACAAAGCTATCAACGGCGTCTGGCTCGAAGCTTAGCTCGCCTTTTATCGCATCTGTAAAGCTCATCGTGCGTGTTGGCTTTTTCATGCGGATGACAAATGGCTTTTCGCAGTTTAAAACTTCTGCGTCGCTTAATCTCTCGCAGGTGCCGTCATATCTATATGCCACGCCTTGCTCTTTTGCTTTTTGTTTTTTTGCCTCAAGCTCTTCTTCAGTGCAAAAGCAAGCAAAGGCCTTTTTATCGATGAGAAGCTTTGATGCAAGCTGTCTGTGGAATTTTAAATTTTCACTTTGGATGTAAATTTGCTCTGGTTTTATGCCAAATTTGCTCAAAATTTCTAAGATATCTTTCTCTTTTCCCTCGATATTTCGCTCTTTGTCGGTATCTTCTATGCGTAAAATAAAGCCACTTTTATCTTGCAAAGAACAAATATAGTTGAAAATAGCAGCACGTAAATTTCCTATGTGCATATCTCCTGTTGGAGAGGGTGCAAAACGATACATAAGCTCATTCCTTACGTTAAATTTGAAGTTTGGATTATAACACTAGCTTGATAAATTTAAAGTTATGTAATTTTAAATTTTTAGGCTAGGCAAAGCATAGTTTTTATAAAATCCGCACGAAAATTTAACTATCTACAGGAGAAAGCAATGAGTTTTATCAGTGAATTTAAAGAATTTGCAATGCGCGGAAATGTCATAGATATGGCAGTTGGTGTTGTTATAGGTGGAGCATTTGGAAAGATTGTCTCATCACTGGTTGGCGATATTATCATGCCAGTGGTTGGCGCTATAACAGGCGGTGTAAATTTCACTGATCTTAAGCTAACACTAAAAGAAGCTGCAGAAGGTGCGCCAGCTGTTACGATAAACTATGGCTCATTTATACAAACAATGGTTGATTTTTTAATCATTGCGTTTTGTATCTTTTGCGTCATCAAAGCTTTAAATACACTTAAAAATAAACTACCAAAAAAAGAAGAGGCAGCTCCTGCAGAGCCTGAAACTCCAGCCGATATAGCACTTCTAACTGAGATCAGAGATCTTCTTAAAAAATAAATTCTTAAATCAAAGGGAGAAAGCTCCCTTTGAAATCCGTTAAATTTTGTCCTATTTTTTATGCTAAAATGCTTTTTTCATCTTTAAAAGCGAGTAAAATATGATAGAACAAATCCCATTTTTTCAAGGTCTAAGCGCCGATGACCTAGCTAAACTTGAAGCAATAAGTGTTGTTAAAAAATACAAAAAAGGCGAGTTTTTATTTATAGAGGGCGAGGAGCCAAAGTGGCTTACATTTTTGATAACTGGCTCGGTTAAACTTTATAAAACTACGGCAAATGGCAAGGAAATTTTTATCCATCAGCTTGCACCTATGAATTTTGTAGCTGAAGTTGTAAATTTTGAAAATATACCTTATCCAGCAAGCGCCATTTTTACTATCTCTGGTGAAGTTTTAAAGATAAATTATGAAAAATTTGAAACACAATTTTTGACAAAGCCAGAAATTTGCATGAAATTTCTAAAATCAATGGCTCAAAAGATAAGAATAACAACAAATTTACTCCACCAAGAACTAATACTTAGCTCCGAAGAGAAGGTGGCTAGGTTCATTTTAAATCATGAAGATCTATTTAATGAACTAAAACATACAAAAATTTCATCAATACTCAATATGACTCCAGAAACTTTTTCTAGAATTTTAAATAAATTTAAAACAAATGGTTTGGTCAAACTTGATGAGAAGAACCAAATTTTGGAAAAAGATGTAGGTGGGCTACAAGAAATTTATTCTTATTGAAAGTTAATATCAAATAAATATTTTCATTTACTTAAAGAAAAAATTTATATTTTTTTGGATAGTATTCGTCTAAAATTTTCGTAAAAATTTACGATATATTGATAAATTCAGGAGGAAATTTTGGCTGAAGTTAAGAAGAAATTTTTTGTTTGGTCATCTGTGATAATAGGCATCGTAATCGGCCTTATCGCTTCTATGGGCATAGCTGATGCACTTCATGCGACTGGTAGCGGCTACATCTGTACCATTTGTCACACGATGGATCCTATGAATGCTGCATATCATGAAGATGTACACGGCGGCAATAACAAGCTTGGCATAAAAGCTGAATGTTCAGCCTGTCACCTAAACCATACAAGTGCCTATACCTATGTACTTACAAAACTTAAAGTATCGATAAATGATGGCTATAAGACATTTTTTACAGATACAGACAAGATCGACTGGCGTAAAAAACGCGAGCATGCATCTCACTTTGTCTATGATAGTGGATGTTTAACCTGCCACTCAAATTTAAAAAATGTTATTCAAGCTGGTAAATCATTCTTGCCACATAGAGATTATTTCGTTCTTGGAAATCCTAATAAAAAATCATGTGTTGATTGCCACGAGCACGTTGGTCACAAGAATTTAGGACTACAAATCGATAAATTTGAAGCAATTAAAAAACAAGAAAACAATAAAACCAAGTAAGGAGGAGAGATGTTTAAAAAGTCGCTAATGTTATTAGCCTGTCTAATGTCTTTTGGCTTTGCCGCAAACATGGATGCAAATAAATCTGACGCTTTAAACCTTAATGTTGTAAAAAACATTAAAGTTGCTCACAAAATGTCAGACTTATCAAAAAGCTGTGTTGAGTGCCACGCTAAAGAGACACCCGGCATAGTTGCCGATTGGAAAAATAGTCGCCACGCTCACGTTGGCGTAAGCTGTATGGATTGCCACTCTGTAAATGCAGATAATCCTATGGCTTCAGTTAAGGTGCATCCAAAAGATTCTAACAACCATGTTTCAATGCTAGTTAGCCCAAAAACTTGTGCTAAGTGTCACGAAAATGAGGTTGAAGAATTTGTTAAGAGTGGTCACGCAAGAGGTGCTATGCAAATGTATGCTAACCCTGCGATGGTAAAACTAATGTATCACTATGAAGGTATGGATCATCCAGAATACAAAATGGCTCCAGACGCTACTGGTTGTACACAGTGCCACGGAACCGTCATCAAACTAGACGCTGATCACAAACCTACAAAAGAGACTTGGCCAAACTACGGTATAGGTAATGTTTATCCTGATGGTGGCGTAGGCGGATGTAAATCATGCCACAGCGCACACACATTTAGCATAGCTGAAGCTAGAAAACCAGCTGCTTGTGCATCTTGCCACCTTGGACCTGATCACCCAGATATTGAGATCTTTAACAACTCAATGCACGGACATATCTATAATAGCGAAGCTCACAAATGGAATTTTGATGCTGCTCCTGACACATGGGATGTACCAGACTTTAGAGCTCCAACTTGTGCAGCTTGCCACATGAGTGGTGTTGGTGAAACAACAACAACTCACAATGTTTCAAGAAGACTAAAATGGAACCTATGGGGCGTCAGCAGTAAGCTAAGAACAGCTGGTGATGAACAAGCTGCTGTTGTTTACGAAAAAACTGGCAAACTAACCATAGGAACGCCACTTGCAGGTCATCCAAATGGACCAGAAGCAGCAAGAGCTGAGATGAAGCTAGTTTGTAAAGCTTGCCATACATCAACTCATACAGATAACTTCTTCATTATGGGTGATAAGCAAGTAGAGCTTTATAACGTTTACAATGCTGAAGCAACTAAGATGCTTGAAGAGTTGAAAGCTAAAAACTTACTACTCGCAGACGCTTGGGAAGATGAATTCCAAGATGTTTACTATCATATGTGGCACCACGAAGGTCGTCGTATGAGACAAGGCGCTCTAATGGGTGGTCCTGACTACTCACACTGGCATGGTGTATTCGAAGTTAAAAACGATATAAGAAAACTTCGTGAGATCTACAAAAAAAGAATGGAATCTGGTAAAGTAGAGTAATGCTTTTTAAGGTGGGAGTTTTCCCACCTTTTTATTTTTAAATTCCAAAATTTTATCTTTTAGTTATTATCCTAAAGCAAATACCTTTTAACAATTATTTTTGTAAATTTAAATCATAAAATCATACGGCTTAGCACTACAAATTGTTCTAAATAATTAATAAAATTTATAATGTAAATTTAAAAATATAAAATATAATCTTTGTTTTCAAGGAGATATTTTTGGGACTTTTTCGGATCATTATTGGGGCATTTATCTTTAGTGTTTTTACAAATTTATACTCATACAAACGTTTTATAAAAAAGGTATCTTTTTTTACTCCACATCTTAAAAAAATTCGCATATTCTTCTACATTATTAGTGCGCTTGAGTTTGTCTTTGTTCTTCAACTAAGATTTGCTTTTTTAAATATAGAGCTATATTTGATAGCAGGGACGCTCATTGGCTTTTCACTATTTTTATTTGGTGTTAGTTTGTTTTATGATGTTGTTAGATCTATTTGTTCAAAAGCTCATTTTAATCCCACAAGACGAAAATTTATTAAATTTTGCTTTGATGTGACATTTGTTGTTTTTATAGTTGCTTGCTTTTTAAAAGGAATTTTTAATGCACTTACTCCGCCAAAAATTAGACAAATTAGTATAAAAATAAAAAATTTACAAAATGATCTAAAAATAGCCATGATAACTGATGTGCATATTGGTGAGTTTTTGCAAAAGGACTTTATGGCTGAGCTTGTAAAAGAGATAAATTTAGCTAGCCCAGACCTAGTGGTGATAGTTGGCGACTTGGTTGATATGAGAGCTGAGCTTATAGGTGATTTTTTAGATCCATTAAAAAACCTTAAAAGCACTTACGGCACCTTTTATGTCCCTGGCAATCACGAATACTACCACGGAGTTGATGGGATATTAGAAAAAATTCGCGCTCTAGGCATTAGGGTGCTTGGCAATAAAAATGAAAAAATAGCTGGCATAAATTTAGCAGGGGTCTATGATCTAGCTGGTATAAAGTTTAAAAATTTAGAGCCAAATTTAGATGAAGCGCTAGCAGGATGTGACCCAGATCTACCGACCATCCTACTCTCTCATCAGCCAAAATTTATAAAAACTATGCAAAAAGACGTTGATCTAGTCCTTTGCGGTCACACGCATGCTGGACAAATTTTTCCTTTTAGTATCCTTGTTTTGCTGGATCAAGGTTTTTTACATGGGCTTTATAAGATTAATGATAAAATGCAAGCTTATATTAGTAGCGGTGCAGGATTTTGGGGACCTCCGGTTAGGATATTTGCTCCTAGTGAGATCGCTATTTTAAATTTAAGCAAGGACTAAAATGAACAAGGACAATCTCTTCTCTCAAATTTTTGGCAAGGTGGCAAAAATAAACTTTTTCAAGCCGCTTCAAGAGCTTATCAACTCCTTTTATGTAAAGCTATTTAAGATCGATATGAGCGAGTTTAAGCCATCAAATGAGTATAAAAATTTAAACGAACTTTTTACCAGAGAGCTCTTAAAGCCAAGAGAATTTGATGAAGCAAATGAGATATTTATAAGTCCTGTTGATGGCACTTGCCTTAGCTTTGGCACTACAAAAGAGCTAGAAGCTTTTAGTATAAAAGGTATGAATTACGGTCTAAAGGAGCTTTTAGGACAGGGCGAGCTTGAAGGCGAGTTTGACTTTGCCAACATTTATCTTAGCCCAAGAGACTACCATCATTATCATGCACCTTGCGACATTACGATAAAAAAAGCGGTCTATATCCCTGGTAAGCTTTACAGTGTGGCAGTAAAATGGCTTGGCAAGGTGGATAGCCTTTATACTAAAAACGAGCGTGTGGCGCTACTTTGCGAGATGAAAAATGGCAAAAAGCTTTGGCTAGTTTTCGTGGGTGCGCTAAACGTTGGCAAGATGAAATTTTGCTTTGATGATCGCATCCAGACAAATGCGATGGCAAATTTTACGCAAATTTATGAGTATGAAAATTTACACATTAAAAAGGGCGAGCGTCTTGGAAATTTCGAGCTTGGCTCAACTATCGTCATACTTAGCGAAAAAGATGCGATCGAGTACAACCTCTTTGAAAACAAAGAGCTTAAATTTGCTGAAGCGATCGGCAGGATCAGAGAAATATAAAATTTACAGCTAATTTTTGAGAATTTGGTTTGAACTTATTAAATAAACAAAAAGTGTTTGGTGTTTTTATAAAAATGCATCAATTTCAGAAAAACATTTTTTGATACTTACATAATTTTTTAAGCGATATTTATAAGATTATGCAAAATGTTTTTAGCTCATAAATTTTCTATGACTGTTTAGGCATCTGCAAATTTACTATTTTGCCTATATCTAACTGAAATTTCGTTGTGTAACTTTACTCTACATTTTTACTTTAAAATAAAAAAGGTATAAATTCAAGTGCTCTTTTTTGTGTTTAAATATCTTATTGAAAGTATTTATTTAAAAGAACTAATTTTATATTTTGATTTCAGGATTAAAGCTGGCGTAATATATCATCTATCGGCCAGCTTTAATTAAGGGGTTCTTACTCCCACTCGATAGTTGCAGGTGGCTTGCTTGAGATGTCATAAACTACGCGGTTTATGCCATTGACCTCGTTTATAATGCGGCGGCTTACGTTTTCAAGCAGATCATAAGGAAGCCTTGAAAAGCTTGCAGTCATGCCATCACTTGCATCTACCACGCGCACGCAAACAGCGTTTTCGTAGGTGCGGTTATCGCCCATAACACCAACAGAATTTACATTTAAAAGTACGCAAAATGCCTGCCAAGTTTTGTTATACCAGCCACTACTTTTTAGCTCATCGCGCAAGATCACGTCAGCTTTACGAAGCAGCTCAAGACTTGGTTTATTTACCTCGCCCATGATGCGGATAGCAAGGCCAGGTCCAGGGAAAGGATGGCGGAAAACTAGCTCGCGACTTAGTCCTAGCTCAAGTCCTAGCTTTCTAACCTCGTCTTTAAAAATTTCTCTTAAAGGCTCTATTAGTTCAAATGTCATCCAATCAGGCAAACCTCCAACATTGTGGTGGCTCTTTATCGTCTTGCTTGAGCCAACAACTGAGCTTTCGATGATATCAGTATAAAGAGTGCCTTGAGCTAGAAATTTCACATCGCCATGCTTCTTAGCCTCTTTTTCAAAAATTTCTATAAATGTCTCGCCTATGATCTTGCGTTTTTTCTCAGGATCAACGACACCAGCCAAGCGACCAAGAAAGATCTCACTCGCATCTATACTAACTAGCTCAACACCAAGCTTTGTTCTAAATGTAGCTTCAACTTGCTCTTTTTCGTTTGTTCTAAGAAGTCCGTTATCGACAAAAACAAGGATCAAATTTTCAGGCACAGCAGCCGCTAAAAGTGCTGCAGTCACAGAGCTATCCACACCACCGCTAACTGCGCAAAGCACCTTGTGAGTGCCCACTGTTTTTCTGATCTCTTCTATCTTATTTTTAGCGAAGCTTCCCATGTTCCATGTGCTCTCGCAGCCACAGATATATTTAGCAAAATTCTTTAAAATTTGCGTGCCATACTCGCTATGTTGCACCTCTGCATGAAACTGGATCGCATAAAATTTACGCTTATCATCGCCAAAAGCACAATAAGGCGAATTTTCGCTGACCGCAATCGCCTCAAAGCCCTTTGGCAGGTCTTTTACATAGTCGCTATGGCTCATCCATACGATTTGTTTTGAAGGTGTATCTTTAAAAAGATCGTGCTCTTTTACGACGCTAAGTTCAGCCTTACCGTACTCTTTGTGATCAGCTGCTAAAACCTCAGCACCATGCGTGTGAGCAAGTAGCTGCATACCGTAGCAAACGCCAAGTATAGGGATGTTTAGCTCAAAGACGCCGTTATCGCAAAAGTAGGCATCTTTGGCATAAACGCTAGCTGGACCACCACTTAGAATGATACCTTTTGGATCTTTTGCCTTTATATCGCTTAGTTTTGCGTTAAATGGCAAAATTTCAGTATAAACTCCTTCTTCTCTTAGCCTTCTAGCTATTAGCTGAGTATACTGCGAGCCAAAGTCCAAAACTATAATCGTATTGTTCATTTATAACCTTTTAAAAGTAGATGTGAAAAATTTCAAACTGCACATACCAAACAATGAGTGATACGATGTATCCTAAAACTACCATCCATGCATATTTCATATGCGCACCAAAGGTATAAATTCCTTTTAATTTACCCATTACTCCAACGCCAGCTGCTGAGCCAAAGCTGATCATCGAACCACCGATACCAGCTGTAAGTGTCACTAGTAGCCACTGACTCATAGCCTCGCCCGCATCAGCTCCCATAGCTGGATTTGCTTTTAGAACGGCTGACATAACAGGGACGTTATCAACGACTGCTGAGAGGAAGCCAACTCCGATATTTACAGGTGTTGAGCCAAATTTATCATAAAGTGACACAGCGTAATTTAAAAATCCAGCAAAGTGAAGAGCGCCAACTGCAGCTAAAATTCCGAAAAAGAAAAATAGCGTGTTATTTTCGATCTTTGACATGTAGTGAAAGACGTTCATAGGCTCTTCGTCTTTGTGAGCTTTTTTGAAATAATATGTATAAAGGCTAAGCAGTGAGAAGCCAAACATCATGCCCCACATCGCTGGTAAGTGAAATAACTGGTGCATCATAACTGCACAAAAGATAGTAAATGCACCTATAAAGATAACCGCTTTACCGCCCTTTTTCATAACCACTTTTGGCTCATTTGCCACGTCAAAATGAGGCGCAGTATTTGGCACGATGCGTGAAAGTAAAAACGCTGTCACAAACCAGCCGATAAATGAAGCTGGGAAAAGTGCGAAAAAGTCTAAAAATGGTGACTTGCCAGCTGCCCAAACCATAAGTGTAGTGATATCGCCAAATGGACTCCATGCTCCGCCTGCATTTGCTGCTACGACGATGTTTATCGCACCTGCGACTAAGAAATTTGTATTGTTTCTATCTATCGTTAAAAGAACGGTTGATAGGATAAGCGCTGTTGTTAGGTTATCAGCCACTGGGCTAATGAAAAACGCCAAAATACCAGTTAGCCAAAATAGCTTTCTGTAGGTGTAGCCTTTTGAAACTAGGTTGTATTTAAGCGCGTTAAATACATCTCTTTCGACGAGTGCTTCGATAAATGTCATCGCTACCATTAAGAAAAATACGATCTGAGCTATCTCTAAGATCAGGTGATTTACCTCGTGCTCTAGCGAATGCACATCCATGCCGTTTATAAGCATATAAACGCCGATTAGCAAAAACATAAAAGTGCCGATAAAGATGGCAGGTTTTGCCTTGTCGATGTGAAAATTCTCTTCTGCTGCTATGAAAAAGTATCCAACAACAAAAATGATAAGCGATAAAATTCCCGCCCATGTAGTAGTTAAGTCAATAGCCGCAGCTTCTCCGTCAGCACCAAAGGCTATAGCAAAAAACAAGCCTAGAAGTCCAAATAACCTCATATACTCTCCTTGTAAGATAAAAATTTGCGTATTTTACTTAAATGAGCCTAAAATTTAGGTTAGTTAAATTTATTAAGCTTGCATTACATTTTTATCTTACGCGAAATTTAAGATCAAATTTTATTGATCTTGTCAGTTTTTTTCTCTTTCACAGGTGCATCGCCATAAAATGGATCGTCCTTGTAGCCGCAACCACTAAGTGCAAAAAGAGCGAAAATTAAAATAAAAGATGATAAGATTGCCTTATGAAAGACGCCAAATTTATGATAGATGCTATCCACGAAAATCCTTTGTATAAAGAAAAATTAAGCATGGCAGACGAGTGCCAAGAGCTTCTTCGCCTCATGGGTAAAGCAAAGCGATTTTATATAGCTTTTTGCTACGTTAGAGAAGGCATTTTAACCTTCGTTCTCACTCATCCCTCAGGGCTTTTGGAGCTTAGACGTGATAGTAGTATAAATGATATAAAAGGGTTATTAAAAACCTTTTGTAAATTTAATAAAAATAGCATTTTTGCAAGCGTCATCGAGCCAAAACCTCTTAATGAGATCAACTATATAAAAAATAAAAAAGAAGAAAATATAAGATTTATCGTGAGTAAATATCTAAAATTTTTCACGCCACAACCTACGCAAAGGTCAAATTTTATAACGCCAGCAAGCAAGGGTGAGTTTAAAAATTTAGCCACAAATGAGCAAATTTATAAGAAATTTGAAGAGCTAAGAGAAATTTTGCTAAATAAAAACGAGCAGGCAAGATGCTAATAGACGAGATAAGAACGCTTCCAAACGAGCCTGGCGTATATCAGTATTTTGACGCTCAAAACAGACTTTTATATGTCGGCAAGGCCAAAATTTTAAAAAACAGGGTCAAAAGCTACTTTAAATTTACCCCAAGCTTAGCTCCAGCTGAAAAGCTAAGCCCAAGAATTTCAAAGATGATAGGCGAGGCCGTGCACCTTGAATACATCGTCACGCCAAGCGAGGCAGACGCGCTCATACTTGAAAATTCATTTATCAAACAGCTTAAGCCAAAATACAACATCTTGCTTCGTGACGATAAGACCTACCCTTATATCTTTATAAATTTAAACGATGAATTCCCTAGATTTGAGATCACTAGAAAGGTTGTAAAAGGCTCAAATATACGCTATTTTGGGCCATATTTTAGTGGAGCAGGAGAGCTTCTTGAGGCGCTTTATCTAAATTTCAACCTAGTTCAAAAAAAGTCCTGCATCAAAGGCAAAAAAGCCTGCCTATTTTATCAGCTAAAACGTTGCTACGCCCCATGCGAGGGCAAAATTTCAAAAGAAGACTACGCCAAAATAGTCGCTGACGCCACAGCCGCTTTGCAAAATCCAAATTTGCTAATCGCTCGCCTTGAAGAGCTCATGCTAAACTACGCTAAGGCCGAAGACTACGAGCAAGCAGCCGCGACTAGAGATAAGATGCAAACGCTTAAAAATATGCAAACAAAGGTTGAAGTTGATCTAGCCAAGCTTGAAGACTTTGAAGCCTACTCAGTCGCTTGCGTGCATGATATGATCTGCGCGGTGAGATTTAGCGTGCAAAGTGGCAAGATAACAGGCGTAAAAACCGATATCACGCAGGCTAAAAACGCTCAAAAAGACGAGATAAACGAGGCTTATAAGCAGGCCATTTTAAAAAGTTTCATCGCTGGTCAGCCAATAATCAGCACTAAAATTTACGTCAATGAAAACTTTGAAGATAGCGAGCTGGTGGAGGAAATTTTAAACGAGAGATTTGGGCGTAAATTTAGCATCACTTGCCCTAAAATAGGCGATAAGCGTAAAATTTGCGAGATCGCTACAAAAAACGCTGAAGTTAGCATCGAAAAATACCTAAAAACGCACGATAACGAGCTACTAAACGAGATAAAAGAGTATTTTAATCTAGCTCACACGCCTTACGTGGTCGAAGCCTACGATAACTCGCACCTTTTTGGCGAGGCAAGTGTCGGGGCGATGGTGCGCTATGAGCATGGCGAGTGGGCGAAGCAAAACTACCGCCACATGCACCTAAGCTCCAAAAACGACTACGATCAGATGAGAGAGAGCCTCACTGCCAGAGCGCTTAGGTTTGATAAGCTTAGTCCGCCTGATCTTTGGGTCATTGATGGTGGCGAAGCGCTTTTAAGCTTAGCCTGCGAAATTTTAGCAAGCAGCGGGGCAAACGTCGATGTGATCGCTATCTCAAAAGAAAAAATAGACGCCAAAGCTCACCGCGCAAAGGGCGAGGCAAAGGATAAAATTTATACAAAAAATGGCAGTTTTAGCCTAAGCACGAGCGATAAAAAGCTGCAGTTTTTCCAAAAAATGCGTGATGAGAGCCATAGATTTGTCATCAGTTTTCATAGAAAAACAAGGCAAAAAAACGATATGCAAAGATCAGTGCTAAGACAAGCTGGCGTATCTGAGGGCAGTATCGCGAAATTAATCAGCTTTTACGGAAGTTTTGATAAAATCAGCGAAGCAAATTTAGACGAAGTGGCAAAAATAACAAACAAAAGCGTAGCGGCAAAGCTTTTAACGCTCAAAGAAGGAAATTTGAAGTGATAATATACGACAAAAACGGTCAAATTTTAGCGATGGGAGATATCTCTCTTGGTCTGCTTGAATTTAAAGATATAAGGGAGTTTTTAAGCGAGCATAAAGACATTGACGAGCTAGTTTTAGACTACAAAGAGCCTGGAGTTTTCATAGACTATCTAGCTAAAAGACCAAATTTAAGAGTAAATTTAAAGACCAAAAACGGCAAAATTTTAAATGCGACGCTTAAATTTTCAAAGATCAGCTCAGTAAAAAATGAAGAGTATTTTGAGCTTTTAATCCTCGATCAAACAGAAATTTACAGCCAAAACCAGCAAGCTGCGATAAAAGCAAAGACAAAGCTTCGCTTGCCAAATTTAAAGGTAGATGAAAAAGAGCTTTTGGATAAAGAAGAAGAGGTCTTAAACGAGAGCTGGTTTAGCGAGACAGCCAGCTTTTTAAATTTAAGCAAAAGCGAGTTTGCGACCTATCTTGGTATATTTTTAAGCAAGGCCAAAGACAAGATGATCTTTATCCAAAGTGCGGTGCAAGCGCGAGATGCTAAATTTTTAGAAGAGAGCATAAAGATATTAAAAGAGCCAGCGCTAAATTTAAAGATCACTCCGCTTGTGGCAAATTTCGATGCGCTTCTTACTAGACCAAACAAGATCAAAAAGATCGCTCAGATAAACGAAAGACTAGGCGAAATAAGCACGCTTTGCAATAAATTTTCAAAAAGGCTTGGCAATGAGGGTTAGTAAATTTTTAGTTCTTTTGCCGATATTTTTGGCGGCTTTCGCTTGCTTTTATAATGGCGCACTCTACTTTGATAAATTTAGGATCTCTTATGGCATAAATAGCGAGGTAAAAAGAGAAAGTTTGATAAGAAAAACCTTAGATGCGATCGTTTCAGAAAGAATTGCTTACGAAAGATATGAAAAAACTAGGTCGCCACAAGACGAGACGGCTTTAAGAGAGGCAAATGCTGCTAAGAATTTGTTTGTAAAAAGTTTATCAAATACTCTTTCTAACACACCAGATGATAAAAGGATAAGAGATAGGCTAAATGAAGTTTTAAAAAACGCAAATGCAAGTTGGGAGAGCTCTAATCTCTCGTTTCTTAGCTTTGTTGAGTTAGCAAATTCTGTCGTAGAAAGTGGGCAAATTTTATTTAGAGATGTTGCTTTAGATATTAATATGAAGCGTTATATACTCTCTTTAATCAGAGCCTATGAGCTACTTCAAAACGTAAATACCACAAAAGAGCATATCTTGGCTGTGCTTATGGGTAAAGAAAAAATTACTGAAAGTTTGTTAAAACAATCTCTAGATAGCCTTAAATACAACGATATAAATGCAAATTTACTCCCAAATGGCGATATAAAAGACAACATAATAAGAGATATAGATAGGCTTGATAATATAGAGACTACGCAAGGTTATGACGAGATCCGCTTTAAGCTAAAGCTAAAAAATGAGCTAACACGTGATGAAATTTTGCAGATATATACCTTTGAAAGCAATAGAGCCAAGCTCTTTAGCAAGATAGCAAATGTCTTAAGTGACGAGCTAAAGAGACTAAATGATAACTTTAGAGTAAAGGTGCTTAGTCTAATATTTTTGATGTTTTTTCTATCGCTTTGGCTCTTTTACGCTGGCTATAAAACATATATCTGGCTAAAAGCTCTAGAAAATTTAAACCAAAAAATGAAGCTTGTAAGAGATGAGATTTTAAAAAGAGGTGATAGAAATCCACAAAATTTAATAGAAAGTTTCATCGCGCTATATAAAGAGCTACTTCAAAAATATGAGCAAGAAAGAAGTTTTGCCGCGATAAAAGATAGACTGCTTGTTAGGCTAAATAAGAAATTTTACCTCTCAAAAGAGCAAATTTTAAGCTCGGTCGCTACGCTAAAAAAAGATGAAAATGTCCTTAAAAATGAGCTTGTTTTTGAAAATTTAGAAAAAAATAGCCAGATAATCGCGATAAATTACAGCAATATAAAAGGCTTACTTGATAGCAGAAATGGCGAAGTTGGACTAAATTTAAAGCCATTTAACCCACAAATTTTGTTTTCAAACATCCTTGAAGCGCAGATACCTTTTACGCAAGAGAAAAAGCTAAATTTCTTAACCTATCTTGATGCAAACATCAGCGACGAGCTAGAGGGCGATAGCGAGAAGATAAGCGTCGTCTTTGGCTCTATCATGCAAGCTGTCGTGACAAAATGCGATAAATTTGCCAACTTGATAGTAGAGATAAAAAATGTCAGCGACGCCCTTAGTCAAAGCGGTCTTTTGCTCATCGAAACAAAGATAAGGACAAATCAAATTTTCATAAATGAAGAGCAGATAAAAGCTTTAAACGCAGAAGATGAAAATGAGATAAATGACGAAAATAGCGAGTTTTATCTAAGACTTGCTAGCTTTTATCTAAAGCTTTTTAACTCAAGCCTTGATATAAGCACGCTTGGCGGAGCTGGCAATGAGTTTAAATTTATCCTTAGTCTAAAAAAGGTGCAAAAACTACAAAATTTCAGCCTAAATCACGAGCTAAGGATCGCGTATCTGCCTGATATAAATGCAAAATATAATGAATTTTTCGCAGCTACTTTAGAAGATATGGGGCTTAGGTTTCAAAATATCATCTCAAACAACCAAGCACAAGCTAAAAACTACGATATCGTCTTTGCAAGGCAGAGTGCGAGTAAAAATATAAATATAAAAAATGCTGTCTTACTAAAAGATCCGCTCACGCCACTTAGCGTTGCGCGGCTTGTCTATATGGAGAAAAATAGGGGCGAGAGCTTGGCTGAAGAGAAGGTGCTCTTTTTGCTTTGCGACAAAAACCCACTTAGTCTTGAGATGTTTTCGCGCGCTTTTAGCTTCTTAGACTGCGAAGTCATAGGCGTTAGCAGCCACAAAGAGCTTAAACAAGCACTTCTTTTAAATAGATTTAACGCGGTCTTTATCGATGCTTCATTTTTTGAAAATGGCGTGGCAAATTTCGTAAAAGAGATAAGATCGCTTCAAGAAGAGAAGCTAAATTTAGTCGCCGTGGTCTCAAATACCTCAAATATCCCTGAAAGAGAGCTGCTGCCAGCGTTTGATGAGAAGATCAGAAAGCCTTTTAGCAAAGATGAGCTAAATCAAATTTTGCCTAAATTTATAAAAAACTATAAGCCAAGTAAAGAAAATAGATACTTTAGTAAAAATGAAAACATAGTGATTTACAAGAGCACAAAGCTTGAAAATAAGATATTTGCTGGAGCTCTTGGCGAGTTTCAAAACACGCTTGAGGTCGCAAATAGCTTTAGCGAGTTTTTGATAAAGATAAAGACAAAACCTTGCTCTCTAGCACTTGTGGATGAAACGGCAGAGGGCTTTGATATAAAAGAGCTTTTAGCTACGATATCTGAGCTTAGAGCTGGGCTAAAGCTAGATGCCAGAGTGCTTCTTTTTAGCAACAACTTAGAGCTTAAAAACCAAAAAGAGTATATAAAAATCCTATCTCCAAGCGTGAGCAAGATAGAGCTTACAAACTTCGTAAAATCAGAGCTTAGCGAGATAAATTCGACCCAAAATGAACTAAAGAATAACTTTAAATTTATAAAATTTAAGGTTTGAGTTTTGAAGTAAAAATTTGAAGTGAAATTTAGACTCAAAAAGAGTCTAAATTTTTTTTAAAATGTGCTTTGTGGATCAGCTACGCCTTCGCTCCAGCCAAGTTTTGCGCCAGCAAGCAGGTGAAAGTGTAGGTGCATAACCTCTTGACCGCCGTTTTCGCCGCAGTTTGTTATGAGTCGGTATCCGCTCTTATCAACGCCCATTAAGCTCGCCACTTCTTGGATAAATTTAGTCATCTCGCCCATCAAAACTGGATCCATCTCTTGGAAGTTTTTGTAGTGTTTTTTAGGGATGATGAGGATGTGGATCGGCGCTTTTGGGTTGATGTCGTTAAAAGCTAGAAATTTCTCGCTTTCAAGCACTTTGTTGCAAGGAATTTCACCAGCAACGATCTTTTCAAATATGGTCATTTTAGCTCCTTTGAAAGTTTGAGAAATTATATCAAAGTGTGCTTAAATTTCGCGCTTTTTATCTTGATTTTAACTCTTTTTCTATAAAATCGATGCAAAAATTCATAAAGGTAAAAAATTGCAAGATTTCATTAATAAAATCAAAAATGAAATTTCAACTCTTGATGATCTTGAGAAAGTCAGGGTAGAAATTTTTGGCAAAAAGGGCATCTTGGCACAAGGCTTTGCAAAGCTAAAAGAGCTTGGCGAGGATGAGAAAAAGGAATTTGCAGCAAATTTAAACAAGCAAAGAGATGAACTAAGCGCGCTTATAGAAGCTAAAAAGGCTGAGCTTAGCGAGCAAGAGATAGATAATAAGATGAAAAAAGAGGCCGCTGATATCACGCTCTTTAACGAGCCTGTTGCTAGCGGGGCGCTGCACCCTGTGATGGCTACAATGGATAAGATAATTGAGTACTTTTTAGCTCTAAATTTCTCGCTCGAGACCGGGCCGCTTATAGAAGATGATTTTCACAACTTTGAGGCGCTAAATTTACCAAAATACCACCCAGCAAGGGATATGCAAGATACGTTTTACCTAGATGATTTTAGACTTTTAAGGACGCATACAAGCCCAGTTCAGGTGCGAACTATGTTAAATCAAAAGCCGCCTATTCGCATGATAGCGCCAGGTACGGTATTTAGACGTGATATGGACTTAACGCATACACCGATGTTTCATCAGGTTGAGGGCCTTGTGGTGGAGGATGCTGAGAAAGTTAGCTTTGCAAATTTAAAATCAATGTTAGAGGGCTTTTTAAAGCACATGTTTGGCGACGTTGAAGTGCGTTTTCGCCCTAGCTTTTTTCCATTTACGGAGCCTAGCGCAGAGGTTGATATTAGTTGTATATTCTGCCATGGCAAGGGCTGCAGGGTGTGCAAGCAGACTACTTGGCTTGAGGTGCTTGGATGTGGCGTCGTTGATCCAAATGTATTTAAGGCGGTTGGCTATAAAAATGTAAGTGGATATGCCTTTGGCCTTGGGGTTGAGAGATTTGCGATGTTGCTTCATAGAGTGCCTGATCTAAGGTCACTTTTTGAGGGAGATTTAAGATTGTTGGAGCAGTTTAAATGATAATTTCAAAGCATTGGTTAAACGAGTGGGTCGATCTTAGCGAGGTTAGCGGCGAGACACTTTCAAAGACATTAAATTCAATCGGTTTAGAAGTTGATAGCTATAAAGAGATAAATTTACCAAAAAGCGTCGTAGTTGGCTACGTAAAAAGCAGAGAAAAGCACCCAGATGCCGATAAGCTAAGCGTTTGTCAGGTTGATGTTGGCAGCGAAACGCTTCAGATCGTGTGTGGGGCTAAAAACGTCGAGGCTGGTCAGTTTGTGCCAGTCGCGCTCATTGGCACGACGATGCCAAATGGCCTTGAGATCAAAAAGGCAAAGCTAAGAGGTATCGAATCATGCGGTATGATCTGCTCTTCAACTGAGTTAGGGCTACCTAAGACAAATGACGGCATCTTGCCACTTGATGAGAGCATCGGCAAGCTAAAACTTGGCACAAGCCTTGGCGAATTTGAAGCGTTTAAAGATGTGATCATCGAGGTTGATGTCACAGCAAATAGGGGTGACTGCCAAAATTTACACGGCATCGCAAGAGAAATTTGCACCGCACTTGATCTAAATATGAAAGAAAGCCACGAAAATGAAGATAGCGAAAATTTACTAGGCATCGGCAGGATCGCATCTGTGCGAACTGAAGATAAGGTAAATGGCTCGTTTTTGTATAAAGCATTTGAGCTAAAAAATGCATTAAGTGAAAATTTACTAACTCGCTTGAGGCTAGCTCTAATTGATTGTCAAAAGACAAATTTAGTAGAAAGACTGCTTGAATACGCGACATTTTGCACGGGCGTCTTGTTTAGAGCTTATGATCACGCTAAGCTTGTAGGCGAGGGCGAAAAGGCAGTTTTTGACATAAAAAATGGCGAAAATGGCGAGTGCGTGGTCTTTTGTGAGGATAAAAATTTAGGTGTTGCTGGAATTTACCAAAGCGATGAAGCTAGGGTCGATGAGGGCTCAAAGGTGATCTTGGTAGAGGCTAGCTACGTAAAACCAGATGTTGTCTCAAAAGCCATTTTTGAAAATAAAAATTTACCAAAAGGCGATCAAGTGTATCGCTCAAGCCGCGGCAGCGAGCCAAATTTAGCTTACGGGGCGGACTATCTTTTTAAAAGACTAGCTAGCTTTAAAGATAACCTAAGTCTTTTTGCAGGATCACAGCAGTCGCTACTTGGCACCGAGCCTATCACGCTTAGTATCTCACTTGGCGATCTTAAAAATATGATCGGTCAAGAGGTTGCAAGAAACGATGTCGTTAAAATTTTAAAGAAACTTGGCTTTGAGATCGCGGTAAATGTTGAGCAAGAGAGCTTTAACGTAAAAGTGCCGTTATTTCGCCACGATATCGTAAATTCTCATGATATCTGCGAGGAGATCGTAAGGATAATAGGCATCGACAATATCGCCTCAACGCCGCTAAATTTTTCTGAGAAAAATAGGCTAAATAAGACATATTTTGACTATAAAAATGCTTTAAATTTAAGGCGCCGTGCAGCTGATAATGGCTTTTTTGAAAGCGTGCACTACGTATTTGACAGCCTTGATGAGCTAAGTGAGCTAAATTTCAAACCTTGCAAAATCAAGATACTAAATCCTATAAACAACGAGCTAAACACGCTTAGGCCAGCACTTGTTAATCACCTTCTAAGCTCAAGCGAGAAAAACATCAAAAACTCAAAACGCTCAGTTAGACTTTTTGAGCTTGGCGAAGTCTTTGACGAAAATGCAAACCAAGGCTTAAATTTAGGCTTTGTCGTATCAGGCCTTTTAAAAGAGCCAACACTTATAAACGGTGCAAAGGGCGAGGAGGCAAATTTCTACGCATTTGCAGCGATGGTGCAAAATGTCATAGGTAAATTTGAGCTAAAACCTTGCCAGGGCATTTCGTATCTTAGCCCATACGAGCAGGCACATATCTATCAAAATAGCGAAAAGATCGGCTATATCGGCAGAGTCGATGCAAGAGTAGAGGCAAAAAGGGATCTACCTAAAACTTATGTCTGTGAGATAGACTTTGCAAAACTTAAATTTGAGCCGATCTTAGCGGTACCATACTCAAAATTTCAAAGCACTACAAGGGATCTTAGCCTCATCGTGCCTGAAAATTTCGAGGCTGGACGAATTTATGAGTGCATAAGAGGGCTAAATTTAAAAGAGCTAAAAGAGTTCTTGCCGGTTGATATCTATAAAGATGCAAAACTAAACGGCGCGATTAGCCTTAGCCTTAAATTTACATTCCAAGATATGGAAAAAACGCTCGAAGATGACGATATAAACGCGCTTATGGATAAAATTTTAAGCGAGCTAAAAGAGAAACTAAATATCGGAATAAGATGAGAATTTATCCACTAGAAAAAAGTCTAAATTTAACCATCGATGACATCGCAGCTGACAAGTCTATCTCGCATAGATGCGCGATGTTTTCGCTTTTAAGTGACAAGCCATCTCGCGTTAGAAACTACCTAAGAGCAGGCGACACTCTAAATACCTTAAAAATAGTCGAGCTCCTTGGCGCAAAGATCGAAGATAATGGCGCTGAGATAACGATCACTCCGCCACAAAAGATAAAAGAGCCAAATGAAATTTTAGAGTGTGGCAACTCTGGCACGGCGATGAGGCTTTTTATGGGGCTACTAGCCGCGCAGGACGGCTTTTTCGTGCTAAGTGGCGATAAATATTTAAATTCTCGCCCGATGGCAAGGATAGCAAAGCCTCTAAGCGATATGGGTGCAAAGATAGATGGTGCAAATAACGCAAACAACGCTCCTCTTTGCATAAGAGGGACGAAATTTGAAAGATTTAGTTTTGATAGCAAGATCGCCTCAGCTCAGGTAAAAAGCGCGCTTTTGCTAGCGGCTCTTTACTCAAATGGCTGCAAATTTAGCGAGCCAGAGCTAAGCAGAGACCACACTGAGCGTATGCTTGCAGGCATGGGAGCTGATATAAAGCGTGACGAGCTAGAGATCACTCTAGAGCCGATGAAAGGCCCACTTGCGCCACTTGATATAGACGTGCCAAATGACCCAAGCTCGGCATTTTTCTTTGCAGTCGCAGCTTTAATCATCCCAAATTCGCACATTATTTTAAAAAATATCTTGCTAAATAAAACTCGCATCGAAGCTTACAGAGTTTTAGAAAAAATGGGCGCTGAGATAAAATTTCATAAAACCTCAAGCAAATACGAAGATATCGGCGATATTGAAGTTAGATACTCGCCAAATTTAAAAGGTGTAGAGGTTAGCGAAAATATCTCGTGGCTCATCGACGAAGCCCCAGCTTTAGCCATCGCATTTGCCTGCGCTAAGGGTCAAAGCAAGCTAACAAATGCAAAAGAGCTTCGCGTAAAAGAGAGCGACAGGATAGCTGTCACGATAAATGCACTAAAGCAGTGTGGTGTCGATGCTAGCGAGCTTGAAGACGGCTTTATTATAAATGGCTCTGAGGCGAAATTTGCCACGATAGATAGCCACGGAGATCACAGGATCGCCATGAGCTTTGCCATACTTGGACTAAAATGTGGCATGCAGATAGAAAAGAGCGAATTTATCGCTACTTCGTTTCCAAATTTTGCTGAAATTTTAAAGAAAATGGGAGCTAGAGTTGAAGATCGAACTTGCTAGTAGTTATGGATTTTGCTTCGGCGTAAAAAGAGCGATAAAGATAGCTGAAAACGCTGGAGATGCCGCAACTATCGGCCCGCTCATCCATAATAACGAAGAGATAAACAGGCTTGAGAAAAACTACAATGTAAAGACACTTGAGGGCATAGATGAGCTAAAAGATGAGAAAAAGGCGATCATCCGCACTCATGGCATCACTAAAAACGACCTTGCAGAGCTAAAAAAGACCGATATAAAAGTGATCGATGCAACTTGTCCGTTTGTGACAAAGCCACAACAAATTTGTGAAAAAATGAGCGAAGAGGGCTATGATGTGGTGATCTTTGGCGATATGCATCACCCAGAGGTAAAAGGCGTGAAGTCGTATGCCAAGGGCAATGTCTATGTCGTGCTTGAAGAGAGCGAGCTAGAGGGCATTAAATTTAAGCAAAAGGTCGCGCTCGTTAGCCAAACTACTAGAAAAGTTGAGAAATTTATGCAGATCGCAAACTATCTCATGCTTCATGTAAAAGAGCTGCGCGTTTTTAACACGATCTGCAATGCGACATTTGAAAACCAAGAGGCTGCTAAAAATTTAGCAAAAAGGGCTGACGTGATGATAATCATCGGCGGAAAAAACAGCTCAAACACAAAACAACTCTACCTAATATCTAAAAATTTCTGCGAAGATAGCTATCTTATTGAAAGCGAAGAAGAGCTTGAAAGATCATGGTTTGACGGCAAAAATTTGTGCGGCATAAGTGCGGGCGCTAGCACACCTGACTGGATCATACAAAAAGTCGTTGACAGAATCAAAAAAGTATAAAATTTATCCTAGCTAAAGCCACAATTAACTATAATAAGCCAATTTGCCTCTACTGGCATAATAAAATTTAAAGGATCAAGATGGCTGTGAACAAAAGTGTTCAATTAGGAAAAGCAAAAGACGAAGATATCGAAGATATCGATTTTGCTGCGATGTTAGAGGAGTCTTTTAAAAAGACTGAAGAAGATAGTGACGCAAAGATCGTCAGTATCAATGGTGATGAGGTTTTAATCGACGTTGGCAAGAAGTCAGAAGGCATTTTAAATGTTTCTGAGATCACTGACGCAAACGGCAACCTGACGCATAAAGTTGGCGATACGATCAAAGTTGTAATAACTGGATCAAGAAATGGAAGACCTATAGTGTCGCACAAAAAAGCACTTAGAAAAGAGAAAGTTAAAGCTTTCATCGAAGCTTACGATCCTGAAAATTCTGGCGAAATCGACGTAAAAGTAGTTGGAAAAAATAAAGGTGGTTTTATCACTCAAGACGCAAATGGCGTAGAATTTTTCTTACCAAGAACGCACAGCGGATTTAAAAACGCTGAGGGTGTAGTTGGAAAATCATACAAAGTAAGAGTTATAAAAGTCGATAAAGAAGAGAATAGCATCGTTGTCTCAAGAAAGAAAATTTTAGACGACGACCGCAAAAAACGCAAAGAAGCTCTATCAAATATAGTAGAAAACGATAGCGTTATAGAGGGCACAGTTAAGAAGATCACAACTTATGGTATGTTTGTTGATGTGGGCGGTGTAGACGGACTTGTGCATTACAGCGAGATAAGCTACAAAGGCCCAGTAAATCCTAGCTCTTTATACAAAGAAGGCGATAAAGTTTTAGTTAAAGTTATCAGCTATGACAACGAAAAACGCCACCTATCTCTATCTATCAAGGCTGCTACTCCAGATCCTTGGGAAGAGATCATAAGCGACGGCCTAGAAGTTGGCGACACTATAAAAGTAACAGTTAGCAATATCGAGCCTTATGGCGCATTTGTCGATCTTGGAAATGATATTGAAGGATTTTTACACATATCTGAAATTTCATGGGACAAAAATATCAAAAATCCAAAAGATCACATCAGTGAAGGTCAAGAGATCGATGTTGAGGTTATAGAAATAGACGCAAAAGGACATCGCTTAAGAGTGAGCCTTAAAAATTTACTTCCAAAGCCATTTGATGAATTTAAAGCGAAATTTAAAGAGGGCGACGTAGTAAAAGGCGTTGTGACAACTATCACAAATTTTGGCGCATTTGTTAGAGTAGGCTGCGTTGAGGGCTTGCTACACAACGAAGATGCATCTTGGGATAGAAATGATAAGTGCAAAGATATGTTCAAAGCTGGCGATGAGCTAGAAGTAAAGATCATCAAGATCGACAGCGCTGAGCAAAAAATTTCTCTAAGCCTAAAAGATCTAAAACAAAGTCCAGTTCAGGCATTTGCTAATAAATTTAGTGTAGGCGACATCGTAAAAGGAACGATCCGTGACATTAAAGATTTTGGCGTGTTTGTTGAGCTTGGCGATAATGTCGATGCGTTAATCCGCAAAGAAGATCTAGGTAGCGTAGATGCAAACACGCTAAAAATTGGCGACGAGATCGAAGCTGCTATCGCATTTATCGATGAGAAGAAAAATAGAATTCGCCTAAGTATACGCCGTTTAGCAAAACAAAAAGAGCGTGAAGTGTTAAATGAGATCAACGACAACGACGATAAAGTAACACTTGGCGACATCATAAAAGAACAATTACGCTAGTATAAATGGGCAGACGCACGCTTTTATTAGTAGTTGTTCTGCTCTTTGTGATGTTAGGTTTGGTTGGAATTTATCTTGTTAAATTTGCAAGCGTAAATTTCAGCCAAACTACTGAAAAAAATATTACAAGTGAGCAAAATATAACCAAAAATACAGCCGGCAGTGAAAACTGGATCAACGAGCTGGCAACTATTAAGAAAAAAGATTACGTATTGCCCGTAAATGAAATTTTTATAGAATACAACCGACCTAAGATAGAAAAGCCAAAGATCACAGCATACGAACTTTTGATAGATAAAAACGACATCTACTCTATGTTTTGCTTGATGCAGACTTTAAGAAATAGTGAGGTTGATTTTACTGTAGTAAGAGATGGCGCTAAGAGCCAGATCTTTTTAAATACCCAAGACTCAAGGCTTTTGCAAAATATCATTTTGCAGTTAAGAGTTTATGATATCCACTCAAGTGTGAGAGAGGTAAAATTATGAAAACTATCATTGTTTGTGATGCGATACACCCAGTAGGTTTTGAACTTTTAAAAAAAGAACAAGACATAAATGTAATAGACGCAGTTAATACCCCAAAAGATGAGCTTTTAAAAATTTTAGGCGAGGCTGATGTAGCGATCACTAGAAGCTCGACTGAGGTAAATGAAGCGTTTTTAGAAGCTGGTAAGAAGCTAAAAGCTATCGTTAGAGCTGGTGTTGGCGTGGATAACGTTGATATAGATGGCTGTTCAAGAAGAGGCATCATCGCTATGAACGTCCCAACTGCAAATACTATCGCAGCAGTTGAGCTAACTATGGCACACATGCTAGCAGCTGCAAGATCACTTGAATACGCTCACAACGATCTAAAACTAGATAGAATTTGGAAACGCGAGAAGTGGTATGGAGTTGAGCTTTTTAAGAAAAAGCTAGGCGTGATCGGCTTTGGTAACATCGGCTCAAGAGTAGCAGCTCGCGCAAAAGCTTTTGGCATGGATATCATCGCATACGATCCATATATCGATCCATCTAAAGTCATCGATATGGGCGGCACTTATACTAAAAATTTTGATGACATCTTGGCATGCGACTTCATCACGATCCACACTCCAAAGACCAAAGAGACAACCGATATGATCGGCGCTAAAGAGATAGCAAAGATGAAAAATGGCGTAAGGCTTATAAACTGCGCTAGAGGTGGTCTTTATAACGAAGAGGCGCTTTATGAAGGGCTAAAAAGTGGCAAGATAGCATTTGCTGGTATCGATGTTTTTACAAAAGAGCCAGCGACAAGCCATCCGCTTCTTGATCTAAATAATGTAAGCGTCACACCTCATCTTGGAGCAAACACCCTTGAGTCGCAGCGCAACATCGCAGTAGAGGCAGTCGAGCAAGCTATCTTGGCAGCACGCGGTATAAGCTATCCAAACGCTTTAAATTTACCTATCAAAACAGAAGATCTACCGCCATTTGTTGAGCCTTATATCGATCTTACAAGCAAGATGGCATTTCTTGCAGCTCAGATAAACAAAAGTGCCATCAAAGCTATCCGCATAGAGACTCACGGGCAGATTGGCGAATATGCAAATTCAATGCTAACTTTTGCGATTGTGGGCGCTTTAAAAGAGAGTCTTGGCGATGCGATAAACTACGTAAATGCTAAATTTTTATGCGACGAAAAAGGCATAACTACCGAAACTAGCACAGGTGGAGACAGTATCTTTAAAAACAAGATCACAGTTCGTCTTACGACTGAAAACGGCATCGTAAGCGTTGGCGGCACGGTCTTTGGGGAAAATCAACAACGCATAGTAACCGTAAATGGCTTTAAGACTGACTTCAAGCCAAAAGGCAAGATGATCATCTTTAAAAACCACGACGTACCAGGTGTTATCGCTCAGATCAGTAAAATTTTAGCTGACGAGAAGATAAACATCGCAGACTTCCGTCTTGGTAGAGATGAACACGGCATGGCGCTTGCGGTCATCTTGGTTGATGAACATATAAAAACAGAAACGCTAGAGAGATTAAACGCACTTGAAGCTTGTGTTTGGGCTCAATACGCAGTTATATAACAAATTACGAAAGGATAAAAAATGGCTTCATATTCAATGGGCGATCTAAAAAAGGGACTAAAGATCGAGATCGACGGCGTTCCTTATAAAATCGTAGAATATCAACACGTTAAACCGGGCAAGGGTGCAGCTTTTGTTCGTGCAAAGATCAAGTCTTTTGTCGACGGAAAGGTTCTTGAAAAGACTTTTCACGCAGGCGATAAGTGCGAGCAGCCGCATCTTGAAGAAAAAGAGATGCAGTACCTCTATGATGATGGTGAGTTTTGCCAGTTTATGGACACGACTACTTACGAGCAAGTTGCGATCAGCGACGAGGATGTGGGCGATGTTAAAAAATGGATGATCGATGGCATGATGGTTGAAATTTTATTTCACAACGGCAACGCAATCGGCGTTGAAGTGCCACAAGTAGTCGAGCTCAAGATAGTTGAAACTCCACCAAATTTCAAGGGCGACACACAAGGCGGCAAAAAGCCAGCTACTCTTGAGAGTGGTGCGGTAGTTCAGATACCATTTCACGTACTAGAAGGCGAGGTCATCCGCGTTGATACCGTTCGTGGCGAGTACATCGAGCGCGCAAATAAATAACCATACATCTGGCACGTTAAATTTATGAAAGAGAAATTTGACGAGCTTATCGCTCTGCTAAAGCCGCTATTTAAGGATAATGGCTTTAGCAAGAGCGCTTTAAATTTCTACAAAAATACTCCAAATTTTATCTATGTTGTAAATTTTCAAAAAAGCAGCGGCAATGGCTCAGAGCGCACGAGATTTTATATAAATTGCGGCATTTACGCCCCTTTTATAGAGGCCACTCTTGGCAAAGAAGCGCTTAGCAAGCCAAAAGAGTATGAGTGCCATTTTAGAGCTAGAGCACATGAAATCACTCGCACGGCTGCTGCATACTACGAGCTAGAGCCAGATAGTGACGTGACTAAAATTTATGAAAATGTAGCAAACGACCTTGGCTTTGTTTTTAAATTTTTTGAGCAAAATAGCTCGGAGGAAAATTTAATAGAACTAATGCTCGAACAAAACGGCCTTGCAGCGATAAATCAGCTCTACGAATATCTTTTGATAAAAGATAAAAGTGAAATTTTGATCTCTCATGCCAAAAAGCTCTTCGCAAAGCACGGCAGTGAGGCAAGGTGGGGTAAATTTGAAAACCAGATAAATGAGCTACTTAGAAAATATAAAAAAGATGAGACAAAATTTAAATGTTAAATCGCATTTGGTTGTAAAAACAGCAAGTACGATCAGATAAATATGTAAACTTTGCGTCTATTTTAAATTTTTATTTATTTAAACTACTTACTAGAATTTAGGACTTATAAATTTAAAGCTATATTTTAAAATAGAAATTTGTTGTGGTTTGCGATGCACCAGCATTAAAGCATGCATTTTGAAGGTGCGAGAGGTTTTCGCTCTGGCTTCGTCTCGTAACTGCAAGTAGACGTGAGGCTAAAGAGGGATAAAGGGACGGTTTTTAGTGTCTATTCTGCAGTTGCGAGCCTGAGAAGCAAAATTCAAGCCCCTTGTCACCCTTTTTGATAAAAAATTTAAATTTATAAAAATCTACTTTTGCAAATTTTAAAATCTTATTCACTCGCCTTAGCAGACTACTAATTTTAGGCTGCACATCGTTTAGTACTAAATTTAAAGACATGATATGTCAGCTCTAATTTTAAAATTTGCTTGAGTTTTTAACCGCATGCAGTGCGAAGCACCGTTGCATGTACCTCTAACGTGCGAGGGGTTTGGGGGATTTAAAAAGGGGGATAAGGGGACGGCCTCGTAACTTGAGTCCCCTTGTCTCCCTTTTGAATAAAAAAATTTATAAATTTAATCAAGCTATCTTTGCAAATTTTAAAATTTCATTCACTCACAAGAATTGCTACTAAAATTACTCGTTCACAAATTTTAAAATTTGCTAGATGCTCATCTTGGATTGTTAAATTTGTGTATTGTAGAGCTGGCTGTTCAATTTATCCAAAATTTTAGCTCTAATTTGAAATTTTGCTCGGAGTGTAAATTTAGGTTTACTGTTCAACTATCTTTTTAACAGCTAGTGAGGCTAAATTTAGCCCAAAGCAGGCAGTTACGCCCATGAAGCTGCCAAGTGGTTTGCAAAGTGGTTCTTCTGTTGAAAAAACCACGTCAAATTTACCGCTAAAGCCTGATTTTTTGAGCTCATATCTATATTTTCTAGCTAGTGGATCGACCGATGTTTTCCAAACGCTAGCCACCTTTATTTTTGTAGGATCGACCCTTTTTGCACCACCCATAGAGGCTATAAATTTGCTAGGATCTACTGCGTTTGCAAGGGCAATCTTAGCAGCGATATCATCGATCGCGTCGATCACCACGTCAAATTTACTAAAGTCAAATCCAGCGACAAACTCAGGCGTGATCAGCGTCTGTATAGGCGTGATGCAAGGATAAATTTTGGCAAACTCCTCCACCTTTACGCCTCCTACGTTTTCGCTGTAAATTTGGCGGTTTTGATTTGTCACGTCAAAGATGTCTTTATCGATCAGCGTGATGCTTCCGACTCCGCTTCTAGCAAGCGCATCCACGCACATCCCACCAACGCCTCCAGCTCCGCAAACTAGCACTTTTGCGCTTTGAAGCTTGCTAAAACCATCCTCGCCAAAGAGCCATCTTATCCTTGTAAATCTATCATTTTGCATCAAATTTCCCTTTTAAGCTCTCCAAGCTCTCGTATGAAGTCATGTTTAGTTTTATGGGCGTTATCGTTGCAAAGCCCTCATTTACCTTACTGATGTCGCTTGGCTCGCCTTTTTCGTATTCAAGTGCGGCGTTTCCAAGCCAGTAGTACTCGATGCCTCTTGGGTTGCGATTAAGCGTGGCATGCGTGGCGTAAGTGCGTCTGCCAGCTGGCACGACGGCATAACCTTTGAAATTTTTGCTAGTTGTGGCTGGGATATTTACATTTAGAAATTCTCTTTGATTTAGCGAAATTTCATCATTTAGCACCTTTGGTACGACAAATTTAACGATCTCTTTTGCTAGCTCAAAGCCAAGTTCATTTAGTGAGTTGTTTTCATAAAACTGCGAAAAAGCGATGCTTCTAATGCCTTGCAAAACGCCCTCCATCGCCGCTCCACACGTGCCAGAGTAGGTGATATCTTCGCCCAAATTTGCCCCGTGATTTATGCCGCTTATCACTAGATCTGGTTTTTTATTATAAAGTGCATGAAGTGCGAGATAGACGCAGTCGCTGGGCGTTGCGTCGTCAAGTTTAAAAAAGCTATCATCAAGTTTTATAAACCTAAGAGGCCTTGTGAGCGTCAAAGAGTGAGCGCAGGCTGATTTTTCAGAGCTTGGAGCTACGATCGTGACATTTACGCCATCTAGCTCGCTTAAAGCTTCTTTTAAGGCAAGCAGTCCAGCCGCCTCAAATCCATCGTCATTTGTTATCAAAATTTCTTTCAAATTTTATCCTTTAAAGGGTTGGATTTTATCACAGCTTTCTTAAAATTTTAAAGAATTTTTGCGTATAATGCCCCCAAAAAAAGACCTGATGAAAGTGTGTAAATGAAAATTTTAGTCTCCGCTCTTGAGCCATCGGCAAATTTGCATTTAAAAGAAATTTTGAAAAATTTCGAGGGCGAATTTGAGCTAATGGGAATTTTTAGCGAAGAGCTTGGCACACCATATATGAAAAGCAGCGAGTTTTCAGCGATGGGCTTTGTCGAGGTTTTGCCACTCATTTTTAAGGCAAAAAAGGCGATGAAAGTGATGAGCCAGATGGCAAAAGAGGCTGATGCAGTGCTGCTAATAGACAGTCCAGCCTTTAATCTGCCGCTTGCAAAGGCGATAAAAGAGGCCGGTGCAAAAGCAGCCGTGACATACTATATCTTGCCTCAAGTTTGGGCGTGGAAGCCAAAAAGAGTGAGCGTTGTGGAGAGATACTGTGACAATCTTGCTTCGATCCTGCCATTTGACTCTAAATTTTATAGTCGCTCGACCTACGTGGGCCATCCTTTGATGGATGAGATAAAGCTTAAGAAAACTAGCCTAAGTAGCAGTGGCAAAGTGGCTTTTTTACCAGGATCAAGAAGGTCAGAGATTTCAAGGCTGATGCCAGTTTATAGAGAGCTTGCTAAAAAGATAGAAGCAAAAAGGCTGCTTGTCGTGCCGCCATTTTTGCTTGATAAAGTGGGTGAAATTTATGGCGATGTGAGCGAATTTGAGGTCGTCTCAAACACGCCTGAAGCCTTGTATGAGAGCGACTTTGCCTTTGTCTGCTCTGGCACTGCTACGCTTGAGGCAGCTCTCATTGGCACGCCATTTGTGCTAGCATATAAGGCAAAAGCGATAGATGTTTTCATCGCTAGAAAATTTGTAAAGATCAAGCACGCTGGACTTGCAAATATAATGTTTGACTTCATGGGCAAAGAGCCGCTTCATGAGGAGTTTATCCAAGAGTTTGCAACGGCTGAAAATTTGCTAAGAGCCTACAAGAGCTGCGATAGGCAAAAATTCTTAAAAGGCTGCGATGAGCTAAGGGCTTACCTAGGGCATGGTAGCAGTAAAAATGTAGTAAAAATTTTAAAAAATATGGAGTAAAAAATGAGTGAACCAATGACAATGCACGGATACGAGAAGATAGAAGCTGAGCTAAAAGATCTAAGGCTAGTACAGCGCCCACAAATCGTAACAGAGATCGACATCGCAAGAAGCCACGGCGATCTAAAAGAAAATGCTGAGTATCACGCAGCAAAAGAGAAGCAAGCCTTTATAGACGCTAGGATCGCTGAGCTTAGCGCACTTTTGGCAAATGCTGAAGTTATTGATCCAAGTAGCTACGAGCATGATAGGGTGAGATTTGGCTCTAGTGTGACGATAATGGACGAAGAGACCGAGGTAGAGCATACTTACACGATAGTTGGCGTGAGTGAAAGTGACCTAGACAAGGGCTATATCTCGATAAACTCACCTCTTGCAAAGCAGCTTTTAGGCAAGGCTGAGGGCGATGAGGTAGCGCTAAATTTACCAAAAGGTAGAAGCGACGTTGAGATTGTTAAGATCTGCTACAAACCTATAAAATTTGACTAAAAGACGAGGCAAAGAGCTAAAAACTGCTTTTTGGCTCTGCTAATTTTTAATTAAGGCAAAATTTGAGCGAATACCTATATGCCCCCGTTATAAAAGAAGGCGCGATCTTTTTGGCTGATGCGCATGAAAATGTAAATAGAGATGGATTTTTGAAATTCTTGCATGCCGTTGATAGCGGAGAGATCAAGGAGCCACCGCAGATTTTCTTGCTTGGCGATATATTTGATTTTTTAACGGGCGAGGGTGAATATACGCAAGAATTTTACGCTGAGCACTTAAGACTTATAAATAAAATTTCACAAAAGGTGGAAATTTTTTACTTCGAGGGCAACCACGATTTTAGACTTTCAAATTTATTTAATAAAACTAGAGATTTTTGGGACAAAGGCGAGAGGCTAAGCTTTGAGGGGGTAAAGGTCTATGACATTTGCGCTCAGCCAGTGAAATTTAGAACTATAAGTGGCGAGCACGTCCAGATCGCGCATGGCGATATATTTTTGCCTTTTATAGATAAGTATGCGCTTAGGTTTTTAAGGCTTAGATGGTTTTTGAAATTTATGAACGCGCTTGATAAAATTTTGAATTTTAAAATTTCAAAAGCGATACTAGCCAAACTTACTAAGAAAAATCTGCACTATAAAATTTCAAACTTCAAGGAGCTAATGAGCAAGCATTTGCAGGGCTTTGACGCAAGTATAGTGATAGAGGGACACTATCATCAAGGTGAGCTATTTGATATTTACGATAGATTTTATATAAATTTACCTTGTTTTGCATGCGAGCAAAGTTATTTTGTTGTAGAATACGCCCAGCAAAAGTTGAATTTGCTCAAAATGAGTTTGAAAGGACATTGATGTTTGGAGACAACGTACTAAAAACGGGCTCAAACGAGATGGAACTTGTTGATTTTCGTATCTTTAAAAAGGCCGAAAACAAAGTATATGAAGGAATATACGGAGTCAATGTCGCAAAGGTGCGGGAGATCATTAAGATGCCAAATCTTACCGAGCTTCCTGGCGTTCCTGAGTATATCGAGGGAATTTTTGATTTAAGAGGTGTGGTTATCCCTGTCATAAATTTGGCAAGATGGATGAATATCATCGAGCCAACTGAGGGTGTAGTCATAAAGCCACGTGTTATTATCGCTGAATTTAGCGGTATATTAATCGGTTTTATCGTCCATGAGGCCAAGAGGATCAGACGTATAAACTGGAAAGACATAGAGCCTGCAAATTTTGCTGCTGGAGCTGGCACTCTAGACAAAGGCAAGATCACAGGTGTAACAAGAATAGAAAATGACGAAGTACTTTTAATTCTTGATCTTGAAAGCATCGTTGAAGAGCTAGGAATTTACTCACCAAAGATCGAATTTGACGTAACAGACGATCAAAAGATCAAAGGTGCTGCTTTAGTTCTAGATGATAGCTCAACTGCTAGAAAGCTAGTAAAAGACGCACTTGAGAAGATGGGTCTTAGCGTAGTTGAAGCTAAAAACGGCGTTGAGGGATTAGAGAGAATGGAAGAGCTTTATCAAAGATATGGAGATAACTTAACAAAAGAGCTTAGAGTTATCTTAAGTGATATCGAAATGCCACAAATGGATGGATACCGCTTTGCTTCAACTATTAAAAATGATGATAGATTTAAAGATGTTCCGATTGTGTTTAACTCTTCATTAAGCAACGAATTTAGTGAGGTTAAGAGTAAAGAAGCCGGTGGTGCTGCGTATCTTACAAAATTTGATGCTGGTGTATTTTATCAAGAGGTGCTAAAAGTGATTGAAGCACATTCTAAATCTGCGAAGTGAGGTGAAGTATGGATGATATGAAAGAAATAATGGAAGACTTTTTAATAGAGGCTTTCGAACTTATTGAGCAGATAGACCATGACCTTGTTGAACTAGAGGCAAACCCTGAAGATTTGGAGCTTTTAAATAGAATTTTCCGTGTTGCTCACACAGTAAAAGGTAGCTCAAGCTTTTTAAATTTTGACGTTTTAACAGAGCTTACTCACCACATGGAAGATGTTTTGAACAAAGCTAGAAAAGGCGAGCTAAAGATCACTCCAGATATCATGGATGTTGTTCTTGAATCAGTTGATATGATGAAGGGACTACTTGAGAGCATTAGAGATAACGGTAGTGACGCAGCCGCTGGCATTGATATCAAAAATATTTGTGTAAGACTTACTCAAATTTCAGAAGGTGAAGCTCCAAGCGCAGCCCCAGAAGCTCCAGCCGCACCAGCACCTGAGCCAGTAAAAGAGCCAGAGCCAGCCGCACCAGCTGAAGAGGCAGCTCCTGAAGTAAGCGATGCTGAGCTTTCAAAACTAAGCGACTCTGAGGTTGAAGCTGAGATAGAAAGACTTTTAAAAGTTAGAAAAGCAGAAGATCAAGCAAGACGTGCTTCAAAAGGCATAGCTCCAAAATCTCCTGAAGAGATAGCTCCAGCCACAAGCGCTGCACCAGCACCTGCACCTAAGCCAGCTCCTAGTAGAGAAAGAGATGCGGATAAAAAAGTGCCAGCAGCTAGTAGTAACAGTGCGGTAGCACAAGAGCAAACGATACGTGTTGAAGTAAAAAGACTTGATCACTTGATGAATTTAATCGGCGAGCTTGTCCTTGGTAAAAACCGCTTGTTAAAAATTTATGATGACGTAGAAGAGAGATATGAGGGCGAGAAATTCCTCGAAGAGCTAAATCAAGTAGTCTCAAGTCTAAGTTTAGTTACGACTGATATCCAACTTGCTGTTATGAAGACAAGGATGCTTCCAATAGCAAAAGTCTTTAATAAATTCCCACGTATGATACGCGACCTTAGCCGCGACCTTGGTAAGCAGATCGACCTTGAAATTTCAGGTGAAGAGACTGAACTTGATAAATCAATCGTTGAAGAGATCGGCGATCCGCTAGTTCATATCATAAGAAACTCATGCGATCATGGCATCGAAGATCCTGAGACAAGAAAGGCAATGGGCAAACCTGAAAAAGGCCTTGTTCAGCTAAAAGCTTACAATGAGGGCAACCATATCGTTGTTGAGATAGTTGATGATGGTAAGGGCTTAGATGCTGATATGCTTAAAGCTAAGTCTATAGAAAAAGGCATCATTACTGAGCGAGAAGCTGATGCAATGAGTGAGAAAGAGGCTTTTGGTCTTATATTTAAGCCAGGATTTTCAACTGCTGCAAAGGTTACAAACGTATCTGGTCGTGGCGTTGGTATGGACGTTGTTAAGACAAATATCGAAAAGCTAAATGGTATCATTGATATTGAGAGTGAAGTTGGAAAAGGCACAGTTATGAAGCTTAAAATTCCACTTACACTTGCGATCATTCAATCACTTCTTGTCGGAACACAAGAGGAATTTTATGCGATACCACTTGCGAGCGTTCTTGAAACTGTTCGCGTACCTATCGATGATATCTATACGATCGATGGCAAAAACGTTCTAAGACTAAGGGATGAGGTCTTATCTCTTGTTAGACTTTCAGATGTCTTTGGTGTCAATAAAGTCTTTGACGGCGGAGATCAAACTTATGTCGTTATCATCGGCGTTGCCGAGGCAAAACTGGGCATCATTGTAGATACACTAGTCGGTCAAGAAGAGATCGTTATTAAGTCAATGGGTGATTATTTGCAAAATATCCCAGGCATCGCTGGAGCTACTATAAGAGGCGATGGCCGCGTAACTCTTATCATAGACGTTGGTGCTATGATGGAGATGGCAAAGGATATTAAGGTAAATATTAGAGCCGAAATGGAAGATAGTGCTAAAGCAAAAGAGAAACCAAGCGATTATAAGGTCCTAATCGTTGATGACTCTAAGATGGATAGAACCATTATGCAAAAATCGCTTGAGCCAATCGGCGTCACAATCATAGAAGCAACTAACGGAGTAGAAGCACTCAATATAATTAAATCAGGCGAGCATGCATTTGATGCGGTGCTCATTGATATTGAGATGCCAAGGATGGACGGATATACTCTAGCAGGTGAAATTCGCAAATACTCTAAGTATCGCACTTTACCGCTAATAGCAGTAACATCAAGAACGTCTAAAACTGATAGATTGCGCGGAGTAGAGGTTGGTATGACTGAATATATCACAAAACCATATTCGTCAGAATACCTTGAAAACGTTGTTAGAAAAAATATTAAATTAGGTTAGGGGTTAGGCGATGAATGATAAACTAAACCAAGTTTTAAGCAAACAAAAACAGCAAATTGACGAGCCTGAGATAAAAAACAACGAAGATATAGTCCAACTTGTAGGCTTCGTTGTTGGCGAAGAAGAGTATGCGATACCTATTTTAAATATCCAAGAGATAATCAAGCCTATCGAATACACCCGTGTTCCTAGCGTGCCTGACTATGTTCTTGGTGTTTTTAACCTACGTGGAAACGTTATCCCGCTTATTGATTTGCGAAAACGTTTTTCACTAAATGTTACAAAACAAAGCTCAAATACAAGATATATCGTCATGAAAGATGAGGATAATATCGCAGGCTTCGTGATAGACCGTTTGACGGAGGCTATCAGAATAGACCGCAACAGGATCGATCCGCCGCCAGAGACTTTGGTAAAAGACAAAGGCATGATCTATGGTATCGGCAAACGCGATCAAAACATCCTTACGATTTTAAAGGTTGAAAGCCTTTTAAAGCGTGATTTTTAGGGCATAGCTTGATAAAACTTTGTGTTTTTGACTTTGACTCTACGATAATGGACGGCGAGACGATTGATATCCTCGCCGCCGCCAATAACGCTAGCAATGAGGTGGCTAGTATAACGAAGCGTTCGATGAACGGCGAACTTGATTTTTTTGAAAGTCTTACAGCAAGAGTAAAATTTTTAAAAGGAATGCCACTTTCAAAAGCAGATGAAATTTGTAAAAATTTACCCATCATGCCAGGAGCTAGCGAGCTTATAGCTGCTCTAAAGCAAAAAGGCATAAAGGTCGTGGTTTTTAGTGGTGGTTTTCACATCGCAACTGATAAGATGCAAGAAAAACTTAAATTTGATGCAAATTTTGCAAATATCTTGCACCACAAAGATGGAATTTTAACAGGTGAAGTTGGCGGAGAGATGATGTTTGGTAGCTCAAAAGGCGAGATGATAGATCGCTTAAAGGGACTATTAAATTTAGATAAAAGTGAGATCATGTGCGTTGGCGATGGAGCCAATGACGTATCTATGTTTAGAAAATGTGATCTAAAAATTGCCTTTTGTGCGAAAGAAATTTTAAAAAAAGAGGCGACGCATTGCGTGGATGTCAAGGATCTGCGTGAAATTTTAATTTATATAAGGTAAAAAAATGTATGACAATGAAGCTAAATTTTCTCTTTGGTGTGACTTTATAGAGAGAGATTTTTTACAAAACGAATTCAACTCTTTATTAGAAAAAGGCGTTATAAACGGAGCTACAAGCAACCCAGCTATCTTTAAAACAGCTTTTGCATCACCTGCTTACAAACAGATCATACAAAACAGCAACAAGCGTCATCCAAAAGATCTTTATGAAATTTTAGCAACCCAAGATATCAAGATCGCCGCATGTAAAATGTTAAAAAACTACGCAAACGGCGATGACGGCTTTGTTAGCATCGAGGTTGATCCAAATTTAAGTGGCGAAATAGCTGCGACGATAGAAGAGGGCATCAGGCTTCACAACCTTATCTCAATGCCAAATGTTATGATAAAAATTCCAGCTACAAAAGAGGGCTATGAAGCGATGAGCGCGCTTATGGCAAGAGGTATCAGCGTAAATGCGACGCTCATTTTCTCGCCAGATCAGGCCAAAAACTGCCTAGAGGCTTTCAAAGAGGGTAGCAAGGCTTATGCAAGCCGCTTTGTGGATACGACGATGCCAAAAGGTGTGATCAGCGTTTTTGTTAGTAGATTTGATAGAAAGCTTGATGAGACAATGGCTGCAAAGAGCTTGCCAACTGGGCAGATCGGCATAATGAACGCTGCAAATATCTATCATATCATTGAGGATTTTGGCTTAGAAAACGTAAGGACACTTTTTGCAAGCACTGGCGTAAAAGGTGGTGGCTTAAGAGGGGATTATTACGTTAGAGAACTAATGTATAAAAACTCTATAAACACAGCTCCGATAGATACGATAAAAGAATTTATAAAAGAAAAAGCTGAGGCAAAAAATGCCCCTAGCAAAGAGAATATCTCAAGCTTTTTTCATATCATAAAAAATAATGAGATCGATATAAATGCTACTTATAAAGAGCTTTTAAATGACGGCTTAAAACAGTTTGTTGTAGCATTTGACGACATTATGAAATCGCTTTAATGACCAAAAAAGACCTAGACTCATATCTGTGCTCTTTAGTGGATAAAGGCGGCAGCGACCTTCACCTAAAGTCTGCAAGCCTTGTTTATGGCAGATTTAATGGCGAGATCATGCCACTTAGTGAAGAAAATTTAGACCCAAGTGACGCAGTAGCTATCGCAAATGAACTTTTGGGGGCTAAATTTGATGAGTTTATGGATAAAAAAGATATAGATTTTTCTTATAAACTAAATGATGAGTATTGCTTTCGTGTAAATATGTTTTTGCAGATAAATGGAATTTCTGCTGTCTTTCGTGTCACTCCAACGAAAATTCCAACCATAAAAGATCTAAATTTACCAAGCGTGATAGAAAAAATTTGCACCGAGACCACTCGTGGCATCATTTTAGTGACTGGCCCAACTGGAAGCGGCAAGACAACGACGCTTGCAAGCATGATAAATTTCATCAACCAGACAAAAAGATCACACATCGTGACTATCGAAGATCCGATTGAGTATGTATTTAACGACGATAAAAGTATAATCAACCAGCGCTCTATCGGGGCAGATGCGCTAAATTTCTCAGATGCACTAAGGGCTTCATTAAGAGAAGATCCTGACATCATTTTAGTGGGTGAGATGAGAGATCTTGAGACCATTGAGACTGCCATTAGAGCCGCAGAGACTGGACACTTGGTGCTTTCGACACTTCACACACTTGATGCAAAAGAGAGCGTAAATAGAATAGTAAATAGCTTCCCACAAGGCGAGCGAGATAAGGTCAGCCTTATGTTCTCTTCAGTACTTGCTTGCGTCATCTCACAAAGGCTAGTTAAGACGCTTTTTGGTACAAGACGCCCAGCAGTTGAGATCATGAGAAAAAATACCCGCATAAAAGAGCTCATATCTGAAGAGAAATTTGACGAGATCGATCTTGCCATAGCTGAGTCAAAAAATACTTATGGCATGCAAACTTTTGATCAGCACTTGCTTGAGCTTTATGAAAATAAGATAATTAGTGCCGAAGTGGCGCTTGACAATGCTAGCAATAGGGGCGATTTGCAGCTTAAGATAAAAAGCTCAAATGTAGCAGGCTTTAGCTTTGAAAATGGTGTAAATTTTGGCAAACCTCAAAGCAAACAAGATCAACCTGAAGTGATCGCACTTAAAGAAATTTAATAAGCTTTATGTGAAATTTATAAAGCATTAGATAAAATCAGCACCTATTTTTTATGAAAGGAAAACGATGTTAGAAGGAATCGTTAGAGAGAGTATCGGTAAGAAGTCTGCGAAGGCTTTGAGAAGAGATGGTTATCTAATCGCCAACATTTATGGCAAGGGATTAGAGAATGTTGCAGCTGCTTTTAAAGTAAATGACTTTATCAAAGAGGCACGCAAAAAAGAGAGCCTTGCTTTTGATGTAAAAGTAGGCGGAAAAGTTTATAATGTCGTTATTGTTGATTACCAAAGAGATGTTGTTACAAGCGATCTTAAACACGTAGATCTAAAAGTAGCACTTCCAGGCGTTTTATCAAAATATATGATCCCAGTTAAGCCAGTTGGAACACCTATTGGTCTTAAAAATAAGGGCGTTTTGATCCAGTCAAAAAGACGTCTTTGCGTAAAATGCACGGCTGAAAATTTACCAAATTCATTTGACGTTGATGTAAGCAAACTTGACATTGATGATACGATTTTGGTTCGTGATATCACAGCTCCTAAAGGCGTTACTATCATTGACGCTGACCGTGTTGCGGTACTTGGAGTTATTAAAGCTAAATAAAAAGGGCTTTTGTGACACTAATAGCGGGGCTGGGAAATCCTGGCCCCAAATACGAAAACACTAGACACAACATAGGCTTTATGCTTATAGACCTCCTAAAAGACTCAAATTTCAAAGATGTTAGCTCAGCCAAATTTCAAGGCGAAGTTTTTAAATTTAATGACATTATCTTGCTAAAACCAACAACCTTTATGAACCTCTCAGGTCAAAGCGTAAAAGCAGTAAAAGACTTTTATAAGCCAGATAGGATAATCGTCATCCACGATGATCTTGATCTTAGTTTTGGCGCGGTTAAATTTAAAAAAGGCGGCAGTAGCGGCGGACATAACGGCATAAAATCGATCGATAATCTAATAGGCAACGACTACGAAAGAGTGCGTGTTGGCATAGGACATGAGGGCGATGCTAAAAATTTTGTCCTTGGCGAGTTTAGCGACGAGGAGAAAAAGGCTTTAGATGAAATTTTAGCCTATACAAAAAATGCGGTTTGCGAGCTGCTAAAGAGCAACATCAACGAAATTTCACAAAAATTTACGGTAAAAAAAGGTCTTATCAAATGAAACTATACGCCAGATACGTTGGCTGGGTCTATATAAAATCTTTTCTTATCGTATTTTTAGCGCTTGAGCTATTTTATGTTGGCATTGATCTGCTTACAAATTTAAAAGATCTGCCACCATCTGCCAACCTTCAGCTACTCTACGTTGGCCTTACTGCACTAAGTGCCATTAGCTATGTTTTGCCACTTTCACTCATCTTTGCGCTAATAATTTTGCATGTAAATATGGTCAGATCAAACGAGCTAATCAGCTTTTATGCTCTTGGCATCAGTAAAAACAAGCTCATTTTGCCTCCATTTCTCATCGCACTTTTTGTGACGATTTTTTACGTTGGGCTAAATTTTACGCCGTTTGCTTATGCGCATGATTATCAAAAGAGTATCGCTAAAAACACCGCTTTTTCAAAAAGTACAAATGACTCATTTTTGAAATTTGAAGGCAAATTTATCTATATAAAAGAGTTAAGCTCAGCTAAGCAAAGAGCAAATGACGTGAGAATTTTTGACATTAATGGCACTGACTTGCTCTCGACAACTTTTGCCGACCACGCCAAATTTAAAGACAATGAGTGGGTTTTAGAAGATGTAAATCAGACCTTTTTGCCTCAAAGCTTAGAGCTTGGCGAAAATGGCTTTAGCAAGGTAAAAAGCGAAAATTTAGATGCGTTAAGAGGCTTTAAGCCAAAGAGCATTGAGAGTGCTGCAAGTGTTGAAAACTCAAAATTTAACATACCTGACGCGATAAATTTTATAAAGACATTTAAAAACGAAGGCATAGGGCTTGATAGCGCAAGGACTGCATTTTATAACCTTGCTATCACGCCATTTTTTGCGCCATTTTTATTGCTTATTTTCTACTATCATTTGCCAGTAACTGGCAGGTTTTTTAACCTCGCACTCTCAACATTTATCTTTGTTGTGATAACACTCGTAGTTTGGGGACTTCTCTTTATCTTAACCAAATTTGCTCAAACCTCAGTCATCTTGCCAGAGATCGGCATGGTTTTCCCTGTTATTTTGTTTTTTGCATACGCCATTTATCTCATAAAAACGCATCGTTAAGCCAAATTTTGGCAACTTTTTTGTAAAATCAAGCCATTTTAAAAAAGGCTATTTTATGGATTTTAAAGAGCTTGCAAGCAAATACAAAACCCCACTTTACGTTTATGATTTTAACTACATTAAAGAGCGCTACGAGGCGCTAAAAAACGCATTTTACGCTAGAAAATCTCTAGTTTGCTACGCTGTAAAAGCAAACTCAAATTTAAGCGTTTTAAAATTTCTGGCTGATCTTGGAGCTGGATTTGACTGCGTGAGCATCGGCGAGGTCAAAAGAGCGCTGTTAGCGGGAGCTAAGAGATATCAGATCATCTTTAGCGGCGTTGGCAAGAGCGATGAAGAGCTAAAAGAGGCTTTAGAAAATGAAATTTTGCTTATAAATGTTGAGAGTTTTGCTGAGCTTTTAAGGCTTGAAGAGATAGCAAAAGGGCTAAATTTAAAGGCAAGGATCAGCATCAGGGTAAATCCTGGTGTTGATGCAAAAACACACCCATATATCTCGACAGGGCTAAATGAAAACAAATTTGGCGTCGATGCGCAGACGGCCAAAAAGATGTATATCCACGCCAAAGCATCAGAGTTTCTTGAGCCAACTGGCATACACTTTCACATCGGCTCACAGCTAACTTCACTAAGCCCGATAATAGACGCTGCAAAGATCGTTAGTGAGCTTTTAAGAGAGCTAAGAGCGCTTGAGATCGATATCAAATTCTTTGATGTTGGTGGCGGACTTGGCATCATCTATAACGACGAAAAAGAGATAAATTTATATGACTACGCACAAGGAATTTTAGGCGCACTAAAGGGTCAAGATGTGACCATCGTTTGCGAGCCAGGCCGCTTCATCGTGGGCAATGCTGGCTACTTTGTCGCAAGCGTTTTATATGAGAAATTTAATGGCAAAAAGAGATTTGTCATCACTGATGGCGCGATGAATGATCTTATAAGACCAAGCCTTTATGGCGCACATCACAAAATTTTTGTCGATGGCAAGGATGAAAATTTAGGCACTTGCGATGTGGTCGGTCCAGTTTGTGAAAGTGGCGACTTTTTAGCAAAAGATATCAATCTACCAGAGTGTGAAAGTGGCGACGTCATAGTGGTTAAAGGGGCTGGAGCTTATGGATTTAGCATGAGTTCAAACTACAATACAAGAAACAGAGCTGCTGAAGTTTGCGTGCTTGATGGCAAAGATAGGCTGATAAGAAGACGTGAGAGCTTCGAGGACGTCGTGGCACCTGAGATTGAGTTTTTGGAGAGCGCTGATGCAAGAGCTAAATGAGCTTAGAAAAGAGATCGATAGTATCGATGATCTCATCTTAAATAAACTAAATGAAAGAATGAAGCTTGTCGAGCAGATCGGCAAGCTAAAGCAAACGACTGGGACGCCTATATATCGCCCTGAGCGCGAGCGAGCTATCATAAACCGCTTAACTAGCCTTAGCAAAGATAAAGCTTTAAACAAGGCAGCTATCGAGGCTATTTATCTTGAAATTTTTGCTGTTAGTAGAAATTTAGAGATGCCTCAAAAGATCGTCTATCTAGGACCTGAGGGCACTTATACACATCAAGCGGCGCAAAGTAGATTTGGCGCGATGAGCGCATATTTGCCACTTGCTACGATCGAGGCAGTTTTTACGAAGCTAGCTCAAAAAGAGGCAAAATATGGCGTCGTGCCTATCGAAAACAACACTGAAGGCGCTGTTGGAGCTACGCTTGATTGTTTGAGTAAATTTGATGATATAAAGATAGTGGCAGAGCTCTACGTAGATATCCACCACAGCTTTGTTAGCATAAATGAAAATTTAAAAGAGATAAAGCGAATTTACTCGCATCCGCAAGGTTATAACCAGTGCCGTAAATTTTTAGAAGATCACTTGCTAAATGAGGTCGAATTTGTCCCAGCCAAATCAACCGCAGCAGCCGCATATATGGCATCTATGGATAGAGAATCAGCCGCCATTTGCTCAAAAATCGCAGCTAAAATTTACAACGTGCCAATCGTCTATGAAACTATTGAAGATAATATGGCAAATAGAACGAGATTTTTGATTTTAAGTGACTTTAAAAATGCCAAGGTTGAAAACTCGAAAACTTCGATCCTAGCAAAGACTGATCACAGTCCAGGACGCCTTGCTGATCTGCTTTCTATCTTTAAAAATGAAAATATCAATATCACAAAACTTGAGTCACGTCCTATAAAGCAGCGCGAATTTAAGTCAATTTTTTACCTTGACTTTGAAGGGCATATCGACGATGAGAAGGTGCAAAACGCCTTTGAACTTGCAAAAGAGAGCGGCGCTGAGATAACTTGGCTTGGAAGCTATTTAAACGGAGATGAGTAATGAAATTTAATGACTTTTTAGATGATCTAGTAAATTATGAGGCTGGAAAGCCGATCGAGCTTGTAGTTAGAGAGTTTGGCATCGATGCAAAAGATGTGATAAAGCTAGCGAGTAATGAAAACCCTTTTGGCACGAGCAAACGCGTAGAAGAGGCGCTAAAAGAGGTCGCTAAAAACGCACATCTCTATCCAGACGATAGCTACTTTGAGCTAAAAGAGGGACTGGCTAAGAAATTTGGCGTAACTAGCAAAAATTTAATCATCGGCTCTGGAAGTGACCAGATCATAGAGTTTGCACTTCACGCAAAGGCGAACAAACAAAGCGGCGTTTTGATGGCTGGCGTGACATTTGCGATGTATGAAATTTACGCAAAACAAACAGGGGCTAAAATTTACCGCACAAAGAGTGTGGAGCATAATTTGAGCGAGTTTTTAGAAATTTATAATGCGCACAAAGATGAAATTTCTGTCATTTTTCTTTGCTTGCCAAATAACCCTTTGGGCGAATGCATCGATGCCGATGAAGTCTATAAATTTATAAAAAACATTGATGAAAACACGCTTGTGGTGCTTGATTGCGCTTACAACGAATTTGCTAAATTTAAAGATAGCAAAAAAGAGATAAAGCCAAGTGAGGTGGTGAAATTTAAAAATGCCATCTATCTTGGCACTTTCTCAAAGGCCTACGCACTTGGTGGCATGCGCGTGGGATACGGCGTGGCAAATGAAGAGATCATAGGCGCTCTTTCAAAGCTAAGAGCTCCATTTAACATCACGACACCAAGCCTAAGAGCAGCGGTAGTAGCGCTTGGAGATGATGAATTTGTGCAAAAAACTATGCAAAACAACTTCGAGCAGATGAAGAGATATGAGGAGTTTGCAAAGCAAAATGGCATCGAGTTTATCCCAAGCTACACAAATTTCATAACTTTTAAATTTAACGAGCCAAAATCAAGCCAGATATGCGAAAAGATGCTAAAAAAAGGTATAATTTTACGAGATTTAAAAAGCTACGCCTTAAATGCGGTGAGAATCACCATCGGTCAGGCATGGCAAAACGATAGAGTTTTTGAAGAGTTAGAGCAAATTTTAAAGTAGGGATATGGATTTTAAGGCATTACTTCATCAAATAAGTCAAATTTATCAAAAGCTTTCACTAAAACAAAAGATCGTCGCAGGCAGCTCGATCGTCTTAGTTGTGGCTTTTTTGGTATTTTTAACGCTTTACAAAAGTAAAAGTGATAGCTTTGCAGGATATAGCGTCCTTTTTGAAAACATCAGCCCAAGCGACTCAGCCTTAATAGTCGATCAGCTAAACAAAGATGGTATCAAGTATAAACTAGCAAATGAAGGCACAATACTGGTGCCAACTAGTGATGTATATAAAGAGCGTATCGCTGTTGCAACGCTTGGCATACCAAAAGAGAGCAAGATCGGTTTTGAAATTTTTGACAAGCAAGAATTTGGAGCAACGGACGCCGAGCAGAGAGTTAAATTTCAAAGAGCGCTTGAGGGTGAGCTAGCTAGAACGATCGAGAGCCTCTCATCTATCCAAAAAGCAACCGTAAGAATAGCCATACCAAAAGAGAGCGTCTTTACTGAAAGACAAGCACTTCCGACCGCTTCTATCGTCGTTGAGCTAAAGCCAGGCGTTAGTCTAAATGCGAAGCAAATTTTTGGCATTAAAAACCTAGTTGCCGCCTCTGTTACAAATTTAAGCACCGAAAATGTCAAGATAGTAAATCAAGATGGCGTTGCACTTGGCGATGAAGACGGTGAATTTGATAGTGATGCCATAGCTCAGCAGATCCGCTATAAGCGCGAGTTTGAAAATAATTACGAGCAAAAGATCGTAAATGTCCTAGCTCCTATCGTGGGCGGGGCAGATAAGGTCGTAGCGAAGGTAAATATCGACTTTGACTTTGATAAAAAAGATACAAAAAGCGAGGTTTATGACCCAAATAACGTCGTAAGAAGCGAGAGCAACATCGAAGAAAAGCGCCAAGGCTCGGCTCCAAATGAAGTAGGCGGCGTACCAGGTGCGGTTAGTAATATAGGCCCTGTTCAAGGGCTAGATGACAGCACTTTAAAAGAGCAGTACAACAAAAGCTCGCAGCAGACAAACTACGAAATTTCAAAGAAAGTGACAAATGTCAAAGGGCAGTTTGCTAGCATAAACAGAGTGAGCGCAGCTGTCGTTATAGACGGACTTTATCAAAGCAAAAAGGATAAAGACGGCAAACCAACTGGCGAGCTTGAATTTGCTCCGCTTACCAAAGAGCAAAGAGAATCAATCACAAATTTAATCAAACAATCAATCGGCTACAATCAAAATAGAGGCGATGAGGTAAGCTTAGATAACTTTGAGTTTAAAACTGGCAAAGATGTCAGCACTGGCGAGAAGATGGATGGCTTTATGAACAACTACGTGATGCCTTTCTTGCCGCTACTTAAATACATCTTTGCAGCACTGCTACTTTACATCTTCTACAAAAAAGTCATCGTGCCATTTATGCAAAAGATGCTTGAAGAGACGAAAGAAGAAGAGGAGCAAGTCCAAGACGATCTTGAAGATATCGAGATGGATGCTGAAGATACGCTCGAGAAATTTAAAGCCGCTCGCAAGAAGGTCGAGGAGCAGCTTGGTCTTAGCGGTGAATTTAACGAAGATGAGCTAAAATACGACGTCCTTCTTGAAAAGATGAAGATAGTAGTCACTGAACGAAGCGAGGAAATTTCAAATTTACTCCAAGATATGGTTAAAAACGATAGTGACTTTAACATGCGTAAGGAAATTTAATGTCTATAAAACTAACCGATAAGCAAAAGATGATATATGACGATCTTTCGATGCCAGAAAAGATCGCTATCTTACTAATACAGCTTGGCGAAGAGGCGACAGCTCTTATATTTTCGCACATGGATGTTGACGTCATCACCGAAATTTCAGGCTACATAGCAACTGCGAAAAATATAGACAAACAAGTCGCAGGCGCCATTTTGGAAGAATTTTACGCTCTCATGCAGTCAAATCAATATATGAGAAGTGGCGGCTTAGAGTATGCAAAAGAAATTTTATACCGAACATTTGGTCCAGAAGCTGCTCAGAAAATTTTAGACAAGCTTGCTAAAAGCATGGAAAACTCAAAGAGCTTTGGCTATCTTGATAAGATAAAGCCACAGCAACTCGCAGACTTCATCGTAAAAGAGCACCCTCAAACTATCGCGCTAATCCTAGCCCACATGGACTCAACAAGTGCCGCCGAGACGCTAAGCTTTTTCTCAGATGAGCTAAGAAGCGAGGTAGTGATCAGGATGGCAAATCTTGGCGAGATCAGCCCATCAGTGATCAAGCGTGTCTCAACAGTACTTGAGGGCAAACTTGAAAGCCTCACATCTTACAAGGTCGAGGTTGGTGGCCCAAGAGCTGTGGCAGAAGTGCTTAACAGGCTTGGTCAAAAAGCTAGCAAAAGCACGATCGAGCGCATCGAGCAAAGTGACGATAAGCTTGCTACAACGATCAAAGAGCTTATGTTTACATTTGAAGATATTATCAATCTTAACGCAACTGCGATTAGAGAAATTCTCAAAAATGTCGATAAAAAGGATCTTATGGTTGCATTTAAGGGTTCAAGCGATGGCATTAAGGATAAATTTTTATCAAATATGTCTCAGCGTGCAGCCGAAGCTTTCAAAGAAGAGATGCAATACCTTGGCGCTGTGCGTGTAAAAGATGTTGAAGAGGCGCAAAGACGCATAGTTGAGGTCGTCCAAGGTCTAGCTGATCAAGGTGTCTTCCAAGTTGGCGAAGCAGATGAGATGATAGAATGAAAAGTAGCGTAATAACAAGTGAGACCTCGCCGGCTCACTTTATAGAAAATTATAGATTTAAGGTGCTTGGAAGTAACGAAAGAGCCCAAGATAGCACACCTGTTTTGATAGAAGAAAATAATCTTAGTGAAGAGCTAAATGAACAAAATTTAGAGCAAGGTGTTGAAAATTTCGCACCTCAGATGCCGCACCCAGTGCAACCAAACATGCAAAATCACTTTGCACCTCAGTCTCAAAATAGCCAAGCTCACCAGCCTGGATTTGACTCTAGCTTTGTCGAGGAGCTACTTAAAAAGACAGATGAGCTAAGCAGCAACATCATCAAGCTTCAAATGCAAATAGAAAATCAAGAGAGTGAATTTGCAAAACGTCTTGAAGCTGAAATTTCTCGTGCAAAAGAGGATGGCAAAAACGAAGGCATCGCTCAAACAAACGCTGCAAATGAGGCAAAGATAAAGGAGCTTGAGGCTAAATTTAACGCTTCAGCTGCAAAGTTAGATGAGCAGTACGCTAAATTTGATGAATTTTTGAAAAAGAGCGAAGACGAGCTTGGTCAAACTGCGATAAAGATCGCAAAAGAGGTGATAGAAAAAGAGGTCTCAACGGCTTCTAGCCAGATCGCTCATCACCTAGCAAATTCGCTTATAAAAGAGCTAAGCGACGTAAAAAATATAGAAATTCGCGTTAATCCAGAAGATAGCGAGTATCTAAAAGAGCAGTTTAGTAAAAACGAACGCGTAAAAGTAAGCGCTGATGATGCCATAAGTAAAGGCGGTGTAGTGATAATAAGCGAGGGCGGAAACATCGATGCGACGATGCAAACAAGGCTTGAAAAGCTAAAAATGCTGGTAAATAATGAATAAAGACGTTAAAAGCCTAAATGTCGATGAGCTAAACGCGCTTTGCCACGACATCAGAGATAAAATTTTAGCTACCGTTAGCAAAAATGGTGGTCATCTTAGCTCAAATATCGGTGCAGTCGAGATCATCGTTGCGATGCATAAAATTTTTGACGTTACAAAAGATCCGTTTATTTTTGACGTGAGCCACCAAAGCTACGCGCACAAGCTACTAACTGGGCGCTGGGACAAATTTGATACGCTTAGGAAATTTAACGGTATCAGCGGCTACACAAAGCCAAGCGAGAGCAAATTTGACTACTTTGTGGCAGGTCACAGCTCGACGTCTATTTCGCTTGCAGTTGGTGCTGCAAAGGCGATCAAACTAAAAAATGAAGAGCGCTTGCCAGTGGCTGTCATAGGCGATGGCTCACTAAGTGGCGGCATGGCGTATGAGGCGCTAAATGAGCTGGGGGATAGAAAATATCCTTGCGTCATCATCCTAAACGACAATGAGATGAGCATAAGTAAGCCAATAGGCGCACTCAGCAAGTATCTAAGCCAGATGATGGCAGGGCAGTTTTATCAAAAATTTAAAGGCAGGGTTGAGCGCTTTTTAAGCTACATGCCAGACTCCGCAGCCTATATGGCTAGACGCATGGAGGAGGGCATCAGGCTCATCACTCCTGGTATGTTTTTTGAAGAGCTTGGACTCGAGTATATAGGCCCAGTCGATGGGCACGACCTTTCAGCGCTTCTTAGCACATTTGAAACAGCCAAAAATATGAAAAAGCCAGTCATCGTCCACGTGCAGACGCTAAAGGGTAAAGGATATGAATTTGCCGAGGGTTACTATGAAAATTGGCACGGAGTTGGGCCATTTGATCTAAAAAGTGGCGAATTTATAAAAAGACAGTCAAACAAGTCAGCTACGGCGATCTTTAGCGAGCAGCTTTTAAAGATGGCAAGGGAGCACAGCGACATCGTTGGCGTAACGGCTGCGATGCCAACAGGCACTGGCATGGATGCGCTCATACATGAGTTTCCAGACCGCTTTTGGGATGTGGCGATAGCCGAGCAGCACGCTGTCACCTCGATGTCAGCCATGGCAAAAGAGGGTTTTAAGCCATTTGTCGCGATATACTCGACCTTTATGCAAAGAGCCTACGATCAGGTCATCCACGACGCTTCTATACTAAATTTAAACATCACTTTTGCGATGGATAGAGCGGGCATAGTGGGCGAGGACGGCGAAACACATCAGGGCGCTTTTGATATCAGCTTTTTAAACGCTGTGCCAAACATGGTTCTTTTTGCTCCAAGGTGCGAAGAGAGCATGAAAAATGTTATGGAATTTGCCTACTCTTACAAGGGTGTTAGCGCGTTTAGATATCCGCGTGGGGCGTTTATTTTAAGGGATGAATTTAAGGCTAAGCCGCTAGAGTTTGGCAAGGGTGAAATTTTGGCTGACGCAGAGTCGGATACCGCATTTTTAGGCTATGGCAATGGCGTTGGCAGGGCAAATTTGGTTAGAAATTTACTAGCTGGCAAGCTTGAGGCTATCCTTGTCGATCTAGTCTTTGTCAAGCCGCTTGATAGAGAGCTTTTATGTGAACTAGCAAAACGCACTAAAAAGTGGTATATCTTTAGTGATAGCGCTAAAAAAGGCGGTGTTGGCGAGATTGTAAGTGCATTTTTACAAGAAAATGGCATATCAAATGTAAGCGTTGTTAGCTTTGAGTATGATGATAAATTTATCCAGCATGGCTCGACAGCTGAGGTTGAAAAGAGCCTTGGCATAAGCGCTGAGCAAATTACCCAAAAATTACTAGAGAATAATTAATATCATTTAATAAAGAAACGTTTAATATTACTTTTGCTAGCATAAAGCAAAAATTTGTATAGGGGAAAATTATGCAATATGTATCGTTGCTAAAACAGTCTGGGCTTAAAGTAACGCCGCAGCGTCTTAGCGTTTTGAGAATTCTTGATCGTCATACACATCCAACGATCGATGAGCTTTATGATGAAATTTTGAAAGAAAATCCATCGGTTTCGCTCGCAACTGTCTATAAAAACCTAAACACTCTAAAAGACGAGGGTCTAGTGGTTGAAGTAAATATTGTCAATCAAAAGGCGAGATACGACATTTATGAGCATCCGCACATCCACGTGGTTTGCGAAAACTGCGGTAGCGTCGAGGATATGAGCTATGATGACTCAGAGCTTGGCAAATACCAAGAAGCGCTTGAAAAAAAGATCGGTAACATCATCGAGCGCCTAAATATCGTTGCTAGCGTAAAAAGCTGTAAACACTGCCGATAAGGCAAAATTTATGTTGCACTACGCAACATAAATTTTTATTTTTCTTCATAAAACACTTCAAACAAGCCTGAAATTAGCTTTTTTCTCATTATTTTAAGCACTAACTCGCTAAAATAAGCAAAAAATTTCGGAGAAAAATGTGGGTTTGGAGATAGAGCGTAAATTTTTACTCAAAAATTCTCAAATTCTAGATTTTCTAAAAGAGGCTGGGCTAGTTTTTAAGCACCTTAAAATTTCTCAGTTTTACACCAAGATCACGCAAAATGAAGAGATCCGCTTCAGAAGCGAAGAGGGTAAATTTATAAAAACGATCAAGGTTGGCAAAGATCTTATAAGAGAAGAAAATGAGGAATTTTGCGAAAAGGTGGAGTTTAAAAAGGCTCTAAAAAACCGCATCGGGCGCGTCATCACAAAAGATAGATACATTTTTCGGCTAAACAACAATCCTTGCAACATCGATGTTTTTAAAGATAGCTTAAATGGACTTTGCACATTTGAGATTGAATTTGCTGATGAAAACGAGGCTGTATATTTTAAACTGCCAGCTTTTTTGGAGCAGTTTTGTAAGGCCGATGTCACCTGCGATAAAAGATATAAAAACAAATTTCTTGCCATTCACGCAAATGAAAATGAACAAATCGACTACAAAAGAGCCTACAATGTCTTTAAAAACAAAGAAATTTCGCCAAATTTTGCTGCAAATTTAAAAAGTGGCGAGGCTTTAAGAGCTTTATTTTTAAGTATATTTAAAGAGATAAAGAGGCTAAAGAGCGACTATCTGCAAAATCACGACGAAGAAATTTTACATAGTCTGCGAGTAAATTTAAGAAAAGTTAGGTCGCTACTTAAAATTTTTAACGGAGTTTTTGATGAGAAAGTGACGCTTTTTTTTGGAGAGAATTTTAAAATTTTGGCAAACTCAACCAACAAAAAGCGAGACTTAGACATATTTTTAGGCTTTTTAAGCGAGCAAAAGCATGCAAATGAGCTAATTTATTTTGTGCAAAAGGCTCTAAATTTAGAGTATGAAAACGTTAAAAGTTACCTTAGCGATGAGGAAAACTACGCCTTTTTAAAAGAGTGGGAGATATTTTTAAACGAGGGCGAGTTTTATGGATCAAAGCTCTTTGATGTAAGCCTTTCGCGCCTTGGCTCGTTTAAGCTAAGAACACTTATGGTATTAGCTCAAAAAAGGCTAAAAAGCCTAGATCAAGACTGCCCAAACGAGAGTTTTCATAAGATCAGGATCGAGCTTAAAAAGGTGAGATACACTTATGAGTTTTTGAGTGAGATTTTTTATTTTGACGGGCTTAAAAAGTATGAAGAGCGGCTAAAAGATATGCAAGAGATCTTTGGTGCGCTTCAAGACTATGATGTCTGGCTGGGCATCTTAGAGCGCTTGCCAGTGGCTGCTGGTAAAGAAAAACTAGAGAGTAAAATCTACAAACAAATTTACAAAACCAGAGAAGAGATACTAAAAAAACGGCTTAAATTTATAAAAGCAACTCGCAAGATCTCGCGAAATTTAAAAATTTACTACATATAAAGGTCTAAAATTTATGCAAAAACAAGAAAAAATAGTTGATATGTTTAACCAGATCGCTCCGACTTACGACGTCGCAAACAGGGTGCTAAGCCTTGGCGTGGATGTGAGCTGGAGGAAATTTGCTTGCAGATATATGCTAGAAATTTTTAAAAACAAGAGTATAAATATCGTGGATGTGGCTTGCGGCACTGGCGATATGATGGGGCTTTGGAGCGAAATGGCAAAAGAATTTGGCGTAGAGGTGAAAAGCCTTACTGGTATCGATCCATCAAGTGGCATGCTAAAAGAGGCGAGAGCAAAATTTCCAAATTTTAAATTTATAGAGGCCTACGCTGATAATACAACGCTTGCAAGCGGTGAGGCTCAAATTTTAAGCATAAGCTATGGCATAAGAAACGTGGTCGAGCGAAAGGCTGCGCTTAGGGAGTTTAATAGAGTGCTTGCTTCAGATGGCTACGTCGTCGTGCTTGAATTTACAAAGCGCCAGAAAAAGGGCTTTATAACTGCACTAAGAGATTTTTACCTAAGTAAAATTTTGCCAAGTATCGGCGGCTTTATCTCAAAAAACAAAGAGGCGTACGAGTATCTGCCAAGCTCGATAGAAAATTTCTTGGACGCAAAGAGCTTTTGTGATGAGCTAGTTGATGCAGGTTTTGAGATAGAGCTTTGCAAGGGCTTTAGCATGGACATCTCGACGCTATTTATCGCTAAAAAGGTCAAAGAGATCAATGCTTAGCGTATCTGAGCTAAACGAAAAAGCAAAGGCGCTGCTTGAAGCGACACTTGACTACGTCGAGGTAAGTGGGGAAATTTCGCGCCTTACTAAACACGCCTCTGGGCACTGGTACTTCACGCTAAAGGATGAAAAGTCAAGCATCTCAGCCGTGATGTACCGCATGAATAACCAAAAGGTGAAATTTTTGCCAAAAGAGGGTTTGAAGGTCAAAATTTATGGCAAAGTGACCATTTATTCGCCAAGTGGGTCCTATCAGCTGGTGGCTAGTGCGATGCTGCCTGATGGCGAGGGCGAGCTTGAGCTTGCGTTTAGGCAGCTTAAAGAAAAGCTCGAAAACGAGGGGCTTTTTGACATCAGCGCAAAAAAAGAGATACCAAATTTACCTAAGAAAATAGCCCTTGTCACAAGTGCCACTTCAGCTGCACTTCAGGATATGCTAAAGGTGGTAAGAAGCCGCTGGAGGCTAAGTGAAATTTATATATTTGACGCGCTAACTCAGGGTGAAAATGCTCCAAGCTCGCTTATAAAAGCCTTACGCAGAGCCGATAAATACGGCGTTGATGTGATCGTTTTAGCTAGAGGAGGCGGTAGTAAAGAGGATCTTTGGTGCTTTAACGACGAGGGCTTGGCACGTGAAATTTACGCTACAAAAACGCCAGTCATAAGCGCTATCGGACATGAGATCGACTATGTTATAAGTGACTTTGTAGCAGACCGCAGATCGCTTACGCCAAGTGCAGCCATGCTTGATCTTTTGCCTGATGAAGAGGCGTTTTTTCAGTATCTTGATAGGCTCAGCGATGATCTTGATAGTGCTTTAAATTTAAAGATCACAAAGAAGCAAAATTTGCTAAATTTACTACTTTCTAAATTTTCATCAAACGCCCTAAAAGCTAGGATTGAGCTAAAATTTAGCGAGGTGGCAAACAAGCAAAATGCCCTAACAAACGCCGTGCAAAGAAAGATCTTGCTTCTTAGCTCAGCTCTTAGCTCGCTTGAGAAGGCTTATGAGATGAGGGAGCTCTTTTTTGAGAGCACGAAGGGGCTTATCGAGGTTAGAAAAGATGGCAAGAGAGCTGATCTTAGAGATTTAAATTTGAATGATGAGATCGAGCTTATCTCGCAAAATACACATAAAAAAGCAATTATCAAGGAGTAAAAATGAGTAGAAAAATCAACTTTAGCGCAGGCCCAAGTGCGATACCGCTAGACGTTTTAGAGCACGCAAAGGCCGAATTTACTGACTACAGAGGCGAGGGCTACTCGATCATGGAGATCAGCCACAGAAGCAAGACCTTTGAGGAGATCCACTTTGGCGCGATGGAGAAGATAAGAAAGCTTTACGGCATCGGCGATGAGTATGAAATTTTATTTTTGCAAGGCGGCGCACACTTGCAATTTAGCATGATACCGATGAATTTATATCAAGGTGGCAAGGCTGAATATGCAAACACCGGCGTTTGGACAAACAAAGCGATCAAAGAGGCAAAAGTGCTTGGCGTAAATGTAGATGTCGTTGCAAGCAGCGAGGATGAAAATTTCTCTTACATCCCTGAGTTTAAATTTAGCGACGATGCCGACTACGCCTACATCTGCTCAAACAACACGATTTATGGCACGCAGTATAAGGCTATGCCAAAGACCAAATCGCCCCTAGTTGTCGATGCTTCGAGCGACTTTTTCGCTAGACCGCTTGATTTTAGCAGTATTGGTTTGCTTTACGGCGGCGCTCAGAAAAATGCAGGCCCAAGCGGCGTGACTATCGTCATTTTAAGAAAAGACCTAGTTGATCGCGTGAGTAGCCAAAACGTCCCTATGTTTTTGCGCTACAAAACGCACGTAGAGGCAAACTCACTCTATAATACACCGCCAACTTTTGGAATTTATCTTTTAAATTTAACCATGCAGCACCTGCTAGACCTTGGTGGACTTGCTGAGGTTGAGAAGATAAATGCCAAAAAAGCAAGCACGCTTTATAACATCATAGACAGCTCAAATGGCTTTTATGTGGGTCACGCTAAAAAATCAAGCAGGTCAGATATGAACGTGAGCTTTACGATACCAAAAGATCATGCACTTGAGCCAGTTTTCGTCGAAGAAGCGCTAAAAGAGGGCATGCTAGGGCTAAAAGGTCACAGACATCTTGGCGGCATAAGAGCCTCTATCTACAACGCCGTTAGCCAAAGCGACGTTGAGAAACTTGGCGAGTTCATGAGAGAATTTGCCAGAAAGCACGGCTGATGAACAAGGCAAAAAAAGCTTACGACGAAATTCCTTATTTCTCAGCTGCATTTAGCGACTGCTCGCCCGTTAGGATAGAGGCGGTTGCTAAATTTCTAGGCTTAAAGGTGGCAAATTTAAAAGATGCCAGAGTGCTGGAGCTTGGCTCATCGTATGGTGGCAATATCTTGCCATTTGCAGCTTCACACAAAGAGGCAAAGGTCGTTGGCATCGACATCTCAAGCCACCAAGTAGAAGAGGGCAACAAGATAGCAAAGAAGATGGGTTTAAAAAATTTCACCCTTCTTGAGCGTGACTTTTTACACATGAATGAGCACGACATAAAAGAGCTTGGCGAGTTTGACTACATCATCGCTCACGGCGTTTATAGCTGGGTGAGCCCAAACGTAAGAGACGCACTACTTGCAACGATAAAGGCGCTACTTAGCAAAGATGGTATCGCCTACGTCTCATATAACACCTATCCAGGTTGGAAGAGCCTTGATATCTTAAGGGACTTCATGCTCTTTGCGAGCGCAAACAGGGGCGATAAAGAGTCGCTACCTCACGTCAAAGAGGAGCTAAATTTTTTACAGGATTATTTGAAATTTAGCCTGCAAAACCAAAGCGACGTCGTCTATAAAGACAGCATGAAGCTACTTTTGACGCAGCTAAATTTCTTACAAGGCATCATCGCAAAGGGGAGTGATTATTACATTTTGCACGACTTTTTGGAGGCTAGCAACGAGCCAACATACTTTCATAAATTTGCTAGGCATATCGATAAACACGGGCTTTGCTACGTCATAGACGCCTCGCTAAATGACATCTTTGCAAGCTCAACTGGGATATATCGCTTTGACGCGCACATCGAGCAAAGCTACAACACTCGTATCAAGAAAGAGCAGCTAAACGACTTTTTGTTTAATAGATCCTTTAGAAAAAGCCTCATCGCGCACAAAGAAAGGCTTGGTGGCGCTGATGACTTTGACGCGGTGCTTGGAGAGAGCGAGCTAAATAGTCTGTATTTTGCCTACTTTAGCGAGCAGCCAAGGACAAAAACGCAAGAAATTTTAAGCAAAGCCTATCCGCAAAGTCTAAATTTAAGCGAAGTAAAGGCTGCACTTGGAGAGAGCGAGGGTGAAGCATTTATGGGGCTACTTGAAATTTTAAATGATCAAAACACCAAAATTTCATCCTCAAAGCTTATTGCACTTGCTTATGAGCCTAAAAAAACTAGGCTAAAGCCTAGAGCAGCGGCCTATCTTGGGTATTTTTTGGATGCTAGCTCGCCAGTCATATCTTTGGCAAATGAGCTAAATGGCAAGCTTAGTTTAAGCGTTGAAGAGATCAAGGCTGCATTGAAATTTGACGGCAAAGCCAGCTTTAAAGAGATCGCAAAGGGTGTAAATTTAAGTGAAGTTGAGCTAAAAGAGCTTGCTTTTAAACTAAGTGAAGCTTACTTTTTTGAAGAAATTTAAAAAAAGAGCGTGGCAATTTAGCCATGCTCTTACTCAAAAAACATATCTTTTAATATCAAACATATCATCGCTATGTAAAAGACCAAAAACCATTTTTTAAGTGTTTTTTTGTCGGTATGTTGCGTCTTTTTGGTGCCAAAGTATGCGCCAATTAGCGAGCCAAGACCTAAAAATGTGCCCTCAGCGTATGAGATGTGACCATTTAGTGAGAGTGAGATGAAGCCGGCAATGGCTGCAAACATAACGAAAAATACGCCCATAGAAACGGCTTTTTTAAGCTCATAACGCAAAAAGCCAACCAAGATAGGAGCGATAAAGACGCCTCCGCCGATGCCAATGCTAATGGCAAAAACACCAACAAAAACACCAACTAAAAATAGCAAAAAGAGTGAATTGTTCGCATTTGAGCCGTCGCTGTTTGGCGAAAAGTATAGTTTTATAAGCGAAAAGACAAATGTCGCAAGTAGCATAGACTCAAGTAAAAGTGCAGGCGCGTGCGACACGATGATGCCACTAAAGCTAGCTCCAACCAAGCCTCCAAGCCCCAAAAAGACGCCACGATTTAGCTTTAAAAGCCCAGCTTTGTAGTTTAGATACGAGCCAAATGTCGCGCTAAAGATCATCTGCATGACGCTTATGCCAATGGCAGTTTTGACGTCGTATCCGAAGGCGACCATGATAGGAACGACGACCGTGCCGCCACCGATGCCAAAAAATCCGGCGATGTAACCAACGCCGATACCGATTATAAATAGTTCTACAAAAAGCATTTTTTCTCCCTCGACTGGCGCAAATTTTAGCCAAGGGGCTCTTAAAAAAATAGTAAAAAAGGCGTAATTTTAAAAATTTAGTCAAAATTCTAAAAAGTAAAAGCGAAAATTTTTTATAATCAATAAAAATTTAAAAGGAAAAATATGCTCTTAGAACAACCACTCTTTTATTATGAAGCGATCAGAGAGAAATTTAAAAATAGCTACCTTGCTGAAGATAAGACTCAAACGATAATCGGCATCGACTGCGAATATATCGACGAAAAAGATATGGACTTTTACGGACTTAGAAGCCACTTTGATACTAATCGTAACAGAGCGCTCGCACCTTTTGCAGGACTTTTTGGCGTTTTTGCTTATGATGGCGTGAGATACTTTGAGTATATCGGCAAAGAGAAAGCTAAAAAGTATGAGTTTCCAAAATTTATCTACGCTGACGCTAAAGCATATCTGCACTTTGATAAGATGAGTAAAATTTATACTTTTTATGGGGATAAAGAGAGGTATTATGACTTTTTGCTAAATTTAAAGGCAGAGCACAGGGGTGAAAAAGAGTGCGAATTTAGCATAAAAACTGATCTTAGTAGCGAAAAGAAACACTTTGAAGATATGGTTGAAGTTGCAAAAGAATACATAAGAAGCGGCGACGTCTTTCAAGTGGTGCTTGGTGAGCTACTTGAAATTTCAACGAATATGAGTAGCCTAGACTTTTACAAAAAGCTAGCCACTGCAAATCCTAGCCCATATATGTTTCATTTTCCTACGCCTTATGGCGATGTGGTTGGCTCGTCGCCTGAGCTTGTTTTTGAGATGAAAAGCGAGCAAATTTTTGTAGCACCGATCGCAGGCACAAGACCAAGAGGTGGCGATGCAAACGCTGATGTGGCGCTTGAAAATGAGCTTTTAAGCGACGAAAAGGAGCTAGCTGAACATAAGATGCTAATCGATCTTGCCAGAAACGACATCGGCAGGGTCTCAGAGCCAAAGAGCGTGGCGGTAAAAAATGCGATGCATATCCAAAAATTTGAAAAAGTGATGCACATCGTTAGCGACGTCTATGGCAAGTGCGCCAGGGAGCTTAACCTTTTTGACGTGCTAGCTAGCATCTTCCCAGCTGGCACGCTAAGCGGTGCGCCAAAGATCAGAGCCATGCAGATAATTAACGAGCTTGAAATTTTTGAGCGAAATATCTATGGCGGGGGCATTGGATTTTTGCATTTTAATGGCGACGCTCAGGTTGCAATCCTCATCCGCTCAGCTATCTTTGTGCCAGCTAAAAACGGCTTTAGCGACGTCTTTGTCGGAGCTGGAGCTGGCATAGTCTATGACTCAAAAAGCGAGAAAGAGTATGCTGAAATTTGTCACAAACGTGCCAGTGTGGTAAATGTCTTTAAAAACAGCGCAAAAGAGGTTTAGACTTACAAATCAAGAGCTTTCATGCCAGGACAAAATTTAATCCTAGCTATAACGATTTTTGTTTTTATATGTGCGTGCTTTATGGCGCATAAGGACAATAAAAATAGTTTGCAAAAGAAAGATAGATAAAATTTATTAAATTTAAAAGGTGCAAATTAATCTGCAAAAGCAAATTTGTATTGTTTGGCTTTAAAAAGAATAACTAATGCCAAGATAAATTTATCCTATCTATCGACCATATTTTCGTAGTCGCACTAAACGTTGGCAAGATGAAATTTAGCTTTGACGAGCGTATCCAGACAAATGTGGTGGCAAATTTCACGCAAATTTATGAGTATAAAAATTTACACATCAAAAAAGGTGAATATCTGTAAATTTCGAGCTTGGCTCAATCATTGTCATACTTGGCGAGAAATGCAACCAAGTATAGTCTCTTTGAAAATAAAGAGCTAAAATTTACTGAGGCGATCAGGCTTATAAAATAAATACACTAAGTATATGAGTAAATTTTTATACCTTATCTAATGATCAATTTTTTGTATCCATTATAATATGAGTTATAGTCTTCAAAATATTATAGGTATGAAGGCTTGTAAAAGATGACGAACGTATTATTTTATCTATCGAAATTTCTCTAGGATTAAGATTTAATTGGCTCATCTATTATAAAGCTAGTATTTGTTTTACTAAGTCGATAGCTTTTACATCATTTAAATATATTAATAAGATATAAGATTATGAGTTGATATATTTTTAAAAGAATTTTATTAACTTGCAACAAAGAAGCTTAAATTTGCCTTGCAACCCAAGGCTTTAATATTTTATCTACAAAATTAAGCTATTTAGCCCAAAAAGGGCTAAATTTAGACATTAAACCTAAAGTGCATCACGTCGCCATCTTGCACGACATAGTCTTTACCCTCAAGTCTCATCTTGCCAGCCTCTTTGGCTCCATTTTCGCCGCCATGTGCGATGTAGTCATCATAGCTTATCACTTCAGCTCTGATAAAGCCTCTCTCAAAGTCATTGTGGATGACACTTGCTGCTTTTGGCGCTTTCCAGCCATTTGTGATCGTCCAAGCCCTAACTTCCACGACGCCAGCGGTGAAATAGCTTATCAAATTTAGCTTTGCAAAAGACGTTTTGATGATCTTTTCAAGGCCACTCTCGTTCGTGCCAAGAGATGCCAAAAACTCGTGAGCCTCTTCGTCGCTTAGGCCGATTAGCTCCTCTTCGACCTTGGCGCAAAGCTTGATCACCTCGTGATCTGAGGCTTTAGCATACTCTTTTAGCGCTTTTACAAATTTATTATCTTCGCTAAGCCCCTCTTCATCGACATTTGCGCCATAAACTACCTCTTTAGCGCTTAGAAGCCTTAGCTCTTTGTTGAGCGCTAAAAACGCCTCACTATCTCTTTGCTCAAAGCTACTTGCGCTTTTGCCATCATTTAGGTGAGCTAAAAGTAAATTTGCTATCTCAAGCGCCTCTTTTGCACCTTTTGCATTTGCTTTTGCCTCTCTTGTGAGCTTTTCTATCTTTTTATTTAATTGCTCGATGTCAGCTAGTATCAGCTCGGTTTGGATGATCTCGATGTCTCTTACTGGATCGACGCTGCCCTCGACGTGAGTGATGTTTTCGTCTTCAAAGCAGCGAACGATGTGTAAAATAAGCTCGGTTTCTCTGATGTTTGATAAAAATTTATTGCCAAGTCCTTCGCCAGAGCTTGCCCCTTTTACAAGGCCTGCGATATCGACAAATTCGATGGTTGAGTATTGAATTTTATTAGGACTTACTATCTTTGCAAGCTCATTTAGGCGCTTATCAGGCACTGGCACGATGGCTTTGTTTGGCTCGATAGTGCAAAACGGATAGTTCGCACTCTCGGCATTTTGTGCCTTTGTAAGTGCGTTAAATGTTGTTGATTTGCCCACATTTGGTAGGCCTACTATTCCAACTGAAAGTCCCATCAATTCTCCTTACTAAGTGCTTGTAAAAAGTATAAATTCATCCTCACACCAGCCCCACTCGCACCTGCTTGGTTGTATCCCCAAGCCTTTTCACGATACGCTGGACCTGCGATATCAAGGTGTAGCCACTTATCTTTATACTCATCTTTGATAAATTTAGCTAGAAACATGCCAGCTGTGATCGCGCCGCCATATCTGCTTGAGGCGCAGTTGCTAACGTCTGCGATCTGGCTTTTGATAAGCTCGCTAAGATAAGGGTTAAAATCAAGAGTAGTCGCTAGCTCGCCGCTATCTTTTATCTTGTTTTTAAACTCGCTTTTTAGGCTCTCGCTGTTACCCATGATGCCTGTTGTGTATTCGCCAAGTCCCACGACGCAAGCGCCAGTTAAGGTTGCCATGTCGATTAGGATATCTGGCTTAAAGTCTTGTGCGTAGCTTAGGCAGTCAGCCAAGACCAAACGCCCCTCTGCGTCGGTGTTTCTCACCTCTATGCTAACACCACTTCTTGAAATAAGCACGTCATCAGGCTTATAAGCGTTGCCACCGATCATATTTTCAGTTGCGCCTAAAATGGCGTGAATTTCAAATGGTAAATTTAGCTCCGCTGCACCTTTTATGATGCCAAGAGCTGCTGCTGCGCCGCTTTTGTCTGATTTCATAGTGAGCATATAATCAGCCGGTTTCAAGCTAAGGCCGCCACTATCGTATGTTAGCCCTTTGCCGACAAAGATGATGCGTTTTTTAGACTTTTTAGGCTTGTAGGTTAGGTGGATGAGCCTTGGTTTATGCACGCTTGCGCGATTTACCGCTAAAAATGCGTTCATATTTTCTTTAGCTAAAAATTTCTCGTCATAGACCTCGCACTTTATGCTTGCGATGTTTTTGGCTAAATTTAAAGCGTCCTGCGCCATCTTTTGTGGTGTGTAAATTTCTGGAATTTCATTTACGATATCTTTTGTGAAATTTGTAGCACTTGCTATTATCTCTGCCTCTTTAAAGCCCTCGTTTGCTGCCTTTAGATCGATCTTTTTGCCAGAAAATTCTTCAGTTGCAAAGATGATCTCCTTAAGGGTGTATTTCTCTTTTTTTTCTTTATATTTGTTAAATTCATAGCTTCCAAGCAAAAAGCCCTCAGCTAACGCCTCAAAGCTTAGTTTTTGGCACTGCGCTACGTAAGAAGCTAACTTTATGCTCTTAATATTTAGCGACTTTAGAGCGTTGTAAGCTTTAGCGGCTGCAACTCTAAGCTCGTCAAGATCAAGCTTAGAAAGTGGCACATAAGCCCTTTTTGCTTCGCTTAGGATGAGGACGCTATCGCCTTTGTAATTGTTAAATTTAATAGCCTCTTTATCGCCTATAAATTTATGTTTTAAGTCCTTATCTACTACGAAAATTAGTTCAATATCAGCTTTTATATCTTTTAATTTTTTATCAACTATTTGAAACTGCATGTCTTCTGTCTCTCCTTTCGTTTAAAATTTTATTTTCGATGCGCTTAAATGCATAGATCAAAAGCCCCATAAATATGGCAACCACTGGGATAGCGACATACCAGTGCTCTTTTGCTTCTTGCAAAAGCACAAGTATATGCTCGCCAAGTATCCAAGCAGGTATGGTGGTGATCGCCGCCCAGCACCAAGCGCTGATCAAATTTATAAAGGCGTATTTTTTAGCGTCATAGCCCGTAAGTCCTATGCAAAGCGGGATGATGACACGAAAACCATACATATAGCGTTGCAAAAAGATGATCGGCCAGCCGTATTTTTTCAGCATTATGTGCGCCACTGCAAATTTTCTCCGCTGCGTGTGAAGCCTTTTTGCGATGTATTTTTTATTGTAACGCCCTAAATAAAAGTAAATTTGATCTCCCACAAAGCCTCCAAGTCCAGCCACAAATATAGCAAGCGCGATGTGCATATGCGTGGTGTGAGCGAGAATTCCAGCCATTATTAAGGCCATCTCACCCTCCATGATACACCAGACAAAAAGTATGATGTAGCCGTACTCTTTAAGCAGTTCTATAAAAAACTCTTCCATGCTAAACCTCTAAAACGCTGTAAATTTTAGTAAGCGACTTTAGCTTTTCGCTACCTTTTAGATCGACTAGATCTATGAGAAAGCAAGCTTCTACGCAGGTTGCATTAGTTTGATTGATAAGCTCTACTGAAGCCTTTGCAGTGCCTCCAGTGGCTATGAGATCGTCCATCAAAAGCACTCTAGCACCTACTTTTTCTTCAAAGGCGTCGATATGAATTTGCACTTCATCGACGCCGTATTCTAGGCTATATTTTTGAGAAAGCGTGATATATGGCAGTTTTTTTGGCTTGCGAATAGGCACAAAAGGTAGCCTTAGCCTTGCTGCAAGCGCCGCGCCAAAGATAAAGCCTCGTGACTCGATACCAGCGATGTAGTCGATATTTGCATCCTCATATCTAGCCATCAAATGATCTATCAAAAAGTTAAATGCCTCTTTGTTATTTAGTAGCGTCGTGATGTCGCGAAAAACTATGCCAGGCTTTGGAAAATCGTTTATGCAGCGAATAGAGTTTAGTAAAAATTCTTTGCCTTTTTGATCTAAAATTTTCATAAATTTCCTTAAATTTGAGATTATAGTAGCGCTTCGATCTTGCCTTCAAGCTCGCGGATGCGTTGTCTTAGCTTGTCGTTTTCTAAGCGGTACTGGGAATTTCTTGTGCGAAGTGAGGTTACGTCGTTTTTAGTTTTGTTTAGCTCGTCTGTCAAGATGTCGATGTTGCCTAGACTTCGTTGGAGTTGGATCTGAAATTTCCTTATGACGACCTCGGTGTCTTGGAGGTTATTTTTCATAAAATCTTTTGTCGCACGCTCTTTTTTTAGAAGCGTTTTGAAGTAAAAAACCATGACGGTTAGGTAGATCGCGGCACAAACAAGAGCGGTAAAAACGATCCACTCGCCTATCATTTGCCTGCCTCAAGCTCTATTTTTTTGACTCTTCTTTCGTGCCTGCCGCCTGCAAACTCAGTCTTTAAAAACGCCTCAGCCGCCGATATAGCAACGCCTGCACCGATAACTCTTGCGCCAAAAGCGATGACATTTGCGTCGTTGTGCTCTCTGGCAAGCCTTGCGGTAAATTCATCATGGCAAAGGGCGCATCTTACGTTTTCATGTCTATTTGCAGCGATCGAGATACCAATGCCTGTGCCACAAACTAGCACGCCGTAGCAGTTAGGCTCAAGCTTGCTTGCTAGCAAATGTGCATAATCAGGGTAATCAACGCTATTTTTATCGTTTGTACCAAGATCAACCACTTCGTATCCAAGCCCTTTAATGGCCTCTTTAAGCTCGTTTTTTAGCTCAAAACCAGCGTGATCGCTAGCTAAGAAAACTTTGTTTATCTTCATGAAAAGTCCGTTAAATTTTTTGTTGATTATAGTCAAAGTTGCATTAAAATAAAATTTTACTCTCAGCCAAAATGAAGCTATAATTTACCAAAAATTTAAAGGAGAAAATGTGAAAAAAGCACTCTTTTTAGTGGCTTCTACGCTAGCCTTTGCAAATGAAAATCTAATAGAGATCTACACAGATCAAACCATCATCACTCAAAAATTTAGTGACGCAAATAGCTCTTTTAGCGCCTTTGTGCCAGAGGGTGTGCAGAGTGAGAACATCACTATAAATGGGGATTGTGACGCGAATGCTTATCTAAAAAAGATCAGCGAAGAAAATAGCCCAAGTTACATAAAATGGAAGCAAGAAGTTGCAAATTTAAATAACAAGCTTGAGGCGCTAAATGCGAGAGGTAGGTTTATAGAGCAAGCTTTGGTAGAAGAAAACAAAAGTAACGATGTGACAAAAAGGGCTGATGAGTTTTATAAATTTAGCCTAGAAAATATCGAGAAAATTTCAGCTGCTAAAAGTGAGCTTGAAGCGCTTAAAGAAAATGAGCCAAAGAGCGAAATGGCTGGATTTTTGCAGCTTGATATGAAATTTGCTTGCGACCCAAAAGAGGCGACGCTTTCATACATGGATGATGAGGCGCCAAAGACGCTAAATGAAATTTATGCAGACACAAAAAACAAAAATATCTTGATAAAACAAGAAATTTTACTCACAAACCCATTTGCCAGCGAAGTTAAAAATTTAAAACTCGCCATCTATCCGACCAGATATCAAAAGGCGCTTGCTCCAAGCAAATTTTACCCTTGGTACGAGGAGAGCGAGGCGGAGGCTGATGGTTACGGCGCTTCAAAAAATATGCTAAGAGCCGCGAAAGTCACTGCTGAGGTCGCTGATATGCGTGTGCAAAGAGATGAGAATGAGTTTGCCAAAATTTGGAAGATAGATGGGATAAATTTAGCAAAAGGCGAGAGCAAATATATAACTTACGACATGCAAAAAATGGATGCAAATTTTAGCGTTTTTGCTGATTTTTACGGCTCGCTAAAGGCATATAACGTAGCTAGCTTTAAGCTAAATGACGATCTAACGCCAGCCAAAACGCAGTTTTATGTTAATGGCGTGAGTGTTGGCAGTCCAAGCGAGTTTGAGATGAAAGCTAAAGATGAGGCCTCTGAGCTATTTTTAGGACAAAACGAGCTAATCGAGCTTAAAAAAGAGCGATTAAATAAATTTAAAAAGAGCTCGCTTCTTGGCAAAGAGCGCATAAGCGAAGAGGACTATGAGATAAGTGTCAAAAATAACTCAAGTAAAAGTGTCGATGTCACTTTGGTTGACCGCGTGCCAGTCTCTGCTGACGAGGCGGTAAAGGTCGAGATAAAGGGCTTTGATAAAAAAGATATCAGCAAAGATGGCAAGGTGGAGCTTAAATTTAGCCTCGCACCAAAAGAGGAATTTAAAAAAGAGTACTCTTATAAGATCACAAAGCCAAAAATTTAGAGCAAATTTGCTCTAAATTTAGCCATTTATAAAGGTACTTGCGATATCTAAAACGTATCTTGTCGGATAAAAGATAGTATCTTTTAAAGGCGAGACGAGGATGATGATAAGGATGACAAAGCCATATCTTGAGATGCCCTCAAGCTTTTCAGCTAGTGCGTGAAAGCCAAAATTTCTAAGCGCGTACTGGGTCGCGTGAAAGCCATCAAGTGGCGGGATCGGATAGAGGTTAAAGATAGCTAACATCAAATTTAAAAGCGCAAGCGTAAATAAAAACTGAAGTAAAATTTCAAAGGTTTCTATATTTAGTAGAGCCTTTAGCACAAAAAGCGATAAGATGCCTAAGATGACGTTGTAGCAGATGCCTGCTAGACTTACGTAGATAGCTGCCTTGTAGCCGCCATTTCGCACGACTGTGTAGGTATTTACAGGCACTGGTTTTGCCCAGCCAAACATCATGCCAGTGCTTAGATAAAGCACCAGTGGCACGATGATAGTGCCAACAAGATCGATGTGTTTTATAGGATTTATGCTAAGTCTGCCAAGGCTTTTTGCGGTGTTGTCGCCAAATTTATAAGCGACATATCCGTGAGCGATCTCGTGACCGACGATGGCGATTACTAAAGAGAGGACGATAGTGACGACTTTGATAGGGTCAAAATTAGTGAAGTCCATCAACTTCTCCCTCTTTTAGAGCTTGTTTTGTGAAAAACTCATCGTTTTCTATCGTATCTACAAAGCGTCCAATACGTTCCCAGCGCACATTGTAGTTATTGTCCCAGCTAAAATATATAAACCAAGGCTGGCCGACTATGTCCTTGTAAGCCACGCTTCCCCAAAAACGGCTATCGTTTGAGTGGTCGCGGTTATCGCCTATCATAAAGTACTCATCTTTTGGCACTTTGACGTAAAAAGCGTTAAAGTTAAAATTTGGATTTTGCGGTAGTGAGCTAATGAGCGCTGGCTTCATAGAAACGTTTGATTTATTTGTATTTAGCATGAAAACCATCTGCTCAAATAAATTTACATTTTCGTCGTAGTGGATGCCGCTAAATCTATATGGCTCTTTTATGAAAAGTTTGCCATCAAGCTCGGCTATATCGCTGCATGAGTAACCAAATTTACTCTCTTTGCCGTTTAAATTTTCACGGCAGTTTGCCTTTATGAAGCTATCTCCCTCTTTTGGGCGTAGATATAGGGCTTTTTCAGTAAAAACGATCTCGTCCTCGCTAGTTGCAAAGCAGCGCTTTACAAAGTGAGTTTTTTCATCGTTTGGATAGCGAAATACGACTATATCGCCCCTTGCAGGACCATCGCCTGTGATGAGGTGACCATTGTCATTTAGCTCGGGTAAAATTTTCACCTCAAACCATGGAATTCTTGGTGTTGGTATGCCATAAACATACTTTTTAGCAAATAAAAAATCCCCAACCAAAAGCGTGTTTTTCATCGAACCAGACGGGATCACAAAGGCTTGAGCCACAAAGAAAATGACAAGCAAAACGATGATAACCGTGCCTGTCCAGCTCGAGCAAAAGTCATAAAATTTAGTAAAAGCTCTCTTCATTATCTCACTCTTTAATTTTTAGCTATCTTTGCTTGTGCAGCAAGGATTGTGTTGTTTAAAAGCATGGCTATGGTCATCGGACCAACGCCGCCAGGAACAGGCGTGATGTATGAGCATTTTGGTGCGACCTCATCAAAATCCACATCGCCCACAAGCTTGCCATCATCAAGTCTGTTTATACCCACATCAACGACTACCGCGCCATCTTTTACCATGTCAGCCTTTAAGAAAAATGGCTTGCCAATGGCTGCAACTATGAGGTCAGCATTTTTGCAAATTTCTTTTAAATTTTTAGTCTTGCTATGTGTCACTGTAACCGTTGCAGAGGCATTTAGGAGTAAATTTGCCATAGGTTTGCCAACGATGTTGCTTCTGCCGATCACCACTGCATTTAGCCCAGCTACATCTATGCCATACTCTTTCAAAATCTCCATCACGCCAAGCGGTGTGCAAGGCACGAAGCCATCAAGCCCGCTAACAAGCTTGCCAACATTTACAGCATGAAAACCATCTACATCTTTTCGTGGATCGATCGCTGCGAGCACGACGTTTGTATCGATGTGCTTTGGCAGTGGCAGCTGAACCAAGATGCCATGGATGCTATCGTCTAAATTTAGCACGTTTATAAGGGCAAGTAGCTCGTTTTGGGTTGTATTTTCGCTTAGACGGTGAGCCACGCTTTTTATGCCGTATTCGTTGCAGGCTTTCTCTTTGGCTCTAACGTATGTTTGAGATGCCTTATCTTCGCCGACCAAGACGACGGCCAAGGTTGGCTCGACACCAAATTTCTTTAGCTCATCAGCTCTTACTTTTACGCTTTCTTTGACCTTTAAAGATACGGCTTTTCCGTCTAAAATTTTCATATTTGATCCTTACTTAAAAGCTTTTTTAATCACAAGGGTGGTATCATACCTAAAAATAAATTAAATTTTTAAAAGAGAGGTTTATGAGGTCTGTTTTTTTGATTTTGCTTTTTTGCGTGGCGATTTTTGGTGCTGATTTTATCACAAAGACCGAGTACGCCAAGATGCTCTACCTAAATCCACGTGGCATAGGCTGTGATAAATGTCACGGTGCAAAGGGCGAGGGCAGTCTGATATCCAAATATAAACATTTTGACAAAAAGGCAAACAAAACAGTTGATGATGAGCTAAGAGCGCCAAAGATAAATGATATAGACTTTGAGAGCTTTAAAGCAGCTCTTACAAAGCCAAAAGGCGTCATGCCAAGCTACTTTTTGACAGACGAGGAGACAACCATCCTTTATGAATACATCACAAATCAGATGAAACCTCCTGCAAAAGCGGCAAAAACACAAAATTTAACCAAGCCAGCCGCTACGCAAAAACAGCCTGAACCTGCTAAAGCTGCACCAAGTGCAAAACCAGCAGAGCCAACTAGCACGCAAGCGCCAAAGACACCAGCCACCGCGCAAGCGCCAAAGACACCAGCTAAGCCAGCTGATCCCACAAAGCCAGCTAGCACGCAGGCACAAAAGGCACCAGCAAAGCCAGCAATAAATCAAAAAGATAATCAAAAGACAAATTTAAAAACACAAAATCAAAAGGATAAAAAATGACAAATAAAGAGGCATTTAGCGAAGCTAAAAAATATATCCCAGGTGGCGTAAATTCGCCTGTCCGTGCATTTGGCAGTGTTGGTGGCGAACCTATAATGATAGATCATGCTAAGGGCGCTTATATCTATGATGTCGAGGGCAAAAAATATCTTGACTTCATCCAAAGCTGGGGCCCGCTCATCTTTGGTCACTGCGACAAAGACATAGAAGAAGCGATCATCTCTGCTGTAAAACAAGGCGTCTCTTACGGCGCTCCCTCTCCAAAAGAGACAGCTCTAGCAAAGCTAATATGTGATGAGTTTAAACAAATAGATAAAATTCGCTTCGTTAGCTCTGGCACAGAAGCAACTATGAGTGCCATCAGAGTGGCTAGAGGATATGCCAAAAAAGATGGACTTATCAAATTTGAAGGCTGCTACCACGGACACAGCGACGCACTTCTTATCAAGGCAGGAAGTGGCGCTACGACATATGGCAACGCTTCAAGCGGCGGCGTGCCACAAGATGTTGTGAAAAACACATTTTTAGCTATCTATAACGATATAGAGAGCGTAAAAGCCATCTTTGAAAACAATAAAGACAAAATAGGCGTCGTCATCATCGAGCCTATCGCTGGAAATATGGGGCTTGTGCCAGCTGATAAGAAATTCCTAGAAGAGCTTAGAGCGCTTTGCGATAAATTTGGCGCTGTGCTCATTCTTGATGAGGTTATGAGTGGCTTTAGGGCTTCTCGCCTTGGCTCATATCCATTTCACGAGGTGGATGCCGATCTTGTCACATTTGGCAAGGTTATAGGTGGAGGCATGAACGTCGCTGCATTTGGTGGCAAGGCGGAGATCATGGACTGCTTAAGCCCAGAGGGTGCAGTATATCAAGCAGGCACGCTAAGTGGCAACCCAGTGGCGATGAGCGCTGGTATAGCGGCAATTTCAAAGATAAATAGTGACGTAAATTTATACGCTAGACTTGAAAAACTAGCTAAAAAACTAATGGACGGCTTTAAAGAGGCAGCAAAAAGCGCTGGTGTCGCTATACAAACCGAGGTTCGTGGCTCGATGTTTGGCTACTTTTTTACAGATCACGTTGTGAAAAACTACGACGATGCGCTAAAGAGCGATACAAAACTCTTTGCTAAATTTCACCAAGCGATGCTTAGGCGTGGAATTTATCTAGCGCCAAGTCAGTTTGAGACGGGATTTATCTGCGATGCGATGAGTGAAGCGGATATTGACCTAGCGGTAAATGCAGCTAAAGAGGCATTTTTGGAGATAAAAGCTTAATGGCAAAATTTAAGATAAAAGATATCGTAGCAGGAGCTGAGCAGCTAAGCCTTGGTATATCGATGGTTGTGGCTGTGGTGATCGGCACTGGGCTGGGGTATCTTGTAAAAAAGGCTACAAATTTCACGCCAGCACTTTGGATAGGGCTTGCCTTTGGCATCGCAGCTGCCATTTTAAATGTCTATAAAGCCTACAAAGCGCAGGTAAAAAGCCTAGATGAGCTAAAAGACGACAAAAGGTTTAAAAGCTACGAAAAAGATGATGATGAGGACGATTAGGAGGCTTTTTGTTTGCTACTTTGCGCTTTGGCTCGCCCTTAGCGTGGTTGGCAAATTTATATCAAATCAATTTTTTACAAGCTCGCAAATTTCATTTTTTGCCTCGCTTATCATCCTAACGGCTAGCTTTTTTGCCTATAAAAACCGCATAAACTCAAGGCTAGAAAATGCAAGAGAGGAAATTTTAGCCAAGATAGAGGAAGAGGACGAAGAAGATGATGAAATTTTGCCCCAAAAAGAGGCAAAAGAATTTAGCCTAAAAGATGAAAAAGCAAGGCTAAAAAAGCAGAAATTTTCTTTTAAAGATAGGAGTTTTGTGGCGGCATTTATGCCTTATCGCTTGGTTGCGTATGCGATACTTTTTTTTGGATTTATATTTTTAAAAAATGAAAATTTACTAAACGTGCCTGGCTTTTTAGTGGGGCTTGCTCCAATGCCCATTGGAGCTTTTATCTTTGGGATAATGCAAAATAATTTAAGAAAGGACGCAGATGGCAAGTAGCTTTAGGATCATTCGCTCGATGGGACCGCTATTTTTGGGCATGAGCCTGCTTTTTATAGGCAATGGCCTAGTCATCGCATCTTGTAGTGCGCTTCTTAAGCAAAATGGCGTAGGCGAGCTTGCGATTGGACTAATTAACACTGGATTTTTCATAGGAGCGTTAATTAGCACGATCACAGCGCACAGGGTCATCTCAACCACCGGTCACATCAGAGCTTTTGCTATCTTTTCAGCTATCTTTGCAGTCTCAGCCATGCTTCACGCCATAAGTGAAAATTTGATATTTTGGGCGATTTTGCGAGCCTTTTTGGGATATTGCTACTACGCACTTTTGATGGTTATAGAAAGCTGGCTAAATGCTAAGATCCCAAACAAGATAAGATCGCGCGTCATCGCCTTTTATGAGTGCGTTTTCTATACAAGTTTTGGACTTGGAATTTTGATCTTAGCGCTTGATCTTAGCGCATTTGAAATTTTCATCATCAGCGCAGCCTTTATCATGCTCTCAAGCATACCTTTAAATTTAATCCGCATAAACCAGCCTCAAATCCCGCAGCGCCAACCTATAAACATCCCAAAAATTTTTGGTATCGTCCCACTTGCCCTTGTAGGAGCGCTAGTTGCAGGACTTGCGATAAATGGCTTTTTTTCTATGGCAAGCCTCTTTGTCTTGCTTCAAGGATATAGCGCAAAAGAGGCGTCATTTTTTATGACCATAGCGATGGCTGGAGGCTTTTTAGCTCAAACATTTATCGGAGGCTTTTCAGATAGATACGGTAGACGCCCAGCACTCTTGCTTTGTAGCGCCGTGGCATTAGTTAGCGCAGCACTCTTTTTGCTAAATGGCTCAAATTTGATCATTCAATACATCCTTTCATTTTTCTTTGGCGGCGGCATTTTCTGCACATACGGACTTTCGCTTGCTAGGGCAAATGACGAGATCACAGACAAGACAAAGAGCGTCCAAGTGGCGCGTGCGCTGCTTTTTAGCTACTCTTTTGCCTCGCTTTTCTCGCCGCTTCTTATGAGCTATGCGATGAAAATTTTTGGCGCATTTGGCTTTATCTATGTCTATTTGGTACTTTATGTTGGGCTCATCTTGTTTGCGCTAACGCAAAAGACCATACCACAGCACATGAGAAAAGACTACAACGACAGGCTCGTTGCAAGGACGGCTGGTATCGCGACTATTCAGCAAAATGGCAATTTTGCCGATAGAGAAAATAAAAAGTAGAAAATGGACGTAGCAAATTCTCTAAATATATCAAACACCTCGGTTCAAACTGGGCAAAACGCCACCCAAAACGCGCCTGTTCGCAAAAACGAGGGTTCGCTTTTTAAAAATCAGCCAGCTGGGACGCCAAGCGAACAGAGCGTCTCAAACGCCCTTGATAACGTTGGCAAGCTAGTTGCAAGGGTGCTTGATGATCTAAAAAGCGCTTCAAGTCTTAGCAAAGCTGAGCAAATTTTATCGCAGGCAAAAGATACGAAGATCGCTCCAAATTTAGCTAGCGAGCTATCTGATCTTGCCAAAAGCTTAGAGGCAGAAGCGGCGCAAAATGAAAGCCCTGAGATAAAGAGCCTTGCACTAAAACTAAAAGAATTTCTAAAGCCAATAGCAGATCTCAAAGCTGGCTCGCTAAATGATCAGATCAAAAACTCAGGCGTCATGCTTGAAGCAAATTTAAAAGATGCGCTTACTCCAGAGAAGCTGCCAAGCTCGATACAAAAGCTACTAAGCGATATAAAAAATCTCTCAAATCAAAATTTACTTAGTCAAATTTTAACTCTAAATGATGAGAGCTTGGACAATCAAAACTCATTTATGAAGCTTACTTCTATGCTTGAAAAAGCGAGCGGTGATGCTAAAAACATCCTTGATAACTCAAGCATAAAAACGCTTTTAAAAGATGTGGATAAGCTTGATAATGTGGCTAAATTTCTGGATAAAAACTTCTCAAAAGAGCAAAGTGCAGACGCTGTTAAAAATCAGACCAGTAAGATGGAGAATTTCATCTCAAATTTAAGCGAGAAGGTAGGAAATTTAGCGAGTGAAAAACTAAATCAAAGTGTGGCTTTTAGCTCAAATCACAAAGAGCTAAAAGCTATCCTTGAGAGCCTAAAAAAAGATCTAAAAATGCTAAATAACATAGGCGATGAGGCTGGACTTGTAAAGGCATTTAATGAGGTTAGCGACGTCTCGAAAGAGGGTAGCTTACAAGATAAGCTCCAAAGTGCAGCAAGACGCCTCGCTCATAGCCTAAGTCTAGCTGACCCAGAAGCAAGCACAGCTAAAAGCGATCTAACTGAGAGTAAGGCGCTTTTAAAACAGCTAAAACTTGCTACAAACGACATAAACAACATCACGACAAAGAGCCAGAGTGAAATTTCAAAGGTGCTAAATCAAGATGTAAAAAGCACGCTTTTAAACATAAGCGAAAAGAGTCAAAACGCCCAAACTGTAAATGCTGCAAACAAGATGATCTCGCAGATCGAGATGCATCAGATGGTCTCAAGCTTGCAAGGAGGCATACAAACTTATATGCCTTATATCTGGGACGGCGTGGAGGGCGGAAATGTCGCGTTTAAACAGGGCAAAAAGGATAAATTTTATGCCCAAATCGATCTAAATTTTAAGAAATTTGGCCAGATAAATGTGATGGTGGGACTTGTGGATAAACGCTATATCGATCTATCGGTGGCAACGCAGACAAATGAGTTTAAAGAGCTCATTTTATCTAGCTCAAGCGAGCTAAAGCAAGCGATCTCAAAGCTTGGACTAATCGTTTCAAATTTTAACATCAAAACCTTGCCAAAGGTGAAGCTAAACGATAGATTTAAAAATTTTGGCGGCCTTGATGTGGGCTTTGATAAGAAAATTTGATGCAAGTAAATAAGAAAAAAGCCGTCGCTCTTGGCTATAACAGATCGCAAGATAACGCTCCAAAGGTGCTTGCAAGCGGTGCTGGCGAGATAGCAAACAAGATAATAAGCCTTGCAAAAGAGCACGATATACCGATCAAAGAGGACCCTGATCTCATTGAAATTTTAAGCAAGGTCGAGGTCGATCAAGAGATACCGCCAAATTTATATAAAGCGGTGGCTGAGATATTTAGCTTTTTATATAAGATCACAAATAAAAAGTAAATATTGCACTTTAATAGTGCTATAATCTCAAAATTAAGGAAATTTAAACATTAAAAGGAGGTATTATGAAAATTTCATCAAAAGTAACGATGATGATTGTCTCGTCCCTACTGGTGCTTGGAGCCATCTTAGTCTTTCTAAACATTTACGAGCAAAACAAAGCAATAGAATTTTCTACCAAACAGCTGACTGAAACGATCTTAGCCGACAAAAGGGCAGCTTTAAGTGAAGAGATGGATATTGTTTCAAATATTTTGCTTAAAATTCAAGAGGTCTATGACGACGCAAACGAGACCATTGAAGATCAAAAAGAAGATATCATCGACTATCTCTCAAAGGCTAGATTTGGCGATGATAAAAAGGGATACTTTAGTATCTACACTACAAAAGGTGTGGTTATCTCTAGCCCTGGAGTGCCTGAGTATAACGGTCTTGATAGACTTGAAGCAACTGATGCAGATGGCTATAAATACATAAAAGATCTTATGCAAAAAGCCTCAGAAAATAGTGAGGGCGCTTTTGTGAATTTTGTAGCTAAAGCAAAAGATGGCTCAATGACTAGAAAGATAGGAAAAGGGCTAAAACTAAACCTCTTTCATGAAGATGTAGTGCTGATGTCTGTTGTTAATCTTGAGGGTATGTATAAAGAGATAGATAAAATTTCAGCCACTATGCAAAATGACGCCAAGGCAAACACTACAAATTTCGTTGTTATAGCCGTTGTGGTTTTAATCATCTCACTAATAGTTGCCATGCTTTATTCTAAAATTTCTATCACAAAACCGCTAAATGAGCTAATCTTGCGAGCTACAAACCTCTCAAGCGGCGATGGCGATCTAACAAGAAAACTAGAAGTCGTTGGCAAGGATGAGATAGCAAAAGCCAGCGAAGCCATAAATAATTTTATAGAAAAAGTAAGGGTTTTAATCTCGGAGGCAAAAGATATCTCAAATGAAAATAGCTCCATCGCAAATGAGCTTAGCTCAACCTCAGTCCAAACTGGTCGCGGGGTAGAAAACTCAAGCAAGATAGTTGAGGACGCTGGGAAGGATTGCACTGAGATACAATCATATATGAAAGAGTCAATCGAAGTTGCAAAAGGCGGCAAAGATGATCTTAAAAAGGCGCTAAGTTACGTTGATGAGACCTTAAATACCATCTCAAATTTATCTTCAGAGATCGCTCAGACATCAGATATAGAAAATCAAATGGCTGGCAAGATCGAGCAGCTTAGCCGAGATGCCGAGCAGGTAAAGTCAGTCCTTGTTGTTATCAACGACATAGCAGATCAGACAAATTTACTAGCCCTTAATGCAGCCATTGAGGCAGCACGTGCAGGCGAGCATGGACGTGGCTTTGCAGTCGTTGCAGATGAGGTTAGAAAGCTAGCTGAGCGCACTCAAAAGAGCCTTACTGAGATAAACGCAACTATCAACGTCATCGTTCAAGCGATAAATGAAAGTAGCGAGCAAATGAGCATCAACTCTAAGCAAATAAGCGAGCTAACAGGCGTGGCAAACAACGCGCAAAACACCATAAGAGATATGAGTGGTATCATGAGATCAGCCATAGGACTATCTGATAAGACTATCGAGGATTATATAAAGACTGGCAAGGATATTGACGATATAGTAAAAAGCATGGAGGGCATAAGTCAAATTTCATCTCAAAGTGCAAGAAGCGTAGAAGAGATAGCTTCAGCTGCTGAGCATCTAAATAAGATGACAGATACGCTAAATGCAAAACTTGGCGAATTTAGAACTTGATTTGTGCGATAAATTTTAATTTTAAAGGCAATTAGTGGCTCAAAAACTGGTCTTAATAGGGGCTTCAACAGGAGGCCCAGGTCATATAAAAAAACTATTAAAAGATATAAATTTAAATGGTGCGATGGTCGTCATCGCTCAGCACATGAACAAGATGTTTATAAACTCATTTGTCACGCAAATGGGCAGGGAGTGCAATATAAATGTTGAAATTCTAAGCGAAAAGACAAATTTAAGAGAAAATATCGTCTATATCTGTGATCAAAATTTTGAAATTTCAGCGACTTTGCCAGTTAGTGCAAAGCCACAACCTGAGATAAAAACGATATATACGCCAAATGTTGATGTGCTTTTTAACTCAGGCACGCAGATCGCCAAAAATGTAAATTTACTTGCGATCTTGCTAACTGGCATCGGCGATGATGGCGCAGCTGGGCTTGATAAGCTCTATAAAGCAGGTGCAAAATGCATAGCTGAAAACGAAGAGAGCGCGATAGTTTATGGCATGCCAAAGCGTGCTAAAGAGCTAAATCAAAATTTAAAATCGTTAAATTTAATGATGATAAGAAAAGAGCTTGAGGAGTTTTTAAATGCTTTTTAACAAAGTGGATAAACAAAGCGAAGTTTTAGAGGCAAAAGCACCAAGCGACATGGATGGATTTAACGAATTTATGAGCACTATAAAGACGCTTTGCGGGGTCGATCTAGAGCCAAAGAGGGATATCACTCTGCAAAGAGTTAGTATATTTGCCAAAAATCGCCAGATAAAAAGCTTTAAAGAGTTAGTTTCGATGATAAGATTTGACACGCTACTTAGGCAAGATCTTTTAAATTTAGTCACCGTAAATGAGACATATTTTTATAGAGAGCTAGCCCAGCTAAAAGACGTGATCTACTACGCAAAAGAGCTTGGGGAGGCTAGAATTTTATGTGCGCCTTGCTCGAGCGGCGATGAGGTCTATTCGCTTGCTATGCTTGCTTATGAATTTGGCCTTAAACAAAGCGATATCCAGCTAACTGGCATCGACATAAACTCAGAAGCTATACAAGCTTGTAGCGTCGGATGCTACGGCGAGAGGAGCTTACATAGGCTAAGCGAGTTTCAAAAAGAGAGATTTTTTACAAAAAAAGATGACAAATTTTTCATCAAAAAAGAAATTTTACCAAGGTGTGAGTTTAAAATTTTAAATGTTTTTGACGATGCAATGTTTAATCTTGGTAAATTTGACATCGTCCTTTCAAGAAATATGATGATATATTTTGACGACGAATTTAGACTAAAGTGCGTTGAGAGGCTGCATAGGATGCTTAAACCAGAGGGCAGGCTTTATGCTGGACACGCTGATCTTGTGCCATACACCCCGCTTTACACAAAGCGTTTTTCAAACGGAGCTACATATTACGAGCGCGCCTAAGGGTTAAATTTAACCCAGGCCGCTTTGCCCTTAGAAAGTTTTTATCAATTTTTGGCTAAAATCCCACAAGCTAAATTTAAGGATAAAAATGAAAGACAATCTACTTGAATTAACTCAAGATATCGCTTCAGTTGATATCGAAGATTCTATAAAAAATAGCTATCTTGACTACTCTATGAGTGTCATCGTTGGACGTGCTTTGCCTGACGCTAGAGACGGACTAAAGCCAGTTCATAGAAGAATTTTATACGCTATGGATAACCTCGGCGTTGGCAGCAGAAGTGCTTATATGAAGTCAGCTCGTATCGTCGGTGAAGTCATCGGTAAGTACCACCCACACGGCGACATAGCGGTTTATGACGCACTTGTTCGTATGGCTCAGAAATTTTCTATGCGCTATCCAGTCGTTGATGGACAAGGAAACTTTGGCTCGATTGATGGCGACAGCGCAGCTGCGATGCGTTATACCGAAGCTAGAATGACTATGCTTACTGAAGAACTTTTAAAAGATATCGACAAAGACACGGTTGATTTTGTACCAAACTATGACGATAGAGAGGTTGAGCCAGATGTTTTGCCTAGCCGTGTGCCAAATTTATTATTAAATGGCTCAAGCGGTATCGCGGTCGGTATGGCGACAAATATTCCACCACACAGCCTTGATGAGCTAATAGACGGTCTTTTGCTGCTTCTTGAAAACAAAGAGGCGACACTTGAAGAGGTGATGGAATTTATAAAAGGTCCAGACTTCCCAACTGGCGGTATCATCTTTGGTAAAAAAGGCATCATAGAGGCCTACCGCACAGGTCGTGGCAGGGTCAAACTAAGAGCCAAAACTCACATAGAAAAAAAGCCAAACAAAGATGTCATCGTTATCGACGAGCTACCTTATCAGACAAACAAAGCAAGGCTTATCGAGCAGATCGCCGAGCTTGTAAAAGATAAGCAGATAGATGGCATCAGCGAGGTTAGAGATGAGTCTGACAAGGACGGCATCCGCGTAGTCATCGAGCTAAAACGCGACGCAATGAGTGACATCGTGCTAAATAATCTCTTTAAATCAACCACGATGGAGAGCACTTTTGGCGTTATTATGCTTGCTATTAATAACAAAGAGCCAAAGGTATTTAACCTTATCGAGCTACTTAAGCTATTTTTAAATCACAGAAAAACCGTTATCATTAGAAGGACGATATTTGAGCTTGAAAAAGCGCGTGCAAGAGCCCACATTTTAGAGGGTCTAAAGATCGCACTTGATAACATCGACGAGGTAATCGAGCTTATTAGAAATAGTGCTGATACGGCGGTTGCCAGAGAAGGCTTGATGAGTAAATTTAACCTCTCAGAGCTTCAAGCAAACGCTATCCTTGATATGCGTCTAAGCAAGCTTACAGGCCTAGAGAGAGAAAAACTAGAGGCCGAGCTAGCTGAGCTTATGGCTGAGATCGCAAGACTTGATGAAATTTTAAAGAGCGAGACATTGCTTGAAAATTTGATCAAAGAAGAGCTTCTTGAGATCAAAAATAAATTTAAAGTACCAAGAGTGACTGAGATCGTTGATGACTACGATGATATCGACATTGAAGACCTCATACCAAATGAAAATATGGTCGTAACCATAACTCACCGCGGCTACATCAAGCGTGTGCCAAGCAAGCAGTACGAGAAGCAAAAACGCGGCGGTAAGGGCAAAGTAGCGGTCACGACATACGACGATGACTTTATAGAGAGCTTCTTTACTTCAAATACTCACGATACGCTTATGTTTGTGACTGATCGCGGACAGCTATACTGGCTAAAAGTCTATAAGATCCCAGAGGGAAGCCGCACGGCAAAGGGCAAAGCAGTTGTAAATTTGATCCAGTTACAGCCTGATGAGAAGATCAAAGCTATCATCCCAACGACTGACTTTGACGAGAGCAAATCGCTAGCATTCTTCACTAAAAACGGCATCGTAAAACGCACAAATTTAAGTGAGTTTAAAAATATCCGCTCAGTTGGCGTAAGAGCGATCAGTCTTGACGAGAACGACGAGCTTGTAACTGCGCTCATTGCTCAAACATACGATGATATGCCGGTCACTGACCCTGAAAATGAGCTAAGCGTAGAGACAGAGGTGCTTGAAGTTGAAGAGCTTCAAAACGAGATCGATGAAGATAGCGCAAATGCTGAAGAGGATGCAAACTCAGGCGATGAGACAATGCTATTTGTCGTTACTAAAAAAGGTATGTGTCTTAAATTTAAGATCAGCAAGGTTCGCCAAATGGGAAGAACTGCACGTGGCGTAACTGGCATTAAATTTAAAGAGCCAGGCGATGAAGTCGTAGGCGCAGCAGTCATAGAAAGCAACGACCAAGAAATTTTAAGCATATCTCAAAAAGGTATCGGCAAGCGCACAACCGCTGATGAGTACCGCTTGACAAACCGCGGCGGCAAAGGCGTCATCTGCATGAAGCTAACAAGCAGAACAGGCGATCTAGTAGGCGTTGTAATGGTTGATGAAGAGCAAGACCTAATGGCTCTAACATCAAGCGGCAAGATGATAAGAGTTGATATGCAAAGCATCCGCAAAGCAGGACGTAACACAAGTGGCGTTATCGTCGTAAACGTCGATGGCGATGATGTTGTAAGTATCGCAAGATGTCCTAAGGCAGATGATGGCGAAGACGAGGATGAAGCACCAAGCGAAGATATGGGGCTTTTGGAATAAATTTTGCTATTAAATTTTAAATAAAAGCATAAAAAAGGTTGTTTATGAAGGTTAAAATTTTATCTTTTGCTTTGATGATCGCTATTTTTAGCGGTTGCTCATTTAATGGCTTTATGGGCGAGCCAACTAGCACATCAAACCGCAACGTAGTCATCCAAAAGGTCGATAAAGACGATCTTAGAGAGGTGATGAAAAAAGAGAAGATGATATATGATAGCGCTCCAAGAGAGACCACTTTTAGAGCCACAGGCGAGGGCATAGCTCCGCTAAATTCGCTCTCATACGCTCAGTCAGTTACTCTTGCAAAAAGAGCAGCGATGGCTGATGCTTATTCGCAGCTTGCAGGCAAGCTTTATGGCGTAAAGATCAACGCTGAAGACACCGTAAGAGACGCGATGCTAAACGACTCATCTATCACTTCAAAGGTTCAAGGCCTTGTTAAAAACGCAAGGATCGTGAATGAAAATTTCAAAGACGGGCTTTATAAGGTAAATATGGAGCTTAAGATAGACGAAGATAAGTGGCGAGAAGTCTTTTCTTACTAACGATACTTTTAAATTTCGCCTTTTGCCTGGAGGAGTTTATCTTCTGGGCAAAGGTCGATACGACAAATCATATCATCGCTCATGAGGAAATTTCATTTTCTAAGGCGATGACTTTAACGCCAAATCCAAAACCAAAATTTCTTTGCCAGATAGACGCCTTTAAAGATGAAAACACCACAACTCTTGGTTTTTTAAATTTACACAAAGATGAAATTTTTGACTGCTTTGCTTTAAAAAAAGTGATGATAAAAAATGAGCTTAATGTCAAAAATACGCAGGTCACAAATGCTTCAAATTTGAAAATTTTGCCAGTTAGATTTATGGTGGAATTTAAGCCAAAATCCGCTATCATCGGCATACTTCAATAAAAAAGAGATCAAATGAATATCGTCATAGTAGAAGATGACATCAATATGCGAAAGTCGCTTGAGATCGCACTTGGCGAGTATGAAGAGCTAAACATCAAAAGCTATAAGAGCGCAGTTGAAGCTCTAAAAAAGCTAAGCGACGACACTGATCTAATAATCACCGACATAAACATGCCAAAGATGGACGGACTTGAGTTCATTAAGGAGTTAAACGGCAAATTTGACGTCATCATAATGACTGGAAACGCCACACTTAACAAGGCGATCGAGAGCGTTAGGCTCGGCGTGAAGGACTTTTTAACAAAGCCATTTGACGTCTCAACGCTATATGAAGCGATAAAAAGGGTAGAGACGCTAAAACAAAAGACTCCAAAAAGCATAAAAAAAGTTGAAACTAAAAGTGAAAATAACGGCTTTTTAGCCACTTCAAAAGCGCTTGAAGCGACGCTAAATATCGCGCTAAAAGCTGCAAGAACTGACGCTTCTGTCATGCTTAGTGGCGAAAGTGGCGTTGGCAAGGAGGTCTTTGCTAAATTTATCCACGAAAACTCACCAAGAAAAGATGCTGCATTTATCGCTTTAAATATGGCTGCGATACCTGAAAATTTGATAGAAAGTGAGCTTTTTGGTTTTGAAAAGGGCGCTTTTACCGACGCAGCTACTACCAAAAAAGGGCAGTTTGAGCTGGCAAATGGTGGGACGCTATTTTTAGATGAGATCGGCGAGATGCCTATAAATTTACAGCCAAAATTGCTTCGTGCGCTTCAAGAGCGCGAGATAACAAGACTTGGCGCCACAAAGAGCGAAAAGATAGACGTTCGCATCATCTGCGCTACAAATGCAAATTTAGAGCTTGCGATGAAAGAGGGCAGGTTTAGAGAGGATCTTTTCTACCGCCTAAACACGATCCCGCTTTTCATCCCGCCACTTCGCGAGCGAAAGGATGAAATTTTGCCTATCGCGCAGGATGCTTTGGACAAATGCTGCAAAGAGTATGGCTTTGAGGCTAAAAATTTCTCAAAAGCAGCCAAAGAGGAGCTTTTGGGCTATGACTATCCAGGCAACATAAGAGAGCTTATCTCGGTCGTGCAGCGTGCAGCGATACTAAGCGAGGGCGATGAAATTTTGCCAAAAGATCTATTTTTGCAAGCAAGAAGTAAAAAATAGGTAAAAATTTAAGTTTTTGGCTAGTAAAATTATGCAAATTAAGAAAATTAAAAGAAACCAAGGAGAGCAGATGAGAAAATTTAACGTAGCGGTCGTTGGTGCTACTGGAGCGGTCGGCGAAGAGCTTTTTAGAGTTATGGAGGAGGTTGATTTCCCAGTTGGTGAGCTTTTGCCACTTGCAAGTGCAAAGAGCGTTGGCATGGAGATCGAATTTAAGGGCAAACACTACAAAGTAAAAGAGCTAACCGAGAAAGTTTTTAGCGAGCATGAGATCGATATCGCATTTTTTAGTGCAGGCGGCTCAGTTTCAGAGAAATTTGCCAAATTTGCAGCCGACAGTGGCGCAGTAGTTATCGACAATACTAGCCATTTTAGGATGGATAAAGATATCCCGCTAGTCGTGCCTGAGTGTAACCCAAGTGACATCGCTATGTGGAAAAACCGCGGCATTATCGCTAATCCAAACTGCTCAACTATCCAAATGGTGCAAATTTTAAAGCCACTAAACGACGCTTTTGGCATCAACAGGGTCGATGTTTCTACCTATCAAGCAGCAAGTGGCGCTGGCAAAGAGGGCATGGAGGAGCTTGTTGTTCAGATGCAAAAGTTTTTTGAATTTAAGCTTGATGAGTGCGAGCCAAAGGTCTTTGCGCACCGCCTAGCGCTAAACGTGATCCCACACATCGACGTCTTTTTGGATAATGACTATACAAAAGAAGAGATGAAAATGGTCAATGAAACGCAAAAAATTCTTCACAAAGATATCGAAGTGAGCGCGACATGCGTGCGTGTGCCGGTGCTTAGAAGCCATTCTGAGGCGATCACTATCCACTTTGACAAAGACGTGAGTGCAGATGCGGCAAGAGAGGTTCTAAGTAAAGCTCCAAGCGTCGTCGTAGTCGATAATCCAGCTAAAAAAGAGTATCCGATGCCTACTATCTCAAGTGATACAAACGAGACTTACGTTGGCAGAATTAGGGTTGATAACTTTAGATCAAATGTGCTTCACCTTTGGTGCAGTGCCGACCAGATCCGTGTGGGAGCTGCGACAAATGCCGTCAGGATCGCACAAAAATGGATCACGATGCAGGAGTAGTTTGTAAATTTGTCTTTGGCTAGAAAGGATCAAGTTCTAGCCTAAATTTATCCCGCAAGTTCGTCTAATAAATCTTGCAAAGTGACGTTTCTTAGCTCATTTTCTAGGGCAGTTTGCGCTCTTAAAAAGTGCCCAGACAAAAGCTCTTCTATCCTGCCGCCGACTGGGCAGGCTTTTGGTGAGTCGGAGTGAATTTTAAAAAGTTTTTCTTTGTCGTTTACTGCGTTAAAAATTTCAAGTAAATTTATATTTTTTGGCTCTTTTGTAAGGCTCACCCCACCAACTCCAGCTGCGACATTTACTAGCCCTGCGGCCTTTAGAGTGCCAAGTAGGCGCCTAACGATAACTGGGTTTGTATTTATGCTACCAGCTATAAATTCGCTTGTAACCTTCTCATTTTCAAAAAATTTAGCACACAAAAGCGCGTGTATCGCGGTTGAAAATTTAATGCCAACTTGCATGATCGTCCTTAAATTTTTCGTGATTATACTTAAATTTTCTGCCAAAGACAGCCAGCTAAATTTGACTTACGAGCCTTCGCCAGCTGTCAAATTTATAAACTCACGCTCTCTCGCCGACCGCGGTAAAGCGCTTTTGGATAAATTTCTTGTTCTTTAGCTCATCGATGATCGCAAGTGCAAGGTCTGCGTAGCTTATGTAGCTCTCATTTTTTGAGTTTAGTATGAGATCATCTCCGCCAAGCACGTATTTGCCCGTGCGAGCGCCGTTTGCGTCGTAGTCGCCTGCTGGACTTACGTATGTCCAAAGCACATTTGTGCTACCTTTTAGCTCAAAATATGACTCCGCCGTCGCCTTTGCCACGCCCATATATGCTGCTGGGAAGTCTGGCGTATCCATGACCATAGTGCCTTTGCTATCAACAAATAACGTGCCAGCGCCGCCAACTACGATGAGCCTTGTGCTAGTGCCTTCTAGTAAATTTACTAGGTGGGCGGCCACTTTTTTGTGAAGTGGGAAAGTCTCTTCGCTCCATGCTGCAAATGCGCTGATAACCGCGTCAAAGCCGGCTAGACCAAACTTTGTAAGCTCGAAAATATCTTTGTAAACGACCTTTACGCTTTCGTTTTTATACTCTTTGTTTCTAATGATCGCTGTGACGTCGTAACCTTGTTTTAGGGCCTCATTTACTAAATTTGCACCGCTTTTGCCGTTTGTGCCTAAGATTGCTATTTAAATTTTGCTTTTTAAATTTACAGCCAGCTTGGCTTTACGTCATCAACTATCACGCCGTCAGTCATTGTGTATTGCTCTAGGCTACCGCGTTTTGTCTGGATGCAGATCATTTTGATGCCGTTTTTGCCAGCCCTAAAGCACCTTTTACCATCTGGATCTATGCGCACTGCGTCGCCTTTGCTTACTTTTATCACTTCGCCGTCGATGAAAAGCTCACCATCGCCATCGGTGATGATGTAAAGCTCCTCGTTTTGTTTGTGCGAATGGACAAATGGCACGCTCACATTTGCTGGAAGTTCGTTTATAGATACCTCACAGCCAGTTAAATTTAAAGCCTCTTTTAGCTCGACTCTTGGCTCGTTTGCGACCTTTGCAACCTGATAATTTTTCATTTTGTTCTCCTTGTTTTTATGTTGTAATATTTTTATTTACAACCGATGAGCGAAGTATAGTAATTTTTTGTTGTAATGTCAAGAGTTACAACAAAAATTTTTCAAAATTTATAAATTTGAGCTAAAATTCGCAAAATTTTTAGGAGTAAATTTGCAAAATAACGCCTTTAAAACGCTAAAGAGCATAGCGACCGAGCACAACAAAAAGCTCATTTTGACCTTTGCCTTGGTGCTAGCAGAGAACGGACTTTTTCTAGCATACCCGATATTTGCGGGCTTTGCGATCAACGCAATCATGCAGGGAAATACGTTAAATGCCCTCATTTACGCACTTTTTGTGCTCGTAGCGTGGCTTGTAGGAGCCATTAGGCGCCGCGTGGATACGCAAGTTTTTGCAAATATCTACGCAAAGCTTGCTGTAAATGTCATCATGAATGAAAAACAAAATGCCAAAGACGACTCCGCCATCATCGCCAGAGTAGCGCTCTCGCGAGAGTTTGTAAATTTCTTTGAGACGCATTTTCCTATGTTTTTTACATCGGTCATTTCGATCATCGGCTCAGCGTTTATGCTCATCTTTGTCGAGCCAAAGGTCGCTGTGGCGTGCTTTGTAGTGATGACCTTTTTTCTTATATTTTTACCAAGATATATTAAGAAAAATGACGACCTTTATCTTCGCTTAAATGACCGCCTAGAAAAAGAGGCAAAGGTGATAGGTGTTTTTAATAAAAGCACGCTAAATAGGCACTACGATGTCGTTTCTAAATTTCGTATAGCGATCTCAAATAGGGAGGCGATGAGCTATTTTATCATCGGCATTAGCGCTTCGCTGCTCTTTTTGGTGGCGATAATAGTGCTAAGCTCGCAGCAGACAAATGCCGGCCACATCTACTCTGTGATGACCTATATATGGAATTTCGTCATCAGTCTTGACGACTCGCCAAAGCTCATCGAGGAATTTTCAAATTTAAAAGATATCGGCAAGAGGATCGACGCCGAAAAGAAGGATAATGATGCACAACAAGAGCGTTCTTAGAAATTCGTTTTTTCTAATTTTCACGTTTATGATAGTTGAGGCCGTTTTTGGCTTCGTTTCAAACTCGCTTGCGCTTATTAGCGACGCATTTCACATGCTCTCAGACGCCGCGGCTCTCTTTTTGTCGCTGGTTGCTTTTAAGATCGCAGAAAAAAGGGCAAATTTACAAAAGACCTTTGGCTACAAAAGGGTCGAGATCATCGCTGCTTTCATAAACGCCATCGCCCTTATCGCACTTGCCGTTTTTGTCATAGTCGAAGCTATCATCAGACTTTTTAACGAGCCAGAGATAGAGGCTGAAACGATGCTATTTGTTAGCATTTTGGGGCTTGTGGTAAATTTAGTCGTGGCTATTTACATGCACAAAAGTGCTGATACAAAAGAAAATTTAAATATGAAAGGTGCTTATCTGCACGTGCTTGGCGACACGCTTGGCTCGGTTGGTGCCATCGTTGCAGCGCTTCTTGTGATGAAATTTAACTTCACGCAGGCTGATAGCATCGCAAGCATCTTTGTCTCGCTACTCATCATAAAAAGCGGCGCTAGCTTGCTAAAAGATAGCTTTAATATCCTAATCGAAGCTGTGCCGCTTAAGCTTGATACGGATGAAATTTTGGGCGTCATAAAGGGCGTAGATGGCGTTAAAATCGTGCATGACCTGCATATATGGGCGATAAATGCTGGCACAAACGCGCTCATAGCCCACGTGGTGGTGGATGATGCGCTAAGCGTGGCTGAAATTTCAAAGATGATAAAGCGCATCGAACACGAGCTTTCTCACGCAGGCATCGGCCATGTCACGCTTCAGTTTGAGAGCGAGAGCCTTGGACATAAAGACGATCTCATCTGCGAGCTAAAAAGCGCGCATAAGGACGAACATTTTGGGCATCATCACTAAAATTTGACGCAAAAGGTTTAAATTTAATGTTTCGCATAAAAAATGAATATCTAATGGTCGTGGCTATGGGTTTGTTTTGCACTTTTATGGGCAGTGTCATAGTTCCTCTTATCGCAGTAAATTTTGTAGTAGCCTTGATCTGCGCTCTATTTTGTATGAAAAAGGGCTATATATTTATTTTGTTGTTAGGGTTAAATTTTGCTCTATATTTTAATGCCATAGATGCTCCGTTTGAACAACCAGAGCTTTGGACTTATCACGTGCCAGCGCTTGCAAATGCGACATACATGCTTAGTGCTTTAGTTTATGCTTCAGGTTTTCTTATTTTTTTGCCGCTTGTGGCTTACGCCTATTTTTTATATTCGCTTTGCGTTGTGCTCTGTGATCTGCGTAAAATTTTAAGAGCTAAATTTGAGCTTTAAATTTAAGCCTTGCTAGCCTAGCAAACTCATTTTTACTCAACTTTAACGATTTTTTTTATAAAATCGCCTAAAATTTAACTAGGGATTTCATGAAAAACATTAGAAACTTTAGCATCATAGCTCACATCGACCACGGCAAAAGCACGCTTGCTGATCGCCTCATTCAGGAGTGTGGCGCTGTAAGCGACCGTGAGATGAGCTCGCAAATCATGGACACGATGGACATCGAAAAAGAGCGTGGCATCACGATCAAGGCCCAGTCTGTCCGCCTAAACTACGCACTAAATGGGCAAAATTTTGTTCTAAATTTGATAGACACCCCAGGACACGTCGATTTTAGCTATGAGGTGAGCCGTAGCCTAGCTAGCTGCGAGGGCGCGCTGCTTGTTGTGGATGCCAGCCAGGGCGTGGAGGCGCAAACCATCGCAAACGTCTATATCGCGCTTGAAAACAACCTAGAGATCATCCCAGTCATCAACAAGATCGACCTACCAGCGGCTGACCCTGCTAGGGTAAAGGACGAGATCGAGCACATCATCGGACTTGACTGCTCAGGAGCGATCGAAGTGAGCGCAAAAACAGGCGTTGGCATAAAAGAGCTGCTTGAAGCGATCATCACGAGGATCCCTGCGCCAAATGGCAACGTAAGCAAGCCTACAAAGGCGCTAATCTACGATAGTTGGTTTGACAACTACCTTGGCGCGCTTGCTCTTGTGCGTGTTTATGATGGTGAAATTTCAAAAAATGATGAAATTTTGGTCATGGGCACGGGCAAAAAACATATCGTGCTAGACCTCATGTATCCAAATCCTATAGCTCCGATCAAGACCAAAACGCTTAGCGCTGGCGAGGTTGGCATCGTGGTTTTGGGGCTTAAAAACGTTAGTGACGTGCAAGTTGGAGATACGATAACGCAGTCAAGAAATCCTCTAAAAGAGCCAGTTGGTGGCTTTGAGAGGGCTAAGCCGTTTGTTTTTGCGGGACTTTATCCAATAGAAACTGATAAATTTGAAGATCTGCGTGACGCGCTGGATAAGCTAAAGCTAAATGACAGCTCCATTAGCTACGAGCCAGAGACCTCGGTCGCACTTGGATTTGGCTTTAGGGTTGGCTTTTTAGGTCTTCTTCACATGGAGGTCGTCAAAGAGAGGCTAGAGCGTGAGTTTGACCTTGATCTCATCGCCACAGCGCCAACTGTGACTTATGAAGTCATCCAAACTGATGGGCTAAATTTAAAAATTCAAAACCCAAGTCAGTTGCCACCAGTCAATAAAATAGACTCAATCCTTGAGCCATACGTGAAGGCTACTATCATCACGCCAAGCGAGTTTTTGGGCAATATAATCACACTCTTAAACAATCGCCGCGGCATCCAAACAAAGATGGACTACATCACGACTGACCGCGTATTGCTCGAGTATGACATACCGATGAACGAGATCGTGATGGACTTTTACGACAAGCTAAAGTCAAGCACCAAAGGCTACGCAAGCTTTGACTATGAGCCAAGCGACTACCGCGTGGGCGATCTAGTGAAGCTTGATGTCAAAGTGGCCGGCGAGACGGTCGATGCGCTCTCTATCATCGTGCCTGAGAGCAAGGCACAGACAAAGGGCAGAGACTTCGTAAAGGCGATGAAAGAGATCGTGCCACGTCAGCTCTTTGAGGTGGCGATACAAGCTAGCATCGGCAACAAAATCATAGCTCGTGAAACCGTAAAATCAATGGGCAAAAACGTCACCGCCAAGTGCTACGGCGGCGACATCACTCGTAAGAGAAAGTTGCTAGAAAAGCAAAAAGAGGGTAAGAAGAGGATGAAGGCGATAGGTAAGGTGAATTTGCCGCAGGAGGCGTTTTTATCAGTCCTAAAAATAGACTAATGCGTTGTCTCGCTTTGTCATACTTCGTTGTGTCTAAAATTTACTCGGTCATTACCTGCCATGGTAACTCCCGTCGTAAATTTTACCCACGCCTTGTCTGACTTTGCGATACTGCCGCATTAGGGAGCTTGTTTTGTGGATAGTTTTTGATTAAAATTTAAGTGCTAAATTTACAAAAAGGAGTTCTATGCCGTTTGTGAAAATTTGCGTGACAAAAGAGGGTGATAGCCCAAGCGTGGAGCAAAAAGAGAAGATGATAAGCGGAGTTACAAAGCTAATAAGCGAAATTTTAGGTAGAAGCGCTCAAAATACCGTTGTCATTATCGATGAGATCGATACGAACAACTACGGCATCGCAGGCGAGAGCGTGAAAAATCTCCGCAAAAAACAAAAAGAGCAAAAGGAAGTGAAATGCTAAGAGCGACATTATTAGCAATTTTTGCAGCCGTCTTTCTAACTGGCTGCGTGGCAAAAGCTAGCCTTTGTCTATCGTGCGAGGGCATAGACGGCGTGCAAAGTGCAAGCATAAGCAGCCAAGATAAGACATATTTTGAAGAGGTTTTACGCATACCAGCCGACTGCAGCGCGTGCAAGGGCAGGGGCGATGGCGTCTTTATAAATGGCGTCAAGTATAGAAGCGACGTGGCGATAAACTGCTGCTTAGAAAAAAATATGATCGACATAAATGTCGGGCTAAAGAAGGTCTATTTTCACAGGATCGTGGATGCTAGAAGCAGCGCAAGGTCGATTTACTACACAAGAGAAGATGGTAGCGGCGTAGTCTTTAACTCAAATCCACGCCTTGAAGTGCTCTTTTATATGTTTTTAAAACGTGAGCTAAATTCGCGTGGCATCGTTGTCGTGGATACGCAAACATCGCCTTATACATATAGGCTTGATTTTAGATTTGACGAGCTTAGAGGCACTTACTCTAGAAGCTCTGAAATTTTAAACGGACATCTATATGGCGAGCTTGTGCTTTCAGATATAAATTTCAAAAAACGAATTCCTATCTCGACTAGACACCATGTGGAGGAGCTTGAGGCGTCAAGAAGCGGTCAGTTCGACTTCTTTATCGCACTTTTAGTCAAGCAAGCTGCCATAAAAGTGGCTGATGAGATCACTAAACTTTGAAAGGAAAAATATGAGTAAATTTAAATTTCTAGCTATCTTTGGACTTTTTGTCCTATTCTTGAGCGGTTGCGCTCCTACTCAGACAGTAGTTGCCTTCGATCCTTACAAAACTGCTGCAAGTCAGCAAGCTAACGGACTTGAAGTCTATATAAGCGCGGTGCATGATAGTCGCAAAAACAAAAGCACTATCGCAACTATAACCGATGGCAGAGGCACTGTAAAAGAGTATGTCGTGCTTCAAAACGATCTTGCGACTTACTTTAGTGACTCCCTTAAAAGAGAGCTTGCGGCACGTGGCGCAAATGTAAATGGCATGGGTGGCGTCGTGGTTGAAGTTTTCATAAACGAATTTGAAGCAAATATGAGCGGATATGGCAGCGACAACACAAAGGGCAAGATAAAGATCACTCTTAAAATCCAAAAAGGCGATCAAAGCATCATCAAAAATATCTCAAACAACCAAACCAAATTTGAGCTAGTTCGCACTGGCGGAGCATTTAAGCCATTCTTAACAGACATCATAAATGACGCTGTTAAACGCTCTGCGATCGCTATCTTAAATAGCTGATGTTTTGTGCATTTTGCAAGAGCTTTACGCTAAAGACATTTTGTAAAACCTGCTCGCAAATTTTAAGCGAGCCAAGCCCTTTGGTAAGAGAGCTAGAGGGCTTTAAAATTTATAGCTTCTACGGCTACTCTGAGATCAAAGAGCTCATCCACTCAAAGCACCAAATGCACGGACTTTTTATCTATAAAAATTTAGCCAAATTTGCATTTAAGAAATTTGCTAAAAGCTTTAGCTTTCCAGAGCAAATTTATGCTCTGCCGATAGATGATAGAGTGCATCATGGCTACTCGCACACGGCTATTTTGGCAAATGAACTTCGTGCTAAAAACCTTAAACCCATCTTTCACACCCTGCATGCGACAAGCAGTGTCAGCTACAGCGGCAAGGATCTTAAATTTAGACAAAACAATCCAAGAAATTTTAAAATTTTAAAAAAGATCACCGTGCCAGTTATCTTGGTTGATGATATAGTAACCACTGGCACAACGATACTAGAAGCTAGAGATACGCTTCAAAAAGCAGGCATTGATGCGCTTTTTGCACTTGTTTTAGCAGATGCTAGAAACTAAAATTTATGTGAAATTTGACTTGAAATTTCACACCTAAATAATTGTAAATAGCTATTAACCATAAAAATTTTTTGCCGATATAAAGATAAAATTTTACACAAAGGGATTTTGTTTATGAAAAAAGCAGCAAACAAGATTGCACTCATTATCGTGGTGCTTTTAGTTGTCTCGCTTGGCGTGTTTTCAACGGTGAATTACACAAATACCAAGGAGAGGATTTACGATCTAGCAAAGGAGTCTAAGACTTCATCTTCAAAAATTTTGCAGTTTTATATGAATGCATTTTTTGAAGATAAGCTTGCAGCCGTTCAAAATTTTGCTAGTTACATCGAGGCGCATCCGCAAATTTTGGATGACAAAGAGGCTTTAGAAAAAGTGCTGATGAACGCAGCGCAGGTTACTGATTTTTCTGAGTTTTACTTTGGCTATGCAGCTGATGGTGCTGTTTATAACGCTGTGCTTGATGGCAAAGAGCGTAAATTTATGGTTTTTGATCAGAGAAAAAACTATGATGCGAGGGTTAAAGGCTGGTACAAGGACGCTATCGCAAAAGAGGGCATTATCTTTTCAGCTCCATACACAAGCTCAGCTGGTGGCTTAAATTTAACTATCGCTAAAAAGATAGTCGTTGATGGCAAGGTTGTTGGTGTATTTGGCGTGGATATGGGTATAGATAAGCTTGATAATGAGCTTAATAAGATAAAACCAACTTCAAGTAGCGCAATAGCTTTGATGGATTTAGAGCACAAAAAGATCATACACTTTACTCATAAAGACCTTGTGCTATCTGACTCTAGTGAAGCTATGAAGATCATTGACGACTACTCAAACGAGTATAAGAAAAATGGAGATAAAACATTTACTTATAATCTTAGAGGCACAGAAAGACTTCTTGCTTGTGAGCTTTACGATCAAGCAAACTGGCTTGTATGCTCTGCAAACTCTTGGAGCGATTATGATGCAAGCCTTAGCAAAACGCTTGTCTCACAAGTCATCTCATCAGTTATATTTATAGTAGTCATCGTAGCGCTTCTTATATTTATCGTTAGCAGATCGCTTAAGCCACTCTCAAAGATATCTGATTCGCTTATTTCGTTCTTTAAATTTCTAAACTACGAGATCAAAGAGCCAGTTAAGTCAAATATCGTTTCTAAAGATGAATTTGGCGTTATGTCTTCTCTTATAAATGAAAACATCCAAAAGATCCAAACATCTAAAGAAAAAGAGAACACCTTCATCCAAAAAGCCAACACCTTTGTAAATGAGATAAAAGATGGCAACTATGAAGCAAGCTTAGAAGCAGATACTAATAACCCAGCTCTAAATCAACTAAAAAGCACATTTAAAGATCTACAACTTGCTCTTAAAAATGCAATCTCAAGTAACGGCAAAGATGTACTTGATCTACTAAACACTTATAAAAACCAAGACTTT
>NZ_CABPUY010000001.1:578295-600597 GCF_902460575.1 Campylobacter concisus | reverse complement strand
AATGTATTAGCTCAATCAATAAATGAGATGAGTGAATCAATCAAAGAGCAAAGTGAAGGCATAAACATGATCAATCAATCAGTTGCCCAAATAGATCACCTAACAAAAGAAAATGTGGTGATTGCAAACCAAGCAAACGAAGTCACATCAGAAGTAGATGAGATGGCTAAAGCTATAGTTGAAGAGGTTAGGAAGAAGAGGTTTTAAACAAACAAGACCCAAATCACTACAATTAAACACAAAGCATAGTCCTCTAAATTTAGAGGACTATGTGAATTTTAGACTACTTGTTTTTCTGCTTTAAATTCTAAATTTAACTTATAAAACTATCCATAAAATTTTAAAATTTCATGAACGAGTAATTTCGGCTCTAAAATTTGAGCTAAGCGCTAAGCGAAGCCAAATTTTAGTAGTCAACTCTTGCGAGTGAATGGAATTTTAAAATTTGTGCGATAGTAAATTTCTATTTTTGAAATCACAACTTTAAATTTATAAACTCTTTTATCCAAAAGGGAGACAAGGTGACTTAAATTACGAAGCCGTCCCCTTATCCCCCTTTTTAAATCCCCTAAACCCCTCGCACGTTCAAGGTGGCATGTCCCAGTGCTGGCGCACTGAATGCGAATTAAAACTCTAGCAAGTTTAAATTTGGCGATGTGATATACTCGTTCATGAAATTTTAAAATTTACTAGAAATTTCCGCGTTATATTGTTGAATTTATTAATTACTTCTAGTGCTATATGGCTTTTTGTTTGGATTTTAGTCGTCAAAATTTATAAATTTTTCTAGTCCCAAGTGAGACAAAATGGGACTAGAGTAGGGATTATTTTTTAGCTACAAGAGCGTTTTTTAGCACATCATCGATCGTATCTACGGCGATGATTTTCATGTCAGCTTTTACTTCTGCTGGGATATCGACAAGGTCGCGGTCATAGTTTTTACGAGGTATCAGAGCTGTTTTGATGCCAGCTTTGTGAGCGGCGATGAGCTTTTCTTTTAGTCCGCCGATAGGTAAAACTCTGCCAGTTAGCGTGATCTCGCCTGTCATTGCGATGTCGTGTCTGACCTTCGTGTCAGTTAGTATCGATGCGATCGCAGTTGCCATCGTGATACCAGCGCTTGGACCATCTTTTGGCACCGCGCCCTCTGGCACGTGCAAGTGAAGGTCGTAGCGTCTATAAACGTCGCTGGCTTCAAGCTTGTGCTTGTCGTCATCAAATTTTGGCACGATAGCCATCGGCACTTTTAGTTTTTTGTTATCTATCAGCACTTTTACGACGCTAAATGCGATCTGAGCGCTCTCTTTCATCACGTCGCCTAGCTGGCCGGTGATCTGCATGCTGCCTTTGCCTTGGATCCTGATAGCCTCGATCCTTAGCACGTCACCTCCGACACTCGTCCACGCAAGGCCATTTACCAAGCCGATCTGATCTTTTTTGTCCGCTGGCTCGATCTCATAGACCTTTTTCTCTAAAAACTCTTTTAAATTTTTAGCCGTGACGTTGATCTTGCCCTCATTCTTTTTGGTTAGGATATTTTTAGCCACTTTTCTTAGTATGTCAGCGATTCTGCGGCGTAAATTTCGCACGCCACTCTCTCTTGTGTAGTCGCTAATTATTAGCTCAAGTGCCTCTTTGCTGATACTTACGTCGCTTGGTTTTAGGCCGTGTTTTTTAAGCTCTTGGGGCAAGAGATATTTTTTAGCTATCTCAAATTTCTCTTGTGGGGTATATGAGCTTAGCTCGATAAACTCCATCCTGTCGCGAAGTGCAGCTGGTATCATACTCACGTCATTTGCTGTGGCGATGAAGATGATCTTACTAAGATCGATGTTGAAATTTAGGTAGTAGTCTCTAAATTTATTATTTTGCTCTGGGTCTAATATCTCAAGTAAAACAGCGGTTGGATCGCCTCTGTAGCTTCTGCCAACCTTGTCGATCTCATCTAATACAACCACTGGGTTCATCTGCTTGGCTTCTATGAGCCCTTGCACGATGCGGCCTGGCATAGCGCCTATATAGGTGCGGCGGTGGCCTCTTAGTTCGTTTACGTCCTCAAGTCCGCCAAGTGCGATCCTAACTAGCTCGCGCTTTAGCGCCTTTGCGATCGAGTTTGCAAGACTAGTTTTACCCACACCTGGAGGGCCTGCAAAGCATAAAATGGCGCCATTGTTTACCTTCTCGCCAACTCCTCTAAGCTCCAAAAGCTCACGCAAAGCAAAATACTCCTCTATGCGCTCTTTTGGCTTTTCTAAGCTGTAGTGGTCAGCATTTAGGTGCTTGCTCACTTCGGCGATAGATGACTTTTTCTTAGCTACATTTTCAAATGGAATTTCAAGTACCCAGTCAAGGTAGCTTTGCAAGGTGTTTGCATCGGCTGAGTCTGGGTGCATGCGGCTAAGCTTATCTATTTGCTTTTTGATCTCTTTGTAGGCGTCCTCAGCCATAAATTTCTTCTTCGCGTCAAGCTTTTTATTATACTCTTCAAGCTCCTCTTCTCGGCTCGTGTCCGCTCCAAGCTCAGCTTGAATTTGCTTTAGCTGCTCTTTTAAAAAGTACTCTTTATTCGTCTTGTCAATCTTTGAATGGACTTTATTTTTGATCTCTTTTTGAAGCTTGTTTGCCTCGATCTCTTCTATGACGTAGTCGATGAGCTTTAGTAGGCGCTGCTCTAAATTTTCCTCAACAAAAAAGCTATAAGCGATCTGTTTTTTTAGACGAAGCGCGCTTGAGACTAGGTCGCAAACTCTGATCGCTTCAGCGCTCTCTTCGATCGTTTTTAAAAGATCAGGCGGGAAAAAGTGGCTAAACTGCGAAAGCTCTCTTACTTTTTCTCGTAAAACTACTATAAGAGCGTCAGTTTTGACCTGCGATGGGCGCTTTACGTGGAGCATATCGACGATGCCACGGAGTGGATTTATGCCTGATTGTTTTAAAATTTTACCTTTGTCGATGCCCTGAAATAGCACTTTTACGCGTCCGTCAGGTAGCGGCACACGGCGCATTATCGTGCCGATAACGCCTGCGTCATAGATGCCGTCAAAGTCTCTAGCGCCGTCTTGCTGGGGCTTTGTAGGCACGACAAGGATCGGTGTCTCTCCTTGTATGGCAAGCTCAAGCGCTTTTAAATTTTCTTCGTCGCTTAAAAAAAGCGGCGTTATCATAAATGGATATAAAAATAGCTCGTCCTCAACTATGATAGGGATCTCAGTTGGGAAGCCTTTGTTTTCGTTTATTTGCAAAATTTCTCCTATTCAAACAGTTTTCTATACCATGCCACGTCAGGTTTGATAAGGTCTGAGTTTTTAAACGGCGACTCTTCTAGCTTTTGCTCGTAAATTTTAGCCGAAATGTCACGGCCAGTTCTCTTGTAAAGATCTGCTATTTGCATATCTAAGAAGTAAAGAGCAAGTTTAAATTTGATAAGCATGGTCTCGATAAGCGGCTTATACTCGGTATTTGGATACATATAAAGAAATTTTTCGATCTCAGTTACGCTATCCTCCATTAGCTTTTGATTGCGGTTTGGCTGGGTAAATGAGTCAAAATTTGCTTTTATCTTTAGATATTGAGCAAATTCTGTTTTTGGGCCGTTATCGCCGTATCTTTTGATGTACTCGTCAAGATAGTGATTTGCCATTAGATACTCTTCGTCATTTGCGTGAGCTTGGGCAAGGATGAGTAAAATTTGCTCCAAAAGTGGGCTTGCAACGTGTTCGCTAGCCATTGAAACGTAGTGTTTATCAGCTGACTCCAGATCGCCATCTTTTATGTCAGCGATGACCTGAGCGTACCACTCGTCTGGAGTTAGATTGTAAAGTTCGGTGTATTTTTCAGCACAACCACTAAAAAGCCCTAAAAGAGCTACGACTGCTAGAAATTTAGAAAATCTTTTCATGCTTTTCCTTAAAAATTTTAAATTCGCTTATTTTACATTTTTTGGCATTATTTTTGTATAAATTTTTTAAAACTATGCTAAAATAAGGCAATTTTACAAAACAGGAGTTAGTATGATTTTTAGTGTTAAAAGCCCTATTTTAGGCTTCGAGCATATCAAGACGATGGAACTTATTGAGCTCGATAAATTTTTTGTTAAGCTAGCGAGCAAAGATGACGAAACATCTTTTACAATGATAAATCCTTTTGCGTTAAGAAGTTATGAATTTGACATCCCAAGCTACTATGAAGAGCTTATGGATATCAAGGAGAGTTCGCAACTTAGAATTTACAACATCATCGTAGTTGCCCTCCCACTTGAGAAATCAACCGTGAATTTCGTGGCTCCTATCGTTTGCAATATGGACAATATGACTTTATCTCAAGTAGTGCTTGACGTTACAAAATATCCACAATACGGACAAGCTGAAATGATAGAAAATTTCATACAAAAATAACAAACAAGGACGTTTAGAGCTCTTAGCTCTAATTACATTAAGGAGATTGTAATTTGAAAATTCTTTTTTTATTCCTATTTTCTTTTATCTATGTTTTTGGTGATGTCGATCCTGATGATCTAGAGTTGCCAAGCACCGTTAGAGCTTGTACTACTGCTGAACAAGCAGCTTGTGGTGCAGGCATTGTTTGCAGGATCGACTATGACAACATTAGACACTGTGTAGGCGCTAGTCAGGATACTGGAGCTGTTTATCCAGAAACTCCAAATGTAGTAAATGGTAGAGTATTAATCCTAAGTGGATATAGGGATGTGAGTTACTATAAAAATTTAAACGATAGCAACCAAATAAAAAAAAGAGATAAATTTATAAGGGTTATCGGCGACATGGATGTTATCGGTGCTAGCGTCATCGTGCCAAGAGTAAATGGCTTTAAGTTTGAACCATCGCTAAGTGGTACAACAGATGATCCTAGTGCAAACACTTCTCAAATAATAGAAAAAAGATATGTTAACGAAGAGCCAGGTCTTGGCACTAGTAAATTTCCAAATTCATCTCGCGCGACTTTTAAATTTGAAGATAAAAGTGAATATGAACGAAAAAATATAGATAAGACAAAGATTAAATACGCCAGGCTTTACTGGGGTGGAGCAGTTTATGATGAGTGGAAAAAAGATAAAGGACTGCTAAATGTTATGTATGAAAATATCTTTGGCTATACTAGTGTTAAATTTAAAACCCCTGATGGATTAGTACATCTTGTAAAGGCTAATGAGGAAGATGTAAAATGGGATAGCTCTTTTACTCCTTATAATCCAAATGCCGTAACACGCGATACATATTATAAATACTGCAAAGATCCAAATAACCCTGATGATACTGGTGGTTGCGATGCAAAATATACTATACCGCTTCACCCTGATAAAGATGGCAATGCTGCAAAATCAACCGTTGGTATAAGAAGTGGTATGTACTTTACTTATCAGGCAAGCGCTGATGTGACTGATCTAGTTAAGGCTAGTCTTGGTAAGAGTGATGCGGGTAGGACATTTGCAGTTGGCGGTATAGCATCAACTATCAAAAAAACTACTCCAAGAAGCTATAAAGTAACGATAGATGCACAAGAGCAAGAGGCAAAGGTGGCTCATGGTACAGCTTTGTACGCTGATGGTGACTGGAGCATTAGCTACGTTGTCTCACAGTATGGCGGCTGGAGTTTGGTTATAGTTTATGACTTTGGTGAAGAGGATGAAGGCAAGATCAAACCAAAAGCTGTAAACATCTATAGCGGCATGTCAGATATCTCACCCCTTGTTAAAAGAAAAAAGACAACATCAACTCAAACTACACAAAATACAAAACTAAATTTAACATTTGATGACTTTTATACTCCGACTGCAGGCACTGTAAATTCAAGCCTTGCTTTTATGGGCTTTGGTGGACGCAAGGAGATAACAGGCGAAGATGTGATGATAAAGAGGAATGATGGAACTTTTCAAAGCCTCACTTCTGGAACTAATCCATCTGATCCAAACTCAGTAGGTAACCCAAGCCATAATCAATTTAACTCTTCTATCACAAGGTTTGGCTATCTGGCTAATGTTGATAAAAAATTTAACAGTCAAATGGATCTAGATCTCTTTGATATATCAAATTTTATGTCAAATAAACAAAGCAGAGTTGATATGCAGTTTGAAGCAACCGCTTCAAATATATCTGGAAATACTCAAGGCGATAGGTTAAATATCGGTATGGTTGCTTTTTCTACTGCACTATATGATCCTGAGGTTTGTTATACAGAGGAGCTTCAGGTATGGGACAGTGTTGCAAATAAATGGGTAGACGTTGCTGTTAAAGGAGATAATAATCCAAATAAAATAAGAAAAGTAAAAACTGGAACTGAACTTAAAACGCTTGTAACCATACAAAATAAAGGTCACGAAGATGCAAATAATGCTTTTTTAAAGATAAATTTTGATCCTAAATTTATAAGCTATAAGCCTAGTTCAAGTTGCCTTCAGATAAATACATCTGGACCAAGTGATTCTCAATATGGAAACTGTCAAGTATTGCAAGATAGTGGGGATCGTGTTCAAATCATAGGTAATACATTAAAATACGTAATAGGTAAAAATGCAAGTACCGGAGTTGGTGGAACGCTTACGCATGATTCAGGAAATTTTGCAAGATTAAAATTTGTTGGGGTACTAAATTCAGAATATAAAAAGACAAAATATGAGGCTGAATTTGAAAATGCTTCTATAGGGTTAAAATATAATGGCAGGATTAAAGAGTGTGTGCCAACGAATTACGACTTAAAGATCGTTAATGAAGAAGAAAATGACTTTTATCCTAGAAGCCAAAAAAATGATCCAAGTGGGAATTTTAAAAATAAGCTTTATACAAAGATAGCAAACAAGCCTTTTGACATCACTATCTCAAACTATAAAAAGACTGATGGTACTCTAAAGGCACCTGACTCAAATACTGATGTGACATTAAAACTAGTGACTGATTGTGGTTCTGATAAATCAGTCATACCAGCTGAGACTTTGCACTTTACTACTTCAACTCACACTATCACAAGAAGAGTGATCGTGCCAAGACCATATCCTGACTTACACGTTAAGCTTAGTTATCAAAATAAAATCACAAATTTAACCGATGAAAAATGTGCTGCTTTTGATAGTTTTGCAGTAAGGCCAGCGACATTTGGTCTTTATGATGCGATTACAAATTCAGCCTATACGGACAAAACTTTAATAGGTGGCAAAAGCTACAGTGAGATCACTCTTGGAGCTTATGACGCAAATGGGGGCTTGGCAAACGGCTATACAAACACCTTAAAAGCTGATAGCACAACTGATAAAGTACTACTTGCTTCAGTAAAAAAAGGAACAAGTGATTGCATCTTGCCAACAGCTATAAGTGATGGAAGTAGCGATCAGCTTCAAGTAAGTTTTAATGATCCTGATAAAGCTATAGGGATTATAAGCAAGCTTGGATCTACAAGCGATGATGATAGTGGATTTTCTTTTTCTGATATAGGTGAAGCCTACTTTGATGTAAGGGATGCTAGCTATACAAAGGTAGATCAAAAAGCAACACAGCAAGACAGTGACTGCGCACTTGGCAAGAGTTATAATGAAGAGGATGGGGATGGTAAATTTGGTTGTGATATAAATTTTAATCAGCATAAATTTAATTTTGCGCCAAAGGATCTTGAGGTAAGCGACTTTAAGATATTAGGGGGTGGTGTTAGTTATATTGCAAACGAAAAAGAAGCCCCATCGCCAACTTTAAGTTTTAAAGTAAGAGCAAGACTTTTTAATGACAATCCAGCACTTCTTTACCAAAATGGTTGCTATGCAAACAATACAACATTTAAAATAAAAGCCGGAGAGATCATAGCTGAATATACTGATAATAGTGGCTCAAAGTTAAGCAGTGATGCTGCTGGGGTAGACAAGCTAAATAGTGAAATAATATTTTTTGATGATAGCAATCCTGCCGCACTTGTAAAAAAGGTAAATTTATCTCCACATGATGGAGCTTATAGTGTTAAGAAAGAGGCATTTGGAAGTGACGGCTATGCTGATGTAAGTCTAAAATTTAACTTCGCGCGCGAAAAAAACGTAGCCAAAAATCCTTTTGAGGTGACAAGCGATATATTCACTTTTGAAAGCTTGGCTGAGGAACAAAGTAGTAGAAATAAAACAAAGGGAGACAACTACAAAAAGCCAACCACAAAAACATCGGCGAAATTTTACTACGCTAGGACATATGCACCTTACTATGAGGGACCAAACACTGGCTTTAAGGCAAAAATTTACTACGGAGTGTATTGCAATGGTTGCGACGAGAGTAAATTTATGTTGCAAAAACCAGGATCAAGCGCTCGCTGGGAGGAGTTTGCGGGTACGCACTCATGGTATGTAAATCCTCTGCACGATGCTAGTTATGGCAATGTCGATAGTTACAGCTTTTCAAATCACACTACACGAGATACAGCCAAAGAGACAGCACTTAGTGACGGCGTCAGCTACATTTATGTAAAAAATAACCGAGCAGTTACAGATATAGCCAAAATGCATACAAAAAACTGGCTCATATATAATGAATTTGATAAAGATGCGGTGACAAATGATTTCACAGTGAGATTTCTCGTGCCAAATGGCGACTGGGCTGGCAAGACCCTAAAAAGTGGCTCTAGTAAAGGTGACGTAGGAAATGTCATAGGCGGCGAAAATAACTTCAACGATCTAAGCGATAAGACAAATAGGAGAATTTCTTGGTAAAAAGAGGCTTTTCTCTTATAGAGCTTATCCTCTCGATAGTCGTTGTGGCGATCATCAGCACGTCGATACCGCTTGTACTAAAGACCACATCTGAGCTAAATCAAAAGGCGGTTACGCAAGAGAGTTTGATGAATGCTAAGACGTATGTGGGGCTTATCTTAAAAGCTCCTTTTAGTAATAGGATCATAAAAATCTCAAACGTTAGTGCTAGCGCTGAGACTGCTTACTTCTTTCCTATCATATTAAAGCCAGGCGATAAAAGAAACGAATTTTATAAGATAAATAAAATAACAGGCGACGGACATAGGGTTTTTGCTTACGAAAACTCACCAGAGTTAGAGCCACCTGATGCATCTATAAGGTCGGTAAAATACTACGATGAAAGAAATAAAAATTTAAATACAACAAATCAAAACAGAGACTACATAGTTGGCTCAGACTATAATGTAATTGTGAATGAGAGCAATGGCTGGTTTAAGCCAAATTTAGGGCTAGACAACAGTGACGTAAAAGAGATAATTGTAACTGCTACTTCATATAAAAACAACACAAAACAAGAGACGACATCGGTGCTAAGAGCCTACGCTTTTAACCTAGGCGAGGGTGGCTCGCTAAATACGAAAGCGTGGAAATGAAAAGAGCCTTTACGCTTCTTGAGCTTGTAGTCGTCATCGTCGTACTTGGTATCATCGCTATGATGAGCTTTAACGCCATAATGAACATCTACTCAAACTACTTTCAAACAAGGACAGTAAATGAGCTTGAGACGCAAACGGAGATCGCACTGGAGCAAATTTCAAAGAGGCTAGAGCACCGCATAAAACCAAGCGTGATCGCTAGAAAAACTGATGGAGATTTCTTGGCACTAAATGATAATAGAGTAAATTTAGATGCTAAGTATGAAATTTTAGAATTTATCCCCTATGCGTATGAAATTTTTAATGACGTTATATCTCTTGATGCTAATGACCATGTCATAGAGCAGGGCGGAAAAGCAGGCAGATATAGTGGCTATGCGGATCTTGCTAAGAGCTCACCAGCAACTGGTCTGATAAGTCCTGGAAGTAATTTCACTACTGGAGTGGTCGAGACCATAAAAGATCTAACATGTAGAGATGAGATAAGAAATGCCACTTGTGTGGATTTTGAAAATAAAGATGGTGGCGTTGTAGCGATATTTTCTGATGTTTATTACAATGTGCAAAGCTCTTTTGGCTATAGCAATGGAACTGTGCCTGTTGATCTAGATATAGCAAAAGTTGGTGTAAAGGGCGGTCAAAGTGGATTAAACGGCAATACACTAGAAATTTCAGGATTTGGTGGCAAGCAAATTTCAGAACAGTATCATCTAGCCTACACAGCAAATGCCATAGTGCCAGAGCAAAGCGCTGATCCAAAGGATACAGCAAATGGCGTCTTTGATCTAAATTTATACTACGACTATCGTCCATGGATGGGTCAGGGCTATAAAAACGGCGAAAAGGCAACCCTTGCTAAAAATGTTACGAGATTTGTCTTTACTGAAAAAAATGGCGTCATCGTGCTAAAACTTTGCATGAGGGCAAAAAACTCAGAGATAACCATCTGCAAGTCAAAGGCGGTTTATTGATGAGGAGAGGTTTTACACTCATTGCGGCGATATTTTTTGTGGTTATCGCAAGCTCTATTTGTATGCTGGCTCTTTCGATCGCTAGCACTTCAGTTAAGCAAAATAGCGAAATTTATCTAAGAGAGCAAAGTGAGCTAGTAGCCCGTGCGGCGACTGAGTACGCCATGCTAGCTATCATAAGCAATGACTTTTATAAAACTGGAGCAGTTTGCCTTGGCGACGAGCATAATCCGATAGCTGGCGAATTTGGCGACCTCTTTACCTTTAAAGTATATGTAAAATATTTTGGCGATATGGGCATTTGCTCTGGTGACGCAGTGGCTGCTACCGGAGTAAATCAAGGCACAATAATGCTAGATGTCTTTGTCAGCTCAAAACCGGGGAAAGCCTCAAATCCTATAAATTTTCACAAACGAACTCTTCAAAAACTTTAAAATTTTATAAAGATTTTACTTTAATTTGCTTTTAGTTTCGTCGTGTTATAATCATCTTACTTTCTATAAAGGAGATTGCGATGAACATAAGCATTGTAGGAAAACAATTTGAGCTAACAGAGCCCATCAAAAACTATATTCAAGACGCTTTTGACACCCTTGGCAAGTACAACCTTGACATCATCTCAGCAAGATGCGTAGTAGGAGCGGATGAAAAGCAAGGTAAAAAGGGCTTTAATGCAGAATTTTCTCTAAATATGGCTCACAAAGACACGATAGTCGTTCGCCAAAAAGATAAAGATCTCTATGCGGCGATAGATCTTGCTATCGAAAAGGCTTCAAAAGTTTTAAGAAGAGAGCACGATAAGAAATTTACAGTAAAAGGCAAGGCTGATGATAAAGAATTTCGCTCGAGAATAGGCGAAGAAAAGATCGAAGGTGTCGAAGAGATCGTGCCTATGGAGCTTGAAATTTACAAACCTCTTGAGGTAGAAGAAGCACTTGATAAACTAAAATCAAGCGATAAACAATTTTATGTATTTAACGATGTCGATGCCAAAATGCGCGTCATCTACAAAAGAACAGACGGAACTTTTGGTCTTTACTAAAACTAGGGGGCAGCTTTGCCCCTAAATTATTTTTAATATAAATTTTCTATTCTTTAGTTATTTAAGCTTTTTTTAAATGATTGCTAACTATAATACGACTTCTTTTAAGTGTTCCGGATTAGCTCAGCGGTAGAGTAGGTGACTGTTAATCACTTGGTCGCTGGTTCGAACCCAGCATCCGGAGCCATTTATCTTCAAAAGTCCTTTTAAAATCCAGATTTTAACGATGTTTCAAGAACTTTAAGTTTTTTTATTTTTTTTGTATTTTTCCATTTATTTCCCCTCAGCTTTATTGCTATTTCAAAGTATATCATTTTGCTTTGTTGCCAAAATATGATTATATGTTCGGCTTTTGGCGAAGTTAAAATAATTTCTTCATTCATCCTAGCTTCATTTAAGACTTTTATAATGTGCTCATCCAAACGAAAGTTGGAAATCAAAAATAAAAGGATTAAAAATGAAAAAGGTACTAGGTGCAGCAGTTTTAGCAGTAGTTTTAGGAGTGACAAGTTTGCAAGCAGTCATCACATCAAAAGAGGCTTTAAACATAGCTGAGAAAAACTTCCCAGGCTCAAGTGTCAAAGATATCGAGATGAACGTCAAAAAGGGTGTGACTTTTTACAAGATAGAGTCATTTAAAGACGGCGTCAAACAAGAGATCAAGATCGATGCTAACAGCGGTCAGATCGTTAAAGTAGAGAATAAAAATAAAAAACATATCTTGCTGAACGAAGCGGTAGATTTTTCAAAATTTGCTCTTAGCATCGACGAGGCTGTGGCTAAAGCTCAAGCGCTTGAGGCTGGCTGGAGTCTTGATGAGGCAGAGCTTGATAATAAAAATGGTGCTTGGATATACAAAGTAGAGCTTAAACGCGACAGGAGCGAGAGAAAAGTGATCATAAACGCTCAAACTAGCGAAATAATCGATAATTACACAAAGTGATCTAACGCCCTTTTTGGGCGTTAAATTTTTATAAAGGTGAAAAAGATGAGTGAAAATTTAGAGCAAAATTTAAACGAGAAGGTTGGCGAGCAGGTTTTAGAGAGAAATTTGAATAAAAATTTAAGCGAAAACGTGAGAGAAAATTTAAGTAAAAATGCCGAGGCTGGTACTAATAAAAATAGTTGCGAAAATTTAGGAGAGGGCGAACAAAGCCCTGAAAATTTAGATAAAAATTCAAGCGAGGCAAACAGTAGCGCAAAAATTTTAAGCCAAGCAGCTCCAAAATGCAAAGCTCAAAATTTCTTTAAAAAAACACTTGAGCTTTCGCTTCAAGGTGCAGCGGATTTGCTCATCTACGCTGGCAAGGCCGGAGTGTGGCTATCAAACGCTTCAAACCACCTAAAAGACGAGGCGCAAAGGGCGGAGCTATCAAAGATAAATGAAGAGCAGGCCAAATTTGAAGGGCTGGCTCACATCTTGCCAGAAAGAGTTAAAGAGCTCATTTTAGAGCGCCTAAAAACAAAGCCAGAAGAGGTGGAATTTTCGCCGATCTATCTAGCGAAAAAACAAAGTTTTGGCTCGCTTGGAGCGGAGTATTTTTATGACGCAAGGGCTAAATTTAACGGCTTTTTATATGATTTTAAGATAGGCGCAGCAAATGGCGAAATTTTAAATCTAAAAATAAAAAGCCAAATTTGATAAAATAGCTGGCAAAACCAAGTGAAGCAGGTAAGGCAGGGATGAAAATTTTAGTCGTCGAGGACGAAATAGACCTAAATAGCGTCATCACAAGGCACCTAAAGAAAAACGGATATAGCGTAGATAGCGCGTTTAACGGCGAGGAGGCGATGGACTTTACCGCCGTCGCGCACTACGATCTTATCGTGCTTGATCTGATGATGCCGGTGATGGACGGACTTACATTTTTGCAAAGATCGCGCGCCGCAAAGCTAGCGACCCCTGTGCTGATACTAACGGCAAAGGACGATGTGGACGACGTTGTAAAGGGGCTTGACGCGGGTGCAGATGACTACTTGGTCAAGCCATTTGACTTTAAGGAGCTGCTAGCTAGGGTGCGCACGCTCATTCGCCGAAATAGCGGCAACGTGGCTAGTGAAATTTGCGCAGGCGAGCTAAAGATCGACCTTTCTAAAAAGTCAGTCGAATTTAGCGGCGAACAGGTCGAGCTAACTGGCAAAGAGTATGAAATTTTAGAGTTTTTGATGCTAAACAAGGACAGAATTCTAACTCGCGACCAGATCAAAGAGCACGTCTGGGACTTTGACTACACAGGTGGCTCAAACGTCATCGACGTGCTTATAAAAAACATAAGAAAAAAGCTTGGCGAGTGCGAGGTGATCCAGACTAAAAGAGGGCTTGGTTATGTTGTTAAGGATTAAGCAAGCGCTTGCAAACATCCCGATAACGGCGCGCGTAACGCTTTGGTACTCGTTTTTTATCATCGTTATCGTGGCGGCTTTAGTTGCTATCTCGGCGGTCGTGGCGGCTTTAGTTGCTATCTCGGCGGTCGTGGCGGACGAGGTTTTTGAGGACGTGAGCCAAAAAAAGCTAGCCAAATCAGTCACCAAAATAGCCAACGATATGGATGAGTTTGAGCCATACGATGATGGGATATTTTTTATAAAATATAACGCAAAAGGCGATGTGATCGGTGGTTTAGCGCCAAAACACTTTCAAATTTCACTTAAAATGAACAGCGGTGCAGTGCGCCTTTTTGAAAACGGTGAAAACCGCTTTTACTACTACGATATCGCAGCTAAAGGCAAAGGGATCTGGGTCAGAGGCGTGATAAATGCGGAGAAATTTTTCAAAAAAGAGGGGCTATTTTTACTGGCTCTTGGCGTTTTTGTGCCGGTTTTGTTTATTTTTGTGCTTTACGGCGGCTACAAAACGATAAAAAATGCGATGAAGCCAGTCGCCACGATGTCAAAAACTGCGCTTGAGATAGGCAGTAGCCGTGACTTTTCAAAGCGCATAGACCTGCCTGCTGGCAAAGACGAGCTGCACGCACTTGCAAGCGTTTTTAACCAGATGCTCGACTCCCTAGAAAAGGTCTATCAAAGCGAGAAACAGCTCACCTCAGATGTCTCGCACGAGCTGCGAACGCCACTATCTGTCATCATGGCTGAGAGCGACTACGCTGCGAGCTATGCGCAAAATTTGGGCGAGGCCAAGGAGTCGCTAGAGGTCATCTCTAGGCAGTCAAGAAAGATAACCTCGCTGATAGATCAAATTTTAGAGCTTTCGAGGTTGGAGGCTGGCAGAAATTTGGAGCTAAAAGATATAAATTTAAGCTTTATCTTGCAAAATTTAGCCAGCGACTATGAGAAGCTAGCAAGTGCAAAGGGGCTAAAATTTAGCTGCGTTGTAGCGCCAGATGTCCAAATTTTGGGCAATGAGCTTATGATATCAAGGCTGGTGGATAACTTTTTAAGCAACGCACTAAAATTTGCCTCAAGTAAAGTTGAGCTAAATTTAACCCTCACAAAAACGCACGCACTTTTGTCTGTAAAAGATGATGGCTTAGGCATCTCTAAAAAAGATATCGAGCTAATCTGGAATAAATTTTATCAAGTTGAAAGCTCAAGAAATAAGAGCCAAAAACAGAGGCAGCGGTCTTGGTCTTGCTATCGCTGCAAATATAGCTAAAGTTCACGGTGCAAAGCTTGGCGTAAAAAGTGAAGCAGGAGCTGGAAGCGAATTTTGGGCAGAATTTGAGCTTGTAAATTTAAAACAGGCATAAATTTAAGCTGTTTGCTGAGATAAAATTTATGCAAGAGTAAAACAAATATAACAGCGAATTTAAATTTCATACAAAATGGCGTCTATATTTTTAAAGTAAAGCTCAATTTATAAACTTTTGCAGAAACCTCATGACTAAGTCGCTCCAAAAGAGCCCTGAGGGTGTACCTCATATCATAAGCATCAACAAAGACTGTCAAAGATGCGAGATAGATAAAGATAATAACGCTTAGGTCTATATAGTTTTTGGTAAAAGGTATTGAGCAAAGCCCATTTAAATGGCTTTTAAGAGGGTTTGCAAAGTAATGTAAAGAAATTTTTGCCACTTTGATTTTGAGTAAAACTTACTCTAACTACGAATGAACCACTCTTTTCTATGTCTTTTATAACTTTGATATCTAAGATAGCTTTACAAAATTTAACCAAGAGCTGTAAGACACACAAGCCACGAGCCATACAAGAAAAAACAAAGGTCGCGCGAGCAAAAAAACAAAAAGCAAAAAGACACTAAATTTAGTGCCTTTTATCGTTATCTTTCGCCAAGCTTTCCACATGCATCAGCGCGACATCTACTGCAGTGCGTCATCTGGTCTATATCGCCGCCTATCGATCTGCGAATGCGGTGGATCTCCTCGGTTGAAGGGGACTTTAAATTTTCAAAAGGGGTGTCATGCACCGGTATCATCGCCATGCAGTTCATTATGTCAGCTCCCCACTGCTTTGCCTTTGCCGAGATGCTTTGGACGTGGTTTATATTGACCCCAGGGATGACTACGGTATTTATCTTTACTAGCATGCCAGCCTCTTTTAGCTTGCGGATGCCCTCGTCCTGGCGCGCTAGCAGTATCCTAGCAGCCTCCTCGCCGTAGTAGTTTTTACCCTCATATCTCACCCACGAATAGACTTTCGAGCCAACATCTGGCGTCACGGCATTAACAGTTACTGTCACGTGGCTCACGCCAAGACGCACGATCTCATCAACGTGCTCAGGCAGCGCTAAGCCATTAGTCGAGAGGCAGAGCAGGGCATTTGGGAAGTGGGACTTGCACTTTTCAAAGGTCGCTAGCGTCTTGTCAGCATCGCACATCGGATCGCCAGGTCCAGCGATGCCGATGACTGAGATGTCTTGTCTAAATTTAAAGAGCTTTTCTAGAAATTTCACCGATTCATCTGGCGTTTGCACCTTTGCCGTTACGCCAGGGCGATTTTCATTAGCGCAGTCATATATGCGGTTGCAGAAGTTGCACTGGATGTTGCAGTGAGGGGCAACTGGCAGATGTACGCGTCCGTAGCTAGCGGAGGCCTTTTTGTTAAAGCATGGGTGGTTATCTAGATCAGCCTTAGTGCGAAAGATCATTAGCTCTTTTTCCTTCCAAATTTAATGGCATTTGCATGGCAGACATTTAGGCAGTCTCCGCAGTTTGTGCAGTTTATCTCATCAGGTCTTGTCCCCATCTCGCACTTGCGCAAGCATGCGTCGCAGTCGTCACAAGCGCTTGTTTTATAGACGCGAAAGATCGAAAATTTACGCAAAATTTCAAGCACGCCACCTGATGGACAGACGAAGCGGCACCAAAGATTAGCTACGATTAGCGAGGCTAACATGACTGAGATGATGATCACCGTGCGAGTGACCCACTCCCATTCGCCAAAGCGAAGTGACAAAGTAACGGCGGTTAGGTACTCGTCGCTCGTTCTTATAGGTATCATCATGCGTGGATTGCCCCAGACGAAATAGACCCAAAGGCTGATTGCTATGGCAATTAGCATGCCTATTTGAGCGATTATTAGCTTTTTGCTGCGGATTTTTAGCTTGAAAAAGGCAAATTTACCAAGCATTTGATTGACAAAGCCTGCTGGACAGACCCAGCTACAAAATGCCCTGCCAAAGAGGATGACAAGCGCTGGGATAAATAGCCAAAATCCAAAAAACAGCGACGTGATCCGCCCCCAACAGGTGATGATAGGGCAGTTTTGGCAATTTACAAAAGGCACTGCAAAAGGGCATCTAAAAATGCCGTAATACGCCCACTGACCGATGCCTACTATAAAGATGAGCTGCACTAGGCGTCTTATCTTTGTTGTGGGAGAGTTTTTGCTTTTCTTTTTTAAATTTACATTACCGCATGCACTGCTATTAGAGCATGCGCTATTACAGCTACTACACATCTTTTACACCAAACCTTTCTATAAGCTCTAGCCCACGCGCTGAATAAATGGAGGTAAAGCCATGTTTTTCAAAAATTTCTTGACCCTCAGTGCCGCAAACAAAGTCTGCAAAGTCATTTGCGAGCCTTTCATCTTTTACATATTTCATTATATTTAGCGTAAAAGTGAGCGGTCCAGGTGGGATGAGCTTTTCGTCTATGGGCATGTACTCGATCTTGTCTTTGAACCTATCGTGCGTTGTTAGGCGTTTTTCGATGATCGAAGCATCGCCCTTGCCATCAACTAGCTCGCACATCATATTTATGACGCATGATCCATTTGCGACCATGTTTTTCATCACCGCATCAGTGAGGTTTGAGTTTTTTAAGATCCCTTTGACTGGGCCACTGCCAGGGGGCGATGATCTAAGAGGCAGCATCACTCTAACTCCTGGCTCTGCAAGGTCTTTTAAGTCGCGAATGCCTGCAGGATTGCCTTTTGGCACGACTAGGACGTAGTCAGTAAAGCATAGTGGTCTAAAGTGGAGGCTAAGACCAGCTTTGCGAAGTTTTTTAGAAAGCTCTAAAACCCTTGCTCCAAAGAGCTCGGTCGTGCTTTGAAGTGCTAAAAGCGACTTGCCAAGAGCGCCAGCAAAAGCGCCGGTGTATTGGATGTTGTGCCCTGTTCTTGACTCGTAAATGGCATTTAGCTCGTTAAAAGCTTCAGACAAGCCTCCACACGACCAAACCTGAAGCGAGTCAGACTTAAATGGCGTAAAGCCAGCCAGCATCGTTTGTGGCGTGGCAATAGCCGCTGTGGCTAAAGCACCTTTTAAAAAGCCACGGCGTGATATACCGGTTTGTTTTAATTCCACGAAATCTCCTTTTGGGATTTAAGAAATGTAAATTTGATATTTTCGGCACGCGAAACTTGTGAAATTTGACTTTTGAAATTTGCAAAAATGGTAGTTGAAGATAAATTTATGCAAATGTAAATTGCGACCGCAATCTAAATTTGAGTGATTATAGCCAAATGCTAGCTTAAAAATCGAGATAAATTTAAAAAGCGCAGGGGTAAAATTGTTAAAGTAAATTTATCGTTTAAAAAATAATTAAGATTTTAATCATCAAAAAGTTTAAAAAGGTATATAATGCCTTTTGCGATTTAAATGGAATTTATCTTAAAAATGGAGGTTTATCTTGAAAAATAATCTTAGCATTTCTATTGTTTTATCTAGCATTTTATGTAGCTGTTTAGACGCTCAGGTCATGGATATAGGGACAAATTTTTATAGAGATTACCTTGATCTTGCACAAAACAAAGGCATCTTTAAAGCCACAGATGCTCCGCTAGAATTTACGCAAAGAAACGGCGCTAAATTTACGTTTAATAAGATCCCAAACAACAACGCAAGAAATAATAAAGGAAACTTTACCTCCCTTGGGCGAAATTTTGTGGTGACGGCAAATCACACACTCCTTGCCTCAGCTGCTACAAATTTTAATGAAAACAGAGGTTGGTTTGGCAACACGCTCTATGAGTACGCGACAAATTCTACGCAAAAGCTTTATGGCGCAGACACAACGTATTTGCGAACTTCAAAATATATAGTTGAAGGGCAGATCGATCCTTTGGATGTGCCAAATTTGGAGATATCTAGCCAAGATCAAACAAAAGATGAGGCTAATGCAAACAAGATAGAAGATCGTTTTAGGGATATAAAAAATAGCGGTGGAGCTAGCGGTGAGAATATCCTTGCATACGAGGCTGGCACAGGGTCGCTTGCTCTTGAAAGGCCAAAAAGCGATACAGATGGTTTTGCTGAGGTGATGAGCGCTACTGAGTTTGAGAACCAAAATATAGTAAATAATGCACTTGGCGCAAGCGTAAATGAGATAGGAGTAGCGTATTCGGCAGTTTATAAGAGCCATTATTCAAGTGTAAGCAAACCCGGGGTTTATCTATTTATGACTTCAAACAGGGGCTTTAGAAATAGGCTTTTGCCAGGAGATAGTGGCTCTGGGTTTTTTGTCTATGACACGGTAGCTCAAAAATGGGTCTTGGTAGGCGTTTTAACCGGAGTTGAGGATAATAAAAACTACGCATCTATCGTTACTGCAAGAGATTTTAACGACTATAAAAAAGAGTATGAAAATTTAGTAAGTGGCGTAAATGTCCTAGGCAGCGCATTAGTGCAAAATAAAGATAATATATTTAGTAGCGCAAATGGCTCAAATATCACGCTAAGCACTAACCTAGACTTAGGACATGGCGGTATCGTCGTAAATAGCGGAGATCTTACGCTAAATAGCACAAATGGTAGCAAGATAGCGAAATTTGCAGGTTTTGACATAGCTGGGGGCGCTAGTTTAAATTTAAACGTCACTTCAGACACAAGCGTGCATAAGCTAGGCAAAGGCAGCTTGATAGTAAGCTCAAGTGGCAACAAACCACTAAGGCTAGGCGAGGGCGTGGTTGAACTAAGAGCTTTAAATGCCTTTGATAAAATTTATCTAACAAGTGGCAGAGGGCTCTTAAGGCTTGGCGTGAATGAAAATTTAAATGACAAAATTTTCTTTGGCAATGGCGGTGGAGCGCTTGATCTAAATGGCTTTGATCAGACTTTTAACAACATATCGGCCAACTCAAGTGACGCGAAGATAACAAATGATAACTCACAAAGAGCAACGCTTGCTATAAACGGCGAGAGTGGCAAAGATACGATATTTCACGCAAGCATCGATAAAAATATAGAGCTAAAACATAGCGGGCAGGGCAAGGAGCTTATTTTTGACGGAGGATTTGACATTGATGGTGCTTTGAGCCTAGAAAATGCCAAGGTTACGCTCCAAGGACATCCAAAGACGCACGCCATTGGCGATGCTAGCGTTTTAACTCCCCTAGCAAAGAGCAAGATGGCCGCAGCTGGTCTAAGTGAGCCAGCCTATATGGATCTCGCTCGCCCATCCACACTCTCTCAGCCTGACTGGGACGAGAGAAAATTTAGTGCAAAAGATGGCATAAAGCTTAAATCATCAGAGCTTACCATAGGTAAAGATGCTAAGCTAAATGGCGACATCACAGCTAAAAACTCGGTCATAAATTTAAGTGGCGAGCTAACTCACTATATCGATAAATTTGATGGCTCAAATACCTATGATGACGGCTTAAAGTATCGCCAGGATATTGAGAGTAAAAATTTACTTGTTAAAGACGTTAAATTTGACAATAAAATCGTCATGGATAGCGATAGTCTGCTAAGAGTAGGAGGCGGCGCAACTAAGCTAAAAGAGCTAGTTATAAACGGCAAAGATACGCCTTTAGCTAAAGATGTGCTCTTAGGAGATGGTAAATTTGAGGTAGAAAATTTAGAGGTTAGCGGCGCGCAAAAGCTTGGCTTTGAGCCTGATAGCCTCATAAAAAAGAGCCTAAAGATAAAGAGCTTTGGCAGTGAAAATGAGCCGATACTTGACTTTAAAAAGGTCTTAACCCTTGGCGCTGGGATGAAATTTGATGTTGATTTTACTGCAGCACTTAAAGGCGGCATGGCACTTGATAAAACATATACTTTAGTAAGCGCGCAAAATATCATAAATGAGGGCGCTATCTTTAACAACGAGCAAAAACTTGGGGATTTATTTATGACCTACGCCATAAGTGACGGCAAGATCGTGATGAAGCTAAGTGATAAAAAGGGAGAAAATCCAGCCGTTTCGTCCAATGTGGTGCAAGAGAGGGTTTCTAAATTTAGCCAAAAAGAAAATAAAATCCTAAGCATGCTAAAAGGCACGCCTGAATTTGTGCAAGCAATCTCAAGCGGTGACGATGAGGTGCTAAGAAAACTAGCGCAAAAAGCCGACAAAGATATGAGAGAAATTTCTACTTCTTCGCTCAAAATGAGCATAAAAGCCTTGCAAAACAGTAATGAGCTGATGAACTCTAGGTTATTTCAGGTCACGCAACTAAGGACAAAGGCTGATATCTCACAGTTTAAGCTAGCTGGACTTGAAAGCGACATCATGCCAAGCGCAAAGATGGCTTACGAAGCAGCAGAAGCTAGCAGGGAGAGAAACAACTTTTGGGCAAATGTAAATGGTGCTTATTTTAAGGACAGGCAAAGCGATGGCGACCTTAAATTTTATGGTACAAATATCGGCTATGACAGAGGTTATGACGAGTTTATCCTAGGGGTAAGCGCTGGAGTAAGCAAGGCTAAATTTAGCTCAGATATATTAAAAGATGATGCTAAAATTTATAGTTTTGGTGCGTATGGGCTTTTTGAAAGAGGCCCTCACGAGATACAAAGTAATCTAAATTTCGCCTTTATAAACTCAAAACGCAGCCTAGATGAGTCGCAAAAAGCTAGTGTAAAAGGCAGAGGCATCCTCTCAAGCAACTACTATAAATATAAAATTTCACTCTCTAAAAGTGGCGAGTTTGAGCAAATCATAAAGCCTCTACTAGCACTAGAGCTTGGCGCTAACGGTATTGATGGATTTAAAAATGACCGATATGATCAAAAGAGCATAAATGACTTTAATGTGGCTGTGGCAGCAGGAGTTGAATACGCTTTAAACAGCGATAAAAACGCATTTAGCGTGCAATTTTTAGTAAAACAAAGTGTATATAACTCAGAAGATAAGTCTTATGTTTCGCTTAATAATTCAAATGAGTATGTTGATTACAAACTTGATAACAATAAGCTAAGCTACAAGCTTACTTTAAACTCAGATACCAAGCTTAGCGAAAATTTAGTTCTCTCTTCTCAGCTAAGTGGCATGTTTGATAATGATAAAAACTACGGCATAAGTGGTGGTTTAAAGATCGAGTATAAATTTTAAATTTATGTCAAAGTAGATTTAAATTTCACTTTGACGTTGTTAAAAAGCAGATTGTTTTAAATTTGGTAATTTTAAAATCTAATGAAAAATAGTGAAATTTAAAGCTTGAAAGTAGGTGGTGGGTTCACCAGGACTCGAACCTGGGACCATCCGGTTATGAGCCGGATGCTCTAACCAACTGAGCTATGAACCCACAGTTGAAAGAAAATCGTATTATACAAGAAAAAGCTTATCTAAATATAAAAAATAGCCTTTTTATGCGAT
>NZ_CABPUY010000001.1:537226-577643 GCF_902460575.1 Campylobacter concisus | reverse complement strand
TTTTATGCGATGTATAAATATGGATAAATTTAAAAGAGAAAAGCCCTAAAATAGGGCTTATAAATTATTTATAATTTTTTATCGCAGCGTCTAAAATCTCTTTTGCAGCGTTTGCATCTTTAAATTCTTTCACTTTAACCCATTTGTTTGGCTCGAGAATTTTATAAGTTTCAAAGAAATTTTTGATCTTATTTAGTGTCGCAGTTGGCAAGTCTTCGTAGCTTTTTATCGCCTCATATCTTGGATCGATCTTTGTAACTGGCACTGCCAAAAGCTTCTCGTCCATGCCTGCTTCATCCTCCATTACTAAAACGCCTATTAAACGGCAAGGGATGACGCTACCAGCTTGGAGTGGATACTCGTTTAGCACCAAAATATCAGCTGGATCGCCGTCAGCTGCTAGTGTGTTTGGCACAAAGCCGTAGTTTGCTGGGTAGAACATTGCTGAGTAAAGCACGCGATCAACTACGACTGCACCGCTATCTTTGTCGATCTCGTATTTGATATTTGAGCCATAAGGTATTTCGATTACGGCATTGATTTTGTCTGGATTTGAGCCAAATTTGATCTTTGAAACGTCCATATATTTGTCCTTTTTATTAGAAATTTTCGTGATTTTAGTATTTTTTGCATTAAATACTCGTAAATTTAACTACTTTACAACCTCTACGCTATCTACGTCGATCTTCGTTTTTGTAAGCTCTTTATCCACTTCGCCTCTTATTCTTAAAAGCGTGTCTTCGTTAGCTGTTACATTGCCCCACTTGTTATTGTCGATCTCAACAATAATAGTGTCGCCATTTTTATCAACAAATTCATATTTGTCTGATTTGATGTGTGACTTTTATCTTGCCCTCAAGCACGACTTTGGCATCGTCATTTAGTTTTAAAGCCTCTTTTACGCTTATAACATTTTCGCTTTTGTGATTTGAGACAAAGCCTCCAGCCATTGCGATGCTAGCAGCCAGTGAAGCGATGAAGATTTTTTTCATTTTTATACTTTTTGGTTGGTTGTTAAATTTAAAGGATATTACATTTTTGGTGTTAATAAATGGTAAGTTTTAAAACCTTGCACCTTTTGATGCAAGGTTTGTTAATTTATATAAGTTTAGCTAGTAAATTTTTGATGTCAGCTACGATTTCGTCGATGCCACGCTCGCCATTTACCACGTGAAGTAGCTCTTTTTCGCTGTAAAATTTGCGGATAGGTTTGATCGGATCAAGATATACTTTCATACGGTTGTTAAAGACTTCGTTGTTATCGTCAGCGCCTCTTGCACGGCCAAGCACTCTAGTTCTTGCCACATCTTCGCTGACATCTACTTCGATGACGCCTTTTAGAGAAATTTCATCTTGCTCGCTTAAGACTTTGTCAAGCTCAGTCATTTGCTCAACGCTTCTTGGGTAGCCGTCGATTATGATGTTTGATTTATTTGAGCTTTTGATGGCTGAGACGATCGCATTTACGACAACGTCAAGTGGGACCAAATTTCCTTTTGAGATAAAGCCATCTATCAGCTTGCCAAGCTCGCTACCGCTTGCGACTTCGGCTCTTAAAAGATCGCCAGTTGAAAAGTGTGCAAATTTCTCATCATGCTGTGCGATGATAGATGCATCTGTTGTTTTGCCGCTGCCTGGAGCGCCGATGATTAAAAATAAATTCTTCATTTTTTCCCTTTTTTATATTTTTTGAGCGCCTTTGAATGAGTTTGAAAATTTCACCCTGCAGCAGACTATATGTCTAGCTTTGGGATGAAATTTTCTGCACAACATCCAAATTCATCTCAAAAATTTAAATTTTTAAAATAACTCAAATTTAGACATCTAAAAGTCTAAATTTATTGCAAAATTTTAAGCCTTTTGCTCTTTTTCTCTTATCCTTAGTCCTAGCTCCCTAAGCTGCTCGTTGCTAGCGTGACTTGGTGCCTTTGTGAGTGGGCACTGAGCGCGCTGTGTTTTAGGGAAGGCTATGACGTCGCGGATCGAGCTTGCTTTATTTACAAGCATATTTAGTCTGTCAAAGCCGATCGCGATACCACCATGTGGAGGCGCACCAAATGTCAAGGCATCAAGCAAGAAGCCAAATTTCTCACGCTGCTCGGCTTCATCTATGCCAAGAAGCTTAAAGACTTTTTGTTGGATGTCGTTTTTGTGAATTCTTATACTTCCGCCGCCAAGCTCAAAGCCGTTTAAGACGACGTCGTGAGCGATAGAGAGGATATCTTCAAGATCAGGCTCGTCTATATTTTTTGGCATTGTAAATGGATGGTGCATCGCAGAGTAGCTGCCATCGTCATTTTGCTCAAACATCGGGAAGTCAAGCACCCATAAAAACTCAAGTCTATCTTGATCGATGATGCCCATTTGTTCAGCCAAGAAAATTCTAAATCGTCCCATATAATCAAGCACGATTTTTTTCTTGCCAGCACCAAAGAATACGACGTCGCCAACTTTTAGCTCACATCTTGAGACGATCTCGTCAAGATCGCTTTGCTCGAAAAATTTGCAAAGCGGGCCTTTTAAACCATCTTCTTTCATCTGGAAGTATCCAAGTCCTTGCGCGCCAAATTTACGTACAAATTCCTCAAATCTATTCATCTCGCGCTTACTAAAGATGTTGTCGCCATTTGGCACTTTTAGCGCTTTTATGCGGTTTTTCTTCTTATCTTTTGCGATAGAGCTAAAAATTTCATTGCTTGAGCGCTCAAAAATATCGATCACATCGATCATTTTTAGATCATATCTAAGGTCAGGCTTGTCTGAGCCGTAAGTCTCAGTCGCCTCTTTGTAGCTCATGCGTCTAAATGGCGTTTTGATGTCGTGTCCGCAGGCTTTAAAGATATCTTTTAGCATAGTCTCAGCCATATTTATGATATCTTCTTGCTCGACAAAGCTCATTTCGATATCTATTTGAGTAAATTCTGGTTGGCGATCAGCCCTTAAGTCCTCGTCGCGGAAGCATTTTGCTATCTGAAAATACTTATCAAAGCCAGAACACATCAAAAGTTGTTTAAATAGCTGTGGGCTTTGTGGAAGCGCGTAAAATTGGCCTGGATATACACGGCTTGGCACTAGGTAGTCTCTCGCACCTTCTGGAGTTGCACGTGTTAAAACTGGAGTTTCAAACTCGATAAAGCCCATTTTGTCTAGGCTGTTTCTAGCTGCGATCGCCGCGCGAGAACGCATTTTAAAGATATTTTGCAAGCGCTCGCTTCTAAGGTCTAAAAAGCGGTATTTTAGCCTGATGTCCTCATTTACGCTCTCATCGCCTATCATAAATGGTAGTGGCTCGCTTGGATTTTCGATGATTAGCTCGCTTACTATCACCTCTATCTCGCCAGTTTTTAGCTTTGGATTAGTTAGTCCTTCGCCCCTAGCTCTTACTTTTCCTTTTGCTTTTAAGACATATTCATCTCTTACTTTCGCAGCCACGTCGTGTGCTTCTTTGCTGTCAGCAGGGTCACAAACTAGTTGTATAAGCCCGCTAACGTCTCTTAAGTCGATGAAAACAACGCCACCGTGGTCTCTATATGTGTTTGCCCAGCCACAAAGTATTACTTCTTTGCCGATGTCAGCTTTGCTAAGATCGGTGCAATAATGACTTCGCATAAAATGCTCCTTTGCAATGTTTTTTAGGCAATTATAATCGCTTTTTTCTTTTGAAAAGCTTTGTTAAAATAAAATATGTTACAATCATTTCTATGAAAAATGAACAAAAATTTAATACCACAAACGCCAAAAAAGTGGGACTTGTCGCGAAAGATTATCCATTATTTAAGCAGGATTTAGCAAAGCTAGAAAAAATTTTAAAAAAGTATAACGCAGAAATTTTGCTTGAAAAAAGCTGTGCAAAACAGGTAGAAAAAAGTGGCTTTGAGCTGATAAAACTAGCCAAAGAGTGCGAATTTCTTATCACTCTTGGCGGTGATGGCACGATCATCTCAACTTGTAGAAAGCTAGCTCACATCTCGCCGCTCATCCTTGGCATACACGCTGGCAGGCTAGGCTTTTTAACAGATATCACGATAAATGAGAGCGAGAAGTTTTTTAAAGACTTTTTTGATGATAAATTTGAAGTAGAAACGCCTTTTATGCTTGATGTTACGCTTCACAAAAATGATGGCAAAACTGAGAAAAAGATAGCATTTAACGACGCAGTCATCGTTAGTAAAAATGGCGGCTCTATGACGCATATCGAGGCACTTTTAAATGAAAAATATTTTAACTCATATTTTGGAGACGGCGTCATAGTGGCGACACCTGCTGGCACAACGGCATATAATATGAGCGCAAATGGCCCTATCATCTATCCACTAAGCGAGGTCTTTGCGCTAACTCCCATCTGCTCGCACTCACTCACGCAGCGTCCAGTCGTGCTTACGAAAAATCACACGGTCAAATTTAGAACAAAAAGCGACGCCATTTTGGTTCTAGACGGCCAAGACCGATTTGATATGAGTAAAATTTCAGCCGTCAGCATGAGTCTGAGCGAGAAAAAAGCGAGGCTGATACGCCACATCGGCAGGGATTATTTCCAAATTTTAAAAGAGAAACTTCACTGGGGTTATAATGATTGATCGAATTTTGATTAAGGATTATCTAAATTTTAAAAATGTTGAGCTAAATTTCAAAGAGGGTCTTAGCGTATTTACGGGCGTCAGTGGTGCTGGTAAGTCGGTGCTGATGAGTGCTATTATGGCTGTTTTTGGGCTAAAAGATAGCGAGGCAAGGCTGATAGAAGCTGACGTTGAGCATAAATTTGAGCTTGATGAGTTTGGCATAGAAAACGAAGAGGTCAATATTTTCAAGCTTTTAAAAGATAAGAGCACGAGGTATTTTATAAACCAACAAGCCATCTCAAAGAAAAATTTAGCCCAAGTGGCGCGCGAGCACATCAAATATCTCTCGGCAAAAGAGGCAAATGAATTTGAAAATGAGAAATTTCTAAATTTGCTTGACAGGCTTGAAATTTCAAAAAATGAGAAATTTAAAGAGATAAAGCAGGAATTTGAAGAGGTGTTTTTGGAATTTTCTAAAATTTCAAAAGAGCTAGCCACTATAAAAGAGGAAGAGAAAAAGGTCGAGGAGCTAAAGGAGCTTGCTAGCTTTGAGATCGAGAAGATAAGAAGCGTTGGGCCTAAAAAAGGCGAGTTTGAAGAGCTTATGGAAACTAAAAAAAGGCTTAGTAAAAAAGACAAGATAAATGAAGCGTGGGCTAGGGCTGAGCGGATATTTGAGCTAGAGCACAGCGTAAATGAGGCGCTAAGCATCAGCGATCTTGACAACGGCTTTTTTGAAGATGCGATGAATGAGCTAAGGGTCGCAAGAGATAGCCTAAATATGGAGGAGCTTGACGATATCGACGTAGAGAGCGTGCTTGATAGGATAGAAGCTCTTAATGCCATCATCAGGCGCTACGGCAGCGAGGAGGAGGCGTTAGAAGCGCTTGCTAAAAAGGAAAAAGAGCTTGCCAGGTATGAAAATTTAAGCTTTGAAAAGAGCGAGCTTGAGAAGAAATTTGAAACTTTAAGCAAAAAGGCAAATGAGCTAGCCAGCACTTTAAGCAAGGCAAGGAGCGTAAATTTAAAAGAGCTTGAGGCGATGATAAATTTATACCTAAAAGAGCTTTATATGCCAGATATCACGCTAAGGATTGATGGCAAAAAGCTTGATATTTTGGGAGTTGATGAGGTTTGTTTAAATTTAAATGAGACCTCGCTTAAAAATTTAAGCTCAGGCGAGCTAAACCGCCTAAGGCTAGCTTTTATAGCTGCATCTAGTGAGATCACAAAAACGGGCGGCGACGTCATCATTTTAGACGAAATAGATGCAAATTTAAGTGGAAAAGAGGCGATGAGTATTGCAAATGTCTTGCTCAAGCTTGCAAATTTCTATCAAATTTTTGCCATTTCGCACCAGCCACAGCTTAGCTCAAAGGCAAATTCGCACTTTTTAGTGGAGCGCCACGGTGAGAGCTCGGTCGTAAGAGAGCTTGACAAAGAGGAGCGTGTAAATGAGCTTGCGCGTATGATAAGTGGCGAGCATATCAGCGAAGAGGCGATAAATTTTGCAAAAGGACTTTTAAAATAGCTTGAAATTTAAGTTTTAAATTTAAGCTTTGTGATTAGGTTTATTTGTTAAAATCCAAGCTAGTTTAATAAAAAATCACAGGAATAATATGGAAAGAATTCTAGTAGTTGATGATAATAAGGCACTTGCTAAGCTAATCGTCATGCAGATGGAAAAGAGCATTGAGGATATGGCGATCGACGTTGCGTATGATTTTGCCGAAGCCAAGATGCTTATTAGCGAGCACGGCAAAGATTATTTTATGACTATCTTGGATCTAAATTTGCCCGACGCACCAAATGGTGAGATCGTTGATTATGTCCTTGCACAAGGGCTCTGTGCTATCGTTTTAACTGGCAGCATCGATGATAAGACGAAAGAATTTTTTATAAACAAAGACATAGTTGATTACGTCTATAAGGGCAACATGGATGATATCAACTACATCTTTCAAATGATAAATAGACTAAGTAAAAATAGACAATACAAAGTCCTTGTCGTTGAGGACTCGCTGCCTTTTAGAAATATGATAAAAAAAATCTTAACTAGCCTTCAGTTTAAGGTCCTAGCAGCAGCCCACGGCGAAGAGGCGATGAGCTATTTTGCTGATAATCCTGATATAAATTTAATCATAACTGACTATAGAATGCCTGTCAAAGATGGTTTAGAAGTCTTAAAAGAGGTGAGAAAAGAGAAAGATAAAAACCACCTTGGCGTGATCGTGATGACCTCGCCTAGCGAAAAAACAGATGCTGCGATATTTTTAAAAAATGGAGCTAGTGACTTTATAGCAAAGCCATTTTCTAAAGAAGAGCTTATTTGTCGTATAAATAACACTATCGAGGCGATGGAGAATATAAATAAGATAGCAAATTTTGCTAACCGCGACTTTTTAACTGGCGCTTATAATAGAAGATATTTCTACCAAGATATAGAAGAATACGTTCAAACAGCTGAAGAGCTTGATGAGCCTTATGCGTTTGCTATGCTTGATATAGATCATTTTAAAAAGATAAATGACACATACGGACATGATGGTGGCGACAAGATACTAAAATCACTCGCAAAGATACTAACTGACAACACAAAAGGAAGAGATGTGGTCGCTAGGTTTGGTGGCGAGGAGTTTTGTGTCGTTCTTAAAAAGATAGCAAAAGAAGAGGCGATTAAATTTTTTGTAAATTTAAGAGCAAAAGTGGCTGAAAATGAGGTAATCATAAAAGATAAGATCGTAAGAGTGACCGTCTCTATCGGCATATCTTTTGGAAAAGGTCACTGCGAGGTAGATGATATGCTTGAAGCTTGCGACTCAGCGCTTTATGTCGCAAAAGAAAATGGTAGAAATAGGGTAGAAATAGCTTTATGATTATAGATACGCATTGTCATTTGGATAGTAAAGTTTATGATTTTGACCTAGAGCAAATTTTATCTGAAGCCAGAAATTTAGGGCTAAAAGGCTTTATTATCCCTGGAGCTGATATTAATGATTTACCAAAAGCGGCTAAAATAGCGCACGAAAAAAGTGATATTTTCTTTGCCGTTGGAGTTCATCCCTATGATAAAGAGAATTTTAATATAGAGACTTTAAGAGAATTTGCCAAAGATAAAAAGTGCGTGGCTATCGGTGAATGTGGGCTTGACTACTACCGCTTGCCAAAAGATGAAGAAGAAAAGATAAGAGAAAAAGCTGATCAAAAACGTGTTTTTTTAGCTCAACTTGATTTGGCTGTTGAGTTAAAAAAACCCGTTATCCTCCACATCAGAGAGGCTAATGAGGACTCTTTTAACATTTTAAAAGAGTATGCGCCAAAGCTTGAAGCTGGAGCGGTTTTGCATTGTTATAATGCTTCGCCACTTCTTTTGGAGCTTTGTAAAATTGGGAATTTTTACTTTGGCATAGGTGGTGTTTTGACGTTTAAAAACGCTAAGAATTTAGTTGAAATTCTGCCAAAGATTCCTTTTGATAGGGTATTGATAGAGACTGACGCCCCTTATCTCACGCCAGAACCAAATCGTGGCAAGAGAAATGAGCCGGCGTTTACGACATTTGTTGCTAAAAAGATAGCTGAAATTTTAAACCTTGATTTTGAAGTAGTTTGTAAAACGACTTCAGATAATGCCAAAAGGTTATTTAAGTGCTTTGCCTAAATTTTGGGCATTGTGCTTGCTTAAGATGCTAGCATCATTAAGCTTTGACACGAAAAAGGATAGAAATGAAAGCAATGCTTAAGATATTTTTATTATTTGCATGTAGCACCTTGCTACTAGCAAACGCGCCTGAGAAGAGCTCTTATGACACTCAGGTTAAAATTTTAAAAGAGCTAGACATCGATGCTAGCTTTATGAAAACTTCTCACTATGCAAAGATGAGACAAGGCATACAAAACTCACAGGTAAGAACATTTACAGATGCCTTGAAAAATGGCTATATGTATATACCAATGATTAAAGAGCAGATCAAAAAATCAGGCGTACCTGAGTCATTTTTCTACCTAGCGATGATAGAGTCAGGCTTTTCAAATCACACTGTCTCAAATGCTAAAGCTACTGGTATGTGGCAATTTATGGAGCAAACAGCTAAAATTCACGGCCTAAAAGTAGGACAATACACCGATGAGAGAAAAGATCCGGTTGAATCAACTGTCGCAGCTACAAACTATCTAAGATCACTTAAAAATCAATTTGGCAAATGGTACTTGGCGGCAATGGCATATAACTGCGGCGATGGTGCATTAAAAAAAGCTATACAAAAAGCTGGCACAGACGATCTTGTAACACTTCTTGATGCTGAGAAAAAATACCTCCCAGCTGAGACTAGAAATTTTATCATTAAAATTTTAAGAGCGGCATATATTGCAAAAGATGCGGACTTTTTGATATCTAAAGAGTCGTCTTTACTAAACATAAATGGCGGATTAAGACTTACGAAAGTAAAAGTGCCAGGCGGTACAAATTTAGCACAGATAGGCGACAGCATCGGTCTTAGCACAAAAAAGATGAAAAGCAATAACCCACATTTAAAATTTGTATTTACTCCTCCAACTTTAAAAGATTATTACGTTTATATCCCTGAAAATAAAAAGCAACTTTTCTCAGATAATTTCAAACCATTTAATGGTAAAAATAACTTCTACACATACACAGTAAAAAAAGGCGAGACCCTGCTTTCTATCTCTAAAAAAACAGGCGTTAGCCACAGAGCGATCAAGGACTACAACGAGCTTAGCACAAATGCAGTAAGCTATAATCAAAAACTAATCATCCCTTTTTCTACTCAAAACAAATCTCACAACTATGTAGTTCAAACAGGCGATACGATCGCATCTTTATCAAAGAAATTTAATGTAAGCGAAAAAGATCTAAAAGATGCAAATTCTTTGGCTAGTTCAAATTTAAATGTCGGAGCAAATATTGTCATACCGTAAGAGCCTAAATTTCTACTTAGGACTAAGTTTTACACTTCTAATCACTGGCTGTTCTTGGAGTGGGGCTCCATTTACTCCAAGTGGCCCAACTAATGTAAGAGGCAATAACTCCGCCTCAGTTCAAAAAGCAACAATGAGACCTTACACGATAAACGGCAAAACCTACTATCCAACTGTCGTAAGTGTCGGCGACAAAGCTAGCGGAACGGCAAGCTGGTATGGTCCAAATTTTCATGGCAAAACGACCTCAAATGGCGAAGTTTATAATATGTATAATATGACTGCGGCGCATAAGACTTTGCCGATGAATACAATACTTAAAGTAACAAATTTAAGAAATCAAAAAAGTGTTATCGTGCGTGTAAATGACAGAGGACCTTTTGTAGCTGACAGGGTGCTTGATCTTTCAAAAGCAGCCGCGATGAAGCTTGATGTCATCGGCACTGGCACAGCTCCAGTTAGTATGGAGGTTATCGGCTTTAATGAAGACATTAACGCTGTTACAACTGCTAGCGCGCAACCAACAAAACCAACAAGCACTGGCATAAAAGTGCCAAATCCAGTCTCTCCAACGGCCCCAGTTGGCGGCATCGTGATCTCATCAGAGCAACGCGTTGTGGGCGGAGATTTTATGGTACAAATTGGCTCATTTAAAAACCTTGAAGGCGCAAATAGATACCAAAGAGAACACAAAAGCATAGATGGCTATAGATCAGTCGTTAAGACATTTACGATAGATGGCTCAACTATTTATAGGGTATTTTTAAATGGCTTTAGAAGCGAGGACGAGGCTAGGGATTACGCAAGAAGCGGTAAATTCCAAGGCGCATTTATAGTAAGAGGTTAGGGCGTGAGAGAGGAAATTTTAGAACTAACTAGAAACACAAAAGAGACGCAAATCTCGATGAAACTTAAAATTTACGGCTCTGGAGTTGCAAAGATTAACACAGGCATAGGCTTTTTTGACCATATGCTTGAAGCTTTTACCAAGCACTCTTTGCTTGATCTTGAAATTTCATGCAAGGGCGATACGCATGTGGATTTTCACCACAGCGTTGAGGATGTTGGCATAGTTTTGGGACAGCTTTTAAAAGAGGCTTTATATCCATTAAGCGGTGTTGAGAGGTTTGGTGAGGCGAGCGTTGTTATGGACGAGGCGGCTGTTTTTTGTGCGCTAGATCTTAGCAATAGAGCCTACCTCGTATATGAAAATTTCAATGAAAATGCCAAGGTTGGCGAGTTTGACACTGAGCTTGTGGAAGAGTTTTTTAGAGCAGTTGCTATAAATTCAGCTATCACTCTTCATCTAAATCAAATTCGTGGCAAAAATACTCATCACATCATCGAAGCAACTTTTAAATCATTTGCCGTCGCACTCCGCAGAGCGCTTGCTAAAAATGCAAGGATCGGCACTCCAAGCACTAAGGGCGTTTTATGATAGAAATTATATTTTTAGACGTTGATGGGTGCCTCACTGATGGCAAGATCATCTACAATGCAAATGGCGAAGAGCTTAAATTTTTTGATGTAAAAGATGGCTACGCGATAGAGAGCTGGCTAAAGCTTGGCAAGAAAGTGGCTATCATCACTGGTAGAAAGTCAGCTATCGTTGAGCGAAGGGCTGAGGATCTAAAGATAAATCACGTCTATCAAGGCGTTGGCGATAAATTTGAGGTAGCAAGCGAGATACTAAAATTTGAAGGGCTTAGCTTTAAAAATGCAGCGGCCATTGGCGATGACTATAACGACTATAAAATTTTAGACGCAGTTGCTTGGAGTTTTAAGCCAAAAGATGCCATTAAAGAGCTTGACGTAAAGACAAAGCTAAAGCACAAAGGTGGCAATGGTGCTGTTAGAGAGATGATCGAGATGATCATAAAATCAGAAAAGTTATACGACGAGTGGTCTAAGCGTTGGTTGTAAAAATTTTCTACTTCGTCGTGGCTATTTTTAGTGCTGTGATGATATTTTTAGCGGCTCAAGACCCATATCTAGCAAACGTGCTAAAGGTTGATACCAAGATATCAAATATGCAGGTAAATGACGTGGTTGATTACGAGATAAACTCAACTAAGATAAGCGGAGTTTATGAAAGTGACGAGCTAAATAGATATAGTGATAGGGATGAGTTTTTAGACTTTAAAGCGAGAATTTTAAGGGGAAATTTAAGACATTTTCTAAGCTCAGACAAGGCTATCTCGCAAAACGATGAGATAATCTTTCAAAAAAATGCAAACTATGAAAACAACGATAGTTTGAAATTTAAAAGCGATGAAGTTATATATAACACAAAGACAAAAATAGTAAGATCAGAGGCAAATTTCACCATCACTAGAAATGGCGACAAAGCACTGGGGGATAGTGGAAGCTATGATCTTGGTAAAAAACAAACGCAGATAAAAGGGTTAAGGGCATGGGTAGAAGAAAAGCAGCGATTTTAGCGATGATTTTGGGCTTTACATTTTTAAATGCAGAGCAAGTTGAAATCACTTCAAATGATTTTTTCGCAGATGAAAATAAGCAAATCAGCGAATTTGTAGGCAATGTAAATATCAAAAAAGGCTCATACGACGAGCTAAAAGCAAATAAAGTTGTGGTGCATTTTGATAAGAAACGTCAGCCAGTAAAATATGTAGCCACAGGCAACGCTAGAGCTAAAATTTTTATGAAAGATAAGCACTATGACGGCAAGGGTGATACGCTTACATACGAGCCAGCAAAGCAGACATACACAGTAACTGGCAATGGCTATTTGCACGAGGTAGAGACTGACAAAAATGTCTATGGCGACAAGATCGTGGTCAATCAAAAAGATGGCACATATAGCGTAAATAGCGATGAGAAAAAGCCGGTTAAATTTATCTTTCAGATCGAGGATAAAAGTAAGTGATAAGGGCTCTTGGCGCTAAATTTATCACTTCAAGCCCAAGCATAAAAGAGGCTCCAAGCTTTGTGACAAGCGAGGTGGTCTTTTTGGGCAGGTCAAATGTGGGTAAAAGCAGCCTCATAAACGCACTTGTAAATCAAAAAAATTTAGCCAAAAGCTCATCAACTCCTGGCAAAACGCAGCTTATAAATTTCTTTGAGGCTGAGTTTTGTGAGGAAAAGGAAGAGAGCGAAAAAGAGAAATTTAAGCTCATCTTGGTCGATCTACCAGGCTTTGGCTACGCAAAAGTGGCAAAGTCAAAACACGACGAGTGGCGCAAAAATTTAGATGAGTTTTTGAAATTTAGAAGCGACATCAGACTTTTTATACATCTAATCGACGCTAGGCACTTTGACCTAGACATCGACGTAAACGTGGATTCTTACCTAAAAAGTTTTTTAAGAGCTGATCAGAAAATCTTAAATTTATACACAAAAAGCGACAAGCTAAATCAAAGCCAAAAGAGTGCGATAATGAAATTTGACCCAAGTGGCATTTTGGTCTCGACACTCAGCAAAAGCGGCATCGACAAGGCACGGGAAGCTATCATAAACCACGCTCTTGGTAGGTAAAATGCAAACCATAAGCAGCTTAGATATTAAAATTTTTAAAGGCTTTTGGTGGGTCATTTTTTTGCTCTCTTACGAGATTGCAACTACGCAGTTTGGCTTCTTACCACCACTTATTGGCATCTTTTTTACATATATGATTTTGGAGTATTCAAGAAAGCAAAAGCAGTATGATGAGTTTAAACCCTCGTGGTATTTTTCGCTCGTTTTCTTGGTCTTTGCTGAGCAAATTCATGGATTTTATCTCTTCTCAACGATCATTGCGTTTTTGCTATTTTACAACTTCGTGCTAGACTGGCTCTATACGACGATGAAGTGGCGAAACTGCCTGCTTATCATATTTGTCGCCTCTGGGTATGTGCTAACCTTTCTTGTAAATAATCTTTTTGCCTACGTCTTAAACGAGCCAAATTTGACTTTTAGCGCAGAGTATCTATTTTTCATAGCGCTTGAAAGTGTGCTTGCTATCGTGCTTTTTAGGGACAAAGTGCTATGAGGATGCGTATCGTTTTTGGCGTGATCGCTCTTTTTTGGATCATGCTTTTGGGGCGGATTTACCACCTAAGTGTCAATTCAAACACTTATTACAACGAGATCGCCGAGCAAAATGCGATAAAAACTATCTACATCCCGCCAGTTAGAGGCATCATCTTTGATGCGCACGACAAGCCTATGGCGGTCAATCGTCTTGGCTTTTCTATCTATGTAAAGCCGCACCTTAGCGCAAACAAAAAGGTGAAAATTTTAGACGATGAGCTAGCCTATATCGGCTCGCTATTTGGTGATCTAAACGTCACCAAGCTTAAAAATGAATATATCAAAAACGATTCAGCCTACAACCAAGACTTCATAAACGTGGTCGAATTTGTTGATTATGATAAATTTTTGCCATTTTTTGCACCCCTTTCTCTGCGTGAAAATTTAGAGATAAGGCCCGCATCAAAACGCCACTATCCATACAACGACCTAGCCTCTCACATCATCGGCTACGTCGGCAGGGCAAACCAAAAAGATATGGAAAATGACCCTTTGACAAAGCTTACAAACTATATCGGTAGAAGCGGCGTAGAGCGCTTTTATAACCCGATCTTGCAAGGAATTCAAGGCTTTAAAAAGATCAAGGTAAATGCACTAAATGAGGAGATCGAGCAGGTGAGCTATCAAGCGCCACAAAGTCAAAACATAAAGCTCGCCGTCGATCTTGAGCTGCAGCAGTTCGTTGCTGACGTCTTTGGTAAGGATGCAGGAAGCGTCATAGTTATGGGCTTAAAAGATGGCGCCATCATCGCAGCCGGAAGCTTTCCTGAGTATGATCTAAATCCTTTTGTGCTTGGAATTTCTCAGGCTGAGTGGGAAGAGCTTGTAAAAAACGTCGATCACCCATTTACAAATAAGCTAATAAACGGCCTTTACCCGCCAGGATCTGTCGTAAAAATGGGTATGGCACTTGCCTTTTTGGATAATGGTATGAGCAAATATGATAGCTTTTTTTGTAGTGGCTCGTATGAGCTTGGAGGGCGTAAATTTCGCTGCTGGAACTCGCATGGTCACGGCACGGTCAATATGAACACGGCCATTAGAGAGAGCTGCGATGACTATTTTTACAAGGGTAGCCAAAAGATAGGTATAGACGCCATTGTGCCGATACTTGAGCGCATGGGCTTTGGTAGGAAAACGGAGGTTGATTTGCCAAATGAATTTGTGGGGACGCTGCCAAGCAGGGAGTGGAAGATGAGGAAGTATGGCAAGGCGTGGTTTCAAGGCGAGACGCTCATTACCTCTATCGGACAGGGAAATTTTCTAGTCACACCTATGCAGGTGGCTAAATACACAGCAGGCCTTGCAACTGGGCTAAATGTGACGCCACATTTTTTAAAGAGTATCGATGGCAAGGATGTTGATTTTACGCCAACAGATGATGCTTTTACGCCGTTTGAGAAGTCACAGCTACCTGCCATTAGGCATGCGATGTATGAGGTGGCAAATCACCCAAGAGGTACGGCAAATAGGCACTTTGTGGGAAGTCTTGTAAAGGTTGCGGCAAAGACTGGAACAGCTCAGGTCGTTGGCATCTCGCAAACTGAAAAGAAACGTATGAAAGAGGAGGATATGGCGTATCTGCAAAGATCTCACGCGTGGATGACGACATATGCGCCTTATGAAGATCCGCAATATGTCATAACGATGGTTGTCGAGCACGGCGGTCACGGCGGTAGCGCTGCTGGACCAAAAATCTCTCAAATTTATAACAAGCTAGTTGAAATGGGATATATAAAACTAGATAAAGTCCAGACTGAAAAAGATAAAAAACAATAAATTCTATCTCTAAAAAAATTACTAAATATGTCTGTATGTATTTGTTTGCTCGCAAAACGTAAAATAGTTCTTGAAATATAAAAAATATAATTAATGATTAGCTACCTTATGGGTGACATGTATTCTTAATTTTGATATTAATTAAAATGAATATTTAAATTTGTAATGAAGTGATTAAAAATAGTTTTTAAAATTTTAGCCCAAGATAGGGCTAAAATTTATGGATTATAGACCTTCAAAAGGGTTTGAAACTACGTCTTTGCGATCAACTATGTAAGGTATGATAGCTGCGTGGCGAGCTCTCTTGATCGCTTTTTCTACCATCTCTTGGTATCTTTTTGATGTGCCAGTTAGGCGTCTTGGCATGATTTTAAATCTCTCTGACAAGCAATACTTCAAAAGTGAAGTGTCTTTGTAGTCTATAAAATCAATCTTTGCTTCTGTAAATTTGCAATATTTGCGTGAATATTTTCTTTTTTCTGCCATTTTTTATCCTTTAAAATTAAAACGGTATTTCTTCGTTGTTGAAGCTATCAGCATCAACGTCTATATCAGGAACTTCTGAATAACTCTCTTGCTTTCTTTGCGGTGCAGCTTGTGGTCTAGTTTCTTGTTGGCGGTTATATTGGTTACTTTGATATCCGCCTTGCTGTACGTAGCCACCGCTATTTTGGCTATTCATAGAGTATCCGCCTTGTTGCGTTTGGTTATTTGAGCCAAGCATCTCCATGCTCTCAACGGCGATAGAGTGTTTTGAGCGATTTTGTCCGTTATTGTCGGTCCACTGATCAAATTTGAGTCTTCCTTCGATAAGCAGCTTCGATCCCTTGTTGAGATATTGGTTTGCTATCTCTGCACTCTTGCCAAAAAATGATATATCAATAAAGCAAGTCTCATCTCTTCTTTCCCCATTTGAGGTGATTTTGCGTGTCACAGCTATACTAGAATTTCCTATGGCAACGCCGCTAGTAGTATATCTAAGCTCTATATCTCTGGTTAAATTTCCAACTAATACTACTTTATTGAACATTTTTTATCCTTGATTATTCTTCTGTAAATGTTTGCTCGTCTACTTTTTCAGCTCTTGGCTCGCGTGGCGCTCTTGGCTCGCGAGGTTCTTTTTTTATAGTTTGCTTGATACCTTTGCAAAGTCTTTCCCAAGCTGCAATTTCGCGTTTGTTTTCATATTTAACGCTTAAAAATCTTATGATATCTTCTGTGATTCTTACGTTTCTTGTAAGCTCTGCAAGAAGTGCTGGTGGAGCTTTGTAATAGATAACAAAATATGTTCCACGCTCATATTTTTTGATGGTATAAGCTAGTTTTCTAGTGCCCATCTCAACGACAGTAGCGATCTCGCCGCCGTTTTTTGTTATGACTTCTTTTACGAAATCAACCTTAGCTTTAACTTCCTCTTCCGTCAATGTCGGCTTAAGAATAAATAAAAGCTCGTAATGTTTCATTTTTTCTCCTTATGGATATTTAGCTCACTTTGTGAGCAAGGATTTTGCATTAAGCAAGGGTGGATTTTAGCTTAAATTTACTTAATATTTGCTGTTGATATGAGGTGCTGGAGGTTTAAAATGGTTGATAAAACGAAAATTTCTTTATCCATTTTTGTATTTGTTTTTAGCTCTAGCTCGGCTAAATTTAGCGTTTTAAATATCTCCAAATAGGCATTTAAACTTAGCTTTAGGCTATTTGCTTTTAGTAAATTTGCCACATTTACAGGCGGCTGATAGCCGATCGCTTCGTCTAAATTTAAGCGGCCATTTATCTTGATGTAAGAGTAAATTTTAAACAGCCTAAAAAAAGCTTTGTAAAGTGAGTTTAGAAGTAAAATTTCATTAAAATTTGGATCTTCTAAGTAGGTAAAAAAGTCGTTTTTTATATCTTTTAGAGCCATAAATTTATTGAAAAAATCATCAAAATTTATCCCACCAAGTCCAAAAACCAGCCTTTTTACATCATCTTGTTCGATGTGGGTGTTTAGGCTCTTTAGTTTTGTTAGCTCGCTTGCTGCGAGGTATAAATTTTCATTATGCGTAAAATAAAGCTCATAAAGTGCGTTTTTGGTTATGTTTAGGCCTATTTTAGCTGAGCTTTTGGCTAGTAAATTTATCGCTTCATCTGGGTTTGAGGGCTTAAAAAATCTAGCAAAATTTGCCCCAAAAGCCTTTTGCGTATCAAAAACTAGCTTCATATCAGCCTCGTAAAGCTCAAACAAAAAGTAGTTGTTCTGGCTCTTTGAGCAAAGCGAAATGAGCTCTTTTAGCTCTTTTGCTGGGATCTTTTTGTCGCTTTTTATATAAAGTATATTTTTACCGCCAAAAAGCGACTGCTCGCTTAGGTGAGAGCTTGCTTGCGCGTAGTTGTACTCGTCAAAATAAAGGCTTAATAAATTTGCATCTTCGCTTGAGTAAAAGCTCAAAATTTCTTTGCCAAAAAGCTCGATCTGAAACTCGTCCGCGCCAAAAAGCAAGAAGTAGTTGCTTAAATTTGCATTTGCTAAATTTAGCTCCAAATCTTTTCTATACATCGATCTTTCTTACCACTTTTGCAAAAATTTTAGCACTCGCGATATCAGCCTCTGTGATCTTTACGACAAGCTTTTGAAGTAAATTTGCGCTGTATCCAGTGATGAAAATCCTAGCTCCAACAAAGTAATCATCAAGCTTAGCGACCAAGACATTTTGGTTTTCGCTCACGTAGCAGCGCACCTCTTTGCCGATGTTTGCAGCTGCCCAGCGCGCAAATTTCCTATCCATAAAGTCGTAAGCTACCTTGTCGGCCTCTCTTTCAAGCTCGCTTAAGGTTGCGCATGTGCTTTGGATGTTTAAAAGTAAGAAGTTGTAAAGCTTCTCATCTTTTGAAATTTTAGCCTTTAAAAGTCTGTGCAAAATAAGGTCAGAATAGCGTCTAATAGGGCTTGTAAAGTGTGTATATCTGTCAAATCCAAGCCCAAAGTGGCCTAAATTTTCACTTGAATATTCAGCCTTTTTTTGAGACTTGATGATGAGCTTGTCTATCTCTTCGCGGTTGCCTAGTTCATCGGCCTTTGCTTGGATCTTTCTTATCAAATTTGCAAGGTCGCTCTCGTAGGTAAAGTCAAGCCCCAAAAGCTGCAAGTCCTCAAGCAAGGTATCTATCTTTTTAAAATCAGGCGATGCGTGGTTTCTAAAAACGCCCTTTGTGATGAGCTTTGCTGCGGCTTTGTTTGCTAAAAGCATGCAGTCCTCAACAAGTCTGTGCGAGTCGGAGTCGCTTTCAAACCTAGTTTGCGAAATTTGACCCTCTTCATCAAGGCCCATTCTAAGCTCTTTTGTCCTAAAGTCAAATGCGTGCAAAAGCCTTTTTTTGCGAAGCTTCGTGGTGAGTTTAAAAAGTGGCTTGATCCATGAAATTTCACACTCTCTTTTACCTTCTAAAATTTCATCGATCTCATCGTAGTTAAAGCGCCTTTTTGAAAGGATGATCGCTTCAAAAAGCTCCTCTTTTTTAACCTCGTTGTTTGCATCGAGTGAAATTTTAAAACAAAATGCAAGGCGTGGCACGTCTGGCTTTAGTGAGCAGATATTTTCACTAAGCGCGCGCGGCAACATCGGCACTGAGATGTGCGGAAAGTAGATAGAAAAGCCTCTTTTTTTAGCCTCGCTATCAATGGCGCTATATGCGGTTACATACTCGCTTACATCGGCGATTGCTACGTAAATTTCGCGCTTTTTTTCATCAAAATATATGGCATCGTCAAAGTCTTTGGCATCGACTGGATCGATCGTGCAAAACTCTAAATTTCTTAGATCAACCCTGTTTGGATACATGCTAGCATCGACTTCATCGCCAAATGCCTTTGCTTCAAGCTCGCATGCTTCGCTAAATTTATCATTTTTATTATAAATAGCAAGCGAAATTTTCTCATCGCTTAGCGGATCTTCTAAATTTCCCAAAACCTCGACTATTTCGTTGTTTAGATTGTTTATCTTTAGTAGCGTCCCAAGCGGGAGCATCTTTAGGCTTTTTTGAGTTGCCTTTAGGGCTGTGCTTAGCCCAGTTTTTAAATTTACCCCTAAAATGGCCGCTCCAAAGCGTTTTGTATAGACCACGCTAGTCTCATTTGCAAGCTTTAGGCTCATCACTATCTTAGCGCTTTGACGTTTTTTCTTAAGCGGCAAAAGCTTTGCTAACACGATATCGCCAAGGTGAGAGTTGTTTAAATTTTTATTTTCGACGATGATATCTTGCTTGAAGCGCTTGTCAAATGGCATGATAAAGCCAGTTGCGTTTTGGCTGATGTCTAGCTTGCCGCAGACATAGCCGTTGTTTAGGTAAAATTTATCTTTATGTAAGCTTACGGCACCAAGATTTAGGAGATTACGTAAGATCTCTTTATCTTCGTTTGATATCTCTTTTTCTTTGATGCCAACGAGAAGTGATGTTAAAAATTCTTTCACAAATTGTCTTTGACTTTGCTAACAGCCATTAAAAATGTATCTCTCTCAAAGCCATATTCGTTTATAAGAAGTGTTGCGTTATTTACGCTCACATCATCAAGCTGGTTAAAGATATTAACCGCTGTTTTTACTACTTTTAACGCTCTTGCGTACTCTTTTATATGATCAGGTGCCTCTTCTGGAGTGTTTGAGTAGAGTATAGAATTTCCGAGCTCGATCTCTAAATTCCACTGCTCAAAAATTTTAGCTGTGACCTCTTCGTTTGTGATGTCTAAAATTTCTGACTCTAAAAGCGCAAGATCATAGGTAGATGAGATTTGTTTTAACTTTGTTTTAAACTCAGCAACTTGATTGTTTTCTGTGAGCTCATGTGCTAAAACGATCTTGCCAACTTCTAGCATAAATGAAGCAGGAGAGAGAATTTCTAGATTTTTAGGTTTTATCTTTGAGTACCAGTGATACATCAAAGCATTTTGCATGATTGAGATATTTAAAAAATCTTGTGCGGTAATGTCGTATGGCTCTAAATTTATAGAAAAGGTCTTTTTAATGGCACTTGATAGCGCAAAACCGCGGATAGTAGCCATGCCAAAAAGTGAAATGGCTCTTGCGATAGTTGTGATCTCTTGAGAAAATCCGTAAAGTGGCGAGTTTGCTGAACGCAAGATATTTGCTGTTAGCATAGGGTCTTTTTCGACCACTTTTGTGAGGTCATTTATCGAGCTATTTTCGTCAGCATGTAGGCGCTGGATCTGTATGACAGTGTCGTCTAGTGGCGGAAGCGCTTTGATTTTTTTAAAGATTGATTCATTCATGTAAAGTGACTCTTTTGGTTAAAAATTTTGTCACATTATAGCAAAAAGCTGCAGCATAAAACTTAAAGATACTTTTTTGCTCTTTTTCAGCAACGTTTTTGTTGCTAAAATGTATAATCTCGCCAAAATTTAACAATAGGAGAAACAATGGCTATAAGTGTTTATTATGATAAAGACTGCGATTTAAGCCTTATTCAGAGTAAAAAAGTAGCGATTATTGGCTTTGGCTCACAAGGTCACGCACACGCTGAAAATTTAAGAGACAATGGCGTAAGTGTCGTAATCGGTCTTGCAAAAGGTGGCAAAAGCTGGGCAAAAGCTGAGGCAAAGGGCTTTGAAGTAAAAACTGTAAGCGAAGCTACAAAAGGCGCTGATGTAGTTATGATCCTAACACCAGATGAGCTTCAAGCTGAAATTTATAAAAATGAGATCGAGCCAAATTTAAAAGATCACGCTGCTATCGCATTTGGACATGGTTTTAATGTTCATTTTGGACAGATCAAAGCTCCAGCAAACATAGACGTCATCATGATCGCTCCAAAAGCTCCAGGACACACAGTTAGAAGCGAATTTTTAAGAGGTGGTGGCATACCTGATCTTATCGCTGTTGAGCAAAATGCAAGTGGAAAGGCAAAAGAGATCGCTCTAAGCTATGCTTGCGGTATAGGTGGCGGTAGAACTGGCATCATTGAGACAACATTTAAAGATGAAACTGAAACAGATTTATTTGGTGAGCAAGCTGTGCTTTGCGGTGGTCTTTGCGCACTTGTAAATGCTGGCTTTGACACGCTTGTAGAGGCTGGATATGAGCCTGAGATGGCGTATTTTGAGTGCTTACACGAGCTAAAACTAATCGTTGATCTAATGTATCAAGGTGGCATGGCTGATATGCGCTACTCTATCTCAAACACAGCTGAATACGGCGACTACGTAAGTGGCGTAAGAGTAGTTGGCGAAGAGAGCAGAAAAGCTATGAAAGAAGTTTTAAGAGAAATTCAAAATGGTAAATTTGCAAAAGACTTCATCCTAGAGAGAAAAGCAGGATATGTTAGAATGAACGCTGAGCGCGGTATAGCTGAGAGAAGCTTGCTAAATAAAACTGGCAAAAAACTTCGCGCAATGATGCCTTGGATAACTAACGGCAAACTTATAGATCAAAGCAAAAACTAAGCCTTGAGCGAAAAAAAGACTACAAAGAAGCGCCCTGCAAAAAAAAGTGCAGGTCGCTCTCATAATAAAATTTTCCTTGGTATCGGTGTCATTGCAGCTATTTTGATAGTGGCACTTATCGCAGCTCTTAGCATCAAAAACAAAGATGTTGAGCAGATAAGCAAAGTAAATGAGTCAAAGAGCGAGAAGCAAATTTCAAAAAAAGCTGAGCAAAAAGTTGCTAGCAAGGATAAAAAACAAGAGTATGAGAAGAGAAAATACCCTCTAAAATTTGATGAAGATGAAAATTTAAGTAAAATTTTTACCGATCCTAAACACAAAAGTGAGCTTGCTCTAAAGCCAAAAACTGAGCCAAAAGAGCAAAAAAAGATAACTCCTGAGATAAAACCTGAAGTAAAAGTAGAAACTAAAAAAGAAGAGCCAAAAAAAGAGCAAAACGATACGAAAAATCTACTTGCAAATTTATATAAAAATATGCAAAGCAGCGTAGATGCAAGCCATGAAGCAAAGAGCGAAGAAAAGCCAGAATTAAAGGTCGAGCAAGTAATCGAGCCATTTTACGCAGGCAAAAATGAGATAAAAACAGAGCAAAACAAAAGCGCTGAAGCAAATTTAAGCATAAAAGAAAATTTAAAGCATAGTGAAATTTTAAAACCAGAGCCTACTAAAAAAAGTGAGGTTGAGCCAGATAAAAAAACTAAAAAGCAAATTTACAGCGAAAAACCGCAAAAAGAGAGCGCGAAAAAAGATGACTTCGCTGCGGTGCCATTTACTCCAAATAGCAGCGTAAAAGGGCGTGCTAAGCTAGTGCTAATAATCGATGATGTGGCGACATTTGAGCATGCTAGCATGGTAAAATCAATCGGTCTAAAGATAACTCCGTCCATTTTCCCAGCGACAAAAACCCACCCAGATACGCCAAATATCGCCAGAACATTTGAGTTTTATATGATACATCTGCCGATGCAGGCAAAGCACTTTGATAGCCCAGAGATAGGCACGCTCACGATAAATGAGAGCTTTGAGAGCATGCTTGAGAAGATAAAAAAGATACGCAAAGACTTCCCGCGCGCAAAATATACAAACAACCACACGGGATCGCGTTTCACGAGCGATTATGACGCGATGGACAAGGCATATAGAGCGCTGATAGAGCAGGGCTTTATCTTTGTTGATAGTAAGACGATCGCTCAAACAGCAGTGGCAAGGGCTGCTAAAAAGTATAATCAGCCTTACATTTCAAGAGATATATTTTTAGATGATGATCCATCGGCTGGCGCTGTCAGACGTGAGCTTGTAGCTGCTGTAAATTTAGCCAAAAAAAGAGGCTACGCGATCGCCATCGGACATCCAAAGAAAAACACGATCGCAGTGATAAAAGCTAGCAAAAACAACATCTTAAAAGATGTAGAAGTTGTTTATCTAAAAGATATTTTATGAAGCTTGAAATCATCCCAGAGGCACTAAATAGGCTAAAAAATCCCCCAAAAGAGCTAAATTTCATAGGCGACACCTCGCTTCTTAGCATGCCAAAAGTAGCAGTCGTTGGCTCAAGAAAGGCAAGTGTCTATACAAAAGAGTGTGTCACGGCACTTTGCGCAGCGCTAAAAAGCGCAAATGTCTGCGTGGTAAGTGGTGGGGCTATCGGTGTGGATATCACGGCGCACAAGGCTGCCATGCCACGAACTATCGGCGTTTTTGCAAATGGACTTGACATCATCTATCCAGCGCAAAATAGGGCGTCGATAAAAGAAATTTATGAAAACGGCTTGGCTCTAAGTGAGTATGACGAGGGCGAGCCACCGATTGCGTATAGGTTTTTAGAGCGAAACCGCATAGTTGTGGGGCTTGCGCAAGCTCTTGTAGTTGCACAAGCTGATCTAAGAAGTGGCTCGATGCAAAGTGCAAGGCTTGCAAATGAGCTTAAAATCCCTCTTTTTGTCCTGCCTCAGCGCATAAATGAGAGCAATGGGACAAATGCCTTACTGGCTAGCAAAAAGGCCGAGCTTATCGATGATTACGTTAAATTTGCCTCATTTTTTGGCGAGGTAAAAGAGCAAGAAAAAACAAGCGACGAGATATTGAAATTTTGTAAAAACGGCGTTAGCCTTGATGAAGCATTGGCTAAATTTGGCGAGATCATCTATGAATACGAGCTTGACGGGCTAGTTGAAATTTCAAATTTAAGAGTAAAAAGCGCGCTATGAGAGAGAAATTTATGGCGATCGATGTTGGACTAAAGCGCATAGGGCTTGCTTTTGGCTTTGGCGAGGTCGTGACGCCACTTGAGCCAGTGCTTAGAAAAAATAGAAATCAAGCCGCAAGAGATGTAAGCCAAAAAGTAAATGAATACGCTCCAAACACGCTAGTGGTAGGCGTGCCAATCGGAGGCAGTAGCGAAGATGAGATGAGAAGGCGCATAGAGCATTTTGTCTCGCTTCTTGATGTGCAGGCTAATATCGTCTATCAAGACGAGGCCTTTAGCAGCAGCGAGGCAAGTGAAATTTACACAAACACAAAGCGAGATGGCAGGCTTGATAGCGTCTCAGCCACTATCATCTTAAAGAGATACCTAAAAATTTTATAAATTTCTAGCCACTACCCCCAAAGTCTCGTGCAAGCTATCGCTAGTAAATGGCTGTCTAAGCGTAGTCATCTTCTCGCTTTTGATGCTTTTGATTTCATCCTTGCTGATGATGACGATGTAGAAATTCTTAAGCTTTTGATAAGTTAGCATCTCATCAAGCCTTGCTTTATCGCTTAGATACTCCTTTTGCACGAAGATGATGTCTGGCTTAAAAATGGCATCTTTTATGTGTAAATTTAAACTCTCAAAGCTCTTTTGTTTGCTAAGCTTTAGCCCTGTAAAGCTTAGTTCATGACTGAGCGTTAAAAATAAATTTTCGTCATCGCAAGCTATTATCGCATTTTTGCCTAAGAGGCTTGCTATCTCTACGCTTTGCCTTTTAAATGTCCCGCTTTTTGGCAGTGGCACGCTTATGCTTATGCTAAAGCCGTCCTCAGTTTCGCTCATCTTGGCATTTAGCTCTTTTAGTAGCTCTCCAGCTTCTTTTACTAGCCTCTCATTTGGCTTTTGCGGGCATGAAGTGCATCTTATATGTATGTCAAAATGCACTAAACTTAGGCTGTAGCTTACTAGAGTAAAGGATATGAGCAATTTTGAGTTGCTTACGTCATTTAGGTAAAATTTGCTTAAATTTTTGATCGCGCCTATTAGCTTATGCGCTTCAAAGCTTAGATAGCGTGGGTAGTTTGGGTTGTAGTTAAAGACGATGGCGTTATCTCTAGTGGTTGCGTCCTTAAAAAGTGCCTCTAAAAAAAGCTCCATTTGTGCGACAAAATCGACGTTTTTCATATCACAAGCATCCCATCGCCATAAGAGTAAAATCTATACTTTTCGCTAACTGCCGTTTCGTAAATCCTCATCGTCTCTTCAAGCCCTATGAAGCTAGTAACTAGCATGATCAGCGTTGATTTTGGCAGATGAAAATTTGTTAAAAGGTAGTTTTGCCTGATAGGCTTATTATTTAAATTTAAAAATAGCTTGCAAAAGCCGCTTGGCTGCTTGCTTCTAGCAAACTCTTCAACGCATCTAGTAACCGTCGTACCAACGCCAAGGATAGGTTTATTTGAGTTTATGATCTCTTGAGCTTTTTTGCTTAGCTCATAAAACTCAGAGTGCATTTTATGATCATTTATGTTTTGGCACTCCACGCCCTTAAATGTCCCAGCTCCCACATGAAGCGTGATGTAGGCGATCTCGTGCTTTGCCTTTATCTGCTCTAGCATCTGTTCGCTAAAGTGCAGGCTAGCTGTTGGGGCTGCCACTGCGCCGCTATTTTTAGCAAATATACTTTGATACCAGCTCTCGTCATCCTTTGTATCAGCTCTTTTGATATATGGAGGGAGTGGGACGTGGCCGATCTTTTCTAGCTCGCTAAAAAGTCGCGCGGTATCTAAAATAACGCCATTTTTGGTGAAATTTACCACCCTTGAGCCATCATCATTTAGCTCAAGCACATTTACCTTTATGCTATCAGCGAAATTTAAAACGCTACCGACACTTACTTTGCCTCTTATATAGACGCTAAATTTATTATCATTAAGAGGTTGATTTAGCATCACTTCGCAAGCTCCGCCACTTTGTTTGTGTCCTAAAATGCGGGCCTTAACTACCTTTGTGTTGTTAAAAATGACCGCCGCGTCATCTGGGATGAGGCTGGCTAGATCTTTAAATTTATAGTGTTTTATCTCTTTTGTTTTTTTAAAATAAACAAGCAGTCTTGCCTCTTCTTTTGGCAAAACTGGCTCTTTTGCGATGAGCTCGTTAGGCAAAAAGTAGTCGTAGCTTGAGATATCGTTTATATCACTCATCGCCTGCGTCGCTGTTTGTGTCGCTATCTTGTTCATCATCGTCGCTTTTACCGGCTCTTTTGGCGACTATGATAGAAATTCCATAAAGTCCGATGAGTGGCAGTGCCATTAAAATTTGGCTTATAACATCTGGTGGTGTGACGATGGCTGCGAAGATGAAGATAACGACTACTGCGTATCTGAAGTAGTCTTTTAGCATCTTGTCATCGACAAGGCCTATCTTTGCTAAGAAAAATGTAATGACTGGCAGCTCAAATGAAATTCCAAAGCCGATCAGTAGCTTTGTAAAAAAGCCCACGTACTCGCCTATGCTTGGAAGTGCTGTAAAGAGCTGGCCGCCAAAATTTACCAAAAATGTAAAGCCAAGTGGGATGACCACGTAGTAGCAAAACGCCGCCCCGCACGCAAACATAAATGAAGCAGAGAGGACAAATGGGATCACATATTTTTTTTCATTATCATAAAGTCCAGGTGCGACAAATAGCCAAAACTGCCAAAAAATGATAGGTAAAGCAAGCACCAAGCCAGCAAAAAAGGCGACCTTCATCGCAGTGAAAAATGGCTCTTGAATTTGCGTAAAGATGATGTTCGAGCCAGCTGGCAAGACCTGTTTTAGCGGCTCGCTCATCCATGCAAGCAGTGGATTCCAAAATGTAAAACAGATGCCAAAACAGACAAAAACGCTTACTATGCTTATAAAAAGCCTCTTTCTAAGTTCGATCAAATGGGGTCTTAGCTCTTCAAACATCACGCCTCTTTTTTATCGTTTAAGATCGCATCTTTAACTAAATTTGTTGGATTTTGTATATTTTCTACCGTTTTTTTGGTGTCGCTTACGACGTTTTGAATGCTCTCAGTGACGTCGCTTGCGCTTTTCTTGATCTCGTCAAGCTCTTCAAAAGTGAGTTTTTTACGCACGCTTTGAGCGCTTTGGGCTATGCTCTCTTTATATTTTTGAGCATCCTCTTTTAGCTCGGCTATCTTCATCTCTTGATCAAATGTTGATTTTGCGTCATTTATGCCTTTTTTAAACATCTTTAGAAATTTAGCGATCTGCACCATAGCGCTTGGTAGCTTGTCAGGGCCCAAAACTAGCACGGCGATCACGGCGATGACCAAGATCTCAGAAAAACTCATTCCAAACATTTTTGCCTCTGTTAAATTTTATTTAAGCTTTGTATTTTATCTTGACTTTGCTCAAATTTTTATAAATTTAGCCCTCGATAAAGAGTGCGATCTCGTCGCTTAGTAAGAAATTTGGGTTGTAAAATTTGCCATTTTTAAAGAGTAGTTTTTCATTTTCTACAAGTAAATTTGATCTTTTTTTCTGAGCCTCATTTAAGCGCCCAGCCTCTACGCCAACGATGCTTCTAAGCCCTAAAAATATATGCTCTCTTACTAGCTCGCTTGGGCTTAAAATTTCTCTTTCTCTATGCGTTGGCTGCGTGATGTAGGCGTCTATACTATTTTTGGCGTAGTATCTAGTGCCATCCACAAAGCCCACGCTAAAAGCCCCCACACCAAGGTAGTTTTTGCCTTGCCAGTAGCCAAGATTGTGCTTGCAAATTTCTCCGAAATTTGAAATTTCATACTGCCTAAAGCCAGCTCGTTGGGTCTGCTCTATCATAAATTTAGCCAAAGTGTCGCTATCCTTTTTATAGCTTTTTTTGCCAGCAAATGGGGTGTTTTCTTCAAGCGTGAGCGAGTAGGCGCTAAGATGTGTGATAGCAAGGCTTTTTAAGCTTTCAACCTCAGCCAAAAGGCGCTTTTTGGTATCAAATTTAGTGTCATAGATGAGGTCTAAATTTATATTTTTAAAGCCAGCTGCATGGGCATTTTCAACCGCTTTAAAAATTTGCTCTCTGCTGTGTATGCGCCCTAGAAATTTAAGCTTATCTTCAAAAAAGCTTTGAGCGCCAAAGCTTATGCGGGTTGCGCCTAAATTTTTTATATGCTTTAGCCAAGCTAAATTTGCAGAATTTGGATTTGCCTCAAATGTGATCTCAGTTTCTGGCGTGCAAAGTGGAGCTAAAATGCTAAAAATTTCATCATAAAACTTAGCATTTACCGCGCTTGGTGTGCCGCCGCCAAAAAAAATGGTTGAAATTTCTTTTACATTTTGGCTTTTTAGCTGAAAATTTAGATCAAGGCAAAGCGCTTTAAAATAGGCGCTAACCTTGTTAAATTCGTCATCGCTTGAGCCAAAAGCGCAGTAAGGACACTTGCTTTCACAAAATGGCACGTGGATATAAACTTGCAAATTTCTCTCTTTTTTAAATTTTGGCGATTATAAGAAATTTGGCATTTAGTGCAGTTTAAAAGTAGCTTTCATTTATCTATCTCTTAACTCTTTTTCGTTATTATCTCAAATAAAATTTTTTTGGAAAAAACATGCAAAAAAAATATAGACCAAATGTAGCAGCTGTCATTTTGTCTAGCTCTTACCCTTTTAAATGCGAAATTTTAGTCGCAAAAAGGGTTGATATGGACGATATCTGGCAGTTTCCTCAAGGTGGCATAGATGAAGGCGAAAGTCCAAAGCAAGCGCTAAAAAGGGAGCTCAAAGAGGAGATCGGAACTGATAAATTTGACTTCTTAGAAGAGTATCCTGATTGGCTTAGCTACGACTTTCCAGCAAATGCATCAAAGAGATTTTATCCATTTGATGGGCAGACGCAAAAGTACTTTTTAGTTAGGCTTAAAAATGGTGCGAGCATAAATTTAAAGACTGAGCATCCAGAGTTTAGCGAGTATAAATTTGTAGATATCAACAAGGCTTTAGAGGGGATAAATCACTTCAAAAAGCCTATTTATGACAAAGTTTTGAGTTATTTTAAAGAGAAAGGATATTTTTGATGTTAATCGTTCAAAAATTTGGCGGAACTAGCGTAGGCACGCTTGAGCGCATCGAAGCTGTGGCAAATAGGGTCATAGAGACTAAAAAGAGCGGCGCTGACGTGGTTGTGGTAGTTTCTGCGATGAGTGGAGTTACAAATCAATTGGTTGAATATAGTGAGTATTTCTCAAAGCACCCAGACGGCGTTGCTACTGATATGCTTTTAAGCTCTGGGGAGCAAGTAACCACCGCACTTTTGACGATTGCACTTAATGCAAAAGGCTATGCGTGCGTAGGGCTAACAGGTGCTATGGCTGGGATAATGACTGATGATGTTCATACAAAAGCTAGGATAGAAAAGATAGACACCACTAGGCTAAAAGCTGAGCTAAAAGCTGGCAGGATCGTCGTCGTAGCAGGCTTTCAAGGCATAAACGACAAAGGCGATATCACGACACTTGGTAGAGGCGGAAGTGACCTTAGTGCGGTTGCATTAGCAGGTGCTCTTGAAGCTGATCTGTGTGAAATTTTTACCGACGTTGATGGCGTTTATACGACTGATCCAAGGATAGAAAAAAAGGCAAAAAAGCTAGAAAAGATAAGCTATGACGAGATGCTTGAGCTTGCCTCTGCTGGGGCAAAAGTGCTTCAAAATCGCTCAGTCGAGCTAGCAAAAAAACTAAATGTCAAACTAATCACAAGAAGCAGTTTTAACCACAACGAAGGTACATTAATAGCAAAGGAAGATAATATGGAAGCGGTTTTAGTAAGCGGTATAGCACTAGATAAAAATCAAGCAAGAGTAACTTTAAGAGGCGTAGTCGATAAGCCTGGCATCGCAGCTGAGATTTTCACAGCTCTAGCTCATCAAAATATAAATGTAGATATGATCATCCAAAACGTAGGACACGACGGAACGACAAATTTAGGCTTTACAGTGCCACAAAACGAGCTTGATCTAGCAAAAGAGACTATGCAAAAGCTCTCAGCTGCAAAACATGTCGAGTATGACGATGCGATCGTGAAAGTCTCGGTTATCGGCGTAGGCATGAAGAGCCACAGCGGCGTAGCATGTCTAGCATTTGAGACGCTTGCAAAAGAGGGGATAAATATCCAGATGATCTCAACAAGCGAGATAAAAATTTCAATGATCGTCGATCAAAAATATGGCGAGCTCGCAGTTCGCGTACTTCACGATGCGTATAAGTTAGATAAATAATGCAAGATTTTATCCAATGGACGCTTGAGACTATAAGAAGCGAAAGATATATGAGCTGGATGGAGGAGAAGCGCGTCGAATGGACGCCTTTGCTTGCATCTAGGCTTAAATTTTTGCTTGATAGCAAGGCTTTTATAGTCATCTGCGACGATGAGCGAGAGTGGTTTGAAAACTATCTTTTAAGAAATATCAACCGCACAAAAAGCGAGCGTCCATTTTTGCCATTTTTTAGCCTAAGATCGCTCTATCCAGCCTTTGACAGCGTCGAGACAAACGAGCAAAAGCAGCTTTTAAAAGATATGCTAAGCCTTGCCTTTCCAAATGGCTACATCTTTTTTTACATCGGCAAGAGCATAGACAAGCGTGCAAATTTAGCCAAGACTGATGAAAACAGCTATATGTGGCTCTTTGATGAGCAGGCGCAAAATAGCTTCACGCTAAGCTCGAGCGATGAAAACTTAGACATCAAACTTCTAAATTTATACAAACTTTTTGACAAGAGCATAGACGCTGTGCTATTTGCAAAGGTGATGCTCTAAATGCTTAATAAAATCGTCATAACAAGCGATTTTGAAAATTTAAAAGCCAAGCTTGAAGCTGAGTTTGGCGTAAATAATCTAAGATTTTTTATAAGCGATGATTTTTTACTAGAAAATGCAAAAGAGGTCATCGCTGAAGCTTACATCGCCGAAAAAGATGAGAAAATTTTAGTCATAGAGGCGAAGTCTTTTCGCACCGAGGCTCAAAACGCACTTTTAAAGATCATTGAAGAGCCCCCAAGAAACATCAAATTTATAATAGTAACGCAGAGTAAAAATTTGCTTCTACCAACGATCAGATCGAGGATGCTAATAGAAAATAAGCTCACCAAAAAGCCAAAAATGAGTGTGGAGCTAAATTTAAAATCGCTCAGCCTAAAAGAGCTAACAAGCTTTATTGATCAAAAGATAGCAGAGGAGCAGGCGCAAAAATTTGGTAAAAACGAGCTAAAAGAGCTTGTGGGCGCTATCGTGACAAAGGCGGTTGATAGCGGGTATAAATTTAGCGGCGAGGAGATGGAGTATTTTTTCTCGCTCATCAAGCTTGCCGATCTAAACGCCAAGTCTCACGCCGTTTTGACGCCTCTTTTGCTTACTATCTTTGAGAAAGGACGACGTTGAAATTTTATAAGATAAATAACAAAAGCGACTTTGATCAAATTTGCAAGGCCGTCTCGCCAAGTCCGGCTGGCGCGAAGCTCATGCAAGAAAAGAGCGAGATAAATTTTATCTTCATTGACGAGATAAAGACCCCAGCGGCAAATATCCTAAAGCAAGACGCACTAAGTGTCGGCGCCGAGCTTGTGACGCATAATGATACGATCTTGGGTCGCGAGAGCCTAAATAAAGCCTTGCTAATGGCGACAAATGCGCAGCTTAGGCAGTTAGCAAAAAAAGAGAAGCTACAAGACTTTGGACTTAAAAAGCTTGCAGGTTTTTTAGAGACTAAATTTACAAAGCCAGCAAAGCCTCTTATAATGGGCGTTGCAAATATCAACACAGATAGTTTTAACGAGCAAAGCCGCATAAATACACAAAATGGCATAGCAAAAATCGAAGCCATGATAGAAGCAGGAGCCCACTATATCGACCTTGGCGGCGTTAGCTCAAGGCCAGGGAGCGAGTATTGCGGACGTGAGGAGGAGTTTAGGCGCATAAAAGATATCATAGAAGAAATTTATAGGCTAAATTTACATGAAAAGGCGAAATTTAGCCTTGATAGCTTTGATGAGTATTGCTTAGAATTTGCGCTAAATCACGGCTTTAAGATGATAAATGACATCACAGCAAATGCAAATTTAGCCACGCTTGCTGCAAGATACGATGCCGAGTTTTGTATGATGCACATGCAAGGAGATCCTGCTACCATGCAGATTGCGCCAAAGTATAACGACTTAATCGGTGAAATTTCAGACTTTTTCGAGCAAAAGATAGCCCTTGCAAGGGAGCTTGGCGCTAAAAAGATAGTGCTTGATGTGGGTATCGGCTTTGGCAAGACGGCTGAGCAAAATTTACTGCTTATTAAGCATTTGGAGCATTTTTTGAAATTTGACTACCCGCTGCTAGTCGGCGCTAGCCGCAAATCAGTCATAAATCACTACTATAAAAGCGAGGTCAAGGACCGCTTGCCAGGCTCGCTCTATCTGCATTTAAAAGCTTACGAAAACGGCGCGCAGATCATTAGAACGCACGATGTAGCCGAGCACAAGCAGCTTTTTGATATGCACGAGGCGATGAACCAAGCCACGCTTTGGTAGGGCGCTTGGCTAAAAAGAGGCTAGATGAGAAATTTACTTCCGCCACCTTGGATCAAATTTCCAAGCATTGATCCATTTTCCATCGGCTGGAGAATGGGCGCTGGCGAGGACTATAAGTTTAAATTTAACGAGTGGCTAAAAACGCTAAGTCAAGACGAGCAACGTCAATACGAACAGCTCTTCGCTGAGCCTGCGACGTGGCGTGGATACTGGGATGAGAGGCTTGGAGGCGACGAAAGCACGCTTTTTATAAATGGTGACTTTGTCATAGACTTTTGGGAGCGAGAGCCTAGATATGATCTAAAGTGGCTTAAAAAGCGCTACAACGCTGGCAAGGCGGATAAATTTTTACTATTTTGGGGTCATCAAAAGAGTGCAAATTTAAGCGCCAGCTGTCTTAGTCAGTGGTATGGCTCTAGTTTTTGGCAAGATGAAACTAGATACATTTGCGCTGAGCAATATATGATGGCTAAAAAGGCTCAGTGTTTTGGCGATAAAGATGCTTTGGAGCAAATTTTATCCGCCAAAGATCCAGCGCAGATGAAGGCGCTTGGCAGGCAGGTGCGAGGCTTTGATGCTAAGATATGGGACGAGGTCAAATTTGGCGTCGTGCTAAATGCGAGCTATCTAAAATTTAGCCAAAATGCCCCTTTGCGTGAATTTTTAATTCAAACTGGGAGTAAAATTTTAGTCGAGGCAAGCCCAGTTGATAAAATTTGGGGCATAGGCATGAGTGCAAGCGATGAAAATGCGCAAAATCCTATGAAGTGGCGAGGGCAAAATTTACTTGGCTTCGCGCTGATGATGGCGAGGGACGAGATAGCAAAGGTCTATAAAAATGTCCACCTTTGTGACGTAAGAGAGCTAAATTTGGATCATTTATAAAGTATGTTTAAGATAAAATGCGGTGTAAATTTGGAGCTAAAATGACAAAACAAGAGTATGAAAAAGCGGTTGACACGCTAAATGCGTGGGCAAAGGCCTACTACGACGAGGACGAGCCACTTGCAAGCGACGAGGAGTATGACGCACTATATCATGCGGTGCTTGATTATGAACAGGCAAATCCAAGTGAAATTTCGCTATTTTCGCCAACTAAGCGAGTGGGCGGAGGCGTAAAAGAGGGCTTTAGCAAGGCAAGCCACATAAAGCGCATGTGGAGCATGGAGGATATCTTTAGCCTTGGCGAGCTTGATGCGTGGCTAAAGCGTGGCGATAAAGAGAATTTGACCTTTGTCGCTGAGCCAAAATTTGACGGAGCGAGCCTAAATTTACTCTATGAAAATGGCGTTTTAGTTAGGGCGATCACAAGAGGCGACGGCGTTACAGGCGAGGATGTGACGCAAAATGCAAGGACGATAAATTCTGTTTTAAAGAGCATTAACTACAAAGGGCTCATTGAAATAAGGGGCGAAGTCGTCATAAGAAAAGATGACTTTGAGCTACTAAACGCAGAGCGCGCAAAAAATGGCGAGGCGCCACTTTCAAACCCTAGAAACGCAGCTGCTGGAAGCCTTAGACAGCTTGATAGTGCAGTCACTGCAAAAAGAAAGCTACTTTTCATACCTTGGGGCGTGGGCGAGCAGAGCCTTGGGCTAAAAGATCACAGCGAGGTGATGAAATTTGTGCGTGATCTTGGCTTTGAGAGGGATGATTTTTTTAAAATTTTAAAAAAAGATGAGCTTGAGGCCGCCTATAACGAACTTTTGGCAAGCCGTGAGGCAAAGAGCGTGATGATGGATGGCATGGTGATACGAGTAAATGACCTTGCACGCTGTGAAGAGCTGGGCTACACGGTCAAATTTCCAAAATTTATGGTGGCGTTTAAATTTCCAGCCATTGAAAAGGTGACTAGACTAAAAGACGTAGCACTTCAAGTTGGCAGAAGCGGCGTAGTAACGCCTGTTGGCGTGCTTGATGAGGTAAATATAGACGGAGCCAATATAAAATCCGCCACGCTTCATAACTTTGACGAGATAGAGCGCCTTGGCGTTATGAAAAACGACTACATTGGCATCATCCGCTCAGGAGATGTGATACCAAAGATAACAAAGGTCTTTAAAGATAGGCGAGATGGCAGTGAGCAAGCGATTGATAGGCCTAAATTTTGCCCAGTTTGCGGCTCACACCTGCTTGATGAAGGTGTCTTTGTAAAGTGTCAAAATTTAAGCTGCAGGGCAAGAGTGGTGGGCTCAATAATTCACTACGCATCGAAAAAATGCTTAAATATAGACGGCCTTGGCGACGCGATCGTAAATTTGCTATTTGACAAGGGGCTGATCGCTTGCATAAAAGACATCTACAGCCTTAAATTTGATGATCTCATGGCGCTTGAGGGCTTTAAAGAGAAAAAGGTAAATAACCTTTTAAATGCCATTGAGGCTAGCAAAGGTGCGGAGCTATCGCGCTTTATCACCGGTCTTGGCTGCGAGCACATCGGCGAGGTGGCGGCTAAAAAGCTAGCAAGTAGCTTTGGACTAGGCTGGCTTGATGCTAGCTTTGCTGAGCTTGTCTCGCTTGAGGGCTTTGGCGCGGAGATGGCAAATAGTTTAATCGACTTTGCCGAGGTCAATAGAGCGGAAATTTTAGCCCTAAGCCAGATCGTGCAGCCAAACGTGACGCAGACGCAGAGCATCTCAAATGCGCTAAGTGGCAAGACGGTCGTTATAACTGGCACGCTAAGTCGCCCAAGAGATGAGATAAAGGCGGAGCTTGAGAGTTTTGGCGCAAAGGTTTCTGGCTCAGTTTCTAAAAAAACGGACTTCGTGCTAGCCGGCGAGGAGGCTGGCAGCAAGCTTGATAAAGCAAATGAGCTGGGCGTGCTGGTGATCGACGAGAGCGAATATGAGAGGCTAAAACTTGAGGTTTGATAACTACGTCGCAAGCGTTTTAAACATCAGTAGAAATAAGGCGAGCGAGCTGATAAAGGGCGGCAAGGTGCTAACAAATGGCGAAATTTGCACCAAGGTTTCAAGCGAAGTTAGCGAGGCTAAAATTTCACTGCTTGATGAAATTTACGTTGGGCGAGGCGCACTTAAACTAAAGAGCTTTTTGGAGGCGATGAAATTTGACCTAGCTGGCAAAAACGCACTTGATATCGGCAGCTCAACTGGCGGTTTTATGCAAATTTTGCTTGAGCGTGGCGTAAAGAGCGTGACTGGCGTCGATGTGGGCACTGATCAGCTAGACGCCAGCCTAAGAGGCGATGAGCGAGTGAAAATTTATGAGAAAACTGACGTCAGGGAGTTTGCAAAGCAAAATCAAAGCAAATTTGATCTCATAACCTGTGACGTGAGCTTTATCTCTTTGGCTGAAATTTTACCAGCTATTTGCAAGCTAGCAAGTGCAAATTCGCTCATCATAACGCTTTTTAAACCGCAGTTTGAAGTGGGCGTTGGCGTAAAACGCAATAAAAAAGGTGTTGTCACCGACACTAAGGCTGTAAATTTAGCGATGAAGCGCTTTGAAGTGCTAGCAAGTAGCTTAAAATTTGAACTGATAGCTTGCAAAGAGTGTGAGGTCAAGGGAAAGGAAGGAAATGCCGAATTTTTCTACGCTTTTAACAAAAGATAATATCACTGCCGTTGCGATAGGGCACTTTGACGGCGTGCATAGGGGGCACAAGCAGCTTTTAAAACAGCTTGGCGAGTTTGGCGGACTTGTCGTCATCGACAAAAATAAGGCAAACATCACGCCAAAGCTAAAGCGAGCCGAGTACTCAAACTATCCTTGCTTCTTGTATGATTTTGAGAGTATAAAAGGGCTTAGCGGCGAGGAATTTATCGCACTTTTAAAGAGGGATTTTAAAAATTTAAAAAAGATCGTTGTTGGATTTGATTTTAGATTTGGCAGAAACAGAGCGTGGGACAAGCACGATCTGAAGAGGATTTTTGATGGCGAGGTGGTCGTCGTTGACGAGGTTTGTTATGACGGCATGGGCGTGCATAGCTCATCCATTAGAGAGCTGATACGTCAAGGCAACATCGATGAGGCAAACAGGCTAATAGGCAGGGAGTACTCGATCGAGGGTAACGTGATAAAAGGGCAGGGCATCGGCGCAAAAGAGCTGGTTGCTACGCTAAATTTAGATATAAAAAGCTATCTTTTGCCGCGCGAGGGCGTCTATGCGACAAGAACGAGAATGGGCTCATACACCTATGGCTCGGTCACTTTTATAGGCAACAGACTTAGCACGGATGGAAATTTTAGTGTCGAGACGCACATCTTAGACGAGGTCGCACCAAAGGTGACAAAGCACGTTGCCGTTTGCTTCATAAAACGCCTAAGAGATAATAAAAAATTTAATTCTCTAAGCGAGCTAAAAGAGCAGATAAAGCGCGATATAAACGAGGCTAGGCAGTGCGTGGGCGTGTGCGATCTCTTTTTTGGGGAGACGATGAGATACTTTGACGGATACGGAGCTGGTATATGAGAGATGAAATTTTTAAAGAGCCTATAAGCAAGCAGTTTGAATTTGATGATTTTGTGGCGAGCGTTTTTGATGATATGATCTCGCGCTCGGTGCCGTTTTATGACGTGAGCTCAAATTTAAACGCAAAGTTGCTGGCTAAAATTTTGCCAAAAGAGGCAAGCGTGTGTGACCTTGGCTGCTCTACAGCAAATAGCCTGCTTTTGCTAAACAACCTTAGAAACGACCTCGTGCTAAGCGGCGTGGATAACTCTGAGGCGATGCTTGCAAATGCAAAAAACAAGGCAAAAGCTTATGGGGCTGATATTGAATTTATCTTAGACGACATCTTAGAGTGCGAGCTAGAGGGCTTTGACGCTGTTTTGGCAAACTATACATTGCAGTTTATAAGACCACCAAAAAGAGCAAATTTGGTGCAAAAAATTTATAACGGACTAAATGAAAATGGCGTCTTTTTGTTTAGCGAAAAGATCATCTTTGAAGATAAAAAGCTCACTAAAAGCGTCATAGAAATTTACGAGGACTACAAGCAAGCGCAAGGCTACTCACGCTACGAGATCGCCCAAAAAAGAGAGGCGCTTGAAAATGTGCTTGTGCCATACACTGAAGAAGAAAATAGAAACTTAGCCCTAAATGTTGGCTTTAAGCGTGTCGAGAGCACATTTAAATGGGGAAATTTTATGAGCTTTTTGGCGTTTAAGTAAAATTCTCTTTTGAAAAAGCTATTTTATTCTCAAATATTTAGGGCATGCTTTATAAAACTAATGCCCCAAAAACTTCTAATATAGATATGGCTTAAATAATAAAAATTTAAAATTAAAGACTAAAAATCAGTTTTGATCTGCTTAATAATCGCTTGAAACTTATAAAATTAATTAAAAAAATATAAAAACAAGTGATATCTTAGGATTTGTAAAACTAGAAATTTAAATTTAATAGTAAAGAAATTTAGCGGGAGTTACCCGCTAAATTTACTCATTTATCGCTGCGTTTCCGTGGTGGTGGAAGTCATCGTAGATGATCTTTGAAGTTTGGAATTTCTCGCGTTTTAGCTCGCGAACTCGTAAAAATTCCTCTTCATCGATCTTTTTGATCTGGATAGCTGCTTTAAATGTCGGAGTCTTACTGATGTAGTCCCAACCGCTGCTTGTTAGCTCGTTGCAAGAGCTCTCCCAGTAGTGGAAAGTCATCTGGATGATGCCATCAGGCACGATGTCAGTTACTTCAGCTTTTACGACGATGTAGCCGTATCTACTCCAAGCTTTGATAAAGTCGCCTTGTTTTAGTCCGTATCTTTCTGCAAGTGCTGGGCTCATCTCAGCGATAGGTCCGATGCTATCTCCGCCCTCTTCGATGGCACGTGAGCGTCTTGTCATGGTGCCAACGGTGTATTGATAGACTTTTCTTGTAGTTAAAAGCTGTATCGGATACTCAGCGTCAGTCTTCTCATCGACTGAACCAGCCATGATAGGATACTCAGGCGACATATTCATCTTCTTAGCAAACTCAAGTTTTGCACTCTCGATCTCATCAGCCTTATCCACAAATAAGCATGGCACAAAGCGACCTTTGCCATCAGGTGTAAAGAATTTCTTATCAAGATAGAGGCTTTGACCGCCCATATCATCTTCAGTTGGGCATGGCCAGTGAAGTCCGTGATATTTTTTAAGTCTATAGTAGCTCATACCGCCGTAGCGTCTAGGGTCGCATTTTCTAACTTCTTCCCAAATCTCTTCTGGTGAATTGAAGTTAAAGCCCTCTGTCGCGCCCAAACGACGTGCGATCTCGCAAACGATCCACCAGTCTTGTCTAGCATCACCCGGAGGTGTGATGACTGCTTCGTTGTGCTGGACACGGCGCTCTGCGTTTGTGTAAAGACCCTCTTTTTCGCTACTTGCAACGCCAGGGAGTACCACGTCAGCTTTTAGTGAAGTCTCAGTTAAAAATAGATCTTGAACCACGTAGAAATCGACATTTGCGATGCCTTTTAAGAAGTGGTTTGTGTTTGGCTCAGAGATGACTGGGTTTTCGCCGATAGTCCAGAAGAAATGCACTCTGCCATCAAGGATCGCATCAGGTACTTCAGTTTTATGGATACCTATCTTTGAGTTTAAAAATCCAGGTTCTAGGTGCCACATTTTCTCAAACCAAGCTCTTTGCTCTGGGTCAGTTACTGAGCCAAGATTTGGGAATATGTTTGGTAAAACGCCCATATCGCAGCAGCCTTGAACATTCTCTTGACCTCTAAGTGGCAAGTCGCCTGTGCCAAGCTCGCAGATATTGCCAGTGATCAAGAATAAATTTGATACATCGCAAACTCCGCCAACGCCGTGGTTGAAGTGAGTTACGCCCATGCCGTGAGTGATGACGGCTGGTTTTGTGGTGGCATACATTCTAGCAGCTGCTCTGATATCCTCTGGATTTAGCCTTGTGTATTTTGCTACAACTTCTGGAGCATAGTCTTTTACAGCTTCTTTGACATACTCGATGCCTATTGTGTGATCTCTTACAAATTCCTCATTTACAAGACCTTCTTCGATGATAGTGTAAAGAAGTGCGTTGATAACAGGGATGTTGTGCTCAGGCTCTAATTGCAAGTGGATGTCTGCTCTACTTGCAAACTCAGTCTTGATAGGGTCGATAACGATCAGTTTTGCACCGCGGTTTAGCGCTCTTTGGATGTGCATAGCTGCGATTGGGTGACCATTTTCTGGGTTTGAGCCTATCATTAATATACAGTTACTATAAGTGCCAATCTCTGTAAAGCTATTTGTGGCAGCTCCGTTTCCGATTGTTTTAGCAAGTCCTGCTACTGTCGGAGCGTGTCAAATTCTAGCGCAGTGGTCGACGTTGTTTGTGCCTATGACTGCACGCATTAGCTTTTGAGCGACGTAGTTGTCTTCAAGTGTACAGCGTGCTGAGAAATTTCCTGCTAATGAGTCAGGGCCGTATTTCTCTTTTGCCTCTTTCATCTTTTCTACGACAAGATCAAGCGCCTCGTCCCAGCTGGCCTCTTCAAATTCACCGTCCTTTGAAAAGACCCCGTTTTTCTTTCTAATGAGTGGCTTTGTAAGTCTGTCTGGACTTGCAACGTAGTCCCAGCCATAAAAGCCCTTTAAACATAAATTTCCTTGATTGACTGGATTGTCTTCGACGCCAGTAGCGGCACGAACGACGTTGTTTTCCACGTGCAAGGTTACTTGACAGCCTGTCCCGCAATAAGGACAGATGACTTTGCCTTCTTTCATCACTTTCTCCTTCTAATTATGCATTTTTTGCATATTTATTTTGAGTAATATTACTAGCGCAAAACTTAATCTTTTATGAAAAATTCTTTATTTAAAAAATAAATTTTAATTTTAAGTTATATTTTATATAAAAATTAAAAAGCCGAATATATAGGAATTTAAAAAATATGCTAAATTTGCAGAAATTTCTAAAATTTATCAAATAAGAAATAAATTGTGTAAATTTGACACAGAAGCTGAAATATGAAAAATT
>NZ_CABPUY010000001.1:528878-537051 GCF_902460575.1 Campylobacter concisus | reverse complement strand
CGCTCTCCGTGAGATTATTTATCTCTTAAGCCAAGCTCAGAGATTAGTTTTGAATATGTAGTGTAGTCTTTGTTTTTAAGATACTTTAAAAGTCTTTTTCTTTGACCAACTAGTTTCAAAAGACCTAAACGTGATGAAAAGTCTTTTTTGAAAATTTTAAGGTGTTCTGTAAGTTCAGTTATTCTAGCTGTTAAAAGAGCTATTTGAACTTCTGGAGAGCCTGTATCTCCCTCTTTTCTAGCGAATTTCGCAACTATTTGAGCTTTTTTAGCCGAATCCAAAGCCATGATGACCTCCTGATTGGTGAATTTTGGAAGAGCGATTATAGCATTTAAAACATAAAATTAGATAAAACGGCGCTTTTTAAAAATTAATGAAAAATGCAGTAAAAATTTTATAAAATAAGGGCTATTTAAAGAGTTAAGGAAGATAAATGCTTTTTACAAAGGCAAGCGAATACGCTCTACTTTCGCTTATTTTAATATCTCAAAAATCATCGCCAGTTGATGTTGATACGATCTCAAATGAGCTTAAAATTTCAAAAAGCTTTCTGGCAAAAATTTTACAAAATTTAGCAAAAGATGGAGTTTTAAAGTCATTTAAAGGAGCAAATGGCGGTTTGCACTAAACGGCGAACCTGAAAATCTAAGTATAAAAAAGATAATCGAATGCGCCGAAAAGCGTGAGCTAAGCGTCTTTGAGTGCTCATCTTCAGCGCTTGGTTGCCCATCAAACAAAGCCTCAAGCTGTCAAATTTGGTCGATGTTTAGCGGCCTTCAAGGCAAGATCGACGAGATGCTTGACGCGATAAAACTAAGTGACATCGTTAAGAAGTAAAGTTGGCAAAGCAAAAAAATAATATCTTGACTCTTGTCGCACCGTTTCTTGCGCCAATTGTCAAATTTAAAAGTCTTAGCATCGTTGGCATCATCGTTGCCATCCTTGCTATCATCATCGTGCCGCTTCCAAGCGCGGTGCTTGACTTTTTCTTGGCACTTTCGATCTCGATTTCTGTGCTTATTATTTTGATCTCTATTTACGTGCCAAAACCAACTGACCTTAGCACGTTTCCGACGCTCATTCTCATCATCACGCTTTTTCGCCTCTCGCTAAACATCGCAACCACGCGTATGATCTTAAGTGAGGGTCACAACGGCCCAGAAGCGGTCAGTGAGATCATCTCAAGCTTTGGAAATTTCGTCGTTGGTGGCAACTTTGTCATCGGCACCATCGTCTTTTGTATCTTGGTGCTCATAAATTTCATGGTCGTAACAAAAGGTTCAACCCGTGTGAGCGAGGTGCAAGCTCGTTTTACACTTGATGCTATGCCTGGTAAGCAAATGGCGATAGATGCGGACCTAAACGCAGGTCTAATAGACGAAAAAACAGCGCGCGAAAGACGTCAGGCTATAATCGGCGAGGCAAATTTCTACGGCGCGATGGATGGTTCGTCTAAATTTATAAAAGGTGACGCCGTCGCTGGTATCATCATCACTATCATTAACATCATCGGCGGCTTTGCTATCGGCTCGTTTCAGCACGGCCTTGATATGGCGACATCGGCTCAGTACTATACGATCTTAACTATCGGTGATGGCCTTGTTAGTCAGATCCCAGGACTTATCACTTCAACAGCGACTGCCATCATCATCACAAGGGCTAGCAAGGACGACGAGGACTTTGCAGAAGGCACGCTAAATCAGCTATTAGGAGACTATAAAACCTTGCTGATAGTGGGCTTCATACTATTTATGTTTGCCCTTGTGCCAGGTCTGCCAACCCTATCTCTTGGCTTTATAGCGCTGCTATTTTTGGGGCTTGGCTACATCATAAAGCAGACCAAAGATGGTGGGCTAAATTTAAGCCTTGCGCCAAAAGAGAAAACTGCTTCTAAAAAGGCTGGAGCCGCTGCGCCAAGTGGGGCAGGGGCGGCAGCTGCGAGTGGTGGGGCTACTAAGGCGCCAAAGAAGAGCGACGAAGAGATCGCAAGAGAAGAAGAGACAAAGATAAATGACATCTTAAAGCTTGAAATTTTAGAGCTTGACCTAGGATATGGCTTGCTAAAGCTAGCTGATGTGGATCTCATTGAGAGAATTCGTGCTATGAGGCGAAATATCGCTTCAAGTCTTGGCTTTTTGATGCCAAAGATAAGGATCCGCGATAACCTCCAGCTACCACCAAACGAGTACCGCTTTAAGCTAAAAGGCATCGTGATCGGTCAAGGCGAAATTTACGCTGATAAATTTCTAGCGATGGATAGCGGACTAGTGAGCGAAGATATCGAAGGTATTCCGACAAAGGAGCCAGCTTTTGGGCTAGACGCTCTTTGGATTGATGCTAGCGTCAAAGAGGACGCCATACTTAGTGGATATACGATAGTTGATCCTGCAAGCGTCATCTCAACGCACATGAGCGAGCTTATCAAACAAAATGCAGCCGAGCTTCTAACTCGCCAAGAGACACAAAATTTACTAGACAAACTAAAGATCGACTACCCAGTCGTGGTCGAAGACACGCTAAGGATCGCACCTATAAATTTGATCCAAAAGGTCTTAAAAACGCTGCTTAAAGACAATATCCCGATCAAAGACCTACTTAGCATACTTGAAGCCATCAGCGACATCGCCGAGGTTAGTAAAAATTTAGATATGATCATCGAGCACGTGCGTGCAGCGCTTTCGCGTGTCATAACTTCGCTTTATGTAGATGAAAAGGGACAGCTAAATTTCTACATCCTAGACACCGCCGCACAGCAAAAACTCATGGATGCGGTGCAGTATAAAGACGGAGCATATCACTTGATGATAAACGTGGCGCAGACGTCATCTATCGTGCAGGCGCTAAGGCGTGAAAAAGAGAAGCGACCGATGAGTCAGCACGGAGAAATGGTGCTTTGCGTGGAGCCAAGCCTTCGCAAATTTATAGCAAATATCTGCGCAAATTTCGCCATCGACATAGTGGTGCTAAGCTTTGCTGAGATCTCGGCAAATACGCCATTTGAAACAGTTGGCGTCATAGAAATAGAAAATTTATAAAGGAAAAAGATGAAAATTTATCACCTCTCACACACCGATCTTGACGGATACGGCGCGCAATACATAACAAATTTTTACTTCAAAGATGTGAAATTTCTAAACTCAAACTACGGCAGAGAGATAGATGATAAATTTGCTCAAATTTTAGATGAGATAGATGCCTCTAATGATGATAAAAACGTCATTTTAATCACTGATCTAAATTTAAGTCTAGCTCAGTGTGAGAGCTTTGAGGAGATGATAGAGGGTAAAAATATAAAGCTATTTTTGCTAGATCATCACCAAAGTGGTGCCGAGTGTGCGAGCGCTTACTCATGGTACTTTTTGGATAGCTCAAGGTGCGCTACAAAGATCACTTACGACTTTTTTGCGGGCATTTTTGGTCAAAACAAAGAGCTTGAAATTTTTAGTGACGTCGTAAATGCCGTGGATATCTGGCTAAAAGATGATAAAAATTTCGAGATGGGCAAGGTCTGCTTGGGGCTTGTAGCAAATGCTAAAGAGATAAATAAGGTGATGTTTGAAGCTGAAAACAACCTTTATATGGATCACATCTTAAAAGAAGCGAGCAAATTTTTTAACGAGAAAAACGACTACATAGGCCTTGATATGCAAGTGCATGCTATTAAAAAGTCATTTTTCAAAGAAGATAAGGACGATACGCTAAGCAACCTGATCTCAAACTACGTCGTAAAAAAACTTAGTGAAAATAAAGAGAAATTTAGCATAAGCTATAAAGATCATAAAGGAATTTTAACCTACAATGTCGGCAATGTTTCGGTTATCGGCAACGACTTTTTAGTGGCAAATCCTGAATTTGACTTCTTTATCGACGTGACAAATAAAAAAACACTAAGCTTTCGTGCAAATGGCAAGCTTGACGTTAGCGCCATGGCAAAACACCTAGTTGGCGGCGGCGGACACGTCAATGCTAGCGGTGGGCTCTTTGCAAATTTCAAAGATGGCTTTAGCTATGAGCCGATCAAGGCGCAGATAGTTGATCTAATAACTAAAAAAACACAGGAGGAGATATGAAAGAAGAAGAGGTAAGCGTAGAGGAGCTTAGCTACGAGCTTAGTATGGTGCTTGAGGCGATGTTTTACTATGCTGGCGTGAAAAAAGAGAAGCTTGAAGAGGCGGCAAATCTCTATGTCGAGTGCATCGATGATGCGCTAGAAAACTCTGATGCTAGCGGTAGCGACGAGGTCATAGAGATAGTTGAATATATGAAAAAACACCATCCAAAGTTATTTAAATAAGGAGAAAATATGAAGAAAATTTTAGTTTTAGCGGCGGCACTTTTTGCGTTAAATGCTATGGCAAATGAAAATTTAGACAAGGCAAATGAGCTTTATGCGAAGAAAAATTTTAACGAGGCATATCTTGCTTTTAATAAAGCTTGCGGCGAGGGCGAGAAAAAAGCTTGCACGATGAATGCGATCATGCTATTTAACGGCGATGGCGTGGCAAAAGATAAAGCTCAGGCTGAGAGAATTTTTACAAAAATGTGCGACGAAAATGAGGGCATGGCATGCGAAAAACTAGGCGAGATGACAGCTTATGGTCTTATAAAAGACAAAGATGATAATGAAGCAAAAAGCGAAGAGAAGGCAAAAGCTTTGTTTAAAAAAGCTTGCGACAACGGCTATAAACCAGCTTGCGACTTTGTAACAAAATAGATCAAAAAGGGCTTAAAATGGGCTACAAACATAAAGATTTGATAGGAACTAGAGAGCTTAGCAAGGAAGAAATTTTATATTTTCTAGAGGCGGCAAAAGAGTTTAAGGAGCTAAATTTAAGCCAAGTGAAAAAAAATGACTACCTTCGTGGAAAGACCACGATCAACGCATTTTATGAAAACTCGACAAGAACAAGGACATCCTTTGAGATCGCAGCAAAGAGGCTTGGGGCTGATACGATAAATTTCAGCTCATCAAGCTCTAGCGTGACAAAGGGCGAGAGCCTAAATGACACGATGAATAACATGGCTGCTATGAGAACTGATATCATCGTGCTTCGTCACCCAAGCTCTGGGGCGGCGAAATTTGCAGCTGATAGGACAGAAGCTAGTGTCGTAAATGCAGGAGACGGCACAAATGAGCATCCAAGCCAAGCTCTGCTTGATCTTTTCACGCTAAGAGAGCATGGCAAAATTTTGGATAAAAACCTAAACGTGGCGATTATCGGCGACATCGCTAGAAGCCGCGTGGCAAGGTCTGACATCTGGGCGATGAAGAAATTTGGCATAAATTTAAAGCTATTTGCGCCAAGGATGATGATGCCAAAAGACGCTGAGGTATTTGAGTCTCAAATTTGCAAAAATATGGAGGAGGCTTGCGAGGGCAGCGACGTCATCATCATGCTTCGCATCCAACTAGAGCGTGGCGGTGCGGACGTGGCGTTTCCAAGCTCGAGAGAGTACTCAAAATTCTTTGGACTAAATAAAAATAGAATAAAGCTAGCAAAGCCTGACGCGATCGTGCTGCACCCAGGACCGATAAATAGGGGCGTGGAGTTAAATTCAGACGTGGCTGATGGCACGCACTCAGTCATACTAAATCAAGTTGAAAACGGCGTTGCTATAAGAATGGCGATACTAAATACGCTTGCAAAAAATAGGGGCTAACGATGAAAATAGCAATAATTAACGGCACTATCGTAAATAGCGACGAGAAATTTAAGGCAAATATCCTAATAGAAAACGGCAAAATAGCCAAAATCGGAAGTGAGAAATTTGAGGCTGATAAGGTCATAGACGCTACAAATAAGCTCGTAATGCCAGGACTTATCGACATGCACGTGCATTTTCGCGATCCTGGTCAAGAGTATAAAGATGACATCATCTCAGGCTCGCAGGCGGCTGTGGCTGGAGGAGTGACTACCTGCCTTTGCATGGCAAATACAAACCCAGTAAATGACAACGCTTCAATCACAAGGGCAATGATAGAAAAGGCTAAAAACTGCGGACTGATCGATCTTTTGCCGATCGCAGCCATTAGTAAAGGGCTTGGTGGCAACGAGATCGTTGAAATGGGCGATCTTATAGAAGCTGGCGCAGTTGCATTTAGTGATGACGGCCTACCAGTGACTAGCTCAAGCGTGATGAGAGCGGCACTTGAGTACTCAAGCATGTTTAATAGCTTTTGTATAAGCCACTCAGAGGACTGCTCGCTTTGCAGGCAGGGCGTCATGCACGAGGGTAAGGTCTCAGCCATACTTGGACTTCGCGGCATGGCGAGAGAGAAAGAGGAGATCGCAGTGAGCCGTGATATGCTGCTCGCAAAGCTCACTAAAGCGCACATCCATATCGCTCACGTAAGCTCAGAGTACTCGCTAAAGATCATCGAAATGGGTAAAAAAGAGGGCATAAACATCACTTGCGAAGCCACACCACACCACTTTAGCTTTAGTGATGATGAAATTTTGAAAAATGCCTACGATACAAATTTCAAAATGTCACCGCCACTTCGTGAGATAAGCGACGTAAAAGCGGTAAGAGAGGCGCTAAAAAGCGGTCTTATAGACGTTATTGCGACCGATCATGCCCCACACCACACGGACGAAAAGATAGTGGAATTTGACAAGGCGCCATTTGGCATCATCGGACTTCAAACCCTTGTGCCGCTCACTCTTAAGCTCGTAAATGAGGGCATTATAAGCTTAGAGCGCATGGTTGAGCTAACATCTACAAATGCGGCTAAGATGCTAAATTTAAAAGATAAAGGCAGGCTTGCTGAGGGCATGCTAGCTGACATCACGGTGATAGACCCTGAGATCGAGTATATTTATGATGAGAAGATAAACCGCTCAAAATCGGTAAATTCTCCACTCTTTGGCAAAAAGCTAAAAGGTGCAGCGACTACCACGATAAAAAGTGGCAAGATCGTTTATGAGTTTGGAAAATAGTCTAAATTTGCTCGCACTTGCGGGCAAATTTGCTTTAGATGCTTTGAAATATAAAATTTGCTAGAAATTTCTAGCAAATTTTACTTTTTATGAGTTATATTTTTTAACGATACCGCGAACTACTTTTTCTATAAAAAGCGCAGAAGCAACTTCGCAGTGCTCTCTTGTAGAGTGAGGTGAGTAGATATTTGGTCCAATAGAACATGCACTAAGACCCGCTTTTTTCTCCAAAAGCACTCCACACTCAAGTCCAGCATGCACAGCTGTTATTCTTGCATTTGGCTTATAAATTTTAAGCTCTTCTAAGATGTCGTTTGCAAATTTATCATTTATAGGCTTCCAAGCTGGGTTTCTGTCTTTTGAAATGACGTTAAAACCAACCGCTTTTGCAAGCTCTGAAATTTCAAACTCCATTCTATTTAGGCCGTCTTTACTCATTGATCTTGCGAAAAACTCCCCAAGTTTATAGATAAGAAATGTAAAAAGAATACGCAATAAAGAAGTGTATAGAAAATAGGTTAGTGACACTAAATTGATAAATTTGCGTTTGGCTACTGGAGCTACCATTTATAGATATTTTGATAGCTAAGATAGATGCTCATTAAGATAAGCGGAGCAAAAGCCTATATAAATAGGTAGGATAAAATTTATTTGACAGCCTTTTTGGCTACTAAATTTATGAAATAACTAAACTTCAAGCCAAAAATACTAAATTTTGGCTCTTTTTTCTCTTGCTTTTTTGATCTTATTTTTAACTACATGAAATTTTGAAACTGCAGCCGAGCATAGATCCTTGTAGGTAACTAAAATTTTTGACTCTTTTTTAGTGCAAATGACTGCAAAAACGCTCTCAAGGTCGATTCTCTCTTTTTGTGTTAAATTTTCCATCTATTTTCCTAGCAATTTTCTCATCTTATTGACAACAAATAATATTTCATCATCGTCAAGCTCACATAGCAGTTTGCAAACAGCAGCAGCAGCTTGTGGCTTTGAGTTTCCAAGTCTCCAGTCCTGATATGTTCTCATAGGCACGCCAAGATCTTCTGCCATTTTTGCTTGTGAAATTTTCTTACCGATATTTTTTGCTTCAACTGCATTGTGAAGCAAATTAAATATATCACTTGTTTCAATCATTGAAGAATTATACGTTATTTATCATTAAATATACCTAAAATATTATATAAATAATGTAAAATAGTATATAAATATCAAGATTAAGTATTAAACATACT
>NZ_CABPUY010000001.1:380658-528618 GCF_902460575.1 Campylobacter concisus | reverse complement strand
AAATAAATTTTTTTAACTTATATACTTGACATTGATAAACTAAAGTTGTATAATCCGCTTAGCAATTAAAAAGAAAGAGTGCTAAAAGTGAGTAAAACAAATAAACGCGATTTGATACTAAATTCTATCATTGAAGCCTATTTGCAGGACAATGCGCCTATTGGCTCAAACGAGCTTGGCTCTCGTATGAGCATGGCGATACCAGCATCGACGATACGTGTTTATTTTAAAAAGCTTTCAGATGAGGGCGAGATCACAAAGCTTCACATAAGTGGCGGCAGGATCCCAACTATCGCTGCGATGAGAAGATATTGGAGTGAAATTTTTACTGAGAGCGACATAAATTTAGAGATAAATGACCCAAGAAGCTTAAAGATGCTCTGTGATGAGTTTGAGCTTTATTGTATGATTTTTGGCACGATCGATAAGGAGTTGCTAGAAATTTTAAATTTAAATGATAGATATTTGGTTTTAAATTTTAGTGGCGATGAGATCGTCATCAAATTTGACGCTAGGATGTATAAATTTTTAAACAACCTTATCGGAGTTAGTTTAGACAAGCTTGAGCTTATATGTTCTCAAGTTGGCTTAAGCGAACTAAAAAACAAGATAAGAGAGCTTAAGAGGACTAAAATTTACTTCCAAGAAAATGAAATTTTAGCCTTTGATATGTTTAAGGATAGACACTTTAAGATGGTTTTTGACCCAAGTTTTAGCTTGCAGATGGACGAAAAGCTTACATTTTCTCCTATGTTTGATGAAAATTACATGGGGCTTAAATTTAAAGCAAACTACCTTGGTAGCGAGGCGCAGATGATCTGTGCTGGCAGTGTTTATACTGATTATGTGAAATTTATAAATCTAATAAAGGAGGCCGCGTGAGCGAAGAGGTAAAAGAGCAAAATCTACCTGAGGTCGAGCCTATGCAAGAGGCAGCTAGCGATAGCGTAAATTTAGATGCACTTGGCGACATCTCAAAAGTGGAGAAGCTCGAAAAAGAGCTTGGCGAGATCACTGATAAATATTACAGAGCAAATGCTGAGTTTGAAAATATCAAAAAGCGTTATGAAAAAGAGAAAGCAGACGTTGCAAGCTATGCAAATGAGAAATTTGCAAGGGACTTGCTACCAGTCATCGATGCGCTCGAGATCGCTGCAAATTTTGACCCAGAGGATGATGAATTTGCTAAAAAGATCAAAGAGGGCATTTTGATAACGATAAATCAGTTTAAGAAATGTTTTGAAAAGCATGGCGTGAGCGAGATCGCAACTGATGTCGAGTTTGATCCAAATGTGCATAATGCTGTTTTAAGGGTCGATAGCGAGGAGAAGCAAAGCGGTCAGATCGTGCAAGCTTTACAAAAAGGCTATATGATAAATGGCAGGGTTTTGCGCCCAGCTATGGTCAGTGTGGCAAACTAAATTTAAAAAATAAATCTAATAAAGGAAAAATATGTCAAAAGTTATAGGTATAGACTTAGGTACAACAAACTCTTGTGTGAGCGTTTTTGAGCGCGGTGAGAGCAAGGTTATCCCAAACAAAGAGGGTAAAAACACAACTCCATCTGTTGTTGCTTTTACAGACAAGGGTGAAATTCTAGTAGGCGACGTCGCAAAACGTCAAGCAGTTACAAACCCTGAAAAAACGATATATTCTATCAAACGTATCATGGGTTTGATGAGCAATGAAAAAAATGCTGAAGAGGCAAAGGCTCGCTTGCCATATCACGTCGTAGATAGAAATGGCGCTTGCGCGGTTGAGATCGCTGGTAAGGTCTATACTCCGCAAGAAATTTCAGCAAAAATTCTTATCAAACTAAAAGAAGATGCTGAAGCATATCTTGGCGAGAGCGTAACAGACGCGGTTATCACTGTGCCTGCGTACTTTAACGATAGCCAAAGAAAGGCTACAAAAGAGGCTGGAACTATCGCAGGTCTAAACGTGCTTCGTATCATCAACGAGCCAACAGCTGCGGCACTTGCGTATGGTCTTGATAAAAAAGAGGCTGAGAAAATTTTAGTTTATGACCTAGGTGGTGGTACATTTGACGTTACAGTGCTTGAAACTGGCGATAATATCGTTGAAGTTTTGGCAACTGGCGGTAACGCATTCTTAGGTGGTGATGACTTTGATAACAAGATCATCGACTGGCTAGTAAGTGAGTTTAAAAACGAAACTGGTATCGATCTAAAAGGCGATATCATGGCGCTTCAACGCTTGAAAGAAGCAGCTGAAAATGCTAAAAAAGAGCTAAGCTCAGCTCAAGAGACTGAGATAAATTTACCATTTATCACAGCTGATGCGACTGGCCCAAAACACCTTGTCAAAAAGCTAACTCGCGCTAAATTTGAAGGCATGATCGACTCACTTGTGGGCGAGACTATCACTAAGATAAATGAAGTCATCAAAGACGCAGGTCTAAGCAAGAGCGACATCAAAGAGGTCGTAATGGTCGGTGGTTCAACTCGTGTGCCACTTGTTCAAGAAGAGGTTAAAAAGGCATTTGGCAAAGAGCTAAATAAGAGTGTAAATCCAGATGAAGTCGTGGCTATCGGTGCTGCGATCCAAGGTGCGGTTATAAAAGGCGACGTTAAAGATGTTCTACTTCTTGACGTTACTCCACTTAGCCTTGGTATCGAGACACTTGGTGGTGTGATGACTAAGATCATCGAAAAAGGTACAACTATACCAACTAAGAAAAGCCAAGTCTTCTCAACTGCTGAAGATAACCAAAGTGCCGTTACTATCATGGTTTTACAAGGTGAGCGTGAGTTTGCAAGGGATAATAAATCACTTGGTAACTTCAACTTAGAGGGCATCCCAGCAGCTCCAAGAGGCGTGCCTCAAATAGAAGTTGAATTTGACATCGACGCAAACGGAATTTTAACCGTTTCAGCAAAAGATAAAGCGACTGGCAAAGCCCAAAACATCACTATCTCAGGATCAAGCGGCCTTAGCGAAGATGAGATAAATAGCATGGTAAAAGATGCTGAGCTTCACAAAGAAGAGGATAAAAAGCGCAAAGACGCAGTTGAGGCTAGAAACCAAGCCGATGCACTAGTTCATCAAACTGAAAAGAGCATGAGCGAGCTTGGCGAGAAAGTCCCAGCTGAGGATAGAAGTAACATCGAAGCCGCACTAAATGATCTAAAAGAGGTCTTAAAAGATGAAAACTCTTCAAAAGAGCAGATCGACGCAAAGGTAGAAGCTCTAAGCAAAGCTAGCCACAAACTAGCAGAAGCTATGTATAAAAAAGATGAAAACGCTGGTGCAAACGGCGGAAATAACAAAAAAGACGACGACGTTATAGACGCTGAAGTCGAGTAAAACTCTTAGAGCAGGGCAACTTGCCTTGCTCTTTTAACTTATAAATTTAAGCCTCTAAACACTTCTTAATACACGCTTGCTATATCATCTTATAAGCTTAAAAGTATAAATTTTAAAATTTAGCCGCGCCTAAAAATTTAAGACCTTCTTACGATCTCTATCCACCTATCAAGCTCTTGTTGCTCGGCTTTTAGCGTGCTGCTTTCGCCGTGCCCCGGATAAAGTGCGAAGTCGCCCTTTAGATTTTTGCATTTTTCTAAGCTTTCTAGCATCTCATTTTTATCTGAAAATGGAAAGTCCCAGCGCCCGATGCTACCTTTAAATAAAAAATCCCCACTAAAGATCGCGTCTTCTATCTCTATCATCGAGCAACCTGGTGTATGCCCTGGAAAATGGTGAAATTTAAAAGAAAAGTCACCCACCGCAAAGCTCTCATCGCCTTGAGCTAAAACATCTGGCACAAAGGTGTTTTTCATATAGCCAAAAATGTCACTCTCACACATAAAAGCATCAAATTTATTGATATAAACTGGGATTTTTAGCTCATTTTTTAGCTCGCTCACGTCGTAAATATGGTCAAAATGCCCATGAGTGCAAAGTATCGCCTTTAAATTTTGTGCATTTTGCAAAACCCACTCTTTTGCCCCATCGCCTGGATCTATCACTAAACTTGAGCCATTTTTTGTGACGATGTAGCAATTTGTCCCAAAATCGCCAAAACTTTTGTGCATTACTCTCATTTTTTACCTTAAATTTATTATTTCTTAAATATTTACATCTTTTTACTTAAACTTAAAGAAAAATTTTAAATTTACTTAGTATAATCTTTTCAGAAGGAAGCAAATTTAGGCAAAGGGACAATGAAGGGGTATCAAAAAATAGAAGAAACCTTAGTTTTTAGCTTAAAAGATAAAACTAAAGGTAAAAAACTACTATTAGGCGTAAGCGGCGGTATTGATTCTGCTGTGGTTGCGACGCTTTGTGCGAGAGCAAAGCCAGATGAAACTCATGCACTCATCATGCCAACAGCATCATCAAACAGACAAAATATGGACGATGCCTTAAATTTATGCGAAAAACTAAACATAAAATACAAGGTTTTATCCATAGAGGGCATTTTAAATGCCTTTTGCGAAACGATAGATGCAAATTTAAGCAATTTAAGAAAAGGGAATTTAGCAGCTAGAGTTAGAATGAGCTTGCTTTATGATTATTCATCTAGTATAAACGCTCTAGTCATCGGCACAAGCAACAAAAGTGAGCTTATGCTTGGCTATGGCACGATATTTGGGGATTTGGCGTGCGCGATAAATCCTATCGGGGAGCTTTATAAGAGTGAAATTTTTGAATTTGCAAAACATCTTGGTGTTGATGAAAATTTTATCAAAAAAGCACCTTCAGCTGATCTTTGGGATGGACAAAGCGATGAGGGCGACATAGGTTACAGCTATGCTGTTATCGACGAGATTTTACAAAATTTAGAAAATAACAAGGAGCAAGCCATCAAAAAGTTTGGATTAAAAGCGGTCTTGGATATAGAAAATAGAGTTGTGTCAAACAGGTTTAAACGACAAATGCCGTTGATAGTGAAAATTTAAAGGATTAAAGATGAGAGAAATTCCGTTTTACAAACCAACTATCACTGAGCGTGAGAGTGAGCTTATCGAAGAGGCTTTGCATTCTGAAAATGCCACTGATACAGTTGCTAAATTTGAAGAAAAGCTAAAAGAGTACTTTGGTGCTAAATTTGTTGTCACTACAAATAACATCGCAGCAGCGCACCATCTAGCCCTAAGCGCGATGGACACTAAGCGTGGCGATAAGGTCATCTGCTCAGTAAATGCCTTCCCTAGCGTGGCTCAGGCTGTTAGACATTTTGATGCCGAGCCTATCTTTGTCGATATCGATGAAGAGGACTTTAATATCAGCCCAGAAGCCCTTGAAAAGGTGCTAAAAGAGCAAAATCACAAAAAACTAAAATGTGCTTTTATCTCACACATCGCTGGACAAAGCGCTAGGCTTGATGAGATAAAGGCTATCTGCGAAAAATATGGCATCGTCGTTTTAGATGATGCAAACCGAGGCATAGGACTAACATATAATGGCAAAAAGGTTGGTTCAGACTCGTTTTTATCCTGCTTTCAGACAAACTCGCGCGTGCAAAATCCTATCTCAACAGTTGGATTTTTCACGACAAATGACGAAGAGGTCTATAAAAAAGCAAAACTACTTCGTAACTATGCCCTTGTAAATGGTATAGATAAATTTGGTAGTTTAAGCTACATCTACGACGTTGTTGATATCGGTTTAAAATATGACATAAACTCGATAAATGCGGCATTTTCTATCGCTCAGCTTGAAAAGACAGACGAGCTTATAAAGCGTAGAAAAAAGATCGCTGAAATTTACGATAAAGAACTTAAAGAGTGTCACAACATCACAACTCCAGTCAAAAAACGCGAGCACATCTACACTCAGTACATCATCAAGATAAATAAAAACCGCGACAGCTTTGCTAGAGAGCTTTTGGAGCGTGGAATTCACACTTCGCTGCACTACATACCGATACATTTGCTAAGCTATTATAAAAATAAATATTCGCTTAAAGTAAATGACTTCCCAAATGCTCTAAAAGCGTATCAACAAGTCCTGTCGCTACCTATATATCATAGTTTGAGCGACGAAGAGGTGCAATACATCTGCAGCACAGTAAAAGAAATTTCTAAATCTCGTGTTTAAGAAATTTAACATCCTTTTACACTCTTGGGCGAATGACTACTTCTTTCGCCCAAATTTCTTTCAAATTTTACTAGCATTTTTACTTCTGCCACTAAGTCTTATCTACGCTCTAGTCGTTATTTATAAGAAATTTAGCGCGCATAAAAAAGACTTTGGTATAAAGATAATAAGCGTTGGAAACTTAACCCTTGGAGGAAGCGGCAAGACCCCACTTTGCGTTGCTATCGCTAAGAATTTCGAAGGCGCTTTTATCATTCTTAGAGGCTATAAAAGAAAGAGCAAAGGTATGCAAGTTGTCGCAAGGGATGGAGAAATTTTACTTGACGTAGCAGCGAGCGGCGATGAGGCGATGATATATGCCACAAGCATCAAAAACGCAAACGTCATCGTTAGTGAAGATAGAAAAATAGCGATAAATTACGCCAAAACTCACGGCGCAAAGTATATTTTACTAGACGATGGATTTTCTAAATTTGATATAGCCAAATTTGACATCTTGGTGCGTCCAAACCCAGAGCCAAAGCTAAAGCTTTGCCTGCCAAGCGGGGCTTATAGATATCCATTTAGCTTTTATAAATTTGGTGATTTTATCGCACGTGAAGGGCAAACTCACTTTAGAAAGAGCGAAATTTTAAACAAAAGCGAAAAAATGGTGCTAGTAACCGCCATAGCAAACCCAGCCCGCCTTGAAGCATTTTTTAGCGAGTGCGTGGGGCAGGTCTTTTTCCCTGATCACTACGACTTCTCAAAAGAAGAGCTAAGCGAAATTTTACAAACCTACGGCGCTACCTCGCTTTTGATGACGCAAAAGGACTATGTAAAGGCAAAGGATTTTGGGCTGAGAGTATCGCTTATCACGCTTGAAGTTACGCTAAGCGAGGAGTTTAAAAAGGTTTTGGCGCAGCAAATTTAAGCCCATTTTGTTATAATGAGCCACTTTTTAAAAGGAAAATTTAGATCAAAATGAGAATTTTAATCACCTCAGTCGCAAAGAAAAAAGAGGCAAAAAAGCTAAGCAAAAAGCTCGTGAAAAAGGGACTTGCAGCTTGCGTGAGTAGCTTTAGCACAAAGAGCATTTATCTTTGGCAAGAGAAGCTTTGTGATGAAAAAGAGCAAATTTTACTCATAAAAACGGACGTGAAATTTAAAAAAGTAGCTAAATTTATAAAAAAGCACCACAGCTACGAAACCCCAGAAATTTTGGCACTTAAGCCAAAAGATGTTTTTAAAAAATATGAAAATTGGATAAAAAAATCAACCAAAAAAGGCAAAAAATGAGACTAACACCAACTAGAAGCGTAAAAGATGAAAAGGTAAAAAATGTAAATTTAAGCACAGCCATGCTTAGCCCAAGCTCCGCTCACGGCGGACTTTACGCGCCAAAGAAGCTACCAAAGATCACAAAGGCAAAGTGGCAAGAGCTCTCAAGCCTAAGCTACGAAAAGCTCGCACTTCACATCATCTCGCTATTTAAATTTGATGTATCTGAGGCGTTTTTTAAAAAGGCGGTCAAAAGATATGCAAGCTTTGATGATCCAAAGCACCCAGTCATTTTTAAAAAAATAGATAAAAATTTATACGTAAATGAGCTCTATCACGGTCCAACAAGGGCATTTAAGGATATGGCGCTTCAGCCCTTTGGCTCGCTGCTTAGTCAGCTAGCAAAGGAAAGGGGCGAAAGATACCTTATCATGTGCGCAACTAGCGGTGACACAGGCCCTGCGACACTTCAAACCTTTGCAAACGACGAAAATATCAAGGTCGTTTGCCTCTATCCAGATGGCGGCACGAGCGAGGTACAAAAGCTTCAGATGCAGACCATGCAAGGTGAAAATTTAAAGGTTTTTGGCATAAAAGGCGACTTTGATGACGCTCAAAGAGCGCTAAAAACGCTGCTTGCAAATGATAAATTTAAGGCCGAGCTTAAGAAAAAACGCCTTAAACTAAGCGCGGCAAACTCGGTAAATTTTGGCAGAATTCTCTTTCAGATCATCTACCACGCCTACGCTTACGCAAATTTGCTAAAACAAAAGGCACTTAAAGCAAACGAGAGCTTTGACATCATCGTGCCAAGTGGAAATTTTGGCAACGCGCTTGGGGCGTATTACGCTAAAAAAATGGGCGCAAAGATCGGCAAGATCAAGATCGCCTCAAACGCAAACAACATCTTGACGCAGTTTTTCACCACCGGCGTTTACGATCTAAGGGACAAAAAGCTGGTTAAAACGATAAGCCCAGCCATGGACATTTTGATCAGCTCAAACGTCGAGCGCTTGCTATTTGATAAATTTGGAAGCGAGCGAACTAATGAACTCATGCAAAGCTTAGCCAAAAATAAATTTTATAAACTTAGCAAGCAAGAGCTTGAAGCGCTAAAAGAGGACTTTGAGGCTAGCTGGTGCGACGATAAGGAGTGCGAGGCATATATCGCAAAGCTCGCAAAGGACGGCTACGCGATCGATCCGCATACGGCTACTTGCTTTAAGATGGTGGATGCTGGCCGTATAAACGTCATCACATCGACCGCGCACTGGGTGAAATTTACGCCAAGCATGATCAAGGCGTGCCAGATCAAAGATACAAAAGATGAAAAAGATGCGCTCGCAAAGACTGCTAAAATCTTAAATGACAGCGTGCCAAGCTCGATAAACTCGCTATTTAGTGCGAAAATTTTACATAAAAATATCATAAAAGAGGACGAGATCGAAAAGTGCGTCCTAGAATGGATCGAGCGATGATAATCATCCCAGCCCGCCTTGCCTCAACAAGGTTTAGTAATAAAATTTTAAAAGAGATAAACGGCGTGCCGATGTTTGTGGCGACGGCTCTTAGAGTAAGCGGCGTGGATGATGTGGCGGTTGCGGTGGATGAGCCAAGCGTGCTTGATATCGCCAAGGCCCACGGCATAAAAGCGGTGCTAACTAGCAAAGATCATCAAAGTGGCACTGACAGGATAAACGAAGCGACGCAAATTTTGGGGCTAAGCGAGAGCGAGATCATCATAAATGTTCAGGCTGATGAGCCATTTATTGAGCCTGAAAATATCGCTAAATTTAGGGCTTTTTGCGAGCAAAATAGGCAAAATGCCTTCATGTTTTCGTGCTACAAAAAGATGGACGATGAGTTTGCGGATGATAAAAATTTAGTCAAAGTGGTGACCGATTTTGAGGGCTATGCGCTTTATTTTTCAAGATCAAGGATACCATTTAACAGAAGCGAGTGCAAAAGCTACAAGGCGCACCTTGGCATCTACGGATACAGTGTAAAAAGCCTAAAAGAGTTTTGCGGCCTCTTGCCTTCAAGCCTTGAAAACACCGAGAAACTAGAGCAGCTGCGTGCCTTAGAAAATGGCAAAAAGATAGCGATGCTAGAGGTTGAAAGTCAAAGTATCGGCATCGATAGTGAAGAGGACTACCAAAGAGCGCTAGCTAAATTTGGCAAATGAGCCTAAATTTGCTCTACTTGGGCGTTTTTGCTACGGCAGAGCAAGTTCTAAATTTATAAATTTGGGTAATGGTTTGGCTGATTTTTTGTTTTTGATTTTGTGGTCTAGCTCACTCAAGCCCTGTTATTGGTTAAATTTACTGCAAACTTGATATTTTAAATTTATTTGAATAATTTTGTCTATTTGCTGAGATGTTTTAAATTGCAAACTTGACAGAAGTTTTTTGATCTCGTGGTCTTGTTTGTGCGTGAGATGAGTGAAATTTGATTAAATTTCGGTTGTTTTACTATCCTAGAACCAAACCAAATTCGCTGATATTTTTAAAATTTGATAAATTTAAGATAATTTGCAAATTTTGGCTTTGCGATTTTACTCACGTCTCCGCATGATATAAATTTGATAGCTCAAATTTATTTCTTTACTACTTTTCTAGTTAGTTACAAGGTCTGCAAAGCCTAGAGAAATTTGGCTGATAAATTTAAAATTCCAGCCAAATTTTGCCTTTGTAGTCTAAATTTTTTCAAGCTTTGCTATGAAATTTTTAGCATTTATAAAGCCGATCGTTCTAAGTGATTTTTGCTCTTCGCCGTCTTTAAAAAGTAGAAGTGCAGGCGGATCGATGAGTCCAAAATTTCTTAACATCTCATCGTTTTGTGCCCCACCACTTGTCACGTCGATGCGAATAAGCATAAAATTTGCCAAAGCATTTTTCACGCCAGCATCCTTAAAAGTGATATGCTCTATCTCTTTGCAGCTCGCGCACCAGTCGGCATAAAAATCCACAAGTACTGGCTTGCTTGAGCTTTTTATCATCTCGTTTAGCTCGTTTAAATTTCTAGCTTGTTTGAAATTTAGTTCGCTCTCGTTTTTGGCTAAATTTAGCCCAGAAAGCGGCGAAAAGGCATCTTTTGAGCCCAAAAATGCGCCAAGTATTAGCATGAGCGAGTAGATAAAAACTAGCACACAAAGTGCTTTTTTAAATTTAGCCCAGCCGCTATTTGCTGCCTCAAACGCTCCAAGATAAATGGTCGCAAAGACGCCTATGACGCCATAACCAAGTAGCTCAAAAAACGCTCCAAGCACGCGTGCTAGGATCCAAACGGACATGATGAGCATCAAAAAGCCAAATAGTTTTTTAACTTCATCCATCCAGTCGCCAGGTCTTGGCAGGAGTTTGCCAGAGCTTAGCCCTATCACAAGAAGCGGTGCGCCCATGCCTAGCCCCATAACAAAGAGCATGATGCCTCCATAAATGGCATCTCCGCTTTGCGCGATGTAAAGAAGTGCGCCTGCTAGCGGTGCTGCCACACAAGGTGAGACGATGAGCGCTGAGGCAAAGCCCATGAAGAAAACGCCGATGAGGCCTGAGCTGTTTTGTGACTTTTTGCTGATTAGGTTTTCAAATTTTGAGGGCAGTTTGATGTCGTAAAAGCCAAACATACTAAAGCTTAAGATGACAAAAATGGCCGCAAATGCGCCAAGCACGTAGATGTTTTGCAGAGCCCCTGCTATGCCAAAGCCAAGCAGACTTGCCCCAACGCCAGCAAGCGCGTAAGCAAGGCTCATCGCAACGACATAGACTAGCGAAAGCAAGAAGCCTTTTTTGGCATTTAGGCTGCCGCCCTTTGAGACGATGATGCTTGATAAGATCGGTATCATCGGAAAGACGCAAGGCGTGAGCGAGAGCAAGAGACCGTAGCCAAAAAATGTCGCAAGCGAGATGAAAAAGTTTTTGCTACTTAGCTCATTTGCGATACTTTGATCTTCTGAAAGCTCTGTAAATTCAGGATTTGTTCCGTCTTTTTGCTCTTTTTCAAAGGCTATGATGCTAAATTTGCCAAATTTCTCAAAGATGTCATAAATTTTAGTTTGCGGGCGGTAACAGATGCCATTTTTAGCGCAACCTTGATAGCTTAAATTTAGCCTAGCACTGCCGTTTTTAAGATGCTCTTTTACTAAATTTAATGGGATAAACAGCGAAAAATCTTTTGGGTAAATTTCATATTCGCCGGTGTTTTCGCTCTTTGGCATATTTAAGAGGCTGTTTATCTTCTCTTCGCCAAACTTGACCTCAAAGCTATCTTTATAAAGGTAGATATTTTCGCCAAATTTAAACTTGATCTCCGCGCCTTGCTCATCAATACTTGGGCTTAAAACAAACGCCTTACTAACGTCTAGAACCTCGGCAAAAAGCGAGCCTGCAAACAAAATGAGAGAGAAAATAAATTTAAAAAACATGCTAATCCTTGCTAAATTAAAAGAGATGATTTTAGTCTAAATTCTTAAATTTATTCTATTTTATAGTAAAATCGTGAAAAAGCGTGAAATTTTCAAAAGGAGCGATGATGTCAAAAGATAAAAAGCACCAAAAGAGCGATAAACTTGGCTACGAAGAAGAGCTAAGGCTGCTTCAGATAGAACTTTTAAAATTCCAAAATCATGTCAAAGACAAGGGGCTTAGGGTGCTCATGCTAATGGAGGGTCGAGACGCGGCTGGCAAGGGCGGCACGATAAAGCGCCTAACAGAGCATCTAAATCCGCGCGGTTGCCGTATTGTGGCGCTTACAAAACCAAGCGACGTCGAGAAGACGCAGTGGTACTTTCAAAGGTATGTAACACATCTGCCAAGCGCTGGCGAGATAGTGATCTTTGATAGGAGCTGGTACAACAGAGCTGGGGTTGAGCCAGTGATGGGCTTTTGCACGCAGGCTGAGCATAAAGAGTTCTTGCGCGAGGTGCCAAAATTTGAAGAGATGATCATAAACTCAGGCATCATTTTCTTTAAAATTTACCTCTCGATCACAAAAGAGGAGCAAAAAAAGCGCTTCAAAGAGCGTCTAAATGACCCGCTAAAGCAGTTTAAGATCTCTCCAGTAGATCAAAAAGCGCAAGAGCTTTGGGATCAGTACTCCATCGCCAAATACTCGATGCTGCTAGCCTCTCACAATAGCATCTCGCCGTGGGTGATCGTCTCAAGTGATAATAAAAAAGAAGCGAGGTTAAATGTCTTTAAATTTATCCTAACTCACGTCGAATATCCAAAAAAGATAGATGAGTATCTAAAATACGATAAAAGTGTCGTAAGAGATGGAAGCGAGGAGATCAAGCGCATAGAAGAGGGACTAAATAAAGATAAGCTAAAGAGCATAGACTAAATTTATTTAAGCTTGGCTGTAAATTTTATGCTTTAAATTTACAGCCAAATTTTGCTAAAGCCACCACATAAGTTTTGCCAGAATGACCATTGTCAGACAAAGCACAAGTGCTATGAGGTGTGAAAATTTACCAAATGGATCTGGCTTTTTTAAGATAGTGACATTAAAAACAGAGATGAAGGTGATAAGACACATTAGAAGTAAAACCGCGATCTTTGCTAGTAAAAGCTTTTGAAAGTTACTCTGCCACCAACCATGTTCGCCTCCAAGATAGTCCTTTGCCATATATGATCCACTTATCAAAAGTAGTAAAAATGCCGTGCCAAAAACCTTTGCACTGCCTTTTGTGTAAGCCTTTTTGACAGCTTCAAGAGTTTGTGGACTTATCGTTTTTTTGGCAAATGGATATATGCAAACATCAAAAAATACATATCCTATAAATATAATGGCGCAAATTAGATGTGTGATGAGAGAGAAAAGATACATTTTTTGCCTTTTTTGTTTGGCATTATATAAATTTTATTAGTTATATTTGCTGATTTTGATTAAGTATTGAGAAGTTTAGAAGATCCGAGCGAAAGCTCGCTCGGATAAATGTTTTTAGAAGCTATATTTTGCTTCAAATCTGATACGATCTTGTTTAAAGCTTGCACCGTCTTTTTTGTCTTTAGCAGCTGCATACCAAGAAAGGAATGTAAGTTTTTTGCTGTATTTGTAGCTAGCATCAAGAGACCATTCGCTTCTTTTTGCTCTTAATTCACCAAGCGCATAACTTGTGCCTTTACCTTGAGTATATCCAGCACCAAAGCCAAATTTATCTATATCATATCCAGCATTAACAAACCAGTAGTCGTTGTTTCCTTTGATGTTATTGTAGTATTGTTTGCTTCCAGACATAACACCATTTAAGATCTTAGTTGGATTGATAAGTTCGCCGTTTGCATCAATTGTTACAAAAGAAATTTTATTATTGTCTTTGTTCTTAGCATCAAAGTCTAAATAGCCAGCATTAAGTTTAGCTCCAAATAGTTTTGTGCCAGCTTGAATTGCCCAGAAATTTGCATCAGCTACATCTTTGTGGTCTGAGTCATTATGAACAAATTGACCTTTTAGGTTTAGATTTATATCATCAGTTACATTAAAGCTAACACCCGCATCGGCACCATAAAGTGTGGCAAATTCTTGAATATTTGCAATAGCTGCTTTAAATGATACTGGATCATAGCTGCCAGCTGCACCTAAATAATAAAGGTTACCTGGAGCATCGCTAAGACCGCTTGCCATTGTGCTTAGTAATGGACCATCTACTTCGTAGCCATCACTTTGTAATGCATCATAAGCTGCTGCTGTTAAAGTAAGACCAGGTACATCAGTATTTACCACTTTTAGACCAGTACCAGCTATATCACCATCGTCATAGAATGTTTTTATAAGTTGTTTGCCAGCTGTAACGGTAGTGTTGCCTATTTTATATCCCAGATACATCTCGTATACACCAAATGATCCAGTTGTGTTTGTTTTATCAGTACCAGCTGTAACACCATCACCAGAGTTATCTTTTGCTTGGTACCTTAAATTTAAAACACCAAAGAAGTTATCGTCTATCGCAGCTTTAAATGCTGTTTGCATTCTAAAAACATGACCAGCATCACTATCTTTAACTATGCTTTTTGGATATGAAGTTTTGAAATGATCATTTGTATAACGATATCTAGCATATCCTGAAATATCTACGTTTTTTATAGCTTCTTCAAGTGGAGTTGCACTTGCAACACTTGAAAATGCACCTAAAGCAACCAAAGCAGCTAAGCTAACTTTTGTAAGTTTCATCTAAATCTCCTTTTGATAAAAATGTTTTGAAAGGATATTATCATAGAAAATTAATTTTATAGCTTAAATTTCACTAAAATTTAAAAAAATTGTTACCGATCATTTACCAAAATAAGATAATGAGATAAGATTTGTCTTTAAAAATTTGAGTTTATTTGAAGTTAAAAGATGAGAAATTTATATCTCATCAGTTAAATTTAGCCGTTGTTTTTAGCCTGCGCCTCTTCGCGCTCTTTCTTTTGTCTTATGGCGGCTTCTTTTTGGATATTTTTTTGCTGAGTGACAAAGATATGCTCTTCAAGTGTGACTAGCTGAAAGACGCCCTCAAAGATCTTGATCTCTTTTACATAGCCTATCACTTTTACCTCTCTTTTTCTGCTCTCTTCAAACCTTGCTTGTGCGTCAAATTCGACCACATCGCCAAGCTTGAGCGGTCCAAAGAAATTTATCCTAGCACCGATACTGACGCAAAATTCTTCATTTATAGCTAAAAGTGCTGCGTAGTTTGCTCCCATGAAGACAAAACCGCTATGTATGAGCCCTTCTGCGTCGCTTACCATATCAGCCGTGGTAAAAAATCTAGTTTTTGCGTGATTTTTCTCAAGCAAAAATGCCGTTCCACTAAAATTTAGCTTTGTTAGAGGTGCTGTTTTTATCTCGTTTCTTAGCGGGTTTTCGTCCTCTGGGAGGATTATTTGTGATTCGTCTTTTGCTTCAAAAATATTTTCATCTGCCATATTTATCCTTAAATTTTAACTCTCACGTAGGCTCTTTTTGGAGCTGGGTAGCCCTCGATGGTCTTTGTATTATCGGCTGGGTCTAAGAAATTTCCAAGACTCTCGCCATCTATCCACTGCGTTTTTCGCTGCTCATTTAGATCAGTTGTCTTTGTATCAAGCAGGGTAAAGTCCTTAAATTTAGCCCTCTCGCACCAGTTTTGAAGCGCGCTAAGCGTTGGCACAAAGTAGATATTTGGAATTTTGGAGTATCTATCTTTTGGGCTTAGGGCAAAGTCACCATCCATATCTATATACATCGTGTCTAAAAATAGCTCGCCGCCAGGATTTAGTGCGGTTTTTAGCTCTTTTAGCATCTTTATAGGATCGCTTCTGTGGTATATCACGCCAAGACAAAAAATGGTGTCAAATTTCGCTCCAAACTCTGGCAAGCTCTCTACTCCAAGAAGCTCGTAAGCGATATTTGAGCGGATAAATTTATTTAAAAAAGCAAACTGCAAATATGTATGCACGCTAGGATCAAATCCAGTTATGCTTTTTGGGCCGTACTCAAGCATCTTAAACATATAATATCCATTGTTGCAACCCACGTCAGCCACACTTTTGCCAGCTAAATTTAGGTGTGGGGCAAGGATATTAAATTTAATAAAACTTTGCCATTCGCTATCTATATATATATCATCAAGTAAAAATGGCCCTTTTCGCCAAGGCTTTAGGCTAAGGGCGAGGTTGTAAATTTCATCTTTGCTCGCAGCGTTCAGCTCTTTAAATTTGACATTTACACTCTCACTAAGGCTAAATTCGCAATCAAAATCTGCTAAATTTTCTATTTTATTTAAAATTTGCTTTTGCTGCTCGTTAAATTTGCTAAGATCCACGCTATTTCCAGTCGACGATGTTGTGCGGACACTCTTTTTGATAGGTGCCAGTCGCGTCATAATACTCTTTACAATCATTATAATATTGCGTCGAAACTCCACGCTCATTCATATAAAGACAACCATTGCAAAATAGCGCTATAAAGCCTAAAAATATAATCTTTTTCATGTGGCGGATTTTATCATAAATAAAAATTTTATGCTAGAATAGCAGGCAGTTTTAGAGCCAAGTTTGGCTAAGATTAAGCAAAAAGGCATTTTATGCAAAGAAGAGATTTTTTTAAATTCAGTAGTTTTTTAGGTGCAGCAAGTCTGCTTCCAAGTGTCACTCTAGCTAGCGACGAGCCAGCAAACCCAGTAGTTAGAAATTTCGACGTAAATTTCAAACACCAGCTTCTTGAAAAGGGCAAAAGCTCGAGAATTTGGTTACCGCTCCCACTAAGCACCACTTATCAGCAACTAACCCAAGACTACGTTATAAACACAACCGCTAAAAACGTCTATATCTCAGACACGCTAATACCAACAATGTATGGCGAATTTGAAGAAAATGAGCAAAGACCTATTTTAAATATCCAGTTTAAAATCCAAACAACAGAGCGCAATACCGACTTTAGCAAGGTAAATTACGATCCAAACGAGAAGGTCGATCCTGCGATTTTGGAGTTTTTAAAACCAACTTCACACATCCCAACTGACGGCGTCGTAAGAGCAAAAGCGCTAGAGATTATCGGCAATACTAAAGGCGACTTGGAGCGCGCAAAAGCGATCTATACGTGGGTTGCAAACACTATGCAGCGCGATAACAGCATCCTTGGATGTGGCACAGGCGACGTTAAAGCAATACTAGAAAGTGGCAAACTAGTTGGCAAATGCACCGACATAAACTCAGTTTTTGTGGGACTTTGCAGATCAGTTGGCATCCCAGCAAGAGAAATTTTTGGTATCAGGGTTGGTCAGTCTAGATTTTCAGACCAGATGGGTAGCGCAAAAGATGGCGTGGCTAAAATTTCAGGCGGACAGCACTGTAGGGCTGAGTTTTACTTAAAAGGATATGGTTGGATACCAGTTGATCCAGCTGACGTTACAAAGGTAAGACTAGGCGAGAAATTAACAAACGACGATGCTAAGATCAAAGCTGTTAGAGATTATTGCTTTGGCAACTGGGAGATGTGCTGGATAGGCTTTAACTACGGACGTGACTTTATCTTAAAGCCAACCCCAGAGCAAACTCCGCTAAACAACTTTGGCTATCCATACGCTGAGGTTGATGGCAACACACAAAACTACTATTCGCCAAAAGAATTTAGCTACTACTACGTCTCAACAGAGCTAAAATGAGAGCCTTTTGGCTGATACTAACATCCATAGGTAGTGCTATTGGCGCTACCTTGTGCTGCTTGCCGGCACTTCTTTTCTTGCTTTTTGGCACATCTTTTTCTTTTCTATCTTGGACACAAAATTTATACGAGTACCGCGTCCCTTTAAGCGTCGTGGCGGTCATTTGCTTTGTGATCTCAGGTGTGGCTTTATTTTACAAGCCAAAAAGCTGCAACCTAAGCTATAAAAAGAAAAAATGGATACTTATATATATACTTTTTGGAGTGATTTTGCTTTTACTCCTTACATATCCAGAGCTTTTAGGAGAAATTTATGCGTAAAATTTTAGTTTTAGCCCTTTTGGTGGCTGCAAGCTACGCTGATAAAAAGATAGAAATTTCAGTACCTAGCATGCACTGTCCGCTTTGCACAGCGATAGTAAGAAAGGCCGCACTTAGCGTTGAGGGCGTAAAAAAGGCAGATGTATCGCTAAAAGAGCGAAAAGCTGTCGTTATAGCAGATGACAAGGTCGATGAAAAAGAGCTTTTAAAGGCGGTCGATGCGACTGGCTATAAGGGCGAGATAAAATAAATTTAAAGGAGGCAAATATGTCAAAGAGCGAAGTTTTAGCGAAATTTGAGACACTTGCGGCGATACCGCACTGCAGTTATGAGACTGATAAGATGCGTGATTTTCTGGCTAGCTATGCAAAAGATAAGGGCTGTGAGGTCGTGGTCGATAGCTTTGGCAACGTTCATGCATTTAAAGGCAAACCAAAAATTTGCTTGCAAAGTCACTACGATATGGTCTGCATGGGCGATGCACCAAAGATCGAGATAGTTTATGGCGATGATGGCTACATGAGGGCTAAAAACTCATCTTTAGGTGCCGATAACGGCATAGGCGTGGCTATCATGATGCAGATGATAAGCGAATTTGACGACATAGAGTGCCTCTTTACAAACAACGAAGAGGTCGGCATGGTCGGAGCTGCTGGCTTTAGCGGCAATCTTTTAGCCGATAAGCTTTTAAATTTAGACAGCGAAGAGGACGACCGCGTCACTATCGGCTGCGCTGGCGGTGTAAATTTATTTGCCACTATAGCTCTTAATAGCAAAAAAACAAAAGAGAGCACGCTTTATGAAGTAAAAGTGAGCGGACTTCCTGGCGGACACTCTGGCAACGAGATACATAAAAATATCCCAAATGCGATCAAGGTTTTGGCGGCATTTGTGACTAAAAATGGCTGCAAACTTGTTAAATTTGAAGGTGGCGAGCGAAGCAACTCTATCCCAAGCGGCGCAACTGCGCTGGTTCTAAGTGATAAAGAGCTAAAGAGCGAGTGTGAGAATTTAAGCGTGAAAAAGCTTGGCACAGGTGATGAAATTCTAGAAAACGGCGAGAAAATTTTAGCTCTTATCAACTCATTTTCACAAGGTGTAAGAGCCTATAACTGCGAGCTAGGCATACCGCAAGATAGCGTTAATCTCTCACTTGCAAAGATCAAAGACGACGGCACGCTTGAAGTGGAGTTTTTTGCAAGGTCAATGAGTAAAGACGGCTTAAATAGAATGGAGTTTGAAATTTCTGAGCTTGCAAAAGCGGTTGGCTTTAGCGTCATTTCAAAAGATAGAAACCCAGCTTGGAAACCTATAAATGATAAATTTGCAAACGATATCTTAGAAGAGCTTAAAATTTATAAGCCAAATGCAAGGATAACAGCTGTGCATGCTGGCCTTGAGTGTGGAGTGCTTTTGGAGAAAAAAGCAGGTCTTAGTGCATGTTCTATTGGACCAAACATCTACTCACCTCACTCTACAAGAGAGCACTGTGAAGTAGCTTCTGCGCTTTTTATAGAAAAAGTCGTTCGCGGTATCGTTAAAAAATATAACTCCTAAAAAACTAAAATTTGCTAGAAATTTCTAGCAAATTTTATCTATATCATCTTATCCTTGCTCTTACAAAGATCGCTTAATATACACTCAAAACAAAGCGGCTTTTTAGCCTTGCAAGTGTAGCGCCCAAAAAGAACCATCGCTTGATGAAGTTTGCCAAGATCAGTTTTAAAGGCAAGGCTTAGATCCTCTTCAGTCACTTCTGGCGTCTTTGCGCTGCTTAAGCCAAGTCTATGTGATACTCTAAAAACATGCGTATCAACTGCCATTACGTTTGCATTTGTTGCCTCTAAAAGCACGACGTGAGCGGTCTTTTGCCCAACTCCAGCAAGGGCTTTTAGCTTCTCTTCATCAAGTGGGATTTCTCCGTTATAAAGCTCAACCACGCTGTTTGCCATCTTGATTAAATTTACGGCTTTGTTGTTAAAAAAACTACATGAGTTTATCATGAGCTTTAGACTGGCTAAATTTGCGCTAGCTAGCTCAAAAACATCTTTATATGCCTCAAATAGGGCAGGTGTGATCAAATTTACCCTTTTGTCTGTGCACTGAGCTGAGAGCATGACACAGACAAGAAGTTCATATAAATTTCTAAACTGAAGCTCGCTTTTGGCGTCTTTAAACTCTTCTAAAAGCCTTTTTTTTATCTCTAAAATATCTTTTTTTGTTCTCATTTGGCTATTTTACCTAAAATTACAAGTTAAACGAAAAGTTACCGCATTATTTGATATAATTTTGCCCATAAAATCAATTTTTTAAAGGATTTATATGAAAAAAATTTTGTTTCCAGCAGTTTTAAGTTTAGCTGCAGCTGTCACTTTAAACGCAGCAGTAGTTGCAACAGTTGATGGCGATGCTATAAACGATAGCGATATCTCAGCGCTTTTATCAGCAGCTATGCCAGGTTTTGACGCTAGCAAGCTTCAACCAAATGAGAAAAAACGTATAATCGACGATCTAATCAACAGAAAACTTCTTTTAAAAGACGCAAAAGCGACAGGCATTGAAAAAGATGTTGATTACATCAAGGCTGTAAAAGCTGCACAAGAAGGCATCGCAGTTGAGCTTTATATGAGAAAACTATTTGACGGCATAAAAGTAAGCGATAGCGATTTAAGAGACTTTTACAACAAAAACAAAGCTAGCATGAACCAACCAGCTCAAGCAAGAGCAAGACATATCTTAGTTGAAGATGAAAAAACAGCAAATGACATCATCGCTCAACTTAAAAATTTAAAAGGCGAGGCTCTAACTAAGAAATTTGCAGAGCTAGCAAGCCAAAAATCAATCGACAAAGGCTCAGCAGCACACGGTGGCGAGCTTGGCTGGTTTGGTCAAAGCCAAATGGTAAAACCTTTTGCAGACGCAGCATTTTCAATGGCTAATGGCACAGTTTCAACTAAGCCAGTTAAAACTCAGTTTGGCTACCACGTTATCTTAAAAGAAGATGGCAAAGCTGCTGGCACTGTAAGCTTTGAACAAGCAAAACCAGAGATCGAGCAAGCTGTAAAAATGGAGAAATTCCAAGCTGCTGTTAGACAAAAAAGTGAAGCTCTACGCCAAAAAGCAAAGATAGAATACAAATAAAATTTGGAGGATAAAATGGGCGTTTTAGATATCGTAAAACCTGGTGTTTTAAGCGGAGATGATGTAACAAAACTTTATGCTTATGCCAAAGAGCAAGGTTTTGCAATACCTGCTGTAAATGTCGTAGGCAGCGACTCAGTAAATGCTGTTTTAGAAGCGGCAAAGGTTGCTAACTCGCCTGTTATCGTTCAGTTTAGTAATGGCGGTGCAGGTTTTTACGCTGGTAAAGCCTGCGAAAATGCAGCCGTTCTTGGTGCGATCGCTGGAGCAAAGCATGTTCATCTGCTTGCCAAGGCTTACGGCGTGCCAGTCATTTTACACACTGACCACGCTGCTAGAAAGCTTTTGCCTTGGATAGATGAGCTAGTAAAAGCAAGTCATGAGTATAAAAAAACTCACGGCGTGCCACTTTTTAGCTCTCATATGCTTGATCTTAGCGAAGAGAATATCAACGAAAATTTAAGCACGTGCGAGAAGTATCTAAAAGAGCTTAGCGAGCTTGGTATCAGCCTTGAGATCGAGCTAGGCGTTACTGGTGGCGAAGAAGATGGCGTAGATAATACAAGCGTTGATAACGCACTTCTTTACACCCAGCCAGAGGACGTCGCGCTTGCTTATGAAAGACTAAGTAAGATAAGTGATAAATTTAGCATTGCAGCTAGTTTTGGCAACGTTCACGGCGTTTATAAACCAGGCAATGTCGTGCTAAGACCAGAAATTCTTAAAAACTCACAAGCCTATGTCGCTAAGAAATTTAATACAAAAAGCGATAAGCCAGTAAATTTTGTATTTCACGGCGGAAGTGGCAGCGAGCTAAAAGATATCAAAAATGCTGTAAGTTACGGCGTTATCAAGATGAACATTGACACTGATACGCAGTGGGCTTTCTGGGACGGCGTGCGTGAATATGAGGCCAAAAATAGAGCATACTTGCAAGGTCAGATCGGCAACCCAGAGGGCGATGATAAGCCAAATAAAAAATACTATGATCCAAGGAAATGGCTAAGAAGTGGCGAGGAGAGCATGGTTAAGCGTCTTCAGACTGCTTTTAGCGACTTAAACTGCCTAAATAGGAACTAATCCTATGCAAAATCAAAATGATTTTAGTGAGCTAAGCGTGCCAAAGGAGCGCCAAGCTCACTCTTTCTTTGTCTTTTTTAAAGTTATCTTTATCCCTTTAGCTATCTACATCTTGGCGATACTGGCGTATCTTGGCGTTATAAATTTTCAGATGAAGCTTCACACCATCGTGATGATGGGCGTTATACTCTTTGTCGCTTTTATATTTTCACGCCACAGCGCCTTGGTCGCTTACTCAAATTTCTTAGCAAATGCCAAAGACTACAAGATAAGACTAAAAGAATTTATCATCGCTCACCTTTTTGAAATTTCAGGCGTCAAAAAGGCAAACGCTAAATTTGAAGATTTTTTCGAGAGCTATACAAGAAATTTTAGAAATGACAACCTAGCAAACATCGGTCAAGCAGTCTTTCCTATGCTTGGAATTTTGGGCACTTTTATCAGTATCGCTATCTCCATGCCAGAGTTTAGCTCAAGCACGACAAATGGCCTTGAAAAAGAGATCGCTATACTGCTAAACGGCGTGGCTACGGCGTTTTATGTATCGATATATGGCATATTTTTAGCGCTTTGGTGGATGTTTTTTGAAAAGATCGGCATTAGTAAATTTGAGAGATTTTACAGCGAGCAAAAAGAGCTAAGCCGAGAGTTTTTCTGGCAGGAAAATGAGCTAAATGCAAATTTCATGAAAGCAAGTGTAGGCTACTTTAAAGATAGTCACGATGCCTTTAAAATGGTGCTTGATGATAAATTTATAAAAGAGTTAAGCGAGCAGACAAATGAGAAATTTAACAGCCTAAAAGAGCTTTGTGAGGTTGAAAAAAACATCATCAATCAAAGCAAAGCAGAACTTAGCGCAAGTTTAAAAATGCTAAATGAATCTGGGCTAAAACAAGATGAATTTGTAAAGATCCACTCCGATATATTAAAGGCAGTTGGTGCGTTTTCTAACGCCTTTAAAGATATGGAGGTTAAAATTTTAACCGAGCATGCAAAGCTTGGCGAAATTTTTAGCAGAAATTTAAACGCCACAAAAGAGAGCCAGCTAAAATTTGAGCAGACTATCAAGAGTTTTGATGCCATTTTAAAAGAATTTTCTCTCTCTTTGATGAAAGAGCAAAACGAGGCGTTAAAGGCATTTAGAGCCTCACTCGTGGAGAGTGCGACGATATTTAAGGCAGCCTACGAGCAAGAGGGCAGGAGCTTGGAGCGTGAAAAAGAGCGCGAGAGCCTCATTGCTGAGCTTAAGAAGAATATAGACGAGATCGACAAAGAAGCAAATTCTGTAATAGAAAAAATCGAAAATCTAGTGCAATGAAAATAAACAAAAATAACGAGGATCAATCGAGCTTTTGGGTTTCGTACGCAGACTTGATGGCGGGTCTGCTCTTTGTTTTTATGCTGCTAATAGGCGCTGTCGTCGTAAAATACGTCCTAACTCAAAACACTCTTGAAAATAAAGAGCAAGCCATCATTGCAGCACTAGCAAATTTAAAAGACGCCCAGGGTAAGAATTTCACCCTTGAAGAGCTAAATGACGCCCTAAAAAGCGAGCTTTCAAAGATAAGCGACGAAAACATAAATTTAAAAAAATCAAATGAAATTTTTGTCATACAAATAGACGCCCTAAAAGAAAAACTAGCCCAGCTCATAGAGGAAAACAAAGACGCAAATGCGAGCATAAAAGAGCTAAATGCCAGCATATTTGATCTAAATCAAAAGATGATCGTGCTAAATGATGAAATTTCATCAAAAGATAGAGCACTTAGCGACGCAAACGCAAGCAGCGAGAAAAATTTAGCCAAGATCGCCTTTTTGCTCGAGCAAGTGAGCAAAAAAGAGGCTAGATATGACGAGCTTTTAAGGGATCTAAATGTCACTCGTGACAGGGTCAAAAACCTAACTGGCATAAGGGTAAAAGTGATCTCAGCCTTAAAAGATAGGCTAGGAAATAGCATCGAGATCGATCCAAACTCAGGCGCACTAAAGCTTAGCTCCTCAGTGCTTTTTGATAAGGCAAGTGCGGTCTTAAAAGAAGAGGTCAAAGAGGAGCTAAAAGCCACACTTAGTAAGTATTTTGACGTGCTTTTAAATGATAAAGAGATCGCCTCAAACATCGATCAGATCGTCATAGAGGGCTTTACTGATAGCGACGGAAGCTACATTTACAACCTAGAGCTCTCACAAAAAAGAGCCTACGCCGTGATGGAGTTTATAAACTCATTCAGCGATGACGCGCGCCTTAGAAAGCTGCTTGTCGCAAGTGGCCGAAGCTACAACGAGCTAGTTTTTAAAGATGGAGCCGAGGACAAGGATGCTTCAAGGCGTATCGAGATCAAATTTTCACTCTCAAACAAAGAGGCTATCAACGAGATAGAGAAATTTTTGGAGTTTAAGGGTGATTGAGCGGGTTGTTCTTAGGGGGCGAGAATTTTGGCTTTTAAGAGATGATCTGCTAGGCGAGTTTAACGGCAATAAAGCAAGAAAACTAGAGTATTTTTTAAAGGCCGATCTTAGCGGCATCAAAGCCATCGTATCTCACGGTTCAAGTCAGTCAAATGCTATGTATAGCCTAAGTCTTTTTGCCAAGCTAAAGGGGCTTAAATTTCACTACGTCGTCTCTCATCTAAGCTCAAATTTAGAGCAAGATCCAGTTGGAAATTTCAAATTTGCACTTGAAAATGGCATGGAAATTTTTGTAAAAGAGGAGCGCGAGAAATTTGCTAAAGAGCTAGCAAAGAGAGAAAATGCGCTCTTTATAAACGAGGGTGTGGCGCAGAGTGAGGCTGAGCTTGGCTTTATCACGCAAGCACGTGAGATAAATGAGTGGAGCAAAAAAAGTGGCATAAAGCCTGATATTTTCTTGCCCTCAGGCACAGGTACAAGCGCATGTTATCTGGCAAAGCACACCGATCTTAGAGTATTTACAGTGCCTTGCGTAGGGGATAGCGACTATCTAAAAAAGCAAATTTATGAGCTAGATAAAAACAACAAAGTGCAAATTTTAAATCCGCCAAAGAAGTATCATTTTGGAAATTTATACAAAGAGCTTTATGAAATTTGGCTTGAAGTGTGCAAAAGTGGCGTGGAATTTGAGCTTATCTACGACCCAGTGGGCTTTATGACGCTTTTTGCAAATTTAGATAAGCTTGGGAGCGAAATTTTATATATCCACCAGGGCGGAATTTTGGGTAACATTACACAAAAGCAAAGATATGAGAGAAAACTAAAAATAAAGGATCATAAATGAAATTTTTACACAGCAGCGACGCTGACTTTGAGAGTAGATTTTCGCAGCTTGTTAGACGAAGTGACAATGACATGAGTGCCGTAATGCCAGTAGTTGCGGGTATCATAGACGAGATAAGAAAAGATGGCGATAGCGCGCTTTTTACGCAGATAACCAAATTTGATAAATTTAATGTCACAAGCAAAAACGACATAATAATCGACGTAAAAGAGATGGAGGCGGCCTACAACTCGCTAGATAACGCCCTAAGAGTGGCTCTAAATTTAGCCCACGACAGGATAAAAAGCTATCACGAGCGCACAAAACCAAGCGACTGGACATATAAGGACGAGCACGACATCTTGCTTGGCGCAAAATACACTCCGGTTGATCGCGCTGGTCTTTATATCCCAGGCGGCAAGGCGGCATATCCTAGCTCGCTTCTTATGAATGCTATCCCAGCAATCGTAGCTGGTGTAAAAGAGATCGTTGTCTGCACCCCAGCGCCAAATGGCAAGGTAAATCCTCTGCTTCTTGCTGCGATGCATCTATGTGGCATCAAAACAGCTTTTAAAATAGGCGGTGCAAGCGCGATCGCAGCGATGGCGTACGGCACAGCAACCGTGCCAAAGGTCGATGTCATCACAGGACCTGGCAACATCTACGTAGCGACTGCTAAAAAGCTAGTTTATGGCGACGTAAATATCGATATGATCGCAGGTCCAAGCGAGATAGGCGTGATCGCTGATGATAGTGCGGACCCTCGCCACATAGCGATCGATCTACTCTCGCAAGCCGAGCACGACGAGATCGCAAGTGCCTTTTTGATAACGCCAGTGGAGGCCTTCGCAAGGGCAGTGCAAAGACATATAGAGGATGAGCTAAAAACACTAAAACGCGAACCAATCGCTAGTGCTAGCATGAGAAACAAAGCTGCTATCATCGTCGCAAAAGACTTGCAAGAGTGCTTTAAACTGATGAACGAGCTTGCTGTGGAGCACCTAGAGGTCGCTACAAACGACGCTTTGAGCTATATGGACGAGATAAAACACGCTGGAGCGATATTTTTTGGGCACTTCACACCTGAAGCGATGGGCGACTATTTAGCTGGACCAAACCACACCTTGCCAACTGGCGGAAGTGCGAGATTTTACTCACCGCTTGGAGTTGAAAATTTCATGAAGCGAAGCTCTATCATCTCAGTTAGCAGAAAAGGTATCATGCACCTTGGCAAACCATGCATGCAGCTAGCCGAAGCCGAAGGACTAACAGCCCATAAAAGATCAATTGCCGTGAGACTAGAAGACTAAAAAGGGCGAAGAATTTAGGAAAAATGGCTTTTTCTAAATTCTTTTTATAATATTTTTTGCTTTAAGAAATATTTTTGCAACTTTTTATGAAATTTATAGTAAAATCCGTCTCAAAACTACTAAAAAAGGAGTTGATATGAAGTTAGGAACTTATACTGCAAACCAGGCTTCAGGAAACTATTATTTAGATCAAGCTAAAAATAGCGAGAAAAAGGCGCTAAACGCCATCTCTGCAAATAGCGAGATCAAAGCATCAGGTGCAAATTTGCAAATCGCAGAGAGCTTACTTTCGCAAACAAATGTCCTAAATGAGGGCATAGCAAATGCAAACGATATGATCGGCATGCTTCAGATCGCTGACTCAACGCTTTTAAATTTAAGCGAGAGCGCTGATAAGATCGGTGAGCTATCAAGCAAGCTTTCAAACCCAGCTCTTTCGGCTAATGAACAAAAGGATATAAAAGGCGAGATAAATGCGCTTAAAAATGCGATGAGCGACAGCGTAAAAGAGGCCAAATTTAACGGTAAAAACATTTTTGACGCCGAGCTTGGATTTTTTACAGGCGAGGGTACAAGAAATGTAAATTTAAGCACAAATGCTCTTTTAAATGTTAAAGAAGATGGCTCAAATTCTGGCGATATTTTGAAAAATATAAATTCACTTCGCTCAGAGATCGGCTCGACACAAAACGCTGTATTTAGAGGTATGAACGCTTTAGCTGCTAGAAGCGTAGCAAATGCTAATAGCGTAGAGAATCTTGATAGTAGCGACATAGCAAAGAGCTTGGAAGAAAATTTACAAGCAAATTTAAAGCTACATGCTGCCTCTTTAGCTAAAGCTCACGATACTACGAGCTTGACTGCAAAACTAGATAAACTTCTAGGTGAATAAATTTTTACCGGTCTTGTGCCGGTAAAACTCTTTTTTGTTTCTATTTTTTTTTAAGTCATAAAACATATTTATAAATTAAAATTTGATCTTTATTGGGTTAATTTAGTTGGCAAACGTACCTGCAAAAGAGCAAATTAGATTAATTTTGTTTTATGATATTTTTGAGCTAATTCTTTGGTTATAAATTCTCAAAAAGAGAAAAGCAAATGTTACAAATTTGATCTAAGAATTTATAAAATTTCTTAATGGCTTTTTGACATCTTTGTTGCAAAAGTAAAAAAGTAGATTAAAAGTATAAAATTTAAGCCCGGGGTAGTGGATCTCGCCTAAAAAGGGCAGGGCTTGTTAGCCCTCGATGTAGTTTTTGAGTTTTCTACCAACTTTTGGATGTTTTAGTTTTTTAATAGCCGAGCTTTCTATCTGGCGGACACGCTCACGAGTGACGTTTAGTGCCTTGCCGATCTCTTCAAGTGTGCGGTCGCTCTCATCTTCAAGCAAGCCAAATCTCATCGAAATAACCGCCTTTTCGCGCTCATTTAGCTGTGAAAGCACATCGTCGATCTGCTCTCTAAGGTCACTTTTTAAAATTTGATCTATCGGTGATAGCGAAGTTTTGTCTTCAACAAAATCTCCAAATTTACCGTCTTCTTCGTTTGCGATAGGAGCTTCAAGGCTGATAGGCTCTTTTGTGATCTTGATCACCTGTTTTACCTTATCAACGCTTAGTCCGACCTCTTTTGCGATGACGCTTACATCAGGCTCTTTTCCCTCTTCTTGGAGGTATTTGCGGTTGATTTTGTTGATACGATTGATCGTCTCTATCATATGGATAGGTATCCTGATTGTCCTTGCCTGATCGGCGATCGCGCGTGAGATAGCCTGGCGAATCCACCATGTGGCGTAGGTTGAAAATTTATAGCCTTTTCTATATTCAAATTTATCAACCGCCTTCATAAGGCCTATGTTGCCCTCTTGGATGAGGTCAAGAAATGGCAAGCCCCTGTTTGTATAGCGTTTTGCGATACTTACGACTAGACGGAGGTTTGACTTGGCCATTCTAGCTTTTGCTTCGTCTGAAATTTTCTTTCCACGTTTGATCTGCTCTAAAATTTCTTTTAGTCTTGCTGGCTCAAGATCAAAGCCCTGTTTGCTCGCCTCTTTTGTCGTAAAAAGCTTTTTAATCTCGACGTAGGTTGAGACCATTGTAGCCTCTGGTACGCGAGCAGCGATCTCTTCTTTGCTAAGTTTGATGATATCTTTTAAGATGCTTTTGTGATTTTTCTTTAGCTCGTCACTAAACATCGGCAAGCGATACTCCAAGCGCTTTAGCTCTCTATCAAATTCATCGTCGCTTTTTAGCGCTGTCTCCATTGATTTTACGATCTCGCTGATTAGCTTGCTTGTTGGACCAAGATCCATCAGCTTCTCTTTTAAAATTTTCTTTTTAAATGCAAGCGTCATCTTTGAAGCTGTGTCGTCGCTTTCAACTTTATCTTGCTTATTTGCTGTCTTTAGCCACTCTTTTTTAGCCTTTTCAAGGGCCTTAAAGCTCTCTATAACTTTTTCTGCGCGTTTGTCGTTTTTGGCTGATTTTTTAGGAGTTTCGTTCTCTTCGTTCTCCTCATCCTCTTCGTCTATATCCTCTTCGCTCTCTTCATTTTCATTTTCGCCCTCATCCTCAAAGCTTTTAAAAAGCTCTTTTACGCGGCGCTCTCTGTTGATAAGCGGCTCTTTGTAATCAAGTATGAAATCGATCAAAAACGGCACTGAGCAAAATGCATCGATGATGATATCCTCGCCAAGCTCGATCCTCTTGCTGATCTCAACCTCTTCTTCTTTTGTAAGAAGTGCGATCTGACCCATTTCTCTTAGATACATCCTTACTGGACTATCTGATCTTGACCACTCTAAAAGGTCGCTCTCGCCTGAAAGGTCGAGATCCTCGTCGATATCTTGATCGCTTTTTTGAGCATTTTCTTGACGTTTTTTAGCATCGGCTAAATTTCTAAGTTTTGCAGCCTCAGCAGATGTGATGAGCTGGACTTTGTTTGTTTTTGCGAGTTGTTCTATCTTTTTTACTATCGTAGCCGTTGGAGCTTTGTCTAATAATTTTACTAATTTTTCGTATGTCAAAAAGCCTTTTGCATTTTCAACAAAAAGCTCTTCTATCTGAGAAAAAGAGTCTTTTGCGGCGCTCATAAATTTCCTTTCAAATCGTATCATTGTGATTTAAGTGTTGGTTAAAAGAAAGTGGATTATACCCAAAATTTTTTAAAAGTGTATAAAAAGAAAGTTGGAACGATGATTGCTTAGTAATTCTAAAAAATCAAATTTTGATTAGGAAAATTTATGCAAAATGGTTATTATCAAGCCACTGCTGGCATGGTAACGCAGTTTAACAGACTAAATGTCATCTCAAACAATCTTGCAAATGTAAATACGATCGGCTACAAGCGAAACGACGTAGTTATCGGCGACTTTGCGAGAATTTTTAAAGAGACGCAAGATGAGCTTCCGATTAAAAATCACACAAAAGACGGAGCTAAATTTCTAAATAGAACGCTTGATCGTGTGCCACAAGTGAGCGAAGAGTACACCGACTTTAGCGCTGGTGGCTTTAAATACAGCTCAAATACGCTTGACTTTGCGATAAAAAGAGACGATGCTTTTTTCTTAGTCGATACTCCAAATGGCGTAAAACTAAGCAAAAATGGCTCTTTTAGCCTTGACGCGGACGGCTACATCGTCACAAAAGAGGGTTACAGGGTGTTGCCAAGTGGCTATGAAGCGCAAAATCCTGGTCAAAGAGGCATCCAAGTGCCACAAGGCGAGGTGCTAACCGTTGATAAAAATGGAAATTTATACTCAAATAACAATCAATTTTCTAAATTTTACATCGCTCAGCCAAGAGAGATAAGGGATCTAAAAAAGGTTGGCGACAATCTCTTTGAGAGTAGAAATTTTGACGACATAACTGAGCTTGACGAGGCTGATAGCGTGATGCAAGGCTACGCTCAAATGTCAAATGTAAATCCAGTCTTAGAAATGGTGGGTCTAATAGAAACCCAGCGCTTAGTTGATATGTATCAAAAGGTTATGACAAGCCACATGACTGACCTTAACCAAGATGCTGTTCAAAAACTAGCCCTAAAAGCTTAATAAAAGGATAAAACTATGATGAGATCACTTTACACTGCGGCCACTGGCATGATCGCCGAGCAGACGCAGATAGACGTAACCTCACACAACATTGCAAACGTAAATACCTATGGATATAAGAAAAATAGGGCTGAATTTGCCGATCTTATGTATCAAGTCATGGAGTACGCAGGCACTGCTACAAGCCAGACTACTACAAGCCCGACAGGCATCGAAGTAGGTCTTGGTGTGCGCCCAACAGCAATAAATAAAATTTTCTCTCAGGGCTATTTTAAAGAGACCAGCAACAACCTAGATATGGTCATAGCTGGCAACGGCTTTTTTCAAATTCAGCTCCCTGACGGCACGACGGCATACACCAGAAACGGCGCATTTAAGCTTGATGCAAACGGCACGATCGTAAATAGCGATGGCTACCAGCTCATACCGCAGATTACAGTCCCTGCAAATGCGACGCAAATTTCAATAGGCACTGACGGCACCGTTTCAGTTTTGCAAGCTGGCGAAACCGACATGGCTCAGATAGGTCAGATCGAGCTAGCAAATTTCATAAACCCAGCCGGTCTTCACTCGATGGGCGATAATAATTACCTCCAAACAAGCGCTAGCGGCGATGTGGTGGTAGGTGTAGCAGGCCTTGACGGACTTGGCACGATTAGACAAGGCTTTGTCGAGATGAGTAATGTTCAGCTTGTTGAAGAGATGACCGATCTTATCACAGGTCAGCGCGCATACGAGGCGAACTCAAAGGCGATAACTACGAGTGATTCGATGTTAGAGATAGTAAATGGACTTAAAAGGTAGGTAATATGGACGCGACTTTGGCTATTGTTGGACTTATACTTGTTGCTTTTACGCTTGATGTTTTTTACTTTTCAGACAGGACCCCAAAGGGCAAGGGTCCAAAAAGTCAGGTGCATTAAATTTATAGAGCATTGTAAATTTGGCAGTCTTCGTCGTTGCCTAGCTCGCAGGACTTGCCAAAGTATTTTTTGGCTAAATTTTTATTAGCCTCAGCGCCTTCTGCTTCATAGTAAATGACCCCAAGGTTATGACAACCATCCCCAAAGCCCATTTCGCAAGCTTTTATAAAGAGTTTGCTAGCTCTTTTTTGATCTTTTTCTACATATTTTCCACTATGAAGCATCATGCCAAGGCTATTGCAGCCTGCTGGAGCGTCTAGTTCGCAGCTCTTTTCAAAGAGCTCTTTTGCCTTTTTGACGTCTCGCTTTACGCCATTTCCGTCATAGTATAAAAGTGCAAGGCCGTAGTATCCGTCGCCATATTTTAGCTCGCAAGCTCTTAAAAAGAGCTCTTTTGACTTTTGATAGTTTTTATCTAGCGTATAGACAAAGCCGAGCCTTGCGCAGCCAAAGCCGTCGTTTAGCTCGCAGCCCTTTTGGTAAAATTTGGCTGCATTTTTGTTATTTACATCTTTTATGTAGTCCATGTCATAAAGCACGCCCACGCTACTGCAAGCACTTGCGTGTTTTAGCTCGCAAGCTTTTTTGTAAAACTCGCCCGCTTTTTGGTAGGCTTTGTTCTCTTGATAGATAGCTCCAAGCTCGTAGCAGCTTGCGGTATCAGCCTTTTCGCACTTTGTCTCAAGCGCTTTTTGGTCTAAATTTGCACTCCACAAAAGAGCTGCAGAAGATAAAAGTAAAACGATCTTTTTCATTGCCTGCCTTTTTAAAAATTTAAATAAGTTTAGATAAAAAGCTTTAAATTTATAGTAAATATCAAATTTAATACCCAAGCTTATCTAATAAATTTCTCATATCGCAGCCCTTTTTAAAGCCTAGCTCGCATGATCTTTGAAAGTAGCTTTTGGCTGCCATTTTATCCTCTTTTTTGCCGCCACCCAAAAGCGCATAGTTAAGAAATCTTGCATATCTATTTAATATGATAGTTTGATTAAGCTCGCTACCCACGTCATTGTAGCTATTTTGGTAGTTGAGTGCAGCGCTGTAACAACCCTCTTTCATATCATTTTCGCAAGCTAGTAAAAATATCTCTTTTAGCTTTTTAAAATCTTTATCATCGCTTGAAGAGTTATAAATTTTTGTAGCAGCCTTGTAACAGCTCGTTAAATTCGCTCTTATATCGCCCTCGCTTTGGCACATCTCGTCTAAATTTTCTGCATTTAGAAGCAAAAAGAGAGATAAAGAAAAAATTAGCTTTTTCATAAATGCTCTTTAGTGAAAATCTCTAACTATCTCGCAAGCCTCTTTAAGGCCTAGCTTGCAAGCTTTTTTAAGCTCTTCTTTTGCCAGCTTTTTATTCTTTTTTGTCCCTATACCATGATAGTAAAAGTATGCAAGATGTTTGCACCCACTTGCGCTATCTAGCCTGCATGCCTTGTTGTAATATCTAAACGCCACTTCATCATCTTTTTCTACGCCAAGAGCGTCGTCGTAAAGGCTGGCTAGGTTATTGCAAGCATCGGCAAAGTCAAGCTTGCAAGCTTTAAAATAGAGCTTACTGGCCTTTTCATACTCTTTTTGCTCTTGATATAAGCTCGCTAGGTTGTAGCAAGATATGCTAAAGTCGCTATCACAAGCCTTTTTGTAAAGCTTTACCGCTTCTTTGTAGTCGCGCTTTACGCCAGGCGTGTTGTGGTATAAAACTGCTAGATTGTAGCATCCTTCATAGAAATTTTGCTCGCAAACTTCTTTGTAAATTTTGCTTGCCTTTTTGTAGTCTCTTTTTACGCCGCCGCCGTTATTATATAAAACTGCGACGTTAAAACAGCTTTGTATAAAAGCTAGATCGCAGCCTTTTTTAAAAGCATCTAAAGCCATTTTGTGATCTTTCATCTCTTGATACTCAACACCAAGGTTGTGGCAGGCAAATTTGTTATTTTCATCGCAAGTTTTGTTAAGAATTTCTAGTGATTTTGTCACGTCTTTTTTTACGCCAAGCCCTTTTTTATAAAACTCAGCCAGATAGATGCATGCGTCTAAATTTTTAACCTCGCACTCACTTTTATAAACTCCAAATAGCCTTTTATACTCATCATCGCTATATTTGCGGCTAAAATCAATGCAGTTATCCTCAATGTTGCAGCTATTTGCTTGAGGGATTTTGATATTTGGATTTGTCATTAGAGCTATTAAATTTAGTGTTAAAAATATTAGTAAAACTATCTTTTTCATAGAAATTTTCTTTATAAATTTTTGTTGTTATTTTATAAAATTTAGTTTTAAAATGCGAAAAGGTCATTAAATTTATAAGTAAAAAAAGCTTTTTAAAATTTAAATTTTTAAATTTTTGCTAACATTTTGGCTTTTATTAAGGTAAAAATTTGACATTTAACTACGTTTTTAAACTATCCATTCCTATCTTTATGGGCTATTTCCCGCTTGGTGTCGCCTTTGGCGTGCTGGCAAAAAGCATGGGAGTGAGCGCATTTATCGCCATGGCGCTTAGCATGCTTGGATACGGCGGAGCAGTGCAGTTTATGATGCTCTCGCTCTTTAGTGTGGGCACGAGCTACGTTGAGGTCTTTATCGTGAGCTATCTTGTAAATTTGCGTCACACTTTTTATGGAATTTCGCTTTTAAAAGAGTATAGCGGGATCAAATTTAAGCTTTTAAACATCGCTTTGCTAACAGATGAGACCTTTGCGATATTTAAAAATTTGGGGCTAAAAGATGCGAATAATCGAAGTTTTGTCTTTACCTGGCTAAATGTGCTTTCTTGGTCATACTGGGCAGCTGGAACGCTTCTTGGAGCGATACTTGGTGACTTTATCAAGGCCGATACAAGGGGACTTGAGTTTAGCTTAACAGCGCTTTTTACAGTAGTCGTCATTGAGATGTTTAAAAATGATAAAAACTACCGCGTGCTCTTTGCGGCGGTCTTTTTTGGCGTGCTTGGAGTGAGCCTATTTCCAGCTAAATTTGTGCTTGTTGGCTCGATGGCGCTTTGTTTTGTATTTTTGCTTTTGTTTAAGGATAAAATTTGATAAGTGTAAGCTCAAGCGAGATGGTGCTTTTTGTGGCGGTGCTTTTAAGCGCCTTGGCTACTTTTATAACGAGGGCGACGCCGTTTTATGCGTTAAGAAACTATAAGTCAAACCCTTATTTAGACGCCATTGAGAAGCACATGGGAATGATGATAATGGTCGTTTTGGTCTGCTACGGGCTAAAAGATACGAAATTTAGCGAGTTTCCATACGGCTTAAGCGAGATAGTGGCGGTTTTTACGGCTATTTTGGTGCATTTGAAATTCAAAAATGCCCTTCTTAGCATAGTCGTTTCGACTGGAATTTATATGCTTTTGATAAGAATTTTTTAAATAAATATAAATTTTAAAAATTAATAAATTTTTTAAATATATGACGTTATAATGCTCTAGCAAATTTTAATGCAAAGGAGCTAAAATGCGTTTAATCTTTAAGGCGGTGTTACTCATGATTTTAGGTGCTACTTTAGCGGTTGCTAAGCCAACCATCTACATCCTAGCTACTGGTGGAACGATAGCGGGAAGCGGCTCAGGCTCGCTTGACTCTAGCTATACTTCTGGAACTGTTACGGTCGATAAACTAATCGCAGCCGTGCCAGATATCAACAAGATCGCTACCATAAAAGGCGAGCAAATTTCAAATATCGGCTCACAAGATATGAACAACGAAGTTTGGCTTAAGCTTGCAAATAGAATAAATGAACTTCTAAACAGCGGCAAAGCCGATGGTATCGTCGTTACTCACGGCACAGACACTATGGAGGAGACAGCTTACTTCTTAAATTTAGTCGTTAAAAGCGACAAGCCAGTTGTGCTTGTAGGTGCGATGAGAAATAGTGGCTCACTAAGTGCTGATGGCCCGCTAAATTTATTTAACGCTGTAAATGTAGCTATCAGCAAAGATAGCGTAGGCAAGGGCGTTGTGGTTACTATGAATGACGAAATTCACGCAGCTAGAGAGGTTACAAAAACTAACACAACAGGCGTTGATACATTTAAATCACCAAATAGCGGCAAGATCGGCACAGTCTTTTATGGCAACGTAAAATACTATATGAATCCGATCAGAAAACACACAGCAAGCTCAGCTTTTGACCTAACTGGCGTAAAAGAGCTTCCAAGAGTTGATATCATCTACTCTCACGCAAATGACAACCCTGACTTTGTAAATGTAGCTGTTAAAAATGGCGCAAAAGGCATCGTTAGCGCTGGTCTAGGCAACGGCAACCCTTACTTTAGCGTGCTAGAGGCTCTTGGTGAGGCTTCAAAAGCTGGCGTAGTGGTAGTTCGTGACTCACGCGTGGGAAGCGGCGAGACAACTATGAACGGCGAAGTCGATGACGCAAAATACGGCTTTTTAACAAGCGACAATCTAAACGCTCAAAAAGCTAGAGTGCTTTTGATGCTTGCTCTTACAAAAACAAGCGACAAAGCTAAAATTCAAGAGTTTTTCTTAACTCACTAAGCTTAATTTTAGCGGAGATATCGCGAGTGCTTTTAAGTGAGCTTTGATTTTTCTCATTTAGTAGAAAAATTATGCGTAACATTTAAAGTCATCTCACGATATCCGCTTTTTATTGTGCGGATATGTTAAATTTATAGCTCCGCCCTTTCTTTTTTAAAATTCATATTAAATTTAAGGCTCTAAAATGGGTATCAGCGCGCATTACTACGCCTATTTGCAAGATGATATAGAAAAGATCAAAAATGGCGACGTCGGCGAGCTTTTGGACGAATACGACATGGATAATTTGTGGGACGCGATGTGTAAGATGCTAACTGGCACAAATTTCAAGCAGAGGCTTAAGGCTGGCGATATTTTTAGCTCGAAGGAGCCTTTTAGCTGGGCTATTTTTGGACGTAGTGCCTTAAAAGAAGAGCTAAGCGAGATGATCTCTTTTTCTAGTGCAACAGATGTAAAAGAGGTGGCTATGGCGATGAAAAATGTTGAGATTAGCGCACTTTTAGCAAAGATAAATTTAAAAGAATTTGCTAGCTCAAACACGTATCCTGATATCTTTGGGCGGCAGAGCGAATTTGAAGATATAAAGGCGAGTTTAAAAGAGCACTTTACTGGGCTTTTAAATTTTTACCAAAATGCCGCTAGCAAAGGGCTTGGCGTACTGATCGTGAAAGCGTAAATTTTCACTACCTATATTTTTTATAGTGATTATGGGGTGCTTTTGATGATTATAGGGGTATAGGTAAGATGAAAGAATAAGTATTTGTAATTCTGTTCCAATTTTGTATATCATATAACTTTATATGGTTTTTCATTTTTTACAGTCTCTAGGTTGCTAGTAATCTTAATAATTTTTGATAAATTCATAACTGCACCACTATAGCCTATATATTTTAAGATTAACACATTAACAAGATAATTTAACTGGAAGTTTAAATATAAAATTTCTTTTGCTTCATCTTTTAGTGGTAAATTTTTACTTGCAAAAAGATTGTTTCCATGTAGTAAATCATTACGTCTTTCTAGTTGATTTAAGTCGTTGTCTGATAATTCTATTTCAAGTATCTCAAATGGCAATCTAAGTTTATCCATATTTGTTGGTTGCAATAAAGCATTGATTCTCCTTTTTATAACACTTTTGTTGTATTCTTCATCAGGTATTTTATCTTTGTAGTAGTCTTGTGCCGCCTGATCTAATTCTTTCTGTAATTCTTTCTTTTTGGTCTTATTGTTTATAGTGGATTTATATTTATTATCTTGACAAATTATGCTCGTTATTATTTCTAAGCAAACGGCATATAATGAAGCAGTGCTACGTCCAAAACTACCAATTTTATTTATATTAAACATTATGTCCATAATGTCATAAAATTTTGAATTATTTAACATACAGTTAGTCAGGTTTCGTATAGAGTCTTTTGATACTGGTTTTAACTTGCTGATAAGTTCATTTTGTATAGATTTGTCTTCGCTATAGTTGTATACATTGGTGTCTATTATTTTTACTTTTGAATTATATTCCGAGAAAGCGTTTGCATCATACACAAAGCTTTTGTATTCGTGACTATTATCATAATAGCCAAAAATATAACCTTTTTGTACTGGTGCAAAACCAGTAATAAAACAATATGCAGTTAAAACTATTCTATAATATTCATCAAATAATTTAAAATCTAGTTCTTCTATGGAGTCTATAATAATCGAATACCCATCTATACTATATAATTTAAATTCGTAGATGTCTACTGGTAAAATAATTGATTTCACTTTTTGAGTGTTTATATTTTCAGAATTAAAACATTCAAATAAATCATAGTGTTGTGTATAATCTATTTTTTGACTGCATGGTAATAAAATTTTATACCTAGCTTTTTGAGGTTTATTTATATCGAAATTATCGCTGCTTATTTTGTATATTTTAAAATCTGCATCCAATAAATTATACTTTATTTGCATAGAGTCGAGTATCTTTATTGTTGTGTTGTTATTTTTTATGTTAAAGATGTATTCATTTACATCTTTAAAGCTATCCGACATAAAATTGTATTCTGTAAAATTTGTTGATTGTCTAAATGTAATTTTATCATTTAAAAATTTAATATTTACATTGCTTAATTTATCGCATAAGAGCTCACATTCTGATTCTAGTATTTCAATTAAACTGAATTCTTTTGTAAAAATATTATTCATGGCTACTTCCTTTGTTGTTTATATTGCAATATTGTTTCTTAAATCTTATTCTGAAAAATACCAGACTCTTATTATAATTGCACTAAAAAATTTTTAATATATTATAAGTGAAAACTTAAATTTATCCGACCTCCCGTTTTCGCGCCGTTTTTTATCTTAAATTTATTAAATTTGATTTACTGTTTCTTTAAAATTTCAAGGCATCTCATGAATTTCTTGCTATTTTTTATCACCCTTGCGCCCATCTCGATGATGCCAGGCATCAACATGACTTATGCGATGAGTGTTGGTATGAGCTTTGGCTACAAGCACTCATTTTTCGTGATGGCTGGGCAGCTTTTAGCAATTGCTTTTGTATCGTTTAGCTGTATGCTTGGCGTGGGCGCGGTATTGCATCATTTTGATTACGCATTTAAGGCGCTAAACATCATCGCAGGCCTTTATATGCTCTATCTTGGTGTGATGCTCTTTTTTGGCAAGGGCGAGCTTAGCATCACAAAGGTCTCAAATTTGCCAAGCAAAAAGCAGATGTTTATAAATGGCCTCATCGTTAGCATCTCAAACCCAAAGGCGTGGATATTTTTCTCAGCCTTGCTGCCTACATTTTTGGATAAAGAGGCCCCATTTAGCCTTACTCGCATGTGCGTTATCACCGTAACGCTTGTTTTCATCGAGTTTTTAGCGCTAAATATCTACGCACTTGGCGGAGCTATGCTAAAGAAATTTTTACAAACGCACCTAAGGCTACTTGAAATTTACACTGCCATTATAGTCTGCACGATCGGCGTGCTCTTGCTTTTTAGATAAATTTATCCCTCTTTTACCTAACTTGGTTAAAATTTGCCCAGTTTGCACTACATTTTTAGCAAAAGGATAAGAGATGAAAAAATTTCTATTTATACTTACAAATCAGCCATATAATGGCACGGACAACGCTTACAACGCACTAAGGCTAGCTAGAGCGCTAAAAGAAAAGGGCGAAGAGGTTAGGATCTTTCTCATGAACGACGCAGTCGATCTTGCGCGAAATAGTACTAAAAAGCCAGAAAACTACGACGTTGATCTAGTGGCGATGCTAAAGGAGATTTACGCTAGCGGCGCGATGCTTAAGGTTTGTGGTAGCTGCCAAACAAGGTGCGGTTTGCATGTGGGAGAGCCTTATTTCGAGGCTGAGGTGAAAGGCAGCATGGATATCTTGTCCGAGTGGGTGAGAGAGTGCGATCGGGTGATGACATTTTAGAGCAAAAGGAGAATTTATGAGTTTGACATTTAGTGTAAAAAATAAAAAGAAGCTACTTGGTGGATACGCAAAGGCGCTAAGCGAGCGTGAAATTTCAGCTCTTGTTGAGGGGTTTTTCTTTTTTAACAGCGCGCAAGAGGAGCCAAGCGCAAATGAGCTTGGTGCTGACGTGATGATAGCAGGCGTGTGGCAAAAGAGCGTTCGTGGCTTTGAGCTAAACTACGAAGATGGCGAGTATATCGTGCGTGTTTATACTCCAAGTGGCGTCGGCGACTGGCAGATCGCACTTGAGCTACTTTCAAAGCTCTCGGCTCAAACTGGCTCAAAAATAGAGTGCGACAACGAAAAAATTTATGATAGTGAGCAAATTTTAAAATTTGACTACGAGGCTGACATCATGTGGGGGCTTGAGGCGTTAAAAGATGCAAAAGAGAAAAATCAAACGCTTTATATCTCTGGCGTTGAGCGAGACGTGGCGTTTGACGCGGTTATGGTAGATGAAATTTTTTCTAGCGCCAGCCCTGCGGCTAAATTTGATGAGATGATGAGGCAGGTGCAGTATCTTGACGCATACAGCGCAAGAGAGCACCTCTATCAAGACAAAGACGGCAACGAAATCTTTGGCACATATACGCTTAGTGAAAATTTACCGACCATCTTGCCTTATGCTCCATCTCCGTCGTGGCAGGCACAAGAGGCGCTTGGAGATCGCAAGGTCTCGCGCTGGGTGCTTACGCTAGTTGTGGGCGTGGATGATAGTGACGCTCACGTGCTTGATGAGTGTGAATATGGAGCTTTTATGGCAAATTTACCAAAAGAAAAATACCACTTCATTGACGCTGCAAACGTGCTTGTTGAGCCACTTAGTGAAGATGAGATGAGAAAAATTTTGCAAAAGGCCAAGGCTTAAATTTATTAAACCCCAAAAAATGTAAATTCACCTCAGACTTGCTTAAAACTTAAGCTAGTTTAAGTGCATTTTTAAGCTCATAAAAGCCAGAATTTTACTGACTATGCCGCTTTTTGAGTATGATACGCATGGTTTAAAAAGGATAAAAATGAAAATTTTAAAGGCTATCTTAGTGGCGGCATCAGCGATTTGCTTTCTAAATTCGGCCGTTTTACCGCAAAGCGACTGGAACAAAAAGGATCTAAAAGGCAAGGTCAAAAGCATGACGGCTACGGAGTACGAATACTCTATGGATGGCTCTGGCACGCTAGAAAACACACGCGTAAAGCAGACGGAGTTTAACGAAAACGGCTATATACTGCAAGAAACCGAGCATATAAACGGTGTGCCAAACAGCTCGGTATCGTTTGAGTACGGCAAAGACGGGCTAATCCGCAAAAAATACCAAGACAGCGCCGTTTATCTCTACGAATACGAATTTGAAGGCGAAAATTTAGTCGCGACGGCCAAAGAAAAGTATGTCGAGGATAGATTTTACCCCCGAACGGAGAAAACCACCTACGGCAAGGACGGCAAAATGATCGCTCAGGCGGTCTATTCGGGCAGGGAACTAGTGATAGACGATAGCTACGTTTACGACGAAAAGGGCGTTTTAACGCGGATAGAAGATAATATGGAGCCGCGGCACGGCATAGAGATAAGCTTCGAGCGCAAGCCAAACGGCGAATACGAAAAAATCACGCAAGCCCCAAACTCAAAATGGGTTTATTACTACGCAGCAAATGGCGATGAAATGGAGTATACGTCGGTAAATTACTTTGGCTCTGAGGCAAAAATCTGGCAAATCTTGCAGTTTAAAGACATAACGAGGGACGAGCGGGGAAATTTGACGCATAAAACCTCGGTCAAATTTAAGCCAGCGGACAAATACTACGAAAACGGCGATATAATAAAGATCGGCCTATATAAAAAGCTAGAAATCAGCTACGAATACTACGAATAAAAACGCCTAGTTAAGGCAAAATTTACGTAATTTGACGCTCGCATCACCGTTCGTAAAATGCCACCTTATTTGGTTAAATTTAAATCATTTATGGCAAGTAAAATGCTTTATCTAGGCTAAATTTAGGGCTTTTGGAGCGCTTGATTTGGCTTTTTGATTATTTATTTAGCTTCTTTTGGTTAAAATCAGCCCAAATTTACAAAACTAAAGGTTAAAAATGAAACAAGGCAAAGTTTGGAAATTTGGAGATAACATCGACACTGACATCATCATCGCCGCAAGATATTTAAACACTTCAGACGAAAAAGAGCTAGCAAAACACATCATGGAAGACGCCGATCCTAAATTTAGCTCAAAAATAGCAAAAGGCGATATCATCGTAGCTGGCGAAAATTTTGGTTGTGGTAGCTCAAGAGAGCACGCACCACTAGCGCTAAAAGAGGCCGGCATAGCGGCTGTTGTGGCTAAGAGCTTTGCGAGGATTTTTTACAGAAATAGCTTTAACACAGGGCTTTTGATACTTGAGATAAAAGAAACTGATGAGATAAACGAGGGCGACACGCTAAAGATCGACGTAGATAACGGCGTCATCATAAATGAAAGTACAAAAAAAGAGTATAAATTTAACGCTATCCCGCCATTTATGCAAGAGCTTTTAAACGCTGGCGGCCTTATCGAGTACGCAAAAGCGAAGATGAACTAAGGAGCGGCGATGAAAAACTACAAAATTTGCGTTATAAAAGGCGATGGCATCGGCCCTGAGATCATCGACGAGGCGATAAAGGTTTTAGACGTTGTAAGCGCTGAGTTTGGTATCAAATTTGAGTATGACTACAAGCTTATGGGCGGCGCAGCTTACGACGTTTTTGGCGAGCCATTACCAGATGAGACGCTAAGCTCAGCGCTTAGTAGCGATGCTGTGCTTTTTGGAGCGATCGGCGGCGAGAAATGGGACAGCCTGCCAAGACACCTAAGGCCAGAGAGCGGACTTTTAAAGATCAGAAAAGAGCTAGAAGCATACGCAAATTTACGCCCAGCCATCATCTTTGACGAACTAGTAGATGCTAGCACGCTAAAGCCAGAGGTTTTAAAGGGCGTTGATTTTGTCGTGGTTCGCGAGCTAACTGGCGGGCTTTATTTTGGACAGCCACGCGAAAAAGGCGAAGATAGAGCGTTTAATACGATGGTTTATACTAAATTTGAGATCGAGCGCATCGCAAAGATCGCCTTTGAGACAGCTATGCTTCGCAAGAAAAAGGTCTGCATGGTCGATAAGGCAAATGTCCTTGAGACAAGCCAGCTTTGGCGCGAGGTTACCAGCGAAGTGGCAAAGGGCTATCCTGAAGTAGAGCTTAGCTTTATGTATGTCGATAACGCAGCGATGCAGCTAGTAAGGGCGCCAGCAAATTTTGACGTCATACTTACTGAAAATTTATTTGGCGACATTTTAAGCGACGAAGCGAGCATGGTTTGTGGCTCGATAGGACTTTTGCCAAGTGCTAGCATGGGCGGCAAAGTGGGAATTTATGAGCCTATCCACGGCTCAGCGCCAGACATCGCAGGGCAGGGCATAGCAAATCCGATCGCGACCATTTTAAGTGCAGCGATGATGCTAAGATACGCTTTTGGCGAGAGCGAGGCGGCAAATGCGATAGAAAATGCCGTAAAAACAGCTCTTGCAAAGGGATATAGAACAAAAGATATCGCCGCTTTTAACGCAGTTGAGGTTTGCTCAACAAGCGAGATAGGCGACGTGATAGCAGGATTTATCAAAAAATGAAAAACACGATCACTGAAGCACTGATCTACGAGGCGCAAGGGCTAAAAGACGATGCGCTTGAAATTTACAAGAACATCTTAAAACAAGACCCGTCAAACAAGGACGCCCTTAGCGCGATAAACCGCCTGAGCGGACTTCGCAAGGAGCGCGTGATAAAAAACGAGCAGATGAAAGAGTTTTTTATCAGGATGAAAAGTGACGAAGAGATAAATGAATTTAAAAGGTGGTTGATAAGATTATGAAGCTTGATGATATCGCTAGGATGGCCATTAGTGAGGTTAGCGCTGAGCTTGAGAAGATAGAGGCGTTGCAAAGCAAAAAGCAAGAAGAGCTTGAGAGAGAAAATTTAAAAAAAGAGCTTTTAGCGATGGAGGCTAGTGAGCAAGAGGCGGCTGATGAGCCAGTGCTTGAGATAAGTGCGCAAATCGAGCCAGAGCTAAAGGTAGCGCAAATTCTGCCAAAGAGCAGGGAGATAAGCGAGGAGGAAATTTTCTTAGCAAACCTTGCTGAGCGCATCGAAGTGCTTTTTGAGGGGCTTAAGCAAACTAGCGAGCAAGACCTTAGCCAAAGGCTCGAGCTAACGACTAAATTTTTAGAATTTACCCTTGCAAACATCGAAAATAGACTACAAAATCTCTCAAAATAATAAATTTGAGGCAAAAACTGGTACAAGCATTTACAAAAATAGCGAGCTAGACTTCTTTAGGTCGCTATTTGCCCCTTTTAGCAAGCGCGTCTATCTAGTAGGTGGCTGCGTGAGAGACGCGCTTTTTGGGCGAGAAATTTATGATTATGACATCGAAGTTTATGACATCGAGCCTCTCAAATTTGACGAGCTAATGGCTGGCATAAAGGCTAGCGGTGTTGGCAAAAGCTACTTCATCTACAAATATAAAAACTACGATCTTGGTCTGCCACGAAGCGAGAGTAAGACGGGAAATTCGCACAAAGACTTTGCCGTAAGCTATATAAATGATCCAAGCCTTGCAAGCCTTAGGCGTGATTTTACGGTAAATGCCATGATGATGAACATCTTTAACGGCGAAATTTTAGACTTTCATGGCGGCAAAAAGGACCTTGAAAGCAAGACGCTAAGGCATATCGATAGTGAGAAATTTAAAGAAGATCCGCTAAGGGTGCTTCGTGGCGTGCAGTTTAGCGCTAGGCTTGATTTTAGTATAGCTGACGAGACGCTAGAGCTTATGAAAACGCTTGATCTAGCGCATCTAAGCCGTGATAGGATAAATACCGAGCTTATTAAATTTTTTCGCTCAGAGCATCTTGAAAAAGGGGCGTTTTATCTTTTTAAACTTTCACTTTTTAAAGAAATTTTTGGCGTGCAAATTTGTGAAAATGATCAGTTTTTGAGCGAGCTTAAAAGTGCTAGAAATTTCGTGGATGATGAGAGGCTATTTTTGTATATGCTTTTTGGAAAATTTGAGCTTGACGCAAAAGAAATTTTAGAAAAAATGCGCCTGCCAAAGAGCTACTTTTCTATCTTAAAAGAGCCATTTTTTAAAGCTATGCCAAGTGATAGAGAGCTACTAGAAATTGCTCTAAATTTGCCCTTAAAATCGTGGCTTGGAGCTTACAATAAAGAGCGCATAGAGCGTGCAAAAGAGCTTGGGGTCTATGAGCATAAATTTGAGCCAAAGATAGATGTGAGAGAGATCTTGGCGGCTGGCTTTAAAAACGAGATGATCGCAGCTGAGATAAAACGCAGACAGGAGCTTGAAATTTCAAGCTATCTTAGCAAGCGCAAATTTAGAAAATCTTAATCTTTAAAACTCTTAAAAGCCCATTTTGGCTAAAATGAGCCAGTTTATAACACTTTTTAAGGCAAAAATAAAGTTATGTTTAACATAGTCCTAGTCCATCCTCAGATACCGCAAAACACTGGAGCTATCGGCAGAATGTGTGTAAATGCAAATTTAAAGCTACATATCGTTAAGCCAACCGTGTTTGACCTGAGCGAAAAGGCGGTTAGACGAGCAGGGCTTGATTATTGGAAAATTTTAGATCCAAAAATTTGGGAGAGTTTGAATGAATTTTTACAGGCAAATTTAAGCCACAAAGAGCGATTTTTCTTTGCTACGACTAAGACAAATAGGCTTTACTACGACGCTAAATTTGAGCCAGGAGATTTTATATTTTTTGGCGGAGAGAGCACAGGGCTACCAAGAGAATTTATGGATATAAATTTTAAAAATGCCATAACGATCCCGATGGGAAAAGAGGGCAGGAGCTTAAATTTAGCCATGAGTGCTGGCATCATCGCGTATGAGGCGATCAGGCAAAACATCTCTAAATTTGACTTTAGGAGCGAGGTTTGAGAGCGCTCTTTGCATTAGTTTTTGCCGTTTTTATGGCGTTTGCTAGCGAGATAAGCATCGCAACTTATAATGTGCAAAATTTATTTGACTGCAAGGATGATGGCAGCGAATATCCTGACTTTAAATCTGGCACTTCAAAGTGGGACTGCGAGGCGGCTAGCTCAAAACTAAAAAGAACAAGGCAGGTCATAGACGCCATAGATACCGACATCATCGCACTTGAAGAGGTTGAAAACGAGCAGGTTTTAAGGGCTTTGGTTGATGGCAGTGAGTATAAATTTATAGCCTTTAGCAAGGCAAAAAACTCTCCAGTCGGACTAGCTCTTGTGTCAAAAATAAAGCCAAATGGCAGTGAAATTTTTGAAGTACCAAATGTAAAAACTAGAAACATTTTAAAGGTCGTTTTTGAGGTGGAGGGTAAGAAATTTAGCGTTTTTGTCAATCACTTCCCGGCTTACAAAAACGGCATAAATATGCAAAAAAAGGCCGAAAGAACACTAAGGGCAGCTCTAGGTAACGAGCAAAATGCCATAGTTTTGGGCGATTTTAACTCACCTTATGGGCAAAAATCCATCCTAAATGATATCATTGCAACTCGTGGATTTTACGATCTTTATAGCTTTTTAGCCCCAAAAGATAGATACTCTCATGCAGTCCATGGCAAAAAGCGGGCCATTGACCACGTTTTGCTCTCGCCTAGCTTTATGGCAAATGGCGATCTAAGCTACGTTGATGGCAGTTTTGAGGTCTTTAAGCCAAGCTTTGTGGTTGATGAGCATGGCTTTGCAAAGAGTGATCTTTATTCAGACCATTTTGCACTTAAATTTAAAATCTCAACTAAACCAAGTCCTGCTAAATCAAACGAAAATTTAAAAAAAGAAGCTAAAAAAGTAGATGATCAAAACTACAAAAAAGCTGACATGGAGACGCTTTTTGAGCATCCTGAGGATGTGCCAGCACTTGTGGAGCGAGTTGTTGTCATCTTAAAAGATAAGCATGGCTTTATCATCTCAAAAAATCGCCGTGGAATTTACGTATATGACCCTAAAAATAGCGTCGGTGTGGGCGATGAGCTTGACATTTTGATCAGGCGAGTGAAATTTTACAAAGAGGCGCTTGAAGTAAGCTCTTATGAGATCATAAATGAGCATGGCACAAAAGATGTGAGCGAAAATTTACTTGATAGCTCAAAGTTAGGCATTGCAAGAAGCGGCGATGTGATCGCTAAAATTTCAGGCAAGCTAGAGGGCGGCTACTTGCATACGCCACATGGCAAGATCAGAGTTTATAGCAAAAAAAGGCTAAAAGATGGCGTGCAAGGCTTTGAGCGGGCGAGGGTGAAAATTTATAAAAACGAAAAAGAGATCGTTGTGGAGTAGATGGTGCAAATTTTAGATATTTTTATGATCGCAGCGTTTGTTTTGTTTGTGATATTTATGATAAGAGGCGTTATTTTGCAGGCGCAAGAGAAGGAGAAAGCAAGAGAGATGATAAGAGAAAAAAGAGAAAATTTTAATAAAAAGAGTGAGATATGAAAGAGTTGTTACTAGAGATCGGAGTCGAGGAGCTCCCAGCGATACCATTTTTAAGGGAGCTGCCAAACATCAACGCTAAATGGCAGGCTGTGCTTGAAAAATATAACATCAAAAGCGAGTTTAAATTTTACTACACGCCGCGCCGTTTGGTCTTTTTCCATGAGAAATTCCCATTAGCTCAGCCAGATAGCGTGGCTAGCTTCGTTGGCGCGCCAAAGCAAGTAGCGCTAAAAGACGGAGCTTTTACAAAGGCTGCGCTTAGCTTTGCAAATAAATGTGGCATAGATGAGAGCGAGCTTAAATTTAAAGAGATAGACGGCAAAGAGGTACTTTACTATGAAAAAGATGTAAAGGGCGAGCCGGTTGCTAAGATAATGGGCGACATGGTCGAGGAGTTTTTAAAGAGCCTTAGCTTTGGTAAGTCTATGCGCTGGGGCAACGGCGAATTTGAGTTTATCCGTCCGATAAGATCGTTTTTGTGCTTGCTGGGCGATGAGGTCATTAAATTTAACAAATTTGGCGTAGAGAGCAGTAACTCTACCTATCCTCACAGAAGCATCAGCTACGATAAGATAAAAATTTCAAATATAAAAGAGTATTTTGATGGCTCAAAGAGCCGTGGCGTCGTGCTTGAAGCGGATGAGAGAGAAAAAATAATCCTTGATGAGTTTGAAAAGATTAGCCAAAAAAGTGGGCTAAAGATCGAGATAGATAAAGAGCTGCTAGCTGAAGTCGTGTCTATCACCGAGTATCCAACGGCGCTTCTTGGCTCGTTTGAAGAGGAGTTTTTGGAGGTGCCAAGCGAGGTCATCATCACATCGATGAAAGAAAATCAGCGCTACTTTCCAGTCTTTAAAGATGGCAAGCTAGCAAATGGCTTTATTGTCGTTAGTAACGCCATTACACAGGACTATTCGCTTATCATCAAAGGCAATGAAAAGGTGCTAAGAGCAAGGCTGAGCGACGCGATGTTCTTTTGGCAAAGCGACCTTAAGGCCGAATTTAGCCCAGAAAAACTAAAAAATATAACCTACCTAAAAGAGCTTGGAAGCATCTACGAAAAAGAGCTTAGAGAGCTAAAAGTGGCTAAAAAACTAGCTAGCAACTATGATGAGCTACTTAAAAAAGAGGCTGGCGAGTACGGGAGCAAGCTAGAGCGAGCTGTGATGCTAAGTAAGGCTGACCTTACAACGCAGATGGTTTATGAATTTACCGAGCTTCAAGGCATCATGGGTGCTTACTACGCAAAGGCTAAAAACGAAGATGAAAACGTCGTTCTAGCCATTAAAGAGCAGTATCTGCCAGACGGCGAGGAGGCGCAGTGCCCAAGCAAGGTCTTTAGCTCAGTTGTGGCGCTTTCAAATAAGCTTGATACGCTAATGGGGCTCTTTAGCATCGGCAAAATACCAAGCGGCACCAAGGACCCATACGCTTTAAGACGTGCGGCAAATGGCGTGATAAAGATCGTTTTGGCGCATAATTTGAAATTTAACGTAAAAGAAATTTTAGAAGATATCGCAAAAGATTATAAGAAATTTGACGTTGAAGTGCTTATAAATTTCATCCTTGATAGGCTCTACACCTTCTTTGACGCAAACGCTTCTATCGTAAAAGCGTGCATAAAAAGCGGCGAAAAGGACATCTTAGAGCTAACTAAGATGATAGAGGCACTTGCTAAAATTTCAAGCGAGCCAAATTTTAGAGAGAATTTCTCGACATTTAAGCGCCTTGCAAACATCATAAAAGATGATAAATTTAGCAAGGTCGATGAGAGCCTCTTTGAGATAGATGCTGAAAAGGCTTTAAATGATGCATTTAAAGCTGTCGATAAGAGCTTGGCATACGAGCCAAGGCTAAAAGCGCTATTTGCTCTAAAACCGCAGATCGATGAGTTTTTTGACAAAGTTATGATAAATGTTGAAAACGAGAAAGTGCGAAATAACCGCGTCGCGATCATCGGTCAAATTTATAGCGAGATACTAAAGGTAGCTGATATAAAAGAGATCAGCTTTTAAATTTGCGGCCAGCTTCAGGCTTTGCCTAGGCTGGCTTTTAAATTTACTCCCTAAAGATATCAAATTCTGGCTCGTAAGCCTTAGTTTTTACCCCAAAATATCCAAGAACTGAGCTAAAGATAAAATCATGCGAAAGACTTTCGTCTTTTCTAGCTTTTAGCCTTTTTAAAAGCTCGCTATCGCTTGAAAAGATGATGGCTGGGATGTGTTTTTGCTCATCTGGAGCGATGGAGTAAGGAAGGCCATGTAAATATATGCCATTTTCGCCTAGGCTCTCTCCGTGATCTGAGAAAAAGAACATGGCAACCTCAAATTTATCTTTTCTTGCTTCAAGGGCATTTATCAGCTCGCTTTGTAGATAGTCCTCATATAAAATGGTGTTGTCATAGGTGTTTGCTATCTCATCTGGCGTGCATTTGTTTAGCTCGGCAGTGTCGCATGTTTGGGTAAATTTTTTAAATTTACTTGGATAGCCTTTGTAGTAGATAGGACCATGTGAGCCTTGCAAATGTAGCACGATAAATGTAGTGGAATTTGCATCTTTTATGACCTTTTTTGCCTCATCAAATATCACTTCTTCAAAGCCAGCTGCTCTGTGCTCTGAAGTGTGGTTTTGATCAAGATTGTCGCAAACCACTACTCCTTTTTTTTCGCATCCGCCACTATTGTTGCCAAAAAAGTATGTTTTTATGCCAAGTTTGTTGATGATATCAACTAAATTTTCACGAGCTTTGGCTTCGCGGTTGCTAAAATTTTCTCGCTTTAAGTCTGAAAATAGGCAAGGCACACTAGTCTCTGTGGCAGTCCCGCATGAGTAAAAATTTGTAAAACTTACCACATCTTTTTGCTTGGTGAATTTGTTTGTATCGTTTTTAGCGTAGCCATTTAGCGAGTAGTTTTTGCTCCTTTGTGTCTCGCCAACTATCAAAACTAAAATTTTCTTTTTATCGTTAGTAAGAGTTGCGTCATCTGCCACGTAGGTAAAAGGCAGCGGTTTTTGCAGTAAAGACTTTGCTAATCTTATGCCAGAGTAGATAGGATAGTATGGGAGTAAAACGCTTGAGGCGTTGTAGCTCTCTAAAAAATGGTATAAAAATTTTAGACATGAGAGCAAAGATTATAGCTGCACTTGCCAAAGTGCTAAGGGCTATTTTTACTCTTGATCTAAGCACACTTTTAAAACCTCCATAGCTAATCTCTATAAGCGCTACATATATGCAAGACGTTTAATAGCATGTCTTTGTCTATAATGACGCCGTAAGCTTGCATAAAGTAGGCAGATGCTGCTAATCATGATGAGAAAGATAGCAAGAGGTTTTAGTAAAAATGGCACAAGCAAAATGCAAAAAACTCCAGCAAAGAGCAAAAGAAAAAATATGCCAAGTAGAGCAAAAAGCAGTATAGAAAAAGATAAAGTGTCGCTCGATAAAAACCCTAAAAATACGCCCTTAAATAAAAATATGTAGTTTATGAAAAACATATAAGCTACAAATAAAATTAAAAATTTAACAAAGCTTATATGTCTTATTTTGTCGATGTTTAGCATTTCTAGCCACCTTCTTTCAGGGGCGTGATGATAGAGCTAAAATGTAAATGGCTAGAAATTTAGAAGAGAAAAACTATTTTTTCTTTTTCTTGCTTTTTAGCTTCTTGTTTTTTGACTTCTTTTCAGGCTCAGCCTTTTTCGCCTTTTGGCTATCTTTTACACTAAGCTTTTCTTTGACCTTTTGCATGTCGTTAAAGCCGATGCCTTGAACCTTCTCAAGCTCCTCGACACTTGTAAATTTATGAGCTTTTCTATACTTTATGACGTTTAGCGCCTGGCTTTTGTTTAGCCCAAGGCTCATTAGCTCGCTCTTGCTAGCTGTGTTTAGATCAGCGCCGTATGCAAGGCTTGCAAGCGCTAGACAAAGTAAAATTTTTAATCTTTTCATCTTATCTCCTAAAATAATAATCCATCGTTTTCTTGATCTTGAATGATGTCATTTGTCGGCGTATTTTGCGGCAACGGCGAGTCGTTTGTGTAGTACTCATCAGCGCCGTTATAGTATCCTTTATAAACGCCATCAGGCTGCTCAAACGCGCGTCTTAGAGTAGGATAGAGCTTGATGTAGCCCTCCATAAATTTCTTAAAGACCGGTGCAGCTGTCCTGCTGCCGCCCTCGACCTTTTTCATAGGGCTGTTATCGTCGTTTCCGTACCAGATGATGGCCTCGATATCAGGCGAATAGCCGCAAAACCAAGCATCGATGCTGTTATTTGACGTGCCAGTTTTACCAGCGATTTGGATGCCATTTACCTTTGCGTTGCGTCCGGTGCCGTTATTTACGACATTTTGAAGTAAGGTAGTCATCAAAAATGCCTGCTCAGGTTTTAGCACCTGCTTCTTTTGTGGCTCATAATCCATCGACGCACCAAAGCTATTTTCTATATGCTTAATGAGCGTAGGCTCGACCACTTCGCCATCGTTTGGAAACATCGAGTAAAATTTCGCAAAGTCAAGTGGTGAAATTCCAAAGCTACCAAGTGCGATTGATAAATTTTCAGGGATGTCGCTAAAGCCCATATCCGTAAGCTGTTTGCGAACTGAGCTAAGACCAAGATCGTTTAGTAAATTTATGGTTGCTAGGTTGCGAGACTGGGTTAAGGCTGATTTTATCGTGATGTAGCCCTGAAAGCCGCCGCTATAGTTTTTTGGCGTCCATTCTTTGCCATTGCCCATGTCAAACGTCTTAGCGATGTCAGCTACTTGAGAGACGACAGAGTAGCCGCTATCAAGGGCTATTTGATAGATAAATGGCTTAATGCTTGATCCTGGCTGGCGCTTACTCTGAGTGGCGCGGTTGTAGCTACTTTTTGCGTAGTCGATGCCGCCAATTAGAGCTAAAATTTGTCCGCTTTGTGGATGAGTGACGACGATAGCGCCATTTAGCATCTCTGGATTTGCCTTTTTATCTCTTTTTAAAATTTCATTGTAGCCATAGACTAGAGCGTCTTGAGCGATCTTTTGCACGTTTAGATCGACTGTGCTTTGTATCTTGTAGCCGCCAGTTTTTATATCATCAAATTTCTTTGAAGCCTCTTTTATGATCTCATCGACCACGTAAGGGGCTTTATTGCGTGTGAGCGTATCGTCAAAGACTGCTGGCTCTTCAAGCACGCCCTTGCGGTATTCGTCCTCGTTTATCCAGCCGATGCTATACATCCTCTCAAGGACCCTGTTTGCGCGGCTAAGCGAGAGGTCGAGGTGCTTTGTAGGATCATAAGTGCTTGGCGCTTTTGGCATGCCAACTAGCATCGCTATCTCTTTTATACTTAGCTCATTTAGCTCTTTTCTAAAGTAGCCCTCCGCAGCCGTTTTGATGCCGTAGTAGCCGTGCCCAAAATATACGTGATTTAGGTATCTTTCGATGATGTCCTCTTTGCTAAGCTCGCTTTCAAGCTTCATAGCAAGCACGACCTCTTTTATCTTTCTTGTAAATTTCTTCTCGCGGCTTAGGGCTAGGTTTTTTATGAGCTGCTGAGTTAGCGTAGATGCGCCTTCTACCAGCTTTCTAGCTTTGATGTCCTTTATCGCAGCTCTTGCCATGGCTTCTACGTTGATACCGCCATGCTCAAAGTAGCTCGTATCCTCGATAGCCACGAGCGCTTCGATGACACGTGGCGGAATGTCGTTATATTTGACGTAAATTCTATTTTCTTCAAATATATTTGCGATGAGCTCGTTGTTTCTATCAAAAATTTGTGTCGCAAGCTTTGGCTTGTAGTCGATGATGGTGTAAGCGTCAAATCTCACCTGCGAATAAAAGTATAAAAACGCTCCACCAAGTGCGACGGCAACTACAAAGATAAATGCCAAGATGTATTTCATAAAAATGCCTTTAATATTTTTAAATTTAGCCCCATTGCCGTGCTTGTCTCGCCGTGCTGGGAGATGATGTATTTTTTATTAAAATTTTCTATCGTCATGGCTCCAGCTTTGCCTTGCCACTCGCCACTTTCTAGGTAGCTTTTTAGATCTTGCTCGCTAAATTTAGCAAATTTATATGTGGTCTTGCTCACATTTATAAGCTCAAATTCGCCTAAAAATATCATCGCCGTATAGACGCTACACTCATTACCGCTTTGTAAATTTAGCATAGCAAGTGCTTCTTTTGCATCCTTTGCCTTGCCTAAAATTTTATCCCCACACGCCACGCAGCTATCTGCAAAGAGTAAATTTAAAAGCCCTCCATTTGACTTTAAAAACTGCTCTTTTTTAGCTTTTACGACGTTTTGGACGTAAATTTCAGGTTTTAGGCTCTTTGCTATCATGCTCTCATCAAAGCTGCAAGAAATTTGTTTAAATTCTATCCCAGCATTTTTTAGTAAATTTGCCCTTGTTGGCGAGCTAGAAGCAAGAGTGATCATCAAAAGCCCCTATAGCTCACGCCAAGATAGACAGCCGCAAGCGAGGCTAGTAAATTTAGCGGCGTGAAGTAGTAGATGATGACGATTAGGCTTTCGTTTAGCTCGATCACCTCGTGCGATCTTAGAGTTTTTAAAGCCTTTTTGTATCTATAAAAGATGTAGCTTAAATTTAAGAGTAAAAATAGCTCTATCGCCCATTTGGTCGCTACTATCGCACTTGTCATTGGATTTTGCATTTTGCCATCATCAAAGTAAAAGATCATTATCAAGCTAGTTAGTGCGATGCCAAGAACTAGCGCAAAGATGGCTAGTCCAAAGCGCCTTATGATGTGAAGCAAGATGTGATAGCGCTCTTTATCTTCAAATTTATTTTTTATAAAATAGCTTCCAGTAAGCACCAAACCAGCTTGTAGCCCTATAAAAAGAGCTACGAAACTAATGTGCAAGAAGATGATTAGTTGATCAAATTTAAAAAAAGCGATCTCTTGATGAATCATTTTTCTAAAGCTTGCCTTGCATACTCAAGTGAGCTTTTTATGGCGTCTTCGATAGCTAGAGCATTTTTGCCACCAGCTGTTGCAAAGTCGTCTTTGCCGCCGCCATTGCCGCCTAGGATTTGCGCTGCAAATTTAACCCAAGCACCAGCTTTTAATGGAGCATTTTTCACGCCAGCTGCAAGAGAAATTTTGCCATCTTCATCTGTTTGGATCAGCAAAATAGCAGCCTTTTCATGCCCATTTTTAAACTCATCTATCAAAGTTTTTATGTCGCCACCATCGATGTGTGTCACACAAAGCTTGGTATCATTTATATTTATAAAGGCTAGCTCCCCAGAGCTTTTAGCGTTTTTTAGCTTATCTTTTAAACCTTTTATCTCGCCTTTTAGCTTTTTAACGGCATTTAGTGGCTCTGCGCTTTTTAGCTCATCTTTTAGCTCTTCAAGCTCAGCTCTAAATGACTTTGCTAAATTTAGCGCAGCCCTTGAGCAAACAGCCTCTATACGCCTAACGCCAGCACTTACACCGCTCTCTTTTGTGATGAAAAACGATCCGATCTCATCTATATTTTTTACGTGTGTGCCGCCGCAAAGCTCTTTGCTGACGTCGCCAAAGCTCACAACTCTTACTTTGTCGGCATATTTTTCGTTAAATAGCGCGATCGCTCCGCTTTTTTTAGCCTCTTCAAGCTCCATAACCTGTGTTTTTGCATGTGCGCCGTTTAAGATCCACTCATTTACAAGGTTTTCGACCTTTGAAATTTCTTCGCTAGTAAGCGCCTTTGGATGAGAGAAGTCAAATCTTAGCCTATCTGCCTCGACATTTGAGCCAGCTTGAGCGATGTGTGTGCCAAGCACGCTTCTAAGGGCTGCGTGAAGCAAGTGCGTAGCACTGTGATGTCGCGCAGTCTGGGCTCTATCACTGCCCACTTCAAGCTCAACTTCGTCGCCAACTTTTAGTGCCGCGCTAGTTTTTACTAAAGATAAATTTAGCCCATGAAATTTTTGCGTATCAAGCACATTTGCTTTGCCTACTATCTTACCGCTATCGCCGCACTGACCGCCACTTTGAGCGTAAAATGGAGTGACGTCAAACATCACCCAGCCCTCTTTGCCAGCGTCTAGGCTATCTATATTTTTAAATTCCTCATCAAGCAAGGCTAAAATTTTACTTTTACTCTTAAGCTCTTCGTAGCCTATAAATTTATTCTCGCCAAATTTCTCAAGTAGCTCTTTAAAATCGCCCTTCGCGCTCTTGTCGCCACTGCCTTTCCAAGCAGCTTTTGCACGTGCTTTTTGCTCGCTCATAAGCTCATCAAACCTTGCCTCATCGACTTTTAAGCCCTTTTCTCTAAGCATATCAGCTGTTAGGTCAAGTGGGAAGCCAAATGTATCATAAAGTTTAAAAGCAGCCTCTCCGCTAAAAATTTCTTTTGTATTTTTAAGCTCGCTCTCAAATAGCTCTAAACCACTAGCGATTGTTGCTAAAAATCTCTCTTCTTCAAGCTTGATCTGCTCTTTTACAGCCGCTTTTTTATCGTTTAGATAGGTGTAGTGTCCGCCCATAAGCTCGCAAACTTTATCGACAAGCTTATACATAAACGGCTCTTTTATGCCTAGTAAATATCCATGGCGGATCGCACGGCGTAAGATACGGCGAAGCACGTAGCCACGGCCTTCTTTATCAAATGTCGTGCCTTGAGCTAGCAAAAATGTGACCGAGCGAATGTGATCGCTTATGACGCGGTAGCTAGCGCCACTTTCATAGACGTATTGCTTGCCACAAAGCTTTGCTACTTCATTGATGAGTGGCATAAAAAGTGTGCTGTCGTAGTTGCTAAATTTGCCTTGCAAGATAGCAGTAACGCGCTCAAGTCCCATACCTGTATCAATGCTTGGCTTTGGTAGTGGGCTTAGCTTGCCGTCAGCACTTCTTTCATACTGCATGAAAACAAGGTTCCAGATCTCTAAAAATCTATCGCCATCTCCGCCCATGTAGTCTTCAGGTGTGTTAAAGTGCTCAGCGCCTTGATCGTAAAAAATTTCACTGCAAGGGCCGCATGGTCCAGTATCGCCCATTTGCCAGAAGTTATCATGGTCGCCAAAGCGGTAAATTCTCTCTTTTGCGATGTGAGTGCTCCAAATTTCAAACGCCTCATCGTCGCTTTCGTGAACGGTTACATAAAGCTTATCTTTTGGTAGTTTTAGCACCTCTGTGACAAATTCCCAAGCGTAAGAGATCGCCTCTTTTTTGAAGTATTCGCCAAAGCTAAAGTTGCCAAGCATCTCAAAAAATGTGTGGTGACGCGCTGTGTAGCCAACGTTATCAAGGTCGTTGTGCTTACCTCCAGCTCTTATGCAGGTCTGACAGCTAGTGCGGATAGGTGGTGTTGGGCGTGGCACTTCGCCTGTGAAGATGCTCTTAAATGGCACCATGCCAGCGTTTGTAAAAAGAAGTGTTGCATCGTTTGGCACGAGCGGCGCAGAAGCTACGACTTCGTGACCTTTTGATTTAAAAAAATCAAGATATGCCTTTCTTATATCTAAATTTTGCATTTTTATCCTCGTTAGTTTTAAAATTTTGCTTGATTTTAGCCAAAATTCGTTTGCGAAATTCTAAAAAGAGAAAAAATAGTGATATTTTGAAAACTATCTCTTGTTTTATCTATTTAAAAGCGATTTGTAAATAAAATAATTAAAAATTTCTAAAGTTTTAAAGGGTGAATGTGAAGCTAAAAATCGGCATTATCGGCTATTGCAGCACAGGTAAAAAACATTATTTAGAGCTTAGACGCTCAAACGAGTTTGAAATTTGTGGCATTTTTGACAAAGACAATGTTGATGAGTTTTGCAGAGCTGATTTTTATACTGATTTTAAAGAATTTATAGAGGTTGCCCAGCCTCAAGCAGTCGTGCTTTGCTCGCCAAGAGAGGAGATGGTTGAGGCATTTTGCCAGTGTGCAAAATACTGCCAAAACATCCTTATCTCACGTCCAGTTTTTAAAAGTATCGCAGATCTTAAAGAGATAAAATATGCCGCCAAAACAAATAAAACTAGGGTTTGTACGGGAATTTCTGAGCGCTTTAATCCAACTATCTTGTCGCTAAAAAAGGCACTTTTAAAAGAAGAGGAAATTTATAGCATTTCAATCGCTCATTTTAAGCCACTTTGCGATGGAAACATCATAAACGAGCTCTCAGTTTCTGACATCGACCTAGCAAAAAATATCATAAATTCAGAAGTTAGCGACTTTTACTACACTCAAACAAACAAGACAAATGCCAAAAGTGCCGACAACGTGGCGATCAGTTTTAAGAGTAAAAATCAAATTCTAGTGCATATCACTGACTCATTTTGTGGCTCACTGGAGCGCTTTAAGATAGAGGTAAATGCGAAAAATGGCGTCTATTTTGGCGATCTCATCGATCATAAGCTTCATCAAGTGAGCGAAAATGGACAGATGAATTTAAAGATAGATACAAATAATAGCGAGCTAAAAGCGCAATACGAGGCCTTTTACGATCTTTGCCAAAGTGGCGAGAGCAGCGAACTTTCAAACATCGATGACGCTATAAAAATAAGAGAACTATTTTGATGAAAAAAGCTCTTTTGCTTTTAAATATGGGCGGTGCAAACAGCCTAGATGATGTCGAAATTTTCTTAACAAATATGTTTAATGACCCATATATTTTGGGTATAAAAAATAAATTTTTAAGAAAATTTGTAGCTTTCATGATCACAAAAGGCAGGCTAAAAACCGCGAAGCACAACTACGAGCAAATAGGTGGAAAGTCGCCACTTTGCGAGCTTACAGCTAAGCTTTGTGAGAAAATTTCAAGCCTTAAAAGCGAATTTGACGCGGTTGATTTTGCGATGAACTACACTTCGCCATTTGTAAAAGATGTGCTTAAAAAGTATGAAGATTTTGGTGAGATAGTTCTTTTGCCGCTCTACCCTCACCACTCACAAACTACGATAACTTCGAGCTTAGCTGATTTTAAAAAGGCAAAAGAGGAGCTCGATCTAAAAGCTAAAATTTCACTTTGTGAGCCATTTTATGATGATGACGCTTACAATAAGATCATTATTTCTCACATCCGTGAAGCGATAAATGATACCGATATAAGCGATGTTAGTCTTATCTTTTCAGCTCACTCTTTACCTCGCAAGATCATAGAAAAGGGTGATATCTACGAAAAACACATAAACGAGCATGTGCAAATTTTAAGCAAAATGCTAAAAGAGCAGGGGCTAAATTTTAAAGATGTGAGCCTTGCTTATCAGTCGCGTCTTGGCCCAGTTAAATGGCTAGAGCCATCTCTAAACGAGGCTTTGGCGAAGTGCGAAAATAAAAAAGCGCTTATCTATCCGCTCTCTTTTTGTATAGATAACTCTGAGACCATTTTTGAGTTAGTTATCGAGTATGCCAAGCTTGCTAAAGAGCTAAGCTTTAGCTTTTATAAAGTGGTAGAGTGTCCAAATTTTAGCGATGAATTTGCTAGTTTTATCCTAGAAAAGTCAAAAAAACGCTAGAGAATTTAGCCTTTAGGAATAAATCTTGCTTATAAAAAGCATCTCAAATTTAAAAGGAGATGTATGAAGGTTCAAAATAACGATATTATCGATTATTTGTTGCAGTCAGGCTCAAGCAAAGCTAAAGATAAAAAAAATAGTTTTGATGAAATTTTAAGTCTAACGCTTGATAAGATCACAAGCGAGGCAAAGGTTTCAGATAAGCTTGAGCAGTTTAAGAAAAGGCTTACAGAAATCGGTGCTGCTGGCTTTATGAATGAGCTAAATTCAAACAAGATAGAAGAGAAAATAGCTCAGAAAAAAGAGGAGCTAACCGAGCTTTTAAGCATAAATGATCCGACCAAAACGCAGGATCAAAAAAATGAGCTACTTAAAATCATGGATAAAATTTTAAGTGACTACCGCAAAGAGCTAAACATGGCACTTACGAGCCAAACACTGCTTGAGAAGCAAAATAGCCTTGGCAAAAATACAAATAATTCTGTAAATTTAAGCTCTGTCTTAAATGAACTTGGACTTGCATAAATTCTGGATTTAGGCCGCTTGCCTAGATCCAAATTTCTACTTTAAACTCTAAAATTGAAATTTAATATTTATATCTTAGAAGTTAAATTTAATCTAAAGCTGGTTTTTGCTTTGCTTTATCGTTTTTGAGCTTGTCTTTTTTAGCTTCAAACTCAGCTATGACATTAGGATCTGGGAATAAATAGCCATCTTCAACCATTAGATCAACGGCCTTTTTAAATGTCGGCAACGCACTTTGCGCACCAAAGTAGTAGTAAGGCTTTTTAGGGTCTCTTGCCAAAACGCCTATGGTGTAGCTGTTGCCTCTTGTGTCATTTACGAAGCCAAAAAACGAGCCGTTATAGGTGTTGCTATATCCGCCTTTGCCAGAAGCGATGTGCGCGGTGCCAGTTTTACCGCCTATCTCAAGACCTGGCGTAAATGCTTTTAGACCAGTACCTTTTTCAACTGTTTTTATCAAAATTCTCTTCATTATCTTTGCTGTCTCTTGCGAGATGACCTGCGCTGGCTCTGCTTTTGGCAGATCGTAGCGCTTGCCGTTTCGCTCCAGATATGCCACCATGTGCGGCGTCACCTCAATGCCTTTGTTGTTAAAGGTATTATAGGCTTTTAAAAGCTGCATAAATGTCGCTTGAAGGCCGTATCCGTAGCTAACTGTCGCTTTATAGGTTGATGAGTTTAGCTTGGTAACCGTTGGCATCATACCCACTTGCTCGTATGGCAGGTCGATGCCAGTTTTTCTTGAAAAGCCAAAATTTAAAAGCCCTTGATAAATTTGCGGACCATTTAGGCGTTCTACTAGCTGGATCATACCGATGTTTGAGCTATGCACGATGATATCTTCAGCGCTCATAAAAGGCTCTGGGTGGGTGTCCTTGATGATCCTTTTGCCTAGCTGATAGCGACCATTATAGGTATTTACTAGCTCAAAAGGATTTACCTTTTTTTCTTGAAGTAGTATGGAGAAGATAAATGGCTTAAAAACCGATCCAACCTCGTATGCATACTCGCTTGCGCTCGAATTTAGCGCGCTGTAATCTTGCTTTCTTATATTTGATGGATCGTATCTTGAGCTAGAAGCTAGGGCTAGAATTTCTCCATTTTTGCTATTCATTATGCAGATGATTAGCTCTTTTGCATCTAGAAATTCACGCTTTTCATCTAAAATTTGCTCTAACTTGGTTTGAAATTTAAGCTGTACAGAAAGCACCGCGTTGTAGCCATCAACCCTCGTTGCTAAATTTGAATCGCTAGTTAAGATTATATTGTTGCCAATATCACGCGGGCCAAGGATTTTGGCGTTTTGTATCGGAGCTAGGTAGTCCTCGTAGTATCTCTCAAGCCCTTTTACACCTTTGCTTTTGGTAAGTGCGTCGCTCTCTGTTTTACTCACGTAGCCAATAGCTGGCGTTAAGGCGTCTTTTGACATAAATTTACGGTTTTGACCACTTTCCATCACTCGCATACCTTGAAACGAGGCAAGCCCAGTTTTTGGGTCAAGATATGAGATCAAAATGCCTTTGCGATTTAGCTTTCTAGAGAGCTCTTGAAGGTAGGTAGCGCCCTTTGCGTCGATGCTGTAAGAGAGCGTGACAAGGCCTTTTGTGCCGTTTATGATCTTTCTTACTTTGTTTGGATCGTCGCCTCTATAAAGCGAGTAGAGCTTGATAAACATCTCTTTTTTGTTTGGATCGATGTTTCTGGTGTCAAGCATCACTTTGTAGAGTTTTTGGCTTGATGAGATGCTAAAGCCGTCTTTTGTGACGATATTGCCTCGGATTGCGGTATTTACGTCGCTTGTCTGAAGCTTAGGAAGCTTTCGCTCGATGCTTGCTCTATAAAATATAACGAGCACAAAGATTGAAATTCCAAAAGTAATTAATAAAAAAAGTATGGTTATTTTTGATTTTCTGGAATTCATTCAATGGCCTTAAATTTGCGTTCTTGAAATTTCTTTGTATGCGCTTAGTGCTTTGTTGCGAATCTCTAGCATAAGCTTCATGCTAGTCTCTGCTTTGCCTATGGCGATGGCTGCTTGGTGCAAGTCTTTTACCTCGCCAGTTGCAAGATCAGCGATGGCTTTATCGGCGTTTATTTGAACCTTATTTAGCTCTTTTAAAGAGTCGTTTAGTGCGTTTTCAAAGCCGCCTTCTTCGCCTGCTTTTGCTATTTTGTTTGAATTTTCGTTTTTGTTTAACTTATCTAAATTTATGCTATTTATCATTATGCTTGTCCTGAAATGAGTGATATCGCACTTTGTGCTATTGTCTTTGCGTTTTGAAATGACGCTACATTTGCTTGATAGGCCCTTGTCGCTTCAAGTAAATCAGCCATCTCGATGACTGGGTTTATATTTGGAAATGCGACGTAGCCATTTGCATTTGCGTCTGGGTGGCTTGGGTCGTATTTTAGCTGAAAGTCCTTGTCGTCACGCACCACCTTATCTACGATCACGCTAGTTATGGCAGGGTGAGCGTTTTTAGGTGAGCTTGGATCGTCGAGCGGATTTTCATATTCGAGCAGACTTTGTGAGTTTTTAAGCTGATCGTTTAAAATTTTATCAAAGTTCATCTCTTTAAAGATGACCTCTTGTCTTCTGTAAGGACCACCCTCAGCCGTTCTTGTGGTTTGAGCGTTTGCTATGTTTGAGCTGATGACGTTCATCCTGAAGCGTTGCGCGCTTAGTCCGTATCCGCTAATATCAAAATCATTTAAGTATGACATCATCTCTCCTAGTTCTTAGCACTTGCGTCTATTACGCTTTTAAAGATATTGCCCTGAGCTTTGTAGGCACTATCAAGGGCGTTTATCATAACTGTATTTTTGCCCATTTCTGTTGTCTCAACATCAAGATCAACCGTGTTTGCATCGTTTCTAGCCATGTGGCCATCGCGCAAGAAAATTTGAGCTGTGTCACTTTTTGGAAAATCAACCGCAGCCATGTGCGCTTCGTTTGTTTTAGCTAAATTTAGTTTTTTGCTCTCTGAAACGTTGTAAATTTCATTTGCTTTTTCTCTTAAAACATCTTCAAATCTTACATCTCTAGCCTTGTAAAATGGCGTATCAACATTTGCAAGGTTGCCAGAGATGAGCTTTTGGCGTAGCTCTCTGCCTGCAAGGGCTGATTCGACGAGTGGGCTAGATTTTGATCTATCTAAAACAAACATTTAAAGTCCTTCTAAAATTTCACACATTTATAAGCAAATGATGTTCCAAATATAAGGCAAATTTATTTTGTTTCATAGATTTTTGCCAAATCTTCTTTCATTTTTGTGACTTTTATGCCGCCAAGATAGTATTTAACTCCGTATTGTCCGCTATCTACGTCTGTTAAAATTTGATATTCGCCGTTTTTTATCACCACTTTAAAAGGTAGTGCGATCTCGTGTTTGTATTCGATATCTCTTACGATTTGCTCGGCAAGCCTGTCATTTATCTTTTGATCGTTTGTTATGAAGTAGTAGGCATTAAATTTTTGCATAAATTCATGCAAAACATACTCATTTGTGACATTTTCAAAGTGAGTTAGTCCGATTAGTGTAAATTTATCTTTGTTTTCAAGCTGATATTTTGTAAGCTCGGCTGCCTCTTTTTGGCAAGGCGGGCAAAATGTGCCAAAAATGTCGATCATTAAAACCTTATTTTCATCATTTTTGATAGCAAAGCCGTGATCTTTTCTAACCAAAGTAAGCTCCTTGCCGCTTACATCTACGAGCTTAACCTCTTCGTTTGGACTAAATTCTTTAAAATTTACGCTGCTGCTCTCATCATCGCCGCAACCAAAAAAAGCAAATAAAGCTATTATTAAAACGAGTAAATTTTTCATCTTATCCCTTAAACATATCTTTTTATGGCAGCTCTTGCCTCTTTGTCCGCCTCGCGCCTTTTTAAAGTCTCGCGCTTATCGTGTAAATTTTTACCCTTTGCAAGGGCTAACCTTGCTTTTACGATGTTTTTATCGCTTAGATAAAGTGCTAAAACAACTAGAGCAAGCCCATCTTGTGATACTTGACCGAAAATTTTATCGATCTGCTTTCTGTGCATCAAAAGTTTTCTGGCTGCTCGCTCGTTTGGACGAAATGCACTATGTGTAGTCTCAAGATAGCTGATATGGGCGTTTAGTAAGAAAAGCTCGCCTTTTATGACGCGCACAAAGCTATCTTTTAAATTTGCTCTGCCAGCCCTTAGGGCCTTGACCTCGCTGCCTTTTAAAACGATGCCAGCTTCAAAGGTCTCAAGTATGCTAAAGTCGTGCAAAGCTTTCTTGTTTTTTGCTAGATCTTTTATCAAAATTTTACCTTTTATTTTACGCTAAATACGCTACCGCCGCTGCCGCTTAGAAATTTATCCCCAAACTCGTTCATCTGTGGATAGAGCTTAAAGCATGGGGCAAAAAGATCGTTTAGTTCCTCGTTTTTATAAATTTCAAGTAGCTCTTTGCTCTTTAAATTTTGCATCTTTTTTGCAGCATTAACGTCTATGTATTGTAAGAAATTGCTTCTAAATTCTTGATAAACCATCGGTGTAGAGCAAAAAACATTTGGCGTGAAGATATTTAAATTTGGCACTTCATCGTCAAATTCTTCTATGATCTCGCCTATGCCGCTTACATTTGCTGCCTTGTAGCCACTGACAAAAAAGGCCACATCTGCGCCGATTTTAGAGGCTATTTGCATCAAATTTTCACGTTTTATATTTAAATTTAGCTCGTCATTTACCATTAGTAAAAATGTGGCAGCGTTTGAACTGCCTCCTCCTAGACCAGCACCTATTGGGATTTGTTTGTTGATGATGATTTTATGAGAGCTAAAAAACTCATCTAGCTCCTTTGAAAAGCCAGCTTTTTTTAGCTCGTCTATCGCTTTTTGGATGATGTTTTCTTTTATCTCTTTGTTGTCGCATTCGATAGCAAAAGAATTTGACTTTTCAAAATAAATTTCATCAAAAAGCTGCTCGCAAAGAATAAAACGTGACAAAATTTCGTGGTAGTTGCCTCTGGTGCCAACTACCTTCAAAAATACGTTGATCTTTGCAAAGCTTTTCATTTCTCGATTTTTTTCGCAAGCTCGTGGATATCGGCTTCGCTTGCTTTTTTTGTGGCGTGGATATTTTCGTTTTTGATATCGTTTGCCAGCTCGCTTCTTAGTATCATTGTGTTGCGCGGGGCCTCGATACCAAGCTTAACGGTGCTTTTTGAGATACTTACTACGACGACTTTTATGTCGTTACCTAGTAAAATTTCTTCGTTTTCTTTTCTTGCTAAGATTAACATTTTTCTACCTTGTTTAAAGTGTAATTTATAGTATCATCCATGATTTGGATTACGCTCATAAATTTATCATAATTTAGCAAATAAATTCCTTGTGTTTGTGTTTCAAAATCGTTAATTTTTAATTTCTTGCCGTCTAGTATGTTATTAATATCCCCAAAATACGTGTTTTGCTCAATATTTAAAAAATTGCAAATATTTAAAAATTTTTCATTTTCATAGCGAAATTTACCCTCGCTTACCCTCTTTAATGAGCTTAAAGTTACATTATAACCAACTTTTTGCCCAAAAATTTCTGCATAAGAGCGGATGTAACTCCCCTCACTTACACTTAAACGAAGTGTCAAAAAAGGGTGTGAATAATTCAAAATTTCACTCTCATAAATTTCCATTGTCTCTGGCTTTAGCTCAAATTCTTCGCCACTTCTTGCTAGCTTGTAAGCTCTTGTGCCATTTACATGTTTGGCGCTAAATTTAGGCGGGATATAGCTTATCTTACCAGTTAGCTCGCCTCTTATGGCTTCAAGTTTTTCTAAATTTAACTCTTTTACATTTGAAATTTCAGTGATATTTTCATTATCCATGCTAGGACTGCTAGCTCCAAGCCAGATCGTCGCCTCATAGACCTTTGGGCTTTTGTCTAAAAATCTAAAAAATTTCGTATACGAGCCAAAAGCGACTATCAGACAGCCACTCGCAAATGGATCAAGCGTGCCTGAAAATCCAGCCTTTTTAACGCCATACTTTCTCTTTAGTTGTCCTAAAAAGTGGTTTGAGCTCATGCCAGCAGGCTTGTTTGCCACAAAAATGGCGTTCATACGGCCTTTTCCACGAAGCTTGACATGATCTCTCTTACATTGCCACCAAAATTTATAGTCAGTTTAAATTCTTTTTTGATCTTACTAACCGCGCTCACCCTGCCGATACCAAAAATTTTATGCTTAACAAGGTCGCCTTTTTTAAATTCATTGCTCTGTTCGATAACTAGCGAGCCATGCGTGATACCGCTCTCGCTTAAAAATCTACTCTTATTTAGCCTTGTGCGCTGACCTTTGTAAAAGCGCGAATTTGCAAAGCTTAGGCTAAGTGTCCTCTTAGCTCTTGTTATCGCTACGTAAGCTAGCCTGCGCTCCTCTTCGATGTCGCTACCATCGCCAATAAGCGGGAAAAATCCCTCTTCAAGGCCGATCACAAAAAGGTGCTCAAACTCAAGCCCCTTGCTCGCATGCACGCTCATTATACTAATAGCCTCATCGCTAATGCCGTCTTGTTCGCTTGTTAGCGTGATCTCGTTTAAAAACTCCTCCAGATCAAAGCTTGGATTTTGCTTGATCTGATCTTTTAAAACAGCGTAAAACTCGTCGATGTTCGCCGCTCTTTCAGCTCCATCTGGTAAGCTCTCGTAGTATTTTTTCACGCCAAATTTAGCTTCAAATTTATCTATGAGGTCAAAAACTGAGCTGCTTTCTTGAAGCTCTTTAAGGTTGTTTGCAAACTCAAGAAGGGCTGATTTTACCTTTTTACTAAAGGCTTCATCGTTATCAGAGATATTTGAGATCGCCTCAAAAATAGAAATTTTACCCTCAAAGGCCATTTTTTCGAGCTTATCAAGGCTCACTTTACCAAGTCCTCGCTTTGGGCGGTTGATGATACGTCTTATTGAGAAGTCATCGTTTGGATTATTTATCAGCCTTAGGTAGCTTATGATATCTTTAATCTCGGCTCTTTCGTAAAATTTAACGCCGCCAACCATTTTATAGGCGATCTGCTCTTTGTTTAGTCCATCTTCAAGTGAGCGAGAGAGCGCGTTTATGCGGTATAAGATTGCGATATCTTTTGCTTGCACGCCTTTGCTTAAAAGCTCTTTTATATTCTTTGCGATCTTGCCAGCCTCGACGCTCTCATCAAAGCTCTCTATCAAATTTACAGCCTCGCCTTCGCCCTTTGTGCCTACAAGCTTCTTGCCAAGGCGGTTGCGGTTATGATCTATTAGCTCGTTTGCAGCCTTTAGTATCGCTTCACTCGAGCGGTAGTTTTTCTCAAGTCTGATGATCTTTACGTTGCTAAATTGATCTTTGAAATTTAAGATATTATCTATCTTCGCACCGCGCCAGCCATAAATACTTTGATCATCATCGCCTACGACGCAGATGTTTTCGTGGCATAGACAGAGTTTTTTTAGGAGCTTATACTGAAGGTCGTTTGTATCTTGATACTCATCGACCATTATGTATTTGTATCGGTTTGAAATTTCTCTCGCAAGCTCTTCGTTTTCATCTAAAATTTTATATGTAAGCCCTAGCAAATCGTCAAAATCAACAAGGTTGTTTGCCTTTAAATAGTCCTCGTATTTTTCATAAATTTGCGCTGCTTGCTTGTAAAAGTTGTCCTTGCTCTTGTCAAATGAAGAGAAATTTGCGTTTTTATAGACCTCTTCGACGCTTAAAAGTGAGTTTTTATAATTTGAAATTTCACTTGACAAAATAGCCGTAGCGACTGGGCTTTCAAAGCTTTTGATGATGCGTTTTTTGTCGTCTGTGTCGATGATGACGAAGTTGTTTTTTCTGCCAAGCTTTTCTATGTAGAGCTTTAAAAACAAAAGTCCAAATTTGTGAAATGTGCAAAGAAGCGGCGAGTAGTTTTTGCCGCTTTGGCTTAGCATCGCCATGGCTCTGCTGCGCATCTCGTTGGCGGCTTTGTTTGTAAAAGTAAGAGTTAGCGTGTTTGCCGCGTCTATGCCGACCTCGCCGATGAGATAGGCAAGCCTAGTTGTGATAGTCTTTGTCTTGCCACTGCCAGCTCCTGCTAATATGAGCATCGCACCATCTATGTGGGTGGCTGCTTCGCGCTGGGCTTCGTTTAAATTTGATAGTAAATTTTCCATTTTTCGCTTTTTAAATTTTCTTTTGATTTTAGCCAAAAATGCTTAAAATTACTATTTTTTCTTAAATATATCTTTATTTTTTGGGTTTTGCAAAAAGACTGAGGCTGATTTTTTAGCGTGATCGACTTGCTTCTCTTTTGGCTTATAAATGGAGAAATTTACAAGGATCGGGCTATTTTCAACCAAAATTTGAACCACCGCGCCAAGTGGAAACGATACCACTGAGGCAAAATTTTCACTACCAAAGCCAGCCTCAAAGCTAAGCTCATCTTGCGTTAGCCTAGCACTCTCAAGCGTGTAGCCACCAAGTGAGAACATAATGACTGGCATGCTAAAGCTGCTGCTTATCTCATCTGGCAAGCTAGGCTCAAAGCTAACTAGCGGTAAATTTGCCATAACTGAGAAATTTAGCCCCTTTTCAAGTAAAAAATCAATGCACTCATAGACGTGCATCTTCATCAAAAGCGCAAATTTCTCGTCGTCTAAAATTTCGTCTAACATCTTAATCCTTTGAAATTTCTAAAAACTCATCTACTAGTTTTTTGACCTCGTTTATGCCTATCTGCCAGAAGTTTTTATCATCTATATCAAAGCCAAATTTACCCACAAGCTCCCTTGGGCTAAGGCTCCCACCAAGGCTCAAAAACTCGGTGTAAATTTCGACAAAATTTTTGCATTTGCCGCTTTTGTAAAGCCCAAAAAGAGCAAGCACAAGAAGCTGCGCGTAAGAGTAGGCGTAGCAGTAAAATGGCGTGTGGATGAAGTGCGGGATGTAGCTCCACCAAATTTTGTAGTAGTCATTTAGCGTGACGCTTTTGCCAAACATCTTTTTGCTCTCACGAAGCCAAATTCTATTTAGCTCATCTAGGCTGATTTCGCCCTCATGTGCATGCACAGCCCTTTCAAAGGTGGTGAAATTTATCTGGCGGTAAAGCGTGGCAAATATATCCTCGATCTTGCCAGCGAGCAGTGAAATTTTCTCTTTTTTGCTAAGGCCATCTTTTATGTGGTCAAAAACTAGCATCTCGCAAAAGACTGAAGCCGTCTCAGCCGTGGTTAGCGGAGTGTCCGAGTTTAGGTAGCTTACACTATATGAGAGCTTTTGATGCACGGCGTGGCCAAGCTCGTGAGCTAGCGTAAAAAGGTCTCTTCGCTGGTTTGTGTGATTTAGCAAAACATAAGGGTGCGTGTCGCTTGATCCTGAGTGAGAAAATGCTCCACCTCGCTTGTTTGGCGCTGGATAAACGTCGATCCAGCCGTCATTAAAGGCGCTTTTGGCGATCTTGCCAAATTCGCTTGAGAAATTTGAAAATGCCTTTAAAACTATCTTTTTACACTCATCAAATTTATACTCGCCTTCGCTGCTAAGAGGCGCGTATCTATCGTAGTCATAAAGCTTTTTAAGACCTAAAATTTCTCTTTTGCGCTCGTAAAATTTAGAGACTAGATCAAAATTTTTCTCCGTTACAGCAATTAGCGAATCAACGCTTTTTTTACTGATTTGATTTTCAAGGTGTCTTGGCTCTTCAGGAAGCTTGAAATTTCGCAGCTCGCAGCTCGTTTTTAGATCAGTTTTTATCATATTATATATGTAACCAAGGAGGTGCTGGTGCTTGCTAAGCTCGTTTGAAAGGCTTTTGGCGGCCAGTTTTCGCACGCTTTGGTCGCTATCATGAAGCTTGGCTAAAATCTCTTCTTCGTTTAAAAGCTCGCCTTTAAATTTAAACCTCATCTTGCTCATGCTCTCATCAAAAAGCCTTGAAAAGCCCTCAGCTCCGGTGCTTGCAGTGCGAAGTAGCACTCTTTCTTCGGCAACGCTTAGCTGGTGCGGTTTTGCTTTGGCTAGGTTGCTTAGATAGTAGCCGTATTTTTTAGAGCTTTTTATGATCTCTTCTTGTTTTTTAGGGCTAAATTCATTAAATTTGATCTCAAAAAATATCAAATTTTCATTTGCTTTTGTCGCTATCTCATCGATCTTTGCGTAAAATGCGCCCTTGCTTGTATTTTTGGCAAAATTTAAAAAAGCGTATGTCATTACTTTTGAAATTTTAGCTATCAAGCTTTCATATTCAGAAAATGCCTTTAAAAACTCCTCTGTTTTTAAATTTTCATAAATTTCAAGGTATTTATCTTTAAATTTCTCGCACTCTTTTTGTAAATTTAGTGCGTTTTGCTCGCACTCTTTTTCGTTTGCAAAAAGTGCTTTTAGATCCCAAATTTGCATATTTATCCTTTAAATTTTTGGGATATTTTACAAAAAAATGGATAAAAGTAAAATTTCAGCCAAAATTTAGCTGAAATTTTATGAAAGTTAGTTTGAAGTCTCTGAGGCTACAGCTGTAAAAAGCACGTCTGATGAGCTATTTAGCGCGGTTTCAACTGAGTCTTGGATGACGCCTATCGTAAAGCCAACTGTTACAAACTGCATAGCGATATCGTTGCCGATGCCAAAAAGTCCGCACGCTAATGGCACTAGAAGAAGCGATCCTCCAGCCACGCCAGATGCGCCGCACGCACCAAGGGCTGAGATGAAGCAAAGAAGAAGCGCATCGCCAAATGTAACTGTGATAGATGGGATAGAATTTACTGCAGTAAGCGCTAGGATGCTAATGGTAACTGCCGCACCACCCATGTTTATGGTGGCTCCTAGTGGGATAGAGATCGAGTAGAGCTCCTCTTTTAGTCCAAGCTTTTTGCAAAGCGCCATATTTACAGGGATGTTTGCAGCTGAGCTTCTTGTAAAAAACGCTGAGATTGCGCTCTCTTTTAAGCAGATCATCACAAGTGGATAAGGATTTTTCTTAGTTAGTGCAAAAACCATCGCTGGATAGACGATAAATGCCACCACAAGCATCGCTCCAACAAGAACTAAGATCAGTTTTAGATATCCTGCAAGTGCCTCAAATCCAGTATCATGAATGCTGATAGCAACCATACCAAAGATACCAAACGGAGCTAGTCTAATGATAAATTTAACGATATGAGTTACGCCGTCGCTTATATCTTTAAATACCTTTTTGGTCTCAGGTGTAGCATATCTCATAGCGATACCACCACCAATCGCCCAAGTGATGATGCCTATATAGTTGCCGTTTGCTAGGGCGGTTATCGGATTTTCTACCATTTTATAGATAAGATCTTTTAGCACGTTTGTGATGCCTTGAGGTGCTGACATATCAGCGCTTTGCAGACCTTTTAGTGGTATCTCGATAGGAAATAAAAAGCTTGCAATTACTGCCACAACAGCTGCTAAAAAGGTGCCAACAAGGTAGAGTGTGATGATCTTTTGCATGCCTTTTGTATGACCAAAATCTTTTAAAATGATAGAGGTTGCAACTAAAACAAATACAAGAATAGGTGCGATCGCTTTTAGAGCGCCTTTAAACAAATCTCCTAAAACTGAGGCTGAAGCAGCGATAGAATCAGCCGAACTAGCCTTTTCTTTGGCTTCATCAAGCTGTTTTGCTTCATCTTGGCTAAGGCGAGTTTTTATGACTTCATCTACGCTTAAGCCACTCTCTTTTTGGATGGTTTGAATTTTAGCTGAGATTTGGTTGTAAGGGACTGCCTGATAATGTGTATAAAAGCCAACTAGGGCACCTAGGATGATACCAACTAAAATTTGAACGATCAAATTTCCATCGGCGTATCTTCTTGCAATGTTTTTAAACATACTCATTTGACACCTTAATAAATTAGTTTTTTGTTGATTTTAGCTAAATGATTTTTAAATATAAAGAAATTTAAAAAGATTAATTCGCTTTTTATATAGATTTGTTACAATTGCACGAAAATTTAACCAAGGAAAAGGACTAAAATGTATCTATTTACTTCTGAAGTTGTAAGTCCAGGTCATCCAGACAAATGCGCTGATATCATCGCTGATAGCATTGTTGATACTATTTTAACGCAAGATCCAAATGGACGCGTCGCAAGCGAAGTTTTTGTAGCCGGAAAAAATATAGTAATAGGCGGAGAAATAAACTCAAAAGTAAAACTCTCTTATAAAGACTACGAAAAGATCGTAAAAGATGCTCTTGCGCATATTGGATATGACGGAAAGAGCAACTTTACAAAAGAGCAGTGCTTGCACCCAGATGATATCGAGGTCAAAGTCTGCCTAAATCAACAAAGTCCAGATATAAATCAAGGCGTTGATCAAAGTGACGGCGAGATCGGAGCAGGTGATCAAGGTATCATGTTTGGCTTTGCAAGCTGCGAAGCGAAAGAATTTATGCCAGCAGCTATAACTTACGCAAGAATGCTTTGTGAAAAAGTCTATAAATTTGCCAAAGCAAACCCTGATAAACTTGGCGTTGATATAAAAACGCAGGTTACGATTGATTACGGCAGTAAAGACAACTTTGAAAACTGCAAGCCTCAAAGTATCCACACTATCGTCGTTTCTGCGCCATGCGTGGAGAGCATGAAGATAGAAGAGCTTCGCGCACTAATTCAAAATTTAATAGACGAAACTGGCCTTCCAAAAGAGCTATATAACAAAGAAAAAACGATCATTTACATAAATCCAACAGGCAGATATGTAAATCACAGCTCACTTCACGATAGCGGCCTAACAGGCAGAAAACTAATCGTTGATAGCTTTGGCGGATATAGCCCGATAGGCGGTGGCGCTCAGTCAAGTAAGGACTACACAAAGGTTGATCGCAGCGGACTTTACGCAGCGCGCTGGATAGCTAAAAATATCGTTGCAGCTGGCCTTGCTAAAAAATGTATCGTCCAGATAAGCTATGCAATAGGCGTTGCAAAGCCAACTTCAGTTAGTGTTGATACTATGGGAACTCACGCAAACGGCGTAAATGACGATATGCTTTCAAATTTTGTAAGCGAGCATTTTTCTCTAACACCTCGCTGGATAACAAATAAATTTGGTCTTGATAAACCAAGCAAAGATACATTTTTGTATGCAAAAGTAGCTGCAAAAGGTCAAGTGGGAAATGCAAAATACCCTTGGGAAAAGCTTGATGCAGTCGATACTTTCAAAGCTTTACTAAAAAAATAATCAAAAAAGTGGCTTTATCTAAAAGCCACTTTAAATTTCTTTTAAAACTCATCCCAAAACGCTTTTTTAGGCTTTATGATCTCACTTTTTGAGCCATTTACGCTGTGATAGACCGCTTTATTATACTTTGTAGCAAGGTGTTTTATAAGCACTCTTTGAAGCACAGGTTCGCTACTTGGCACAAACCAGCCGTTGTTCGTGATAGCCACGACCACGTCAAATTCGCCCTTATAAAGCTCCTCTCTTGTTGCCTCGTAGCAGATAGCATTTCTGATTTTAACCCCGTCTATCTCATAGTCACTAAAATTTTCAGCCTTTTTAAAGTCACTAGCTCCGCCAAAAAATAGCTTATTTACTGCATCTTGCATAAATTTTGGCAGAGGAATTTCTTCTCCAAATGGCACTAAAAATTTCTTATCCATTCGTCTAAGGGTGCCATCTTGAAACAAAAATGCAGAGTTATAAATTTGCTTATTTTCATAAGCAAGCGCGCCAGCTACGATAGTTATCTTTTTTGAAAGCTCTTTTAGCTCATCAACAAGCAGTGGCTCATTTGTCATAAATAATGGAAACGCACTCTCTGGAAGCACGATGAGACGTTTTTGCTCGGCTATGGCGCTATTTATCATGTCTAAATTTTCATTTGTAAATTTCATGCGCAAGCTTTTATCCCAGCGCACTCTTTGAGCGACATTGGTATTTACTAGCTCCACGTCAAATGGCAGAGTCTTTGCCTCGTTACTTTTAAACTGCAAAGCGGCGATCAGGCAGATAAAAGCTAGGATAAATTTTAAAATTTTACCTTTTAAACTCAAAGAAATGGCTGCTAAAAATATAAATATAAGCCCTCTAGTATCTGGCTCAAAAGCGCCTAAAACAAGCGTTGCTTCAAGGTTAAACCAGTTAAAGCCAAATGGATGCACATAGCTTATTAAAAATAGTAAAACGGCTCTTAGTGTCACAAAGCTTGGAAAAGAGGCCACCCAAAACATAAGTCCATAAACAAGGGCTACAAAGAGGATGACAAATGGGATAAGCCAGACAAGCTCGTAGTAGATGAAGCTAAAGCCGATCCAGTAAAACCACAAAATCCCAGTGAAAAATCCAGCCGCGAAAAAGCCAGCCCTGCTTAAATTTATTATGACGAAAATTCCAGCTAGCGTTAGAAAAGGTGAGATGAAATTTAAAATTTGATTTTCAGCCATGGCTAAAAAAATGAAATTAGAAAGCAAAAAAGCACCGACAAAGGCTTTTATTATAATTTTAGTGCTAAAATGTCCGTTTAAAAATCTTACAAATAAGGAAATCCATGCAAAACGCTGATTTTTTAACATCATTACTACCTCTTGTTGTGCTTTTCGCCATATTTTACTTTTTGGTTATCAGACCTCAACAAAAACAACAAAAAGCCCATGCAGCAATGCTTGCAGCTCTTGACAAAGGCGATAAGATAGTAACTAATGGCGGACTTATATGCGAAGTGATTAAAGCCGAAAATGATTTTATCAAAGTTAAACTTAACGATGATGTAATCGTTCGTATAGCACGTGAGTTTGTAGCTAAAAAGATCGAAGATAAATAATGCGTAACGCAAGAGTTACATATAGGCTGATTATATTAATATTAGCCTTGGTTTTTGGTTTTGGCTTTTCGGTGCCATCTTTTTTTCAGACTCAAAGCGGAGCTAAAATTTCGCTAGGACTTGACCTTCAAGGTGGTCTTCATATGCTTCTTGGTGTTGAAACTAATGAAGCCATCCACTCTAAGATCAAGTCAATCGCTGGAAGCATAAATTATTATGCCAAAAAAGAAGATGTGCTTATTGATAAATTTAAGATAAAAGAAGATAGTGTTGATTTTGCGCTACTTGATAGTGACGAGGCTCCAAAGGTTGATAAGGCTTTGGCTGAGATAAAAGGGCTTGATATCAAAAAAGATGGTCTAAGCTATCATATCACTCTTACAGAGCAAGAGAGGCTTGATACGATCGAGTATGCGATCTCACAAGCTGTTGAGACCATTAGAAACAGGCTTGATCAGTTTGGTCTGGCTGAGCCAACAGTCGCTAGACAAGGCAAAGATAATATCCTAGTCGAGCTCCCTGGCATAAAGACTGAAGAAGACGAGCAAAGAGCGAGAGATCTTATCGCAAAGGCTGCTCACTTGCAGCTTATGGCAGTTGATGATAAAAGACAAGATCAGGCTAATACTATGAGCGAGGCCGAGGCTGAAAGCTATGGTGACGTGATCTTTAAGGATGCCAAAAATGACCGCGTGAAATATGTCGTTAAAAATATCCCAGTGCTTGATGGCTCGATGTTAACTGACGCAAAAGTCGCATTTTCTCAGCAAAATAACCTACCGATCATAAATTTCACACTAAATTCAGAAGGCGCTAGAATTTTTGGTGATTTTACTGGTGCAAATGTCGGTAAAAGGCTTGCTATCGTGCTTGACGGCAAGGTCTATTCAGCTCCAGTTATAAACGAAAGAATAGGTGGCGGTAGCGGCCAGATCAGTGGTGGCTTTACACTTGACGAGGCTCACGACGTGGCGATCGCGCTTAGAAGTGGCGCACTTTTAGCACCTGTTAAGATGCTAGAAAAAAGAAGTGTCGGTCCATCTTTGGGGCAAGAGAGCATCAACCAAAGCATGGTAGCTCTTGCTGCTGGATCTATTTTAGTAGTGCTATTTATGCTAGTTTATTATGGAATTTCTGGAGTTTTTGCAAATATCGCACTTGTTGCGGACGTCGTTATATTAGTAGCTGTCATGGCGCTTTTTGGAGCGACGCTTACTCTGCCTGGTATGGCTGGTATTGTGCTAACTATCGGTATGGCGGTTGATGCAAACGTCATCATAAACGAGCGTATACGTGAGCTTTTGCGTGAAGGCGTGGCGATAAGAACGGCCGTGCAAAAGGGCTATGAGCACGCTATGAGTGCGATCATCGACTCAAACTTAACTACCATTATCACAGTTGCAGTGCTTTATGCTTATGGTACTGGCCCAGTTAAAGGCTTTGCAGTAACTATGGCGATAGGTATCATGGCTTCGATGCTAACGGCCATTTTAGGCACACATGGCATGTTTGATGCAGTCATGGACAAGATAGAAAAAAGCGGAAATACCAGACTTTGGTTTGGTTATAAAAGGAGCTAGAGATGCAAATTTTTACTAAGGCAAAAGTTTATGATTTTATGCGGTTTAGATTTGTGTCACTCGCACTTTCTATATTTTTATTTGTTGGTTCGATCTTTTTACTTGCAACAAAGGGTCTAAACTACGGCATCGACTTCTCTGGTGGTACGCTTATACAGCTAAAATACGACACCAAAGCGCCACTTGATAAAATTCGCGACGCTTTTGGCACAAATGAAGTGCTTAAAAACGCCTCTGTTACTGAGTTTGGAAGCGAAGATGAGGCTGTTATTAGATTTTCAGGATCAAGTTCAAATTTAACTGGTGACATCGGCACTGAGATAAAGCAAATTTTAAAAGATACTGGAAATTTTGAAGTAAGACGTGTTGATATCGTTGGTCCAAAGGTTGGTGACGAGCTTAGGCAAAAGGGCTTGATGGCTCTTGGAATTTCACTAATTGGCGTGCTTCTTTATATCACATTTAGATTTGAGTGGAGATTTGCGCTTGCTGCGATCGCAACTGAAATTCACGATATCGTTATAACTGTTGGTGCTATTTCGCTATTTGATATCGATGTAAATTTAGACACTCTAGCGGCTGTATTAACGGTGCTTGGCTACTCGCTAAACGATACGATCATCATTTTTGACAGGATACGAGAAGGCATAAAAGAGAGTAAGAGAACTGATATCGAGGGCGTTATCAACGAGTCAGTCTCAGCCACACTTTCAAGAACTATCCTAACTTCAGCCACTACGATGATGACTGTTGTTGTGTTGTTTTTATTTGGTGGAGATATGATACATGGATTTTCATTTATCCTTATCGTTGGTATCGTTATAGGAACGATCAGCTCGATCTACATCTCATCACCATTTCTTATCTGGTTTAAATTTAGCATCGAGCATTTTAGAGCTAGAGAGGCTGAGAAGCAAAGGATCAAAAAAGAGCGTGATAAAGAGCGTGCTATGTTTGAAAAAGGCGTTGTGTAAGGAGGGATAATGAACTGGGGAAAAGTTATCTACATATTTTTTGCGCTGATGAGTCTTACGACTACGGCGGAGTTTTTATATGATAAAAACGAGATCGCCCTTTTTGTGGCAGCTAGTATAAATTTGGTTTCAACTTTGCTTAAGATCGGTGTTAAAAATTTACTTTCAGCTGAGCTTTTTGCTAGCTCGTTGGTTGCTGATTTGCACCTTATACCAGCTTTTGTTATTTTGCAAGTCTCTGAAAATGCAACGCTTAGCTATTCGCTAGCTATTGGCGCAGTCATTGCAAATATATTTTCACTAGCCTTGGTATTAATAGAATCAAGCAAATCACAAGAAGAATTTTAGGAGAAAAAATGGCTGAGAAGAGAAAATATGAGCCTTTAAAGATAGAAAAAAAGTGGCAAGAAATTTGGGATAAAAATGAAGAATTTGAACCAAAAGATGATCTGAGCTTGCCAAAAAAATATATCCTAAGCATGTTTCCATATCCAAGCGGACGCATACATATGGGGCATGTGAGAAACTACTCTATCGGCGATGCGCTGGCTAGATCATATAGAAAAAGCGGCTACAACGTGCTTCATCCTATCGGCTTTGATAGCTTTGGTATGCCAGCTGAAAACGCAGCCATAAAACATAAAATTCACCCTAAAATTTGGACTTACGAAAACATCGACTATATGAAAAAAGAGCTTGCAAGCCTTGGCTTTTCGTTTTCTAAAAAGAGAATTTTAGCCACATCTGACCCACTTTATACAAAATGGGAGCAAAGCTTTTTTATAAAGATGTTTGAAAAAGGGCTTGTTTATAGAAAAAATGCCATCGTAAATTGGTGTGAATACGATCAAACCGTGCTTGCAAACGAGCAGGTTGAAGATGGAAAATGCTGGAGATGCGGTAATGATGTTGTGCAAAAAGAGCTTCCAGGATACTACTTCAACATCACAAAATACGCTAGCGAGCTACTTGAGGATCTAAAACTTCTTGAGGGCAAATGGCCAAATCAAGTCATCACAATGCAAGAAAACTGGATTGGTAGAAGCTACGGCTTGGAGTTTAAATTTAGCCTTGATGAGGTTTCAAAAGAGACTTTAGGTAGTAAATTTGATGGTTTTGAGGTATTTACTACAAGACCTGATACTATTTATGGCGTTAGCTACACAGCCCTTGCGCCAGAGCATCCTATCGTAAAAGCGCTTCTTGAAAGTGATAAATTTGATGAAAGCAAGAAGGCAAAGATAAAAGCAATACTTAATCAAAGCCCAAGAGAGCGTCAAGCAAGCGATAAAGATGGAGAATTTTTAGGAATTTACGTCATTCATCCACTCACAAATGAAAAGGTCCCAGTTTGGGTTGCAAATTTCATCCTAGCTGACTATGGCAGTGGCGCTATCATGGCTGTTCCTGCTCATGATCAAAGAGACTTCGAGTTTGCAAGCAAATTTAATCTACCTATAAAGCCAGTCGTAAAGCCGCTTGGGGGTGAGAGTGATGACTCTAAAGCGTACTCAGAATACGGAGTTGCTATAAATTCTGAGCTGATAAACGGACTTAGCTCAGAGGATGCCAAAAGCTTTATGATAGAGAAATTTGAAAAAGATGGTCTTGGTAAAAGGATCACAAACTACAAACTAAGAGATTGGGGAATTTCTCGCCAAAGATACTGGGGTGCGCCGATACCTATTGTACACTGCAAATGCTGCGGCGTAGTGCTAGAAAAAGAGGAAAATTTACCTATCGCACTGCCTGAAGATGTGGAGATCACAGGAGAGGGCAACCCACTTGATAAACATCCAACTTGGAAATTTACAAAGTGTCCAAAATGCGGCAAAGACGCGATCAGAGAGACTGATACAATGGATACATTTGTGGAGAGTAGCTGGTATTTTGCTAGATTTGCAAGCGATGAGAAGACTTGGGAGCAAAAAGCGCTTGATGAAAAGAGCGTGAATTATTGGATGAATGTAGATCAGTATATCGGCGGTATCGAGCATGCGATCTTGCACCTTTTATATGCTAGATTTTTCCAAAAGGTCTTAAGAGATCTTGGCTATCTAAGAGATGATGAGCCATTTGAAAATTTACTTACTCAAGGCATGGTCTTAAAAGATGGCAAAAAGATGAGTAAAAGCAAGGGTAACGTCGTAGATCCTGATGATATCATAAATAGATACGGCGCTGATACGGCAAGGCTTTTTATCCTTTTTGCTGCTCCTCCTCAAAAAGAGCTAGAGTGGAACGACAGCGCAGTTGAGGGTGCATTTAGGTTTTTAAATAGGCTTTGGGAGAAGGCGCAAACTATCAAAAAGATAGATAAACTGCCTGAAATAGATCATGAAAGTCTAAATAAAGATGAGAAATTTGCAAGGCTTAAAATTTATGAAGCGCTTAAAAAATCAACCGAGGTTTTTGGCGATACATTTGCTTTTAATACTTTAATCGCTGCTTGTATGGAGGCGCTAAACGCTATAAATGCGCAGGATAATGACGATGTAAATGCTGAGGGCTTTTTCATCATCTTAAATTTACTAGAGCCTATCGTGCCACATATCGCAAATGAGCTTAGCGAAGAGCTTTTTGGCAGAAAAAATTTCACAAAGATAGCTGTAAAAGAAGAGGTCTTTGTAAAAGATAGCATCGCTCTTGCAGTTACAGTTAATGGCAAAAAAAGGGCTGAGTTTGAAGTAGCAGCAAGTGAGAGTGAGAGTGAAATTTTAAAACAAGCTAAGCAAAATGTGGCTAAATGGCTTGAAGGAAAAGAAATTTTAAAAGAGATTTATATAAAAGGCAAATTAGTAAATTTTGTCATTAAAGGATAAATTTTGAGATATTTTTTAGCGTTTTTTATTGCTATATTTATCTGCGGATGTGGCTATAAACCAGTTTCAAAGATCTCGCAGGATTTGGTTGGAGATAGAGTTTATGTTGATGTTATCATCAGCAAAGAAGAGCCAAAAAATAGTGTCTGGATAAAAGATGCAGTAAAAGAGGGCATGGTCGCAAGGCTGCATAAATCACTATCAAGTAAAGATAGCGCTGATACTTCGATAATAGTTTCGGTAAAAAGTTTAAATTACGAGGCAATCATCTATGATGAATATGGCTATATCACATCTTATAAAGCTCTTTTAACTCTAAACTATAAAACCAAATTTAAAGATGGTCGTGTCATAGATATACCTGTTACTGGAGAGTATGATTTTAGCGTGGCAAGACGTCAAAAGAGCATAAGATACGCAGATAGTGTTATTAGCGATACTCAAAAGTATGAAGCTATAAAAGAGGCCTCAAAAGAGGCGTTTGATGAGTACATCGCAAATTTAGCTGTAAAAGGATATAAAAATGGCAGCAGTAACCGTTAGTCAAATAGTCAAGGAAGCCTTGAGTGAGATAAAAGATCGCCATTTGATGCTAACGCCAGAAAATTACACCGAAGTTTATAATGAAATTTCTAAAAAATATGGCTTTACTACCGAAGAGAGCAAAAAGATAGAAAAATATATCTCAAGGCTTGGTGATGACTATAAGGCGCAAGCTATAAGCCTTCATATAAAAACGGTTGATGAGTTTGTAGCTTTTATGACCGCTAGGCTCTCTCACGGTGCTAAAAATGGCACAGCACAAGTGGTTGATGATAAAAAGTTAAAGTCACTAAACGCCTTTGCAAGAAGAATTCTCCAGGCTATCTCTATGCTTCACAATAAAGATGCAAAAGCTCTAGCGGAGCAGGGCATGCAGCTACTTGCTAGAAGATATGATGAGAAAAATCTTGAAGAGATGTGCCTTAAATGGTTTGACTTTGTAAGCTCTTACGATACTGAATTTTTGGACTTTTTGAAATATTACGGCGTGAGAGACTTTGACGATCTAAGGACTATGAGCGCTGAGCTTGAGAAATTTCTCTCTCAAAAAAATGAGAGCGGCGAAGAAAATGCTTTAGTTGAGCTTTTAAATTTTGCGCTTGAGCCTTCTATCACAAAAGAGCTTGGCGAAGAGCTTAGCATCATTAGAAACGTTTTAAAACAAAATCCACAAAGCCTAAATAGCAAAGAATTTCAAGAGAAGATAAAAACCTTTGTCGATCGCAGGATCGAAGAAGATAGGACCGAGATCATCGAAAAGGTTGGCTCATTAAACAACATCTTACAAAGCATAGGCGAGAGGATTTCAGACATCGCAGCTAGCTCTCAAAGTAGCTCTGCTAAGGTGCAAAGCATCAAAAATGATCTTAAAAATGTAAATTTAAATGCAAACAGCATCGATCATGTGAAGAGCATGCTTATCGAGATCGCAGGTGCGCTTGAGATCGAGAGCAAGGAGCTTGGCCTTGAGATGAACAGCAAACAAGCGACCATTTCTGAGCTTCAAAACAGGGTCAAAAGCTTAGAAAAAGAGCTTGAAGCTGCGAAGCTTGAGAGTAAAGAGGACTTTTTAACAAAAGTGGCTACAAAAAGAGCTTTGATGAGTGAAATTCAGCGCATCGAAGAGGCTTATAAGCGCTACGGCACGGACTATTCGATCTGCTTTGTTGATATTGATTTCTTTAAAAAGATAAACGATACTTACGGCCACGAAGCTGGCGATGTGATCCTTTCTGCTGTGGCTCAGGTGCTTAAGAAAAATGCTAGAAAGGTTGATTTTGTCGGTAGATATGGTGGCGAGGAATTTGTCATTTTGCTACCAAGTACGAGCTTAAAAGATGGAGTTAGATTTGGCGAGAAGCTAAGAAGTATGATAGAAAATTTTAAATTTATATATAAAAACGAGCGCATCAAAGTTACCATTAGCTCTGGTGTGGCTACAAGAAGCGCAAATTTAAGCGACACGATGACACTTGAGGGCGCTGATAAGATGCTCTATCTCTCAAAAGAGGGCGGCAGAAACCAAGTCATGCCAAAGATAATCGAGGAAAAATGAGCCTAGCGAAATTTCTTGACGGCAAGCCACTTTACTATAAAGAGATCGACTATGGTAGGATCATAAGGGCTTATGATACGATCAAAGGGCATCTAAAGCCTTTTAAGATAATTCACATCATCGGCACAAATGGCAAAGGTAGCACGGGCCGCTTTTTAGCACAAATTTTAAGCCAAAAAGGGGCAAAAGTAGGCCACTACACAAGCCCACATATATTTAAATTTAATGAGCGATTTTGGCTAAATGGCGAGGTTGCTAGTGATGAAATTTTAGAGGTAGCTCACGAGCGTTTGCAAGCTCTTTTAAGCGACGAGTACAAGATAAAAACGAGCTATTTTGAGTATATGACGCTGCTTTCTGCGGTGCTTTTTGAGGGCTGCGACTACTTTGTCTGCGAGGCTGGCATGGGCGGCGTGCTGGATGCGACAAATGTCTTTGAAAAAGAGCTAAGCATCTTTACTCCGATCGGCTTTGACCACACGGCGATATTAGGCAATAGCTTAGAAGAAATTTCACGCACGAAATTTGAAGCTATGGGCAAAAGAGCTATTTTAAATGATGAGATGAACGAGATAAGTGTGGCTATCGCAAAAGAGATCGCAAGCGAAAAAGGCGCAACTCTGAGCTTTCCAAGAGAAATTTTGACCAAAGAGAATTTAAACGAGATCGCAAACTACGCAGATAAATTTAATTTGCCAGAGTTTTTGCGCTCAAATTTAACTCTAGCCTACGCCGCGGCTAAAATTTTAGATAACAGCATAGATATCAAAAAGCTTGGCGCCTTATCGCTTCGTGGCAGATGTGAAAAGATCGCTTCAAATTTATATGTAGATGTCGGTCATAACGAGCTTGGCGCAAAGGCTGTGGCTAAGAAATTTAGCCAAGAAGAGTTTAGCGGCAAGAAGCTAACACTAGTTTATAACTCGTTTTTAGATAAAGATTTTAAAGCAGTTTTGGCAGCTCTTAAGCCAGTTGTTGAGAGTGTGCTACTTTATCACTACCACTGCGAGGGCAGGGAGCTTGGCGGAGAGCTTATAAATAAGGCTTTAAACGAGCTTGAAATTTTTCATAGGGAGTTTGAGCCAAGCGATATGAACGATATAAAAGAGGCAAAAAACGGCAAAATTTACCTAGCATTTGGCTCATTTCACTTGGTCGAAGCCTTTTTAAAAGAGTACTATGCAAGCAAAGGTCTATGAGTATCTTTTAACACATGCCCCACAAATTCTCATCTGCGAAGATGACAAAGAAGCGGCACTCTGCGCTGATGCGGCCAGTTTTGCTGGCTTTAGCGCCTTTAAACTACCTGATTTTAGAGCTAAAAAGGGCGATGATCTAAGAAGTTTTAACGAAGAGCTCTTTGAAATTTCATCCGTTCTTAGCAAATACTATAAATTTGATGGCAAAAAGATCATCGTAAGCCCATTTAGCACGCTTTTAAACCCACTTCCAACGCAAAAAAACCTAGAAAGCTCAACGATCAAGCTAAAAGATAATCTAAATTTAAGCGAATTTGCCGACTTGCTCATACGATTTGGCTACGAGTGCGTCGATATAGTTGAGAGCGTTGGCGAGTTTAGCATTCGCGGCGAAGTGATCGACATTTACGGCGTAAATATGGACGATCCTGTTAGAATTTTACTCTTTGGCGATGAGGTGGAGAGCATCAGAAACTACAACACCGCCACACAAATTAGCAACAAAAATGAGCTAAGCGAAGCCGAGATCGTGCCATTTATCGCAAATTTGAGCAAAGATGAGTTTGAAAAAGTTAGCCAAAAGATCGAGGATATGCAAAGTGATGCTTTGGTGAATGATCTAAATTCGCTTGGATTTTGGGCGATAGATAGCTTTAGCGACTACTTGAAAGTTTTTGACTCAAAGCTTGTTAAAAAGATCGATTTTGAAATTTATGATGCGCCTGAGGAGAAATTTAAGGGCATTGAAATTTTGCCTGAGCCAAAGGTCTATAAAGACCTAGAAGTTACTTTAAATTTTGACTTTTTTGAGCTAAACAAAAGCAAAAGCATAACCGTTCTTTCAAGAAATGAGGGGCTTTTTAAGGGCTATGAGCTTGATGACTTTGCAAATGTCAAGCTTGAAATTTCGCCCCTTGTGGTAAATTTAACCTCAAGCGACAAGATCGTAGTCTCTCTAAATAAATTTGAGAAAAAAAGGCGAGTTAAACGCTCAAGTCTCGTGGTCGATGAGCTAAAAGTAAATGACTACGTCGTGCATGAAGATTATGGTATAGGCAGGTTTTTGGGACTTGAAAAGATCAAAGTTTTGGGTGCGACGAAAGAATTTGTAGTTATCGCCTACCAAAATGATGACAAGCTTCTTTTGCCAGTCGAGCATCTAAATTTGATAGATCGCTACATCGCACAAAATGGCTCTATGGCGGTGCTTGATCGCTTGGGTAAGGCAAATTTTGCCAAGATAAAAGAGAAGGTTAGAGAAAAACTCTTCGCGATTGCCTCAAAGATCGTGGCGATGGCGGCAAAAAGGGAGCTAATCGCAGGCAAAATTTTACAAAAAGAGGATATCTCTTATCTAAATTTCGTCCAAGATGCTGGCTTTTCATACACGAGCGACCAGCAAAAGGCGGTAAATGATATAAAAGATGAGCTAAAAAGCGGCAAGGTGATGGATAGGCTGCTTAGCGGAGATGTTGGCTTTGGCAAGACTGAAGTTGCGATGAATGCCATATTTACCTGCATAAAATCAGGCTTTAGCGCATTTTTCTTCGTGCCAACGACGCTTCTTAGTTCGCAGCACTACAAGACGCTAAGCCAGAGATTTAGCAAATTTGGCATAAAGGTCTTTAGGCTAGATCGCTTCTCAAGTGCCAAAGAGAAATCAAGCTTGCAAAAAGCACTAAAAGAAAATGAGCCCATAGTTTGCGTGGGCACGCATGCGCTTCTTGGCGTAAAGGCTGAAAATTTAGGGCTTATCGTGGTTGATGAAGAGCATAAATTTGGCGTTAAGCAAAAAGAGCAGCTAAAAGAAATTTCTCAGCACTCACACATCCTAAGTATGAGCGCCACGCCGATACCAAGAAGCCTAAATATGGCGCTTAGCAAGATAAAAACATATAGCATTTTAGCCACTCCGCCAAGTTCGAGGCTGGATGTGAGAACAAGCGTGAGAGAGTGGGACGAGAAGGTCGTCAAAGAGGCTATCATGCGTGAGCTAAGACGCGGCGGGCAGACCTTTTACATCCACAACCACATCGCAGACATCGAGCAGACGGCAAATGATCTAAGGAAAATTTTGCCAAAGCTTAGAATTTTGATACTTCACTCAAAGGTAAATGCGAAAGTCACTGAAGATGAGATGATGAAATTTGAGCGGGGCGAGTATGACTTGCTACTTTGCACCAGCATCGTTGAAAGCGGCATCCACCTGCCAAATGCAAACACTATAATCGTAGAAAATGCTAATAAATTTGGCATGGCTGACTTGCATCAGCTGCGCGGTCGCGTGGGTAGAAGCGACAAGCAGGCTTATTGCTACTTTTTGGTGGAGGATAAAAACGCCATTAGCAAGGACGCGCTAAAACGCCTTGTAGCACTTGAGGGCAACTCATTTTTGGGAGCTGGCTCGGTGCTAGCTTATCACGACCTTGAGATAAGGGGTGGCGGTAACATCATCGGCGAGGCGCAAAGCGGTCACATCGAGGCTATCGGCTACTCGCTATATCTAAAAATGCTAGAAGATGAGATCAATAAGCTTCTTAATCAAGACTCCGCAAAGCTTGATAAGATCGATCTAAAACTTAGCGTAAGCGCCTTTTTAAATCAAGAATTTATAAGAGAAGATAGGCTCAGGCTTGAAATTTATAGACGCCTTAGCAAGTGCAAAGAGGTCGCCGAGGTCTATGAGATACAAAGCGAGCTTGAGGATAGATTTGGCAAGATAGATACATTTACAAAGCAGTTTTTAGACCTCATCATCATCAAAATTTTAGCTCTAAAAGCTGGCATAAAGACTATCTCAAATAGCGAGCAAAACATACTAATAACAAAAAATGACGACGAGAAGATCAGGCTAAAGTCACGCAGCAAGGACGACGACGATGTTTTGGCTGAAATTTTGGTCTATCTAAGAAAGGATAAGAGATGATAGATTGGGGTATGAAGTACGCAGCGATTTATAGAAGTACAAAAGGGATGCTAAAGCCGGTTGAGGATATCGATTTTGTCGATATCGACTCACTTTATGGACTGGAGAAACAAAAAGAAATTTTGCTAAAAAATACTAGAAATTTTATAGCTGGCGACGAGGCAAATCACGTGCTTCTTTGGGGCGAGAGAGGATGTGGCAAGTCAAGCCTTGTAAGGGCTGTTTTTACTAAATTTTATAAAGAGGGACTTCGCATCATTGAGATCGGCTGCGAGGATCTAAAATACCTTGGCGACATTATCGATGAGATCAGAAAAAGCGAGTTTAAATTTATCATTTTCTGCGATGATCTAAGCTTTGAAAATGGCAGCAATGAGTATAAATTTCTAAAGCCTATCATGGACGGCTCTATCCAAAAGCCGCCTAAAAACGTCCTTTTATACGCCACATCAAATCGCCGCCACCTAATAAGCGAGTTTAAAAGTGACAATGAAAACTCAGAGCTAATAGACGGAGAAATTCACTACAGCGACGCAGCTCAGGAGAAAATTTCTCTCTCAGACCGCTTTGGTCTTTGGATCAGCTTTTATCAAGGTAACTACGATGAGTACCTAAAAATGGTTGATTTTTACTTCAAAGACTACACTGGCGACAAAGATGAGCTTCACACGCTTGCTAAAAATTTTGCCACGCTAAGAGCTAGCAGAAGTGGCAGGACTGCAAAGCAGTTTTATCTAACATTTAAAGAAAATTTAAAATGAGATCAACTGATCTATTTTTAGCTCTGCTAAATCACAAAAGTAGAAATTTAGACGAGCTAAAATGGCCAGGTGAGGGCACTTTTGAGGTTATTTTGGGTGCTATTTTGGTGCAAAATACCAACTGGAAAAATGTAGAAAAAGCACTAAATAATCTAAAAAATGCCAGCAAAGATAGCCTGCAAGGCATTTGTGCGCTTGAAAACAGCGAGCTTGCCACACTCATAAAGCCAAGTGGCTTTTACAACACAAAGGCAAAACGGCTAAAAACGCTTTGTTTAGCTATAAAAAATGAATTTGAGAGCTTTGAAAACTTTAAAGAAAATGCAAGTCGCGAGTGGCTCATAAGCGTAAAAGGCGTTGGCGCTGAGACTTGCGACGCGATACTTGCTTATGCTTGCGGCAAGCCTTACATGGTCGTTGATGCTTATGCGCTTAGGATAATGGCATATTTTGACTACATTTTTGAGAGCTACGACGAGGCGGCTGAGTGGTTTAGCTCGCTTGAGTATGATGAAATTTACAAATTTCTTGATAGTGAGAAATTTGACGAGACTGAGGTTTTAAAGCTCTATCATGCGCTTATTTTGGAGTTTTGCAAAGAGAATTTCAAAGGCAAAATTTTAAGCCAAAACGGACAAGAGGTGCTTGATAGCATTAAAAACTAAATTTTTATTTTAAATTTAGCGCAAATTAGGACTTTTTATGTTTTATTTTAAATTCTATGCTAAATTTACAAGAAATTTATTTTAGGAGGAGTGATGATCTACGATAACATCGTAAAAACGATCGGTAATACACCTATCGTAAAGGTTAAAACAGGTGCTGACGAGGCTGAAATTTACGTAAAATTAGAGTTTTTTAATCCAGGCGGCTCTGTAAAAGATAGGATCGCATTTAATATGATAAGCAAAATGCTAGCTGATGGCACACTAAAACATGGCGATACTATCGTTGAGCCAACAAGCGGTAATACAGGTATCGGCGTAGCTATGTGCGGTGCTGCGCTTGGCTTTAAAGTGATACTTTGCATGCCTGAGAGCATGAGTATCGAAAGACGCAAGATCGTGGCTGCATATGGTGCTCATCTTGAGCTAACTCCTGCAGCTGGCGGTATGAAAGCAGCGATCGCAAGAGCTACTGAGCTAGCTTCTCAGCCAAACCACGTAATGCTAAGCCAGTTTGAAAACAAGTATAACCCACAAGCTCACGAACTAACAACAGCTGCTGAGATAGTGGCTGATTTTAGCAAGCTTGATGCCTTTGTAGCAGGCGTTGGCACAGGCGGCACGATAAGCGGTGTAGCAAAGGTTCTAAAAGAAAAAGGCTATGACACTAAGATCATCGCAGTAGAGCCTGAAGCATCACCAGTTTTAAGTGGTGGCAACCCAGGACCACATAAAATTCAAGGCATCGGAGCTGGATTTTTACCAAATACAATGGATATGAGCCTAGTTAGCGAAGTAGAAAAAGTAAGCAACGATGACGCACTAAACGCAGCTAGAGCGATCGCAAAGAGCGATGGCTTGATGATAGGCATAAGTGGCGGCGCTTCTTACGTGGCTGCAAAAAGAGTGGCTAAAAGACTTGGCGCTGGCAAAAAAGTGCTTTTCATAGCTCCAGATAACGGCGAGAGATACCTAAGTACAGAGCTTTACGGAGCGTAAAATATGTGGGAGAGTCTAAAAGAGCTAGTTCAAACCGTCCGTGAAAAAGACCCATCGGTGCATAGTTGTTGCTTTTTGGCGATACTTATAAACACTCCTGGCATCCATGCGGTTTTATTTCACAAAATTTCTCATTTTTTATATGAGAAAAAGTGGTTTTTTCTAGCTAGACTCATCTCGCAAATAGCAAGATTTCTAACAGGCATCGAGATCCACCCAGGAGCAAAGATTGGTAGGAGATTTTTCATAGATCACGGCATGGGCGTGGTTATCGGCGAGACGGCTGAGGTCGGTGATGATGTGATGATGTATCATCAAGTGACACTTGGTGGTACCGGAAAAGAGTGTGGCAAACGCCACCCAACCGTTAAAAATGGCGTCACCATCGCAGCTGGCTCAAAGATACTTGGGGCTATAACGATCGGCGAAAATGCTAAGATCGGTGCAAACTCAGTCGTGCTAAAAAATGTCCCAGCAAACGCAACTGTCGTTGGCATACCAGCAAGAGTTGTCAGGGTAAATGGGACAAAATTTGAGCCAGAATTTATCATTTAAAATTTAAATTTACTTTCACTACTTTATAAAAATGCAAATTTTTGATACGGCAAATTTACTATCCATCATGTTGCCAGCGTTTTTTAGCTTTGCGCTACCTATTGTAATATTTGTAATTTTAGTAAATTTGATAACAAAATTTATCAGACGAAAGCTGCGCCAAAAATCTTACGTAAAATTTAACCAAAGAAATATAGCTGATACGTTTAGTGCAAAAGAGATAGCAAAGAAATTTGGCAAAAACGCAAAAGATGTAAATGAGGTTTTGTTAAATTTAGGCTTTATAAAAAATGTGACAACGGCTACAACGTGACAGATGTTGGCAGATACTATGGCGGCATGCAAAATTTCTACATGGGCAAAGCAAGCGTTAGGTGGGATGAGAGGCTACTTTGTAATGAAAATTTCACAAACGAGATAGTAAAAGTTGGCGAAATATCTAGCAAAAAAGAGCAAAAAGAAGACTTTAGAGAGAAATTTAAGGCTGAATACCAAACAAACGACGGTCACTACGTAAGAAGTAGGGCTGAGCTAGTTATAGCAAACTGGCTTTTTGCTGAGAGCATAGCCTACGCTTATGAAAAAATAGTGCCGATAAAAGAAGATGTCTATTGTGATTTTTACATACCAAAAGGCAAGGTCTATGTTGAGTTTTGGGGCTTGGAAGATGACGAGACGTATATAAAAAGAGCAAAAGATAGAGCTTTATAAAAAATATGGTCTAAATTTAATAGAGATAGATAACTACAAGATCGGCAATTTAGATGACTATCTGCCAAAAGAGCTTTTGAAATTTGGTGTGAGTTTAAATTTGTAGAAAAAGGGGCAAGCGCCCCTATGATTATTTTAGTGTTTGGATGTATTCAGCTACTGCTTTGATGTCGTCGTCGCTCATTGGAGTAGCGATAGGTTTCATCATGGCACCAAGACCAAATTTATTTGCACCTGTTTTGTAGCCTTTTAGAGCTGCTTCGATAGCTGCTGCATCAAGTGATGTTAAAGCTGGAACTTTGTTATTGAAAACTTTTTCAGCTTTAGCGCCATGACAGGCAACGCATTTTTTATAGATAGTAGCGCCATCTGCAGCGAAAGCAGCAGTTGAAAGTAGTGCTGCAACACTTGAAACGATTAGTAGTTTTTTCATTTGTCATCCTTTTTAAAAAACGTGCCGGCATTATAATACAAAAATGTAAATTTGCAAGGGGCGGGTTAAAATATTTTGGCTATAATCACCAAATGATAAAAGAAACAGCCAACAAAGCACTTTTTTTAGACCGAGACGGCGTCATAAATGAAGACGCTGGATACGTTTGCGAGATCGAAGACTTTAAATTTATTGATGGCATTTTTGATGCGTTAAGAGAATTTGCTGGAGCTGGCTACAAGCTCTTTGTCGTGACAAATCAATCAGGCATCGGCAGGGGCTACTACACGCAGGAGCAGTTTGACGCTCTAAATAAATTTATGCTTGAAAGCTTTAAAAAAGAGCAGATTTTTATCACCAAGGTCTATTTTTGCCCGCACGCTCCAGAGCAAAAATGCACCTGCAGAAAACCAAATCCAAAAATGATACTTGATGCTTGCAAAGAGTTTGACATCGACCTTGAAAACTCGCTAATGATAGGCGATAAGCCAAGTGACGTCGAAGCTGGCAAAAGGGCTGGTGTGGGCAAAAATTTCTTGCTTGATGGCATAAATTTTAAAGATGTAAGAGATGTTTTAAATAAGCTAAAAAAGGAAAAATCACTATGAATTTAAACGGAAAAAAGATAGTTATAACTGGCGGCGCTGGCTTTATCGGCTCAGCTTTGGCGCACTATTTTGATGAAAACTTTAAAGACGCTCACGTGCTTGTTGTGGATAAATTTAGAAACGACGAGACATTTAGCAACGGCAACCTAAAAAGCTTTGGACATTTTAAAAATTTACTTGGCTTTAAGGGTGAAATTTACGCTGGTGACATTAACGATCTTAGCACACTTGAAAAGATAAAAGGCTTTACTCCAGACGTCATCTACCACGAGGCAGCGATCTCGGACACGACCGTAAAAGAGCAAGACGAGCTTATAAAAACAAATGTAAATGCCTTTGTAAATTTGCTTGACATCTGCGAGAGTTTGGGCGCAAAGATGATCTATGCAAGCTCAGGGGCGACTTATGGCAATGCAAAGAGCCCACAAACAGTTGGCGAGTGCGAAGCGCCAAATAACGTATATGGCTTTAGTAAGCTAAGCATGGATAATATCAATAAAATTTACGCAAAGCGCGGCGTGAACGTTGTTGGGCTGAGGTATTTTAACGTCTTTGGTAAAGGCGAGTTTTTCAAAAACAAGACCGCCTCGATGGTGCTGCAGTTTGGTCTGCAAATTTTAGCTGGCAAGACCCCAAGGCTCTTTGAGGGCAGCGACCAGATCAAGCGTGACTTTGTCTATATAAAAGATATCATTGACGCAAACATAAAAGCACTTGATGCGCCAAGTGGCGTCTATAACGCAGCTACTGGCAAGGCTAGAAGCTTTCAAGATATCGCTGACATCTTGCAGCGTGAGATCGGCGTAAATTTAGGCAACGAATACATAAAAAACCCATTTATCGGCTCATATCAGTTTCACACAGAAGCCGACGTAGCCCCAGCTCGCGAGGCATTTGGCTTTAGCGCTACGTGGAGCTTGGAAGAGGCGATAAAAGACTATTTGCCAGAGATAAAGAGAATTTATAAGGAAGAGATAAATGGCTAAGAGAGTTAAAATTTTAGTCGTTGGCGATCTAATGCTAGATCACTATATCTGGGGTAGTTGCGAGCGCATCTCGCCTGAAGCGCCAGTGCAGGTCGTAAAGATAAATAACGAAACATACACGCTTGGTGGCGCTGGCAATGTGGTGAGAAATTTGCTCTCGCTTGGCGCAAATGTGAGCGTGGCTAGCGTCTTAGGAGATGATGAGGCTGGCAAAAAGATAAAAGAGAAGCTTGTTGAGCTAAATGTAAAAGATGAGCTGATCCTTACTGAAAAAGGGCGTGAAAGCTCGATAAAAAGCCGCATAATGGCATCTCATCAGCAAGTTGTCAGGATCGATAAAGAGAGCGTTGTAAAGATAAATTTAGAAGATGAGCTTGTTTTAAAAGTAAAAGAAAATCTTGCAAATTTCAAGGCTGTCTTGTTAAGTGACTACGGCAAAGGCGTGCTTAGCGAGAAGGTTTGTCAAGAGATCATAAACGAGTGCGTGAGGCTAAAAATACCAGTTCTCATTGACCCAAAAGGCAGCGACTACTCAAAGTATAAAAACGCAACCCTTCTAACGCCAAATAAAAAAGAGGCGAGCGAGGCTACAAATTTAAAGATAAAAGATAAGGCCGAGCTTGAAAAGGCGATAAAACAGCTAAAAGACGAGCTAAATTTGACCTATTCGATCATCACGATCTCGGAAGAGGGCATCGCGCTATATGACGACAGGCTGCACATCTTTGCGGCAAAAGCAAAAGAGGTCTTTGACGTCACTGGCGCTGGAGATACGGTGCTTGCTACACTTGGCTACATGCTGGCAAACGGAGCTGATATAAAAGAGGCGATAAAGATAGCAAACCTCGCAGCAGCCGTCGTTGTGGCAAAGATAGGTAGCGCAACGGCTAGCTTTAGCGAGATCGAGCAGCTGTTAAATAGCTCATTTGGGGCAAATTTCGAGCACAAGCTTAAAAGCGTCGAGGAGTTAGAGGAAATTTTGAGCCAAAAGGGCAAGAAAAAGGTCGTTTTCACAAATGGCTGCTTTGATATCTTGCACGCTGGACACGTAAAATACCTAGCCCGTGCAAGGGAGCTTGGCGATCTTTTGGTTGTCGGGCTAAACTCGGACGCTTCAGTTAAGAGGCTAAAAGGCGAAACAAGGCCTATAAACTCGCAAGATGACAGAGCCTGCGTGCTAAGCGGGCTTGGATTTGTCGATTATGTCGTGATATTTGATGAGGATACGCCATTAAATTTGATAACAAAGATAAAACCAGACGTGCTTGTAAAAGGGGCTGACTACAAGGGCAAAGAGGTCGTTGGCAGCGAGATCGTAAAAGAGGTCAGGCTAATTGACTTTGTCGAGGGCAAAAGCACAACAGGGATAATAAAAAGGATAAAAGATGCTAAAAACGATGATAAAAAATGAGCTCGAGGCCCACCAAAAGACCTTTAGTGAGCATGTAAATTTGCTGGCTAGCTTGGAGCGTGCTTGCCAGATGGTGGCTGATACGCTCAAAAATGGCAAAAAGGTGCTGATATGTGGTAACGGCGGCTCTGCGGCGGACGCACAGCACTTTGCAGCCGAGCTAACTGGCAGATATAAAAGCGAGCGCCAGCCACTACCAGGCATCGCGCTAACTACCGATACTTCGGCACTTACGGCCATTGGCAACGACTACGGCTTTGACTATGTTTTCTCACGCCAGTTTGAGGCTTTAGCTCAGTCAGGCGACTTACTCGTGGCGATCTCGACAAGTGGCAATAGTAAAAACGTCCTTGAAGCGATAAAAAGTGCAAAGAAAATGGGCGCATTGGTGCTTGGACTTAGTGGCAAAGGCGGTGGTGCGATGAATGAAGCATGTGATCTAAATTTAGTAGTTAGCTCAAGCGATACCGCAAGAATTCAAGAGTCGCACATCTTTTTCATCCATACGATCTGCCAGGCCGTAGACGAGGCTTTTAGGGGTTAATATGCAAGAAGCGATGGATAAATTTTTAAATGAGCCTAGCCAGCAAAATGAGGTAAATTTGATAGCGGCTTTGAAAAAGGCCACATTTTTTGCTCCGGTGCTTTTAAACCAAGCGCTTGCAAAGCCTGATGGTGGCGTCGTTTATGAAGAAGAGGGCTCAAATATCAAATTTATCCTACTTGAAGATGAGGGCGAGAAGCTTAGCTATTTTCCGGCATTTACAAGCAAAGAGGCGATGAAGCTTTGGCGAAACGACAGCGAGCAAGAGAACATAGAGATAGGGCTAAAAGAGTATCTTGCGATGCTAAAAGAGAGTAGTTACGCTGGCGTCGTGGTGGATGCTTTTAGCTATGACTTTGTGCTAAAAAGAGAGCTGATAGAAAAAATCCTCGCCTAGTGTGTAATAAAATTTATAAAATTTTACGTATTATTTTATGCAAATGGATTTGATGAGGTAGAATTAAACCGCCAGCTTGTTTAAATTTATTTTATGGGCTGGCTTTTGTTACGATCGACGTCAATTTTATAAATTTAATTTTTTTGAGCGCTTTTATTAAATTTGATATTGTAGATGAGCTAAATTTAATAAGCTACAAATTTCACTATCTCGTTTATAAAATTTGGTTTCATATATCTTTGTTATTTGTAGCAAAGTTAAATTTAATATACGATTTTAAGCTGCAAGAGCGCTAAGAATTTTAAATTTGAGGCTAAAGATCGGCAGCTATCCTGTAACAAAGATATGTGGATCAATTTAGAGTTTTTTGCTTGAGAAATTTATATCGCAGATGGTTGTGGTGCGCGGTTGCAATTTAAAACAGCCATAAGTTAAATTTATTAGTTATTGCCCTAAATTTGGCTCTTGATAGATTAAATTTGACTTTTAGTATAGAAAATTTGCAGGTTTAGTGCCACATTTGCCAAGGTTGAAGTGATTTACTTGAGATCTTGAGTAAATTTGCTACTTAAGTCTTTAAAATTGACTTATTAGATCAAATTTGTAGCTAAATTTAAGCCCCAAAAATAGTTGTAATAAACTAAAAATAAATAAATTTACCGATAGAAATTTTAAATTTTGCAGCTTAATACTTTAGTGTGAGGATCGTAAGGGTAAAATTTAGCGTTAAAAACTTTAAATTTGCTCTTTTGTGGGTTAAATTCGTAGCTTTTATACTCTAAATTTAAACGCAAAACCAGTTTATATCAGAGAAAAATAAAGGCGGCTAAAATCAAATTCGCAGTTTTTCTCTAAATGCCAATGTTAGCGGGTGCTCTAGTTTAAGGGTTAAAGCAAATTTTAGTTTTAAATTTGACCTTTGTAGATTAAATTTTCAGATAGAAATTTAAATTTTTTGCAGACTTGTTAAGATTATTGTAGAAAATTTGGTGATAAAAAGTTTAAAATTAGCCTTTAGTAGATCAAATTTAGAGCCCAAAACGCTCTATTTGCTAAAAAATTTAGAGAGATTTTCTATTTGAGTGCCCTTTGCAAATAAATAGCCTCTATTTATCGCTGGGAGCTTTAAAATTCTAGCTTTTTCTTTAAATATTTTTGACATTATGGCTTTGCAAAATGGTGTCACTAGGATGTATTCATTAGCGTAACCAACGGCGATCTTGCCACTTAGCACCACGCTTGTTTGCTTTGCTAAATTTGCGCTTAGCTCATCTTTTTGAGCCTTACTTAAGAGCACATTTAGCTCTTTTGCCGCCATATCAACGCCCCGCACGGCGTTACTATCATTTTTTATAATGAAAATTTTATCATCTATCTTTGTAATATTTGGCAGTAAATTTTGCCTATCAGCCTCCAAAAGCTCAAAGCTTTTTTTCACGCCGCCAAAATACTCGTCCAAAAATGGCTCGCTAAAATTTAGTCTTACAAAGCTTCTTTTAAGCTTGCCCTCTAAGTTTGTCTCATCGACAAAATAGCGCAAGCCTCGCTCGTCAAGGTAGTTTTGAAGCTCTTTTTTGCGTAAATTTAAAAGCGGTCTAACGAGCCAAAAGTGCTCTCTCTTCTCAAGCTCACTCATGCCAAAGAGCTCTTTTAGCCCAGCGCCCTTGCCAAGCTGCATCAAAAACCACTCAAATTTATCATCAAACTGGTGAGCCAAGATCAAATTTTCATAGCCAAATTTTTGGCAAATTTCACCAAAAAACTCATATCTCGCTTCGCGCGCGTTTTTTTCAAAATTTGACTTATCTAAATTTACGCTTTTTATGTAGATTTTTTTACCAAATTTACTGGCAAGCTCTTTGGCGCTTTCAACCTCAAATTTACTCTGCTCTCTAACGTTGTGATCGACTATGGCTAGATCAAACTTGACCCCAGCCTCTTGCAAAATGTAAAAAAGTGCGGTGCTATCGATGCCGTGCGAGAAGGCAAGCAGGTTTGCGCCCAAGCTTAGCCTATCAAGCACATTTTGGCTTATCATTTTGCTTTTTTGACGATGGTGGCGACTAGTTTTTGATCAACCACATCGCTGATCTCGCAGAGATAGAGCGAGCCGATCTCAAGCTCTTTTACGTCGCTTTCATTGATCAAAATTTCGCCATCTATATCTTTGTCCCAGATATCTTTTTTGGCAGCGTAAAACATCTCACCCTCGCTGCTAATGCCCTCAAGCGATGCGTAAATTTGCTTGCCAAGCTCTTTTTGCAAGCTCTCATTTATCGCTTTTTTGGTGATCTTTTCTATCTTGCTTAGTCTTTTTGAGATGATCTTGGCTGGGATTTGCTCCATTTCAAAAGAGGCTGTGTCTTCTTCTTTTGAGTAGGCAAAGGCGGAAATTCTATCAAATTTAAACTCTTCTAAAAACTCGCAAAGCTCTTCAAAATCCTCCTCGCTCTCGCCTGGGTGTCCCACGATGACGCCAGTTCGTAAGAATGAATTTTTGGCATTTCTCATCAAATTTAAAAGCTCTTTTATCTTTTTAGCGCCACTTCCGCGCTTCATTATCTTTAGCATATTTTCGCTGATGTGCTGGATAGGCATGTCAAAGTAGTTGTGAAAGATAGGCGAGGCGATGATGTGCGAAATGAGCTCCTTGCTGGTCGTGCTTGGGTAGAGATAAAGTATCCTAGCGCTTCTTACGCCCTCTATCTTTTCTATCTCGTCTATTAAATTTATTAGCCCGTCGCTAACGCCATGATCGCGCATGTATGAGCTTGAGTCTTGGGATAAAAAGCTAAAGTCGTAGTAGCCTTTTTTAACCAAATTTTTGACCTCATTTACGATGTTTTTAAGCGAGCGTGATTTTAGCTTGCCTTTAAATGTCGGTATCGCACAAAAGCTGCATTTTTGGTTACAGCCCTCTGAAATTTTGATGTAGGCGTGGTAGTTTGAGCCAGTTATCACACGCTCTTCGTTTGCTTGCAGATAAGTTTCTGGGCTAAATAAATTTTGCCTTTTCAAGATGATCTCGTCGATCTTGTCATAATCTGCCACGCCAGTAAAGAGATCGACTTCTGGTAGCTCTTTTATTAGCTCATCTTTGTAGCGCTGCATAAGACAGCCAGTCACCACGAGCAAAGAGCCATTTTTACGAGCTTCGTGCATCTCAAGTATAGTTTGGATGCTCTCTTCTTTGGCAGACTTGATAAAACCACAGGTATTTACGATGATGACGTCTGCATCGCTGATATCGTCCGTGATATCGTAGTTTTGCAAGCGTCCTAGCATGATCTCAGAATCAACTAAATTCTTATTACAACCAAGCGATATTAGATGAAGTTTTGGCATTTTTAGATCCAGATGTTGTCTATTAGCCTAGTTTTGCCTACAAAGGCGGCTACTAAGATGATGGTGTTGCCTTTTTCTACCTTTGAAATTTCGTTTAAATTTCTATCCGTAACCGCGACATAATCAACTTTTAGTGGCTCAAGCACCTCGAGCATGTTTGCCTTGATCTCACTTGCGTCTTCTTCGCCATTTTGGATCAAATTTTGTGCTTTATTTAGCGATCTTGAAAGCCTTAGCGCGTTGCACTTATCTTCGTCGCAGATATAGACGTTTCTGCTTGAAAGTGCTAGGCCGTCTGGCTCTCTAACGATATCGCAGGCAACTAGCTCGATGTTTAGGAAAAATGTCTTTATCATATTTTGTACGATGATGAGCTGCTGGGTGTCTTTTTTGCCCATATAGACGCTATTTGCACGAGTTAGGCGAAATAACTTGTTTAGCACTCTTAAGACGCCGTCAAAGTGTCCTGGCCTAGTTTTGCCCTCTAAAATGGTCGAAAGCTTCTTTGGAGCGACGATGAGAGGCTCGTCTTCAAAGTAGAGCTCTTTTTCGTCTGGTATAAAGATAGCGCTAACGCCGTTTTGCTCGCAAATTTGGATGTCGCTTTGCTCTTTTCTTGGGTATTTTTCTAGGTCTTCACCTGGTAAAAATTGAGTTGGATTAACAAATGTTGAGACGATGCTTACCTCATTTTCGCTCACACATTTTTTGATGAGACTAACGTGTCCGTCATGAAGTGCGCCCATTGTTGGGACAAAACCGATCTTGCCGCTTGCGTTTGAGACGAATTCCTCAAGCTCTTTTATAGTTCTTATAATTTGCATATTTGACTCTTTTTATCTAAATTTTAACTTGGCATTGTAACAAAAAAGGATTAAAAGGGCGTAAATTTAAAAATGTAAGCAACTTTTGGCTAAAATCGGCAAAAATTTATGGAGAAAAACTTGGATAGTTACGAATACAACGAGCTTTTAAAGAAGCTACAAACAAAAGTTGAAAACATAGGCTCTATCGTAAAGCCTAACGAGATAAAGGCTAGGCTAAAAGAGATCGAGGCGACCGAGCAAGACCCTGACTTTTGGCAAGATATCGCTAAAGCTGGGGCGCTAAATAAAGAAAAGACAAAAATTTCAAACATGCTTGCTAAATTTAGTGACGCCAACCAAGCAGTTAGCGATGCAAAAGAGCTCTTTGAGTTAGCAAATTCTGAAAATGACGAGGAGACTATAAATTCCCTCTTTGAAGATGCTAAAAATTTAGATGAAAAGATAGTAAATTTAGAAATTTCTATGCTTTTAAGTGGTGAAGATGACGGCAAAAACGCGATCGTATCGATCCACCCTGGAGCTGGTGGCACTGAGAGCAACGACTGGGCAAGCATGCTTTATAGGATGTATCTTAGATTTTGCGAGCGTGAGGGCTTTAAGGTCGAGACTTTAGACTTTCAAGAGGGCGAAGAGGCGGGGCTAAAGGATGTGAGCTTTATCGTAAAAGGCGAAAACGCTTATGGATATTTCAAGGCAGAAAATGGCATCCACAGGCTCGTTCGCACAAGCCCATTTGATAGTGCAGGACGCCGTCACACAAGCTTTTCTAGTGTCATGGTAAGCCCCGAAGTAGATGATGATATAGAGATCGAGATCGAAGAGAAAGATCTAAAGATAGACACTTATAGAGCCAGTGGCGCAGGCGGTCAGCACGTAAATAAGACTGAATCAGCCATCCGCATCACGCACATACCAACTGGCATCGTCGTGCAGTGCCAAAATGACCGCAGCCAGCACAAAAACAGAGCCACAGCGATGAAGATGCTAAAGTCGCGCCTTTACGAGCTTGAGCTGATGAAGCAGCAAGAGGCTAGCAACAGCGTAGAAAAGAGCGAGATCGGCTGGGGCCATCAGATAAGATCATACGTGCTTTTCCCGTATCAGCAAGTAAAGGACAACCGCAGTGGCGAGGCATTTTCGCAAACTGATGCGATACTTGATGGTGATATCAAAAAAATGATAGAGGGTGTTTTGATCGCTCAAAAGGCTGAGGCGTAGTAAATTTAAAAGAGATGAGAGCTAAAATTTCATCTCTTTTAGCTTCATGCAGGCTTCTTCTTTGCCGTGATAGCAAGCCTCATCAAGATAAATTCTAGCTTTTTTATAGTCATTTTTACCTAGGTAGATAAGCCCTAGATCATAGCTAGCCTCGCTTGAGCCAAGGCTAGTGGCTTTTTCGTAAAAATATATCGCTTTTTCTAAATTTTTATTGACTCCAAGACCGTACTCGTAGATGTATCCAGCGCTTCTTAGTCCGTCTATGTTGCCGTATCTGCCAGCTGTCTCAAACCAAAAAAGTGCCCTTAAGATATCCTTGCTAAAGCCTTTGCCGTCACGAAAACAAACGCCAGTTTGCTGCATGGCTAGGACGTTGCCATCTTTTGCGTAGTCATAAAATCTCTTGCAAGCTTTTTGGTAATTGCCTTCGTTATATAGATAGATGGCGTCTGCTATCTGCTCGACTTCAGGATCAAGTGGTGGCTCGCTAAGACCTAAATTTTGCGACAATTGCTGCGCCGAACAGCCCCAAAATAGCAAAATGCTAAATAGAAAAATGATAAATTTTTTCATATTTGTCCTTGAAAATTTAGGCGATTTTATCGAATTTTATCTTATAATGATCGCAAATTTAAGCAAAAAGGAACGATATGGATCATAACGCACTTTTGACACAGCTTGGCTACAACATAGATGAAACGACCACTGAGCATATGCGTAGAATTTTAAATAACACTGACGGCCTTTTGCCAAAGAGTGTGATCGAGCTAAACGATCATCTAAAGCCACACCTTTGCTTTGTAGCGATGAGCGGGAGTGAGGATAGGCTAAAGATAAAAAACGTTGCAACCGTCAAAGAGATAAAAGAGCGTGTTGACGAGATCATCAAAAGCTGGGCAAATAAATACAAAATGGATATCAAAAAGATAAACGAAACTACATACTACATAATAGGAAAAATTAAATGAAATATGACATTGTTATCATTGGATTTGGTAAGGCTGGCAAAACGCTAGCTGTAAAGGCTGTTGCGCTTGGCAAAAAGGTCGCGCTAATCGAGAGATCGCCAAAGATGTATGGAGGCACTTGCATAAACGTGGGCTGCATACCGACAAAGCGTCTAATCACAGCCGCAAAAGAGGCGATATATGCAGACAATAGCGTTGAAAACGAGTATTACACGCTTAGCATCGAAAACAAAAATAAGCTAATCTCAGCTTTAAATTCTAAAAACTACGCAATGCTAAATGATAAAGAAAATATAGACGTGATCGATGGTGTCGGCTCGTTTAAAGATAAAAATAGTGTCCTAGTTACAACCTCAAACGGCGAGCAAAAAGTCGTTGAAGGCGAGTTTATCATCATAAACACTGGCTCAAAAGAGGCTTATGCACCATTTGAGATAACAAACTCAAACGTCTTTTCAAGCAAAACTTTGCTAGATCTAAAAACTATGCCAAAGCATCTTGTCATCGTTGGAAGTGGCTTCATCGGCATCGAGTTTGCATCGATGTTTGCAAATTTTGGCTCAAAAGTGACCATCGTTGGACGCTCAAAACTGCTAAAAAACGAAGATGAAGACATGGCTAAAAGCGTAAAAGATGCGCTAAACGTGCAAGGCATCGAAATTTTAGAGGGCTGCGAGATAGAGAGCCTAAAAGACAATGCGCTAAATTTCAAACAAGACGGTGAAGACAGGATCATCAAGGCAGATGCGTTCTTAGTAGCGCTTGGCAGAGTGGCAAATTTAGATGATCTAAATTTAAAAGCAGCTGGTGTTGAGCTAAATGAAAAAGGCTTTATAAAGACAAATGAGCGCCTTCAAACAAATGTGTCAAACATCTACGCAGTGGGCGACGTGCGCGGCGGAGAGCTTTTTACCTACACTAGTTTGGATGATTTTAGGATAGTTTTCTCGCAAATTTTTGGCGACAAAAAACGCACCACACAAAACAGAAGCATCCATGCAAATGTGCTATTTACCGACACTCCACTAGCAAGAGTTGGCGTAAATGCAAAAGAAGCTAGCAAGCTTGGGCTAAATTTCAAAGAGCTAAAGCTTAGCATGGCAGCAGTGCCAGGAGCAAAGGTGCTAAATCACGATGTGGGCATGCTAAAAGCGATCGTTGAAGCTAGTAGCGGCGAAATTTTGGGGGCTAGCTTTCATTGCATCTACGCAAATGAGATCATAAACGAGATCGCGATCGCGATGAATTTAAAAGCAGATGCAAATTTCTTTAAAAACCAAATTTTCACTCACCCAAGCATCAGCGAAGCCCTAAATGACTTGTTTGGACAATACTAAAAGGATAAAAATGAAAAAATATCTACTACTTTTAATTGCTCTATTTTTCACAGGTTGCTTAAATGTGATAGGCATCGGAGAGACGCCAAAGCAAGATGACTCATGGCAGCAACCAAAGGACGAAAAGGTGGTGCAAAACAAAGAGCAAATTTCAAAAAATGCTATCGATCTTTTAACACCAAAGTGCGAGAGCGGCGATGCTGAAGCGTGCAATGATTTGGGCGTAAATTTTGAGCTTATGAAAGAGTATGACAACGCTTATGCAAACTACAAAAAGGCTTGCGAGGCGAAAGTGCAGCTTGCTTGCTCAAATTTAGGCACACTCTATGAAAACGGCCTTGGTGTAAAAAGAGATCCAAAAAAAGCGGTCGAAATTTACAAAGATAGCTGCAACAGTGGCGGCACACAGGCTTGCTACCACCTTGGCAACGCATATAGAAAGGGCGAGATCGTAAAACAAGACTACTATCTTGCGATGGAGGCATATACAAACGCTTGCAACGCTGGAGATCTGCCAAGCTGCGCAAATATCGGTGCGATGTATGAGCTAGGGCTTGGCATGAACAAGGACGAAAAAAGAGCTTATGGAATTTACAAAGTCGCTTGCTTTCGTGGTCTAAACAAGGCGTGTCCACAGATGAAAAGACTAGGCGCAAAGCTTGGCATGTAAGCAGGAAAATAAGTGAAAAAAGTTTTAAATTTTGGGCTTATCGTAGCTGCTAGCTTTATGCTAAGTGGCTGCTGGTCGTGGCAAAAGATGGTGAGCTTTGGCTTTTGGCAAAGTGATGAGGAGGCTAGGGCGGAGCGTCTTGAGCTTGAAAAAGAAAAGATGGTGCAAAACTGCGAGAGCGGAAATAGCATCGACTGCAACAACCTAGCTGTAAATTTTAGCAACGAAAAGGACTTCGTAAAGGCAAAAGGCTACTACGAAAAGGCTTGCAACGCTGGGCTTGCGACTGCTTGCTCAAATTTAGGTCAAATTTATGAGCAAGGGCTAGTTGATGAGCAAAAAGATATCGAAAAGGCTCTAAAGCTTTATAAACTAGCTTGCGATAGTGGCGACGGCGTTGGCTGCTACAACGAGGCAATGGGGCTAAAGTCCTACATCGAAAGCGAAAATTTAAAAACTCATAAGATAGATAGAACCAAGGCTGAGGCTAGGGTGCTAAAGCTTTTGGCAAAGAGCTGCGAGCTTGAGTATGCGCAGTCATGCTTCTTGCTTGCAAAACTAAGCGGTGATGAAACAAAGGCGGACGCACTTTATAAAAGAGCCTGCCAACTTGGCAAATGCGTGGATAAAAAGTAAGGGATAAGTTTGCTTTTTAACTCATATGTTTTTATATTTGCATTTTTACCGCTTGTATTTTTTGTATATTTTTTTCTAAATAAAAAGAGACTAAGCACTCTTGCAAAAGCTTTTTTGGTGAGTGCTAGTTTATTTTTTTATGCTTATTGGAGTGTTTATTATCTGCTAATTTTGTTAGGAAGTATTGTTTTTAACTTCCTTGTTTCAAAATTTCTTGCAAAACATCAAAGTAAAGCTATCTTGATATTTGGTATAGTTTGCAACCTTGCTTTACTTGGATATTTTAAATATGCTGATTTTTTAATTTCAAATTTAAACGCTATAGCAAATACAAATTTGGGTCTGCTTCATATTGCTTTGCCGCTTGCACTTAGTTTTGTCACATTTCAGCAAATAGCATATCTAGTAGATAGCTACAATAAACAAACAAAAGAGAATAGTTTTTTAAACTACTGCCTTTTTATAACATTTTTTCCACAGCTTATAGCTGGCCCGATAGTGCATCACAAAGAGATGATGCCACAGTTTGCAAATAAATTTAATCTTATAAAAAACTATAAATTTATAGCTCTTGGACTTTTTGTTTTTAGTATAGGACTATTCAAGAAGAGTGTGGTTGCTGATACTTTTTCAATCTTTGCAAATGCTGGATTTGATGTGGAGAGAAATTTGACTTTTCTACAAGCATGGGCAACGTCGCTTTCGTATACTTTTCAGCTTTATTTTGATTTTAGTGGTTATTGCGATATGGCAATAGGTCTTGCGCTGCTTTTTAACATAAGGCTTCCTATAAATTTTAACTCCCCGTATAAGGCTTTAAATATTCAGGATTTTTGGCACAGGTGGCACATTACATTGTCGCGTTTTCTAAGAGACTATATCTATATTCCGCTTGGAGGAAATAGAAAAGGTCAATATCGTACCTATATAAATTTGTTTTTAGTGTTTTTGATAGGCGGTCTTTGGCATGGAGCTGCTTGGACATTTGTTGTTTGGGGTGCTTTGCATGGCTTTGCTATTGTTATTCACAGATGTTGGCAAAAGTTAAATTTTAAACTAAATAAAATCATTGCTTGGATTATTACCTTTAACTTTGTAAATTTTACATGGATATTTTTAGGGCAAAAAGCTTTGAAGATGCTATGAAAGTGATCCGAGGGATGTTTTTTGGTGAGTTTAAAATAGACGTTAATTATCTTGAAATGTTTTTTATCGTTTTGGCTTTTTTGGTTGTTTTACTTTTTAAAAACTCTATGCAAATAGCATTTGATAAGAAATTTAAATTTACTATCTGGCAAATTTTTGCAACATCTTTCTTTTTGTTTATATCAATCTTGGCAATTAGGCTTAATAATGCGAGTGAATTTTTATACTTTAGATTTTAAGAAAAAAATATTTCTATGCCTGTTTTTAGTGGCTTTTGCTATGGTTGGGCTTGATGTTGTGCTTTATGTTTTTTCAGATATTAGCACAAGTAAAACTAATTTCGTAAATTCTTCAAAAGTTTCAAAGGCTAAGCATTTTGAATTAAATGACATCTATAAAAAAGATCTTATTTTTGTTGGGAGTAGTAGAACTCTTCATCATATATCAACAAATTTTTTTGCTAAAAATAATAATATCAGTATTTATAACTTTGGCGTATCTGGCAATTTTATAGGCGATTATCCTTTTATTACAAAAGTTATTAAAAAAGTTAATGTAAAAAAAGTTATTTTTAGTATAAAAATTAGTGATCTTTTTGAGGACTATGCAGAAAGAGGTATTAAAATTTATACTAATGATGAACTTATAGCAAATTTTGGCACAAGTAAATTAATGTTTTTTAGAACATTGCCAAAGTATTTTACAAGCTTTCATTTATTTTTAAGATACTCTGAAGCTATCTATAATAGATTAAATGTTTTTTATAATATCTTTGAGCCTAAAAATAAAATAATTGATTTGGTTGCAAATGATGAAAGGCATCCATTATTTAATGTTGAAAGAGATAGCGATTGTAATTTAAATAATATTCTTGAAATAGACTCAAAATTTACCATAAATAGAAAGCTTATTGTTGCAAAGTGTACAAATGGCGATAGTATACTTTTTGCAAATGCATTGCCGAGAGAGAACTATGGCAAGGTACTTGACCTAAAAGAGCTAAATTTAAACACATTAAAATACATGCAAAAATATATAATAGATCCATTGGCTAAAAGCGGTGTGAAAGTAGTTATTGTATTTGAGCCAATATTTGATGGAACAAGACTTCAATATAATATAAATGAAATAACATCAGCTATCAAAAATGCCAAAATTATTGATCTTACAAATTTAAAATTTAGTGATGAAGAATTATCTGACTGGGAGCATTTAAACTATCTTGGTAGAAAAAGATATAGCGAGTTTTTGGTTAAACTCTATCTTGATGGTAAACTTTGAGTTCTTACTTCAACCCAAAAACTTTTATGTTAAAGGTTGTGTGGATCTTGTCGTTTTCGCCTTTCATGACGATAGGAAATTCTGCTTTTATGATGCTGTCGTAGCTGCTAAGTGCGTCTAAAAAGTCATAAAATTTTTGCGGGGTTTTAAGCGAGCTAGTGACGTTTAGGCGGTATCTAAAAAACTTCTCAGTTGCGTTATTTTCACCTTCTTCTATCTTGCTAAGGCTCACTTCGCTAAAAAATTGCGATGCGAAATTTATAAATTTGTCCTTATCAAAAGCTGTATCATAAGCCAAGATGATAGCGCCATCTTTTTGTCTTGTCGCTTCAAGTGCTTTAAATTTGGCTTCAAATTCATTTTTTACCTTCGTGTATGATGAGGTTTGCGAGTAGTTTTGTCTTGAGAGGCTTTTAAATTCTTTTATATTTGGTACGATAAAGCCAAATATCATAATGAAGCAAACTATGATAAAAGCAAATATAAAAAGTAAAAGCTTTACTGGGTCGATTTTTTCTAAGCTCGTATCTTTTTTACTCATTATATCCCTCAGAATTATCAATCTTATTTGTGCTTATAAAGCCGTACCAGCCGTTTTTGCTCTGATAAAAGCTAGTGTTTGACGTGGTGAAAATCGACCTTAGCGGCGACGCTAAGAGCTGGTTAAAGACATCCTTTGTTGGCGTTATACCGCGTATGATGAGTGAGTTTTTATCCATAAAAACCTCTTCAAGCGTGATGCTATCAGGCACAAGGTCAAAGAGATTGTGCAAGCTTTGCTTTAGGATAGAATTTGATGTAAAGATATCGTTTGCCGAGTCTATCTGCACGGCAAGTTTGGCTGAAATTTCATCCGTGGTGACTATCTTTTGGCTAAGCTCTTTTTGCTCGTTTGCTAGAAATTCTATATTTTTTTTGGTTGAGTAGTTTTTATAAACGATGAAGAAATTTGCCACCAAAAGCACCACAAAGACAAAGCCGATGAGGCTTAGCCAGAGCTTACTAAAGATAGATAGAAGCGGTCTTGGTTCTGGGGTGATGAAGCTAAATTTCATAGTGTTATCTCTTCTTGCATGATCTCATTCATGATGTGATTTGTGTTGATCGGATAGCTTGATGTCTCCACAAATAGTTCTGATTGCAGGTATTGTAAAAAGGTTGCGCTCGTCTTTGTGTTTTCAAAAACGATGATCTGCTCGATAAAATCGCCGCCGTAGATTGGATTTTCATAAAATTCTTTCATGGCCTTTGCGATGTAGTCAAACATCTTCATATCGCGTCCAAAGATCGCTACTGACTTCTCGACATTGGTCGAAGCTGGCATATTTAGCTCGTAGTTTAGATCTTCAAATTCTTTTGGTTTATCATCACTTAAAAAATCATCCAAACTCTTAAAATCATCAAGCGCAGTTGCGCCATCTTCTTCTTTGACGATGAGGTTATCTATGTCTGTTATATCCTCTTCTTTTAGGCTTTCGATCTCTTCGTTGCCCTCTTCAGCGTCACTCATATTTAAAAACGTAGAGAGCTTCATCTGCTTATCTTTAAATATCGCAAGCGCAAAAGAGTGCGAGTGGATGTAGAGATATAGCGTGGTTTTTGGCGAAATTCCACGCTTTAAAAGCTCGTGAAAGAGCAGGGCGATAGGTGAGTAGATAAGATCGACAATACCTTGCCCAAAGAGGTTTTTATATCTCCTTATAGCATTTAAATTTGCATATATGCTCCAGCTATCTTGCATCACAAGGCTGGTTAAATTTTGCGTGTTGATGTTAAATTTCTTGTACTCGTCAAAGTTAGCAGTAGGTAGCGCACCTTGTGAGTCGTCGTTAAAAAAGAGCGAAACATAGACGCCAAAATAGGTCTTTTCTTGCTCTTCTATGTATTTTAAAACTTTTTCATCAACATTTTCGATGCTTATGTCTGTAAATTTAGCATTTGTAGTTTTTATGAGCTTGCCATTTCTAAAAACCTGACCGTAAAAAACGCACTCATTGCCCTCGATCACGGCGCTTAAGAAAAGGTTTGAAAAAAGCTTTTTGATGCTAAAAGACATAACTCTCCTAAATTTAGTGCATTATTTTTGATATGTTAGCTAAAAAGGGATTAAATAACTTTAAAACAGCTCGTTTTTTAGTTTAGCAAACGCCTCTTTCATCTTTAGAGCTTCGCTTTTTAGGCCATCATCAAGCAAAGCAGAATTTCTTAAGCTTTCAAAATCCTCTATCATCACATCACACATCATTTTGATGCGCTCATTATCAGCCTTACTGACGCCATTTTGGCTCATTTTTTTGATGCGCTCTAAATACTCTTTGCCATTTTTTATGTATGAGCTAAATTTTATCGCTGCCTTGCTTTGATTAAGCGTGGTGGTGGCCATTTTGTTGTAGGCGTCAAGATCAAGGGCTTTTTGGCTTAAATTTAGAGCCTTTTCATACTCTTTACTCTTGTAGTAAAATTTCGCTTCAAGAGCGAGTTTATAGGAGTTGTCGCTGTAAAAAAATAGCCCAAATAAAGCTACTATGAAAATGGCTATAAAGATAGAAATTTTATTTTTCATAAATTTCGTCCAAAATTTCTCTTATCTCGTCGCTTATTTGCGGATTTTTATGCGCATATTTTTTCCACCAAATTTTTAAATTTGACCTAAAGTCCTCTTTGTTTTGTAACACGCTCTTGCCGCCGTCATTTTGTGAGGCTTGCCAAAGCTCGTTTTGTATCTTCTCTTTTGCCTCTTTGTGCTCTAAATTTGCCACGCTAAAAGGGGCTGAGAGGCTAAAATTTATAGTTGAAAATGGCTTTGGAAGTATCATCTTATCCCAGCTTTTAAACTCCCAAAATGAGTTTGCTTCGAAATTTAGCGCGTAAATTTCACAAGATGACTTTTGCGCGATCACCGCAGCTCCGTCTGCTACGCTATGTCTTGGTCCGCGTGGGCCATCTGGCGTGATGATGACGTCATGGCCTTGCTTTATCTCTCTTAGAGCTTCTATAAGCGCTCTTGCACCGCCTTTTGAGCTGCTGCCTCTGATAGTGCCGATGCCAAAAAATTTGATTATTCTGGTGATGAGCTCGCCATCTTTGTGGTCGCTTATTATCACCTTGCCTTGTTTTCTGTTTTGACTGCTCCACCAGCGTCTGTAAGCAAAGCTCATAAAGCTAAGTCTGCCGTGCCAAAAGACGACGACGCAGCCATTTTGTGGCAAGAAATTTGGAGTGTAGCTCTTTTTGCAGGTTAGAAAAATGAGCCACATCAAAATGTAGATGAAAAATACGCCAACATTTAGGGCGAGCTTTTCAAGGGTGTTTTTAAATTTGCAGCTCGCCATACAAAACCATTCGCTTTGGATTTGTGATCTTTACTTTTTGCGTAGTGCCAAGAAGCTCTTCGCTGCCATCAACTTGAACTAAAAAGTTGTTAAAACTTCGCCCAGCAACGCCACCATTTGCCCTTAGCTCTTCAAAATATACATCAAAAATTTTATCTTTTTGTGCCGCCACGATCTCGTCTAAAATTTCGCTGTGGCGATTTTGCAGGCGAGTTAGCCTTTCTGAGGCGGTCTTGTCGTCTATTTGATTTGTAAAAGTAGCTGCCTTTGTAAGCGGACGAGGTGAATACTTAAAGCTAAAAATTTGCTCAAATCTAACTTGCTCAAGCACGTCCATCGTATCTTCAAATTCATTGTCGCTCTCGCCTGGAAATGCGACGATGATATCAGTTGAGATGCTCACATCTGGGCACATCTTTCTAAGTCTTAGCGCTCGGTCTAAAAACCACTCTTTTGTGTATCCACGCTTCATCTCGCGCAAAACTTTTGTGTTTCCACTTTGAAGTGGCATGTGCATAGACTTGCAAATTTTTGGGTTATTAGTGAAAATTTCAAGAAATTTATCATCCATGTGAAGCGGGTGCGGGCTTGTAAATCTTATCCTCTCAACGCCCTCTATCTCGCTTATCTTTACTAGCAGGTCGCTAAAATCGATATTTTCTTGCACGCCTGAAAATCTTTTGCCGTAGTTATTGACATTTTGCCCTAGTAAAAATATCTCTTTTGCACCGCTTTTTGCGGCCTTTTCTACCTCTTTTAGGATGAGGCTTGAGGGGATAGAAATTTCATCGCCTCTGGTGTGTGGGACGATGCAGTAGGTGCATTTTTTATCGCAGCCGATCGAGATGTTGATGTGGCTTTTGTATGGCGAGCCTCTAAATTCGCCAAATGCGTATTCGCTCTCGTCGTGGTTGATGTCGGTTGAGATAAATTTAGGTGTATTTACAGCCTTTGTGATCTTGCTAACATTTCTTGCGCCAAGGACAAAATCAACATAAGGCGCGCGCTTAAAAATTTCACTACCCAAATGGCTTGCAGTGCAGCCACAAACGCCTATTTTAGCACCTCTTTTTTTGGCTTTTTCAAAGGCTCCGACCTCGCTAAAGAGCTTATGAACCGGCTTTTCACGAACTGAGCAGGTATTTATAAGGATTAAATCAGCTTCTTCAATGTTTTGTGTTAAGGAGTAGTCTTCTTTTTGTGAGAGCTCGGCTATGATATGCTCGCTGTCACGAACATTCATAGCACAACCTAGAGTTTGGATAAAGAGTTTTTTACTCATTAAAGTATATGCACTTCATACATATAATCGCTATCATCAAGGCCGTATTTTACGGTTCTGTGATAAACGCTTAGCCCTTTTTCTTCAAAGTGCTCGACTAAGGCGATTAGCTGTTTGTGCGTGTTTTCTTTATCAAAATAGAAAATTTTCTGTCCCTCTTTTTCGACAGCTGCCCCTATCTTTTCTAGTGAAATCGTTTTTGGTTTTGCGTCTAATTCGGCTCTTGCAAGTTTAAGCTCCATTTTTAATCCTTTCAAAATCTTAAATTTTAATCGGTCAATATACCCAAATCATCATAAAAAAAGGATTAAATAAAAGTTAATAACAAGCTTAAAGTTATTAAAAGTATGGCTTATGTATAATTTCAAAACTTCACGAAAAATCCCCGAAATTTATCGTCACAATGGAGAAAAAATGGAAAGAATTTCAGATATCATCGAATCAATTGCAAATGAGAAAAATTTAGAGATAGAAGATGTAAAAGAGCGTGTCATAAGGGCTTTGATAAACACTGCTAAAAGGGTTTATGGCGAAAATTATGAATATGATGTAAGCATCGATGCAAATAAAAATTTAAAGCTTTATCAAAAAATTTCAATCGTAGCAAACGACGATGAGAGGCTTGCTGAAGACAATGAGCACTTTTTAAGCTTAAAAGAGGCTAAAAAGATAGATAGTGGCGTAGAGATCGGAGATGAGCTCACTTACGAGCTAAGCCTTGATAACCTTGGCAGAACCGCAGCCCAAACGCTTCACAAAGAGCTTGAGTATCACATCCAACGCCTAGTTGAAGAGAAAATTTTACAAAAATATAATGAGATGAGCGGTCACATGGTCTTTGGTCCGGTTGTTAGGGTTGATAACGACGAAAACACCTTTATCGAGATAGATGAGCTTCGTGCTATATTGCCACGTAAAAACCGCATAAAAGGCGAGAAATTTAAAGTAGGCGATGTGGTAAAAGCGGTCATTAGAAAAGTTTTTACAGATAAAAATTTAGGCATAAAGGTCGAACTTTCAAGAACTTCACCTAAATTTCTTGAAGCGCTGCTAACTTCAGAAGTGCCTGAGATAAAAGACGGCGGTATCATCATTCAAGGAAGTGCGAGGATCCCTGGTGAAAGGGCAAAAGTAGCGCTCATCTCAACCACTCCAAACATCGATCCAGTCGGCGCAACGGTCGGTACAAAGGGCGTTAGGATAAATGCCGTAAGCAAAGAGCTTCATGGTGAGAGCATCGATGCGATCGAATACACCACTGAGCCAGCGATCTTGGTAGCTCGCGCTATGGCACCTGCGATCATCACATCTGTAAAGATCGAAGAAAACAAGGCGATCGTGACACTTGCGAGCGAGCAAAAGAGTAAGGCGATCGGCAAAAATGGCATAAATATCCGCCTTGCAAGCATGCTAACTGGCTATGAGATCGAGCTAAACGAGCTTGGCTCAAAAACTAGCAGCAGTGGCGAAAATGGCGAAATGGTCAAGGATCTAAAAGCACTCTTTGGTGATAACTAATGAAATTTCAAATAAGAAAAGCAACGAGAGCTGATATAGACGTGATCTGCGAGCTTGTAAGGGAGCTTGCGAGCTATGAAAAGATGAGTGATCAAGTCACTTTTACAAATGAAATTTTTGCAGACTCCATCTTTAATAAAAATCACGCAAAAGCCCTTATCTGCGAGAGTGAGGGTAGGGCTATTGGCTATGCTATCTATTTTTACACGTTTTCTACGTTTTTAGGGCTTGGTGGGATCTATCTTGAGGACATCTACGTCAAAAAGGAGTTTAGAAATCAAGGCATCGGCAAGGCATTTTTTAAATTTCTAGCTCAAATTTGCAAGGATGAAAATTTAAAAAGGCTTGAGTGGTGCTGTCTAAACTGGAATGAACCAAGCATTAAATTTTATGAGAGCATGGGCGCTAAAAACCAATCTCTTGAGTGGAGAACCTACCGTTTAGACGGCGAAAATTTAGAAAAACTGGTAAATTTATAGTTTATTTTTAAAGTAGGGCAGTTAGTTAAAAGCTCAAATTTGCTTTGAAATTTGAGCTTGTGAGTGATTAAAATTTATATGTATATCCCATATAAAGACCGATGTTTGTCTCTTTGGCATCAATCATATCAAATTTACTAATCTTGCCATAGTCAGTTCTATCAGCTTTTAGACCAAACTCAACTGCATTGTTTTCGTTGATAGAGTATTCGGCACCAACTTTTGCACCAAGTATCCAGCCGTTTGTGCTAGCACTTTCCATCGGATTTTCAGCATCGCCACCCCTTAGTTTAAGCTTTGAAAAACCAGTGTAACCGCCAAGAACTAGTTTTAGATCTTTTGCTACGCTTGGAGTATAGTCAGCTCCAACTATAAATTTATGAGTTTTCCATTCAGCTACGCTTTTATCTTCGTCATTTGCTGTTTTCTTAACTTTAAAATCATAAATGTAAGCACCATAAACTCTAGCCACATCAAAGTCATAACCAGCTTTTATGCCAAGACCTGGTTGCGCTTTTTTAGCTTTTGATTTGCCATTGTCGCCTTTTGCTGTTAAATTCGAATTAAAAGAATAATCTCCTTCAACTCCCACAAACGCTCCTTGCGCTAAAGCGACGGCACTAGCTAGGCTTAAACCTAAAGCAACTTTTAAAACTACATTTTTCATTTTTACTCCTTATTTAAAAAATGTTACGTGGCTATTTTAAATTTTCTTATATTAAATAAAGTTTAAATATTCAATTAAATTAATAAAAAACATAAAATAATTCAATTGTTTTTTTATCAGAATAAAATTTATAAAATCACTCAAAAAAAGGAGTGTAAAGTGGCTAAGATGACAAAACGTGATATGGCTTATCATTTAGACGTTGATGTCGCAACGCTTTACAACTGGCGAAAACACAAGCCCAACCTTTATCGTATCGTGATGCTTGGATTTAAATTTGACGAGCTTATCGAGCAGAGTAAAAAGACTTGCAACGAGCTTTGCGAATATGAAAATTTAATCAATCAAGACATAGAAAAATTTAGTAAATAATCGTAATCTTTCTTATAACTGCAAGTGCTTGAAAATTTAAAATTTATAAGATATTTTTGGCTAGATATTTTAAGTGAATAAATTTGAGCTCAAAGCAAGTGCTTTAAGCTCAGTTAAATTTACTCGTTTAGGATAGAGAGGAGCTCTTTGTTATCTTTTGTTTTTAGCATTTTTGCGTATAAGAATTTAAGCGCTTCGACATCGTCCATTGTCGCGATCGCAGAGCGAATAGCCCAAATTTTTTGAAGCTCATCAGGTTTTTGAAGTAGCTCTTCTTTTCTGGTGCCTGATTTTAGCACGTTGATAGCTGGGTAAATTCTGCGGTCTGAGATGTTGCGGTCAAGCACGATCTCGCTGTTTCCAGTGCCTTTAAACTCTTCAAATATCACTTCATCCATGCGTGAGCCAGTGTCTATAAGTGCTGTTGCTATGATGGTTAGTGAGCCGCCGTGCTCGATGTTTCTAGCTGCGCCAAAGAAGCGTTTTGGCTTGTGAAGTGCGTTTGCATCCACACCGCCTGTTAGCACCTTGCCGCTTGGTGGGGTCACTGTGTTGTAGGCGCGTGCCAGACGGGTTATGCTATCAAGCAAGATGATGACGTCTTTGCCCATCTCAACTAGACGTTTTGCCTTTTCGATGACTAGCTCTGCTACGCGGACGTGGTTAAGCGCTGGCAGGTCAAATGTCGAGCTAAATACCTCGCCTTTTACGCAGCGCTGCATATCGGTAACCTCTTCTGGTCTTTCATCGACTAGAAGCACCATTAGCTGGGCTTCTGGGTGGTTTTTGGCGATGCCGTGAGCTAGCTCTTTCATAAGCTCAGTTTTACCACTTCTTGGAGGCGCGACGATGAGACCACGCTGACCCTTGCCAATAGGCGTGAAAAGGTCAAGCACACGGCCCGTTAGTTTCATCGGATCATATTCTAAATTTAGCTTTTCAGTTGGGAAAAGTGGGGTTAGGTTGTCAAAAAGTGGTCTCTCTTTTGCATCTGCTAGAGGCATGTAATTTACCGCTTCGATCTTTAAAAGGGCGTAGTATTTTTCTTGATCTTTTGGCTCTCTTACTTGGCCGGTGATGATGTCGCCCACACGAAGTGCAAATTTGCGGATCTGCGAGTTTGAAACATAAGCGTCGTTTGAGCTGTCGCTTAAATTTGCATCAACAGCCCTTAAAAAGCCGTAGCCCTCGTTTGTGATCTCTAAAATTCCAGTAAATAGTATAAAGCCGCCTTGTTTTGTCTGGGTTTTTAGTATCTCAAATATCAAATCCTGTCTGCGAAATTCGCGTGGATTTTCGACGCCAACGCCATTTGCGATCTGCACTAGCTCATCTAAGCTAAGCGTTCTTAGCTCTTCGATCTTGTGTCCATCGACTGGTACGTGGGTTCTTGATGCTTGATGTTTTTTTGTAGTTTTTGTGTTTTGAGCAGCACTTTGCTCGGTTTGGTTGTTGTTTTCCATTTTTCCTCTTTAAATGCGGGGATAAGATTGCAGAATTCTGGGCTTCAAAAGTTTTTTGAAAGTTTTGGCATTTTATAAAAATAAAACTTTGTTGTCAAGAAATGCCACAACCAAAGTCGCTAAAGTAGGCAAATTTGCAGGCAAAATGACCTGCAAATTTAAATCAGTGCTCGCTCTTTAGTCCAGCACCGCACATCGAGATGATGCTTCTGCCCTCTAACTTGTGTGATTTTGCGTAGCTTGTGTATGCCGCGTAGATCGCTGCTGTGGTGTGCTCGACGTAAAAGCCGCGGCTTGCTAGGAAATTTCTAGCTGGCTCAATATCCTCTTCTTTTATCGTGATCACTTCGCGTTCGCCTGCGTAACTGCTAGCTAATATCTCAGCGCCACGAGCAGGTTTTGCGATAGCTATGCCCTCAGCCAAAGTTGGCTCTGGCTTGATCGCACGTGGCTCGCCTGTTGCCCATAAAAATGGTGCGCACTTTTCGCTTTGAACGATGAAAATTTTAGGTAGTTTTTTGATCACTCCTGCTTCATATAGCTCATTTAGCGCGATCTCGCAGCCAAGTAGCAAGGTGCCGTTGCCAACTGGCAAAAAGAGATTTTCCGGGACAAAGCCAAGCTGCTCGTAAATTTCATATATATATGTTTTAGTGCCTTGGTAAAAAAGCGGGTTAAATACGTGGTTTGCATAAAAAATTCCCTCATCTTTTGCCCTTTTTCTACAAGCATCTGCCGTCTCGTCTCGCGTGCCGTCAAAGACAACCGCCTTTGCGCCGTAGTACTCAAGCATCTTTATCTTTTTCTCGCTCGTGCCTTTTGGGACGTAAATTTCACACTCTATGCCAGCTCTAGCCGCGTATGCAGCGACCGAGTTTCCAGCGTTTCCGCTGCTATCTTGCAAGATCTTTTTAATGCCATGAGTTTTACAAAACCAAATAAGCATCACCGCACCCCTATCTTTAAAAGAGAGCGTTGGCATCGCGTAGTCCATTTTAAGATAGAGCGAGTCATCAAATTTCACGCTCTTTGTTAGCCCTTCGCCAAGGCTGATGTCGCGCCAAAGCTCGTTTTTAATAGGGAAAAACTCTTTGTATCTAAATAGGCTAAACTCGCGCTGGTCGATCAAATTTAGATCAAATTTGGCCGGCTTAAACTCCAGATCATAAAGCCCACCGCACTCGCACGCAAATATAGGCGTCTCAAAACTAACGCTCTTGCCGCACTTTGAGCAGATAAATTTAGGCATTTTCGCTCCTTTAAAGCTTTTTAAAGTTTTCTATCAAGTATGGCTGTAGCTTCGATCTCTAGCAGGCAGCCAAAGTGAAGTTTGTTTGTCGGCACTACTACGCGAGCTGGCTTATGATCGCCAAAAAATAGCGCATACTCGTCATCTATCTCGTCCCAAAAGTCGATATCTGGCGTATAGACGCGGCACATCAAGATGTCATTTCTTGTCGCATTTGCTAGCTTTAGCACGTTATCAAGGTTTTTTAAAGCCTGCCTTGTTTGCGCCTTTAGTCCCTCTGGGATCTGCCTAGTCTCTGGGTCCATACTAAGCTGGCCTGAGATGTAGAGGATGCCGTTATGCTCGGTCGCCAAAGAGTAGTGAGCCTTTTTCTTTTTTGAAATTTCTGTTTCGTAGATTTTCATATTTTCTCCTTAAAAATTTAAAAAATTATAGATAAAAATTTATTATTTTCACTTAAATTTCACAAATTTTCATAAAAAATTATATTTTTCTTATCGAAATTTTAAAAATATTTTGGCTAAACTTAAACAAAAACAAAAGGCGCCTTATGCACCATATATTAAAGGCATTTATCCCAACGGCAAATCTCATACAAAAAAGCTCGCCATTTGCCTGCGAAGTCGTCCTGCACGATTTCTCTCACCCGCAGCGCTCAGTCGTCTATGTAGCTGGCGACGTCACTGGCAGAAAGGTCGGACAAAGTTTTGACCACCTTGTAAGCGAGGTCTTAAACAGCAAGAATTTCAAAGACGACTATGTGGCGAACTACTTTTTTACCAAGGATGAAAAGCTAGTGAAGTCTTCAACTGCCTTTATCAGAGACGAGCACGGCGAGATCATAGGAGCGATATGCGTAAATGTCGATGCTAGCGTGGCAAAGAGCCTTTTTGAAATGGCTGGGAATTTCTTAAAAACGAGCGAAAATGAGCCAAAAAGCGAGCAAAACGACGATGTGATGCAGATAGTTTTAAATTTGATCGACAAGATCATCGCCAAAAACGAGGGCAAAAAGCTTAAAAAAGAGCAAAAGCTAGAGCTCGTGGGCTTTATGAACGAAAAGGGCATTTTTAATATAAAGGGCGCTATCGAGGTCGTGGCAGCCAAGCTAAACGTCTCAAAGATCACGATATATGGCTATTTAGACCAGCTTAAAAAGAAGCGTCCGTGAAGTGTAGGTGCTCTCACTGCAAGCAAAGCTTTGATGAAAGCGCGATGATAGAGGCTAAAGGCGGGCTCAAGTTTTGTTGCGCTGGCTGCAAAGGTGTCTATGAAATTTTAAATGAAAGTGGCCTTGGCGAGTTTTATGAGAGGCTTGGCAAAAACACGCTAATGCCTGCAAAAAACGGCGCAAATGTCAAAAATTTAGCGGCAAATTTTAGCGAGCTAGTGACAAAAGAGGGCGAGTTTTCTAAAATTTCACTTCTCATTGACGGTATCACCTGCTCAGCGTGCATTTGGCTGCTTGAAAAGGCGCTTTTTAGCCTGCCTGGTATCTTGGAGGTAAATATCAACTCGCTTAGCCAAAAAGCAGTCATCGTTTACGATGAGCAAGAGCTTTTGGTAGAGCAAATAATTGAGAAAATTTACGCCGTTGGCTACACTCCAAAGGCCTACGCAGCGAGCCAAAAAGAGGACGAACTAGTCAAAAAAAGGCGAAATTTCTACGCAAAAGCGCTTGTTGGCGTCTTTGCCACGATGAATATCATGTGGCTGGCGATCGCGCAGTATGGTGGCTACTTTAGCGGTATCAGAAGCGACGTGAAGGACCTGCTAAGCTTCGCGCAGTTTGTGCTGGCAACGCCTGTGCTTTTCTACACCGGCAGCGAGTTTTTCAAAGGGGCAAAAATCGCTATCAAAAACGCCTCGCCAAATATGGACCTGCTCGTTATCACTGGAGCTAGCATAACCTATATCTACTCGATATTTGCGATGCTTACAAGAAGTGGCGAGAGTTATTTTGACTCGGTAGCGATGATCATAACCTTTGTTTTTATCGGTAAATTTTTAGAAATTTTAGGCAAGAAAAAGGCACTTGAGACTTCAAATTTCTTAAGCGATATGTTGCTTGCAAAAGTATGTGTTTTAGAGGATGGCAAGGATATTTTAAAAGAGCCAAAGGATGTAAATTTAGGCGAAAAGATCGTGCTAAGAGCTGGCGAGAGGGCGCTACTTGATGGTGTGGTTCTTAGTGGCGAGGCAAGCATCGATAGCTCAAGCTTAACAGGCGAAAGCTTACCACTTTTGTTAGGCTCTAGCAGTGAGGTCAAAAGCGGCGTCGTTTGTTTAAATGGGCAGATCGTCTATGAAGCAAGACAAATTTTTAAAAACTCGTATCTTAATAAGCTTATAAATTTACTCCAAAACGCAGAGCTAAAGAAGCCAAATATCGAGCTAGCAGTCAATAAAATCGCCTCGAAATTCTCTCTTAGCGTGCTTACTCTAGCGTTTTTTACATTTTGGTTTTGGTATTTTAAATTTAGCTTTTCAGAAGCGGTAGTGACAGCCGTGAGCGTCATCGTCATCGCTTGCCCTTGTGCGCTTGCCCTTGCCACGCCAGTTAGCAGCGTTTGTGCCCTTGGGGTTGCCTTTAAAAACAAGGTGCTTTTTAAGGAGGCTAAATTTTTTGAAAGCCTTGCAAAGTGCGATGTGGCGGTCTTTGACAAGACTGGGACGCTTACAAAGGCCAAATTTGAAGTTGGCGAGTTTTTTATAAAAGATGGCGTGAGTGTCGATAAAATTTACTCGCTTTGCCTCATCTCAAACCACCAAATAAGCGTGGCGGTGGCCGAGTTTTTAAAGCAAAAAGGTGCAAAAAAAGTTGAGCTTGAAAATGCAAATTTAAGCGTGGCAAAGGGAGTTAGCGCTGATATTATGGGTGAGCGTTTTGTGGCTGGAAGTAGGCGCTTTTTGGCTGAAAATGGGGTCAAATTTGATGAGAGCGAAGAAAATGTGAGCTTTTTTGTTGGCAAGCAGGGCGAGCTGGTGGCTAAATTTTACCTAAAAGATAGCGTAAAGCCCGAAGCAAAGGCTTTGATAGACGAGCTAAAGAGCGCTGGCATGAAGGTGTGCATCCTAAGTGGCGACGTGCAAAATGTGGTAAAAAACGTGGCAGATGAGCTTGGCGTGAGTGAGTTTAGGGCAGGGATGCTGCCTGATGAGAAGGCTAAATTTATAGCTGGTCTCAAACAGCAGGGCAAAAACGTGCTGATGGTGGGAGACGGTATAAATGACGCAGCAGCGCTAAGCCTTGCCCACGTGGCCATTTGCATGGGAAGTGGCGCGGCGGTGAGCTTAGAAAAAAGCGACGTTGTGCTGCTTGATGATAGCCTGCAAAGCCTAGCAAAAGCGGTGAAAATTTCAAAATTTACATACAAAACGATAAAGCAAAATTTACTCTTTTGCCTGCTTTATAACGCACTTAGCCTGCCATTTGCCGTGTGTGGCTACGTCATGCCGCTATTTGCCGCGCTTTTCATGTCGGCAAGCTCGCTAAGCGTCATACTAAACTCGCTTTTTATAGTTAGAAAATTTAAGGACAAATAGTGGATACAACGACTCTTGCGATGCTTGTTTTTATCTCGGTTTTGATGGGGGCGGCCCTGCTTTTTGGCGTGCTTTGGGGGATAAAAAATAGGCAGTTTGAAGACTACCGCAAATTTTTAGACGGAGCAAATTTAGATGGCGAAGACGCGCTAAATGAAGCCTACGCACTCGAACTTCGCAAAAAAGAGGCACTAAAAAAGAGGCTAGAAGCTAGCAAAAAGGAGCATGAAGGCAAGGGCGAGCATGATGAGGCCGACAAAAAACTCTAAAATTTTCCAAGAGATGGGCCTTGCAAAAATGGGCGCTAAAAACCTAGCCAGATAGCCAAGTGAGAAGAAAAAACAAAACGAGGCAAGACTAGCTCCCACGCCAAATATCAAATTTTCATCTTTAAATTTAGTAGAAACTGAGCCTATTAGGATCATCGTATCAAGATAGACGTGAGGGTTTAGCCAGGTAAAAGCGAGCGTTAAAAGGATATTTTTCTTTAAATTTGATCTGGAATTTTCACCGCTGGTATCCATGCTAAGGTCCTTAAAAAAGCACGTGTGAAAGCTCTTTAGCGCGTAAAATAGTAAAAATAAAAAGCCACCATATAGGGCGATTTGCTTGATGATAGAAAAATTTTGCACGAGGCTAGCAAGTCCAAAAACTCCTGCAAAGATCAAGGCAGCATCGCTAATAGCGCAAATAAGACAGATGATAAAGATATTTTCTCTTTTGATGCCCTGTTTTAGCACAAATGCGTTTTGCGTGCCAATGGCTAAAATGAGCGATAAAGAGGTGAAAAATCCAGATATAAATGCTTGCAAATTTATCCTTCTCGCTAAAGTTTTGCTTAAATTTAGCAAAATTTAACTTTATCATAACCATAAATTTATGCCTTTTTTTATAAAATCAGCAAATTAAAATTGCAAAAAGGAAAGCAGTTGCAAGCACTAGCCCTAAAATATCGACCAAAAAATTTTGACGAGCTCATCGGACAAGAAGCCGTAAGCAAGAGCCTAACCCACGCACTTGATGAAAATAGAGTGAGCCATGCCTATTTATTTTCAGGCCTTAGGGGAAGCGGCAAGACATCGAGTGCTAGGATATTTGCAAAGGCTTTGGTCTGCGAGAAAGGGCCAACTTCTAGGCCTTGTGAGGTCTGCGCGCAGTGCGTGATGGCAAATGAGTCGCGCCACATGGACATCATCGAGATGGACGCAGCCAGCCACAGAAAGATCGACGACATAAGAGAGCTCATCGAGCAGACAAAATACGCTCCGACGGCTGCTAGATATAAAATTTTTATCATCGATGAAGTGCATATGCTAACAAAAGAGGCGTTTAATGCGCTCTTAAAGACGCTTGAAGAGCCACCAAGCTATGTTAAATTTATCCTAGCGACGACTGACCCTTTGAAGCTGCCAACAACGGTGCTTTCAAGGACGCAGCATTTTAGATTTAAGCAGATAAGCAGATATGAGATCGTAAAACACCTTGAATTTATCCTTAGCAAAGAGGGCGTGAGCTACGAGAGGGAGGCGCTTGAGATACTAGCTAGAAGCGGCGGCGGCTCGCTAAGAGATACGCTAACCCTGCTTGATCAAGCTATTATTTATGGCGCTGGCAATATCACAAAATCAAGCGTGGCAGCGATGCTCGGACTTCTTGATCCAAGTAGGATCGAGCAGATCATCGAGCGCGTCGCAAATGCCGATAAAAACGCCATAAGAGTGCTAGTAACCGAGCTTGAGACCTATGAGCCAGAGATGATCATAGATGAAATTTTGGCAAATTTAAAGCAGAGATTTTTAGACAACGACCCGAAATTTTCACTTCTTATATATGAGAGATTTTTCAGGATTTTGGCGCAGGCAAAGTCGATGTTAAGCGTATCAAGCGACAATGGCTTTGTGCTGATGCTTATGCTTTTTATGATGATAGAGGCGCTAAATTTACAAGATATCGATGAAGCTATAAAGCTTGCTAAGAGCGAGCCTAGCATGGTTATAGAGCCAAAAGCTGGCGTGAGTGAGCAAATCTTAGCCCTAAAAGAAGCGCCAAAGTCGCCCTACGAGCAGTTTGTGGCAAAAATTTATGATAGAAGCTTTGAGCTTGGAGAAATTTTTAAAAATCATATAAGTTTTAGTTTTTTAAATGAAAATGAGCTTGGTTTAGTCGTCAATGCAACTGGCGATGAGCTGGTATTTTTCAAAAAAAGCTGGGGCGTAATGCATGAAATTTTACATACAATTTTTGGTAAAAAAATAAAGATCGTAAATGCTAAGACGCAAATTTCAGCCGCAAAGCCTGAGCCAGAAACTCCGCCACAAGAGCCACAGGATAAATATAGCTACCTTGATGAGGAGATCGCTAAGATAAAGGCTAGACAGCAAGACGAGCAAAAAGATGAGCCAGTAAGCAAGCCCGAGGTAGCGCCTGAAACTAGTGTAAATGCGCTATCTCAGCCGCAAAATGACTTTGCAAAAGAGCTGATGTCGCTAAGTCAGAGCAAGAGCCCAGAGGAGCTTAAAAAGCAAAGAGAAGAGGGCGTGATAAAAGAGGCAAATAGGCTCTTTGGACAGCCTGAAGTGCAAAATAGCTAGGAATTTGGCTCTTTTGTAAATTTGCTTGATTTAGCGCTTTAAATTTGACTTTTTGGCTTAAATTTTTAAATAAAAGTGGTCAAATTTAGCTTTTTAATAAATTTATCTGCGGCGGCAATATTGGCTAAATGAAATCCTAAATTTATATTGCAAATTTAAAAGAGCTAGGGCTTGTTAAATTTGAACTTTTAATGAGGCGATAAATTTAAAACTATGGCAAATTTAACCCTTGTTTGCAAAATAAAATTTAATTCTATTTTTAATCACTGTAGGATTTTATATTTCAAATTTGAAGTTTAAAATTTATCCGATGCGGTTTTTTGGATATAAACTTAAATTTCTAAATTTGCATGAACTTAGGCTTATTAAATTTAACCTTTCTAAAGCAAAATTTCTAAATAAAATTAGTCAAAATTTAGCTTGTTGTTTTGTTTTGATACTTAAATTTAAAGCCTAAATTTATCTGTTATAACCATTTTGCTAAGCAAAATCCCAAAACTATGAAAGTAAATTTACAATGGCTATGACTTGTTAATTTTTAAATTTATCCTTTTGGACAAAAATTCTAAACAAAAGTAGCCAAAATTTAGATAGGTGTTTTTGTTTTTATGTTTTAAGCTTGAGGTCTTAAATTTATCCGTCATGGCTTTTTGGATATGAGTTTAAAGATCTAAATTTGCATGAGTTTGGGCTTATTAAATTTAAAATTTATTCTTGTGCGTAAAGCCAAATTTAGACCAAAATTTAACTATATAGACTTTATATTTAAAAAAATCCCCAAGCCCAAAAAAGCTTGGAGATTGCGTTTTAGCAAGAGAAGCAAGTCTTAAACTCATAAGCGGTTGGGCGCGCTTCGTAAGGCCAAACCTGAGTTTCAAATTTCATGTGTTGATAAGTGTCGATGAAAAGATCGCTCATTATCGGTTTTAGGTATTCATTATCGCGGATAAGCGCTTCAAGGCTGCCACGAAGTGTATGTGGGAGCTGCTCGATGCCGCGTTCTCTGATCTCATCAAGGTGAAGTTTAAATAAATTTTCATCCATCGGGCCAACTGGCTCGTATTTGTGTTTAACGCCATCAAGGCCCGCCATTAGCATCGCTGAGAAGGCTAGATAAGGGTTTGCTGTGCTATCAGGGAATCTCATCTCAGCTCTAACTGACTTCTCGCCAGCGCCGTAAGGTATGCGGATGCTTGCTGAGCGGTTTTGGCTTGAGTAGGTGAGGATAGATGGCGCTTCAAAGCCTGGGATTAGGCGTTTGTAGCTGTTTGTGCTTGGGTTTGTGAAGGCTGCAACGCTTCTTGCGTGTTTTAAAACGCCGCCGATGTAGTATCTTGCAAAGTCACTTAAATTTGCGTAGTTGCCCTCTTTGTAGAATAAATTTTTGCCATCTTTCCAGACTGATTGATGCACGTGCATGCCGCTGCCGTTGTCGCCATAAAGTGGTTTTGGCATAAATGTAACTGTCTTGCCGTTTAGGTGAGCGACCATGCGAACGACGTATTTGTAAATTTGAACGTTGTCAGCAGCCTCGACTAAGTTGCCAAATTTCACGCCGATCTCGCCTTGACCTTGAGCGACTTCGTGGTGTCCTAAAAATACTTCAAGTCCAACTTGCTCTAAAACCTGCATCATTTCAGCTCTTAGATCGACCATGCTGTCGATTGGCTGAGTCATCAAGTAGCCGCCTTTTCTGCGTGGGCGGTGACCTGTGTTGTAGCTATCTTTGAAGTCCGCAGCGTCGTTCCACTCGCCTTCTTCGCTATCTACTTGATACATCGCGCAGTTTGGGCTGTCGATGATTTTGACGTTGTCAAATACAAAAAATTCATTCTCAGGGCCAAAATACGCCTCGTCGCCAAGTCCGCTATCTTTTACATATTGCATCGCTCTTTTTGCGATCGAGCGAGGACATTTTTCATAAATTTGACCTTTGTAGATATCGTAGATATCGCAAAAAACAACGACTGTGATGTCAGAGGTAAATGGGTCCAAAAACGCAGATGTCGCTTCTGGCTTCATTATCATATCGCTCTTGTCGATAGGCTGCCAGCCGTTCATCGAGCTAGCGTCCATCGGGATGCCGTTTGTGAAATTCTCTTTTGTAACAGCTTTTATGTTGTAGCTTATGCTGTGCCAAGCGCCGTTTAGATCGGTAAATCTAAAATCTACAAATTTAACTTCATTTTCTTTGCAAAAATCAAAAAAATGATCGATGTTTTGGACAAATTTTCCCATTTTTTATCTCCTTCTGGTTTTTAATTTTCGTATTGTATCACAAAATTTTATATTTAAGATTATCTTTATATTTTATTTGACCCCAAACTAAAATTTTACTAATTCTCTATCTCTATTTTTAAATATCGCACACTTTGAATATCCTAAATTTCTAGCTATCTGCTCGCAAATTTCGCCGTTTTTGCCGATATCTTCTTTTGCGTGAGCGTCTGAGCCAAAGGTGATGGTTATGTCATTTTCAGCGATAAGCTCTAGTAAATTTATGCTTGGATATTGCTCGCCGATAGGCTTTCTAAAGCCAGCTGCGTTTATCTCAACTACCAAATTTGCCTCTTTTATCGCTTTTATCGCGTTTTTGGCTAGGATCCTGACATCTTTTTTAGGTAAAAATTTAAAGAGTTTTAAAAGATCGATGTGCCCCATGATGTCAAATTTACCAAGTTTGGCTGATCTTTCTATGTGGTCAAAATACTCTTGCCAAATTTGATCCAAGTCTTTGCACTCGTAGCCTCCGATAAATTCAGGGTTGTCAAACGCCCAGCCGTTAAAAAAATGCACAGAGCCTATTAGATAATCAACCTTTCTAGCAAAAACTCGCTCGTCCATAAAGCCATCTAAAAAGTCCATCTCGTAGCCAAGTAAAATTTCTATCTCACCGCTAAATTCCTCTCTTAAACGTAAAATTTCGTCTTCATAGCTTTGCATCTCTTCAAATTTCATCCTATAAGCTTCATCGTAGTTCATCGGTGCGTGATCGCTAAAGCCAAAGTATCTTGTGCCAGCTTTTATGGCGCATCTCACAAATTCTAGCGGTTCGCCAACTGCGTGGTTGCAAAGAGGTGTGTGGTTGTGAAGATCGACGGTCATTTTTAGCCTTTTAAAGTCGTTTATTTTTCAAAAATGCTACCTAAAATTTGATAAATTTAAAGATAAACGCATACTTTTTAAACTTTCTTTTTATTTAAATCCTATATAATCAAGGCAAATTTTATTAGGAGCTTTTATGACCCAAGAGGAACTTGACGCGCTTATGGCGGGCGGATTAGAGGATGATTTAGGTGATACTAAAGATGCCAGCCAAGAGGTCGCGGACGTCAAAGAGGAAACAGACGAGGTAGCAGAAGTTGCAGAGGCAATGAGTGCTAAAGCAGATGAGCCACAACCAAAAGCAGAGAGTAGCTCAAAACAGGGCGAAAACTACAGAGTGAGTGCAGACGGCGTTTGGCCACCACCACCACCGACTGAAGACCATAAAATGGTGCATCAGCTTGACGATGTGACAAGAGATAGCGAAGAGAAAGCTACTCAGATGTTTGACAAGCTTGAGACGATAAATAACTTTTTTATGGACGCTGAGAGCGACTCAAATAGCCTAAAAGACGCGATAAACTCAAACGTCGAGCTATTTACGACGCTAAGTGAGAAATTTCCAAATATCGCTGCATTTAGCGAAGCTTTGGAGAAAAACAACTCGCTTCTTGGCACGGTTGATAATATCATCTCAAATTTACAAATGGGACAAGATGAGATCATGATGGCTATGGATATGATGCAGTATCAAGACATCCACAGGCAAAAGATAGAGCGTGTTATCAACGTTATGAGGGCACTTAGCAAATATATGAATACCTTGTTTGAAGGTCGTATCGATGATGATAAGCGTGTTGGCTCTGCTGTTCATATCGCTGGTGATACAACGACTGAAAACCTAGTCAGCAACGACGACATCGAAGCCTTGATAGAAAGTCTGGGTAAAAAATAGTGCTAAAAAGGCCTGAGCTTTTATCTCCAGCTGGAAATTTAACAAAACTTAAAATCGCCCTTGAATACGGAGCCGACGCTGTTTATGGTTCTGTGGCTAGCTTTTCACTAAGGACTAGATCAGCAAGGGAGTTTAACCTTGAGACTTTCAAAGAGGCGATAGACTACACACACGAAAGGGGAAAGAAATTTTATGCGACTATAAATGCCTTTCCTTTTAACTCTCAGATAGAGCCGCTAAAAAGGCACTTGCAAACCATCTCTGCGATGAAGCCAGATGCCTTTATCATCGCAACTCCAGGCGTCATGAGCCTAGCAAAAGAGATCGCTCCAGATATCGAGATACACCTCTCAACTCAGGCAAACGTTATGAACGTTTTGGACGCTAAAATTTATCACGATATGGGCGCAAAACGCATCGTCGTGGCACGTGAAATGAATTTAAAAGATGTTATAAAGATAAAAGAGGAAATTCCAACTCTTGATATCGAAATTTTCGTCCATGGCTCGATGTGCTTTGCCTACTCTGGCAGGTGCTTAGTAAGCTCAGTGCAAAGCGGACGTATGTCAAACCGCGGCAGCTGTGCAAATGACTGCAGGTTTAAGTATGAACTCTACGCCAAAAATGAAGAGAGCGGCGTGCTTTTCCGCTTAGAAGAGGACGAAAACGGCACTCATATCATGAACTCAAAAGATCTTTGCCTCATCTCACACATCAAAGATATCGTTGATAGCGGCGTGATAGATAGCTTTAAGATAGAGGGCCGCACAAAGAGCGAGTACTACGCAGCCTGCACAGCAAGAGCCTATAAAATGGCGATAGATGACGCACTGGATGGTAAATTTGACGCACAAATTTATGAAAATGAGATAAATACACTGAAAAATCGCGGCTTTACAGACGGCTACTTGGTGCATAGACCTTATGAACGAACCGATACGCAAAACCACGTTAGCAGCCTAGAAGAGGGCACTCATCAGGTAAATGCGATAAGTGAATATGGCGAGTTTTTTAAGTGTAAATTTAAAATTTTTCCAGGAAATAGCTATGAGATCGTAGCTCCAACTGGCTCACACATAGATGATAGTGAAAATGAAATTTCAAAGGTCTATTCGCAAGATGGCAAAAAATTTATCAAATTTAAGCAGCTCATCACCAAAAAAGGCAAGGTCATGAGCGAAATTCATAGCGGCAATGAAAATGAGATAAACCTCGGCGTTAAGCTGCCAAAATTTAGTTTTTTAAGGGAGAAGATATGAAATTTGTTTCTATTATAATGGGAAGTAAAAGCGACTATGAGATCGTTAGCGAGGCGGCAAAGACTCTGGAGAAATTTGGCGTAAAATATGAGCTGATAATCAGCTCAGCCCACAGAAGCCCAAAAAGAACTAGTGAGTACGTCGCAAATGCCGAGAAAAAGGGCGCAAAAGTCTTCATTGCAGCTGCTGGTATGGCAGCTCACCTAGCTGGAGCGATCGCTGCGAACACAACAAAACCAGTGATTGGCATACCAATGGCAGGCTCAGCTCTAAGCGGCGTTGACGCACTTTACTCAACTGTGCAAATGCCAAGTGGCATGCCAGTGGCGACCCTAGCTATCGGCAAGGCTGGTGCGATAAATGCAGCCTATCTTGCGGTGCAAATTTTAGCCCTTGAAGATGAGAGGCTAGCAAGCGCGCTAAAGGCCGACAGAGAGGCAAAGATAAAGGCTTTAGAGGAAGACTCTTCAAAGGTTGAAGTGATACTATAAAAGGAGAAGCGGTGCAAACCTATCTTGGAGTTGATGAATTTTGCAAACTTGTGCACTTGGAGCGCGAAGTTATCGAGGATATGATAAATCGTGGCGTTTTGAAAACCAAAGAGGAAAATGGAGAAATTTTGATAGAAGCGAGCGAGGGAACGATGAGCGTGGTGCCTAGTGTTTCGCAAAATTTATCCTTGCAACCGCAAAGCCAAGATGGTTTTAGCTTTGTCGAAAAGACGATCGGCACGATACTAAATTTACACGAAAAGGTGCTTGACGCAAAAGATGAGACGCTTGAGACCTTAAGAAATGAGAATAAATTTTTAAAAGAGGCGCTCATTTCGATGCAAGAGCTCTATGACGAAGATAGAAAAACGGTTGAGACGCTTACAAAACAGCTTAAAATTTCACAAGATGAAGTTGAATTTCTAAAACGAAAATACAAGCTCATGTGGAACCAAGCAGTTGAAAATTTTAACGGACAAAAGTAGCTTATGAAGATTATAAATTTAGAAGATAGCTTTGAAATTTGCGGAGTAAAAACTCGAACTAAAAATGAAGATGAGATAGACGGAAAGGGTAAAATTCCAGCTTTATGGTCTAAATTTATGAGTGAATACTATGATGGCGAGAGTGAAATTTATAGCGTTTACTGCAACTACGAAAGTGATCTTAATGGACATTACGATAACTTCATCGGCACAATATCACGCCAAAAAGATAGTGAAAATTTAAATATACAAAGCGGAAAATACGCTCTTTTTAGTTTTGCAAATGAGCCACAAAATGTTGCAAAATTTTGGGGTGAAATTTGGAGATATTTTGAAAGTAGTGAGCTAAAAAGAACCTATAAAACGGACTTTGAAAAATACTTAAAAGACAAAATAGAAATTTATATATCAATAAAATAAAAGGCAAAAAATGACATTTTCACAAATAATACTAACGCTTCAAAACTATTGGCAAGAGCAAGGCTGCGTCATACTTCAGCCATACGACATGCCAGCAGGTGCGGGCACATATCACCAAGCGACATTTTTAAGAAGCCTTGGACCAAAGCCATGGGCGACTGCATACGTAGCTCCAAGCCGCCGTCCGACTGATGGCAGATACGGCGAAAACCCAAACCGTCTTGGCGCTTACTATCAGTTTCAAGTGCTCATAAAACCAAGCCCAGAGAATATCCAGGAGCTTTATCTAAAAAGCCTTGAAAGACTTGGTCTAAAATTGAAAAATCACGACATTCGCTTTGTCGAAGACAACTGGGAGAGCCCGACACTTGGTGCTTGGGGGCTTGGCTGGGAGGTTTGGCTAGACGGCATGGAAGTGACACAATTTACCTATTTCCAACAAGTGGGCGGCATCGCATGCGAGCTCATATCTGGCGAGATAACATACGGCCTTGAGCGCTTAGCTATGTATCTACAAGACGTAAATAGCGTCTATGACATCGTTTGGGACGACTCTAATGGCAACATCGTAACCTACGCCGACGTGCATAAACAAGGCGAATATGAGTGGAGCAAATATAACTTTGAAGTGGCAAATGTTGATATGCTTTTTAACCAGTTTGAAAACGCATTTAACGAGTGCAAACGCTGCTTGGAGGCTAAAATTTCACTGCCAGCTTACGACTACTGCATGCTTGCAGCTCATACATTTAACGTCCTTGATGCGCGCGGAGCGATAAGCGTGACGCAAAGACAAGACTACATCCTAAAAATTCGCGAGCTAGCCAAAGAGTGCGCACTAACATATAAAGAGAGCCTAGAGCAAAAGTAAAATTTGATGAAAATAGCTGAAATTTATAAAAACTTAGATGAAATTTGCCCATTTGCGAGCCAAGAGTCTTGGGATAATAGCGGCCTGCAAGTTGGCTCATTTGATAGCGAATTTGAGCGAATTTATCTAAGCCTTGATATTGATAGCGAGCTTTTGCAAAATGTCTTGCCAAACTCGCTCATCATCACTCACCATCCGCTCATTTTTAAAGGGCTAAAGCGCCTAGACTACAGCCTCTATCCAAGCTCGCTCATAAGAGAGATGATGATAAAAAATATCTCGCTCATCTCGCTTCACACAAATGCTGATCTTGCATTTTTAAATGAAAAATTTGCGACGCAGGTTTTGGGGCTTGAAATTTCAAGCAAAGAGGGCTTTTTGATCTATTCTGATGTGAATATGAAATTTGGCGAGCTTTGCAAATTTGTAAAAGAAAAACTTGGGTTAGAAAATTTAAGAGCAGTTTATGCAAAAGATGAAATTTCTAAAATTTGTATCTGCACTGGAAGCGGCGCAGATCTCATCCAAGAGGTCAAAGCAGATGCCTTTTTAACGGGTGATCTAAAGTATCACCAAGCCCTTTATGCAAAGGAAAATGGACTAAATTTGATCGACATAAACCACTATGAAAGTGAGCGTTATTTTAGTGATTTTTTAGCAAAATATTTGCAAAATCTAAAAATAGAAGTTATAATAAGCAATTCTAAAAACCCATTTACATATTGCTAACAAAAAAGGAAACATTATGAATAAATATTTGCAACAATTAGTTGAATTATCTGATCTTGACAAACAAATAGACGGCTTCACACCGCGCATACAAGAAGTAGAAAAAGCCTATAAAAGCATAGAAGAAGAGTGTGAAACTATAGCGGTTAATGTAGAAAGACTTGACGAAGAGGTAAATGATCTAAAATCACAAAAATCAGGCACAAACGCTCATATCGCTGAATTTAGCGCCAAGATCAAAGACGTAGCTAAAAAAAGCTCGAGCGCTAAAAGCGAAAAAGAGATAAAAGCACTAGGTCTAGAAGAAGATATCGCAAAAGAGCAGCTTGAAGCAGCAAACGAAGAGATCGCTAGACTTGAAAAACTAATAGACAATAAAAATGCTCAAAAAGATGAGCTAAACGCTAAAAAAACAGAGCTTGAAGGAAATTTAGAAAAGATAAAAAGCGAGGTTTCATCTGAGCTTGAAAAGATCGAAAAAGAGCGCAAAGAGGTTTATGCTAAAAAAGATAAGCTTGTCGCTGCGATGAACCAAAAGATCCTAGCATTTTATGAAAAGATCAGAAAATGGGCTCACAACACAGCCGTTGTGCCTGTTAAAAAACAAGCTTGTTATGGCTGCTTTATGCAGATAAATGATAAAACTTTCTCTGCGGTTGTAAAAGGCGAAGATATCGTTACTTGCCCGCATTGTGGCAGGATTTTATATAAACAAGAGCAATAACACGTTTCGTGATAATAATATATTATTTTTTAGCCTCAATACTCTGCTTTTTTGGGGCTATTTTTCTACTTTTATTAAGTTTCAAAAAAAAATATCATAGATCGATCCCAGCACGTTTTTTTCTCTTTAATAATCCCAAATTTCAAGACGCGGATGTGCATTTTCACGCTTGCTCATTTGGCGAGGTGCAAGCACTTAAGCCTTTGATGCAAAAATTTGACAGCAAAGCCATAAGTGTGGTGACAAATACAGGCTTTGAAGCGGCAAGCAAAATTTGCTCTAACACAAGGTTTTTGCCATTTGAAATTTTCTTGCCATTTTGGCTAAAAAAGAGCAAAATTTTAGTCATTTTTGAGGCTGAGCTTTGGCTTATGCTAGTTTTCATGGCAAAGCTAAAAGGTAGCCGTGTGATCCTCATAAACGCTAGAATTTCAGATAGAAGCTATAAAAGTTATTTAAAATTTGGCTTTTTTTATAGATATCTTTTTAAATTTATAGATAAAATTTACGCCCAAAGCGAGCTTGATAAAGAGCGGCTAAAAACGCTAGGAGCAGGTGAGATAGAGGTCGTTGGCAACATAAAAGCTGCGTTTTTGCCAAGTGTGAGTAGAGTTTATGAAAAGCCAAAAGCTAGAGTGATCGTGCTAGCAAGCACACATGCGGGCGAAGAAGAGATGATTTTAGATAATTTAAATTTAAAAGAAAACGATCTATTAATCATCGCACCACGCCACCCTGAGAGATTTGCAGAGGTGGAAAAGCTAGCAGGCGAGTACTCTAAAAAGCATGATTTTAGCTTTGCTAAATTTAGCCAAACACATAAATTTGAAGCAAAGATAAATTTACTTGATACTTTAGGCGAGCTTGTAAATGTCTATGCTATTAGCGATATAGTCGTGCTTGGAGGCAGTTTTGTGCCAAATATCGGCGGGCACAATCCAATCGAGTGCGCACAATTTAACCCAGTGATAATTAGCGGTGAGTTTATATTTAACCAAAAGGCGTTATTTGGCCTAGTTGAAAACATCTACATCGCAAAGGCCAGCGAGATCGGTGGCACAATAGATGGTAACGCCAAAAAGAGCAAGATCGCCGTGCAGGCCAGCGCTGATGCGATCATAGAAGATATAAGGAGCACTTTATGAGTGAAGAAAAAGCGTATAAAATTTTAGCCAAACAAAAAAATATCTCAAACAACGAGGCAAAGGAGCTAATCGATAGCGGACTAGTCTATGCCAAGGGGCAAAAGGTGATGATCGCTCGTGCGCTAATGAGCGAAAATACTAAATTTAGCGTCGAAGAGATGCCAAAGCCAAGCGTTATCTTTGAAGATGAAAATTTAATAGCCATTAATAAGCCTGCTGCCATAACTAGCGAAAAAATCAGTCAAATGTATAAATTTCCGCTTCTTCACAGGCTTGATAAAGACACAAGCGGCGTGCTGCTTCTTGTAAAAAATGACGAATTTGCTAGCCTTGCCATAAATGAGTTTAAAAAGATGAAGGTTGAGAAAATTTACGTGGCCGCAGTTAGGGGCATCATGAGCGAGGAGGTCGTCGTAAATGAGCCGATCTTAACGATAAAAAATAAAAATGGTGCCTTTTCAAAGATATCAAAAGATGGCAAAGAGGCGATCAGTGAAATTTCACCGCTCATGGTTACTGGTAAAAAAACGCTTGTAAAAGTTGCCATAAAAACAGGCAGAACGCACCAGATAAGAGTGCATTTGGCTAGCTTAAATTTACCTATCGTTGGCGATGAGAAATACGGCAAAAATAGGGCAAATAGAATGTTTTTACATGCCTATTCTATCGCTCTTTTAAACTATAAATTTAAAGCACCGATCCCAAGAGAATTTAACTCTCTTGGATTTGAACTATCTAATAAATTTGAAATTTAAAGAGCAATAAAGAAATTATTTAGTAATATACGCCCTTTAATAACAACTTACGAAAGGTGATTAGTGTTCGAACAAATTAGCGAGTCTTTTAGATTAGCCGTTAGCAAGATACGTTTTGTAGATGACGAAAAAGCTCTAAAAAACGCACTTGACGTGCTCAAAAAAGCTCTTTTAAAAGCTGATGTTCACCACAAAGTCACTAAAGATCTACTTGCGTCTATCGAAAGCGAACTAAAGCAAACTGGCGTTGGTCAAAAGAATTTCCTAGATGCGATCAAGTCAAATTTAACGACTATCTTAACAGCTCCTGGCAACCAAGGCTTTGTCTATGCGCCAGTTGCACCGACCATTGTTTTGATGGCTGGTTTGCAAGGTAGTGGTAAAACAACGACAACTATCAAGCTTGCAAACTATCTAAAACTAAGAAAGAAAAAAGTTTTAGTTGCAGCTTGTGACTTGCAAAGATTAGCGGCAGTTGAGCAGCTAAGACAGCTCTGCGTTGCAAATGAGATCGATCTTTTTTATATAGAAAACGAAAACAACCCCATAAAAGTAGCAAAAGAAGCACTAGAAAAAGCAAAAAGCGGTCTTTATGACGTGCTTTTAGTGGATACTGCTGGTCGTCTTGCGATCGATGAAAAGTTGATGCAAGAGATAAAAGATGTAAAAAATTCGATAAATCCACATGAAATTTTCTACGTAGCTGACGCTATGAGTGGTCAAGACGCCGTAAAGACAGCTACAAGTTTTAATGAAATTTTGGGAATTTCTGGAGTTATCCTTTCTAAATTTGACTCTGACTCAAAGGGTGGCGTAGCTATTAGTATTGCAAAACAGCTAAATATCCCACTTAGATTTGTCGGTACTGGCGAGAAAGTAGCTGATATCGAGAGTTTTATACCAGACCGCATCGTAAGCCGTATAATGGGCGAGGGTGACTTAGCCACTTTGGTCGAGAAAACATCGACTATTATCGATGAAAAAGAGGCGAAACGTCTAAATCAAAAGATAAAAAAAGGTCAGTTTAACTTTAATGACTTTTTGGATCAAATGGAAAGCGTTAAAAAGCTTGGTAGCATGAAGTCTTTGATGGGGATGATACCTGGACTTTCAAATATTGCAAATCAGATAAAAGATATAGACCTTGATAATTCAAAAGAAATTTTGCATATTAAGGCTATGATAAACTCTATGACACAAAAAGAGCGTGAAAATCCAGACCTTTTAAACAATAGCAGAAAAAGGCGTTTGGCAGCTGGCTCTGGACTATCTCAAGTAGAGGTAAATCGCTTTTTGAAGCAGTTTGAAAATGCCTCAAAGCTTGCTAAGAAATTTTCAGGAAAGGGCGGAGCAAAAGGACTTGCAAACATGCTTTCACAAGCAAATTTAAAAAGACCTGTTTGACAAAAGGGTTTAAATTTGGATATTTGTTATCTAAATTTAAGCTTTATTTAAAAACAAGAGGAGAATATAATATGGCAACAGTAGTAAGACTAACAAGAATGGGACGTAAAAAAAGACCTTTTTATCGTATAGTTGTTACAGATAGCAGAAAAAGACGCGACAGCGGTTGGATAGAGAGCATTGGTTATTACAACCCTATGGTTGAGCCAAATGTTATAAATTTCAACAAAGAGAGATTGGATTACTGGAAAAGCGTCGGTGCTAAACTTAGCGATAGAGTTGCACAAATTACAAAATAATGGTTGAAAATTTTTTATACGAATACGCCAAGCTGATAGCTGATTTTCCTGAAAAGGTGACTATTGAGCGTCAAGAGCTTGGTGAAAATTTTGTCGAGATCATTATAAGCGCTGATAAGGTTGATACTGGAAAACTTATCGGCAAAGACGGCAAAATGATAAATGCTATAAAGACCGTTATTATTGGCTGTAAAGCCAAAGACAATACAAGTTATAGAGTAACGGTAAAAGCTATTGAATAGTGATATTGTTGAAGTCGCTACCATCGGGAGATGTGTTGGTTTAAAGGGCTATTTAAAGCTTCACAACAAGAGCGACTTCCCAGAGCAATTTAAAAAAGGTGCAACCTTTTTTGATAAAAACAATAATCAGCTCACCATAAAAGACTACAATAGACAAAAAGAGCTGGTTTTGTTTGAAAATTTTGATGATTTAGACCTTGCTAAAACACTTGTAAACAAAACTATTTATACCACAAAAGAGCTCACCAGAAAAAACTGCAAACTAAAAAAAGACGAATTTTTTCAGTTTGATATCATCAGTTTAAAAGTTGTAGAAAATGACGAAATTTTAGGTATTGTAGAAGATATCCAAGATAATTTTGCAAATTCACTTTTATACATAAAAACTGACGAAAAACTTATCGCAGCTGGCAAACCAAAGAATTTCTACATTCCATATTTGGAGCGCTTTATCGAAAGCGTAAATTTGGATAGTGGAGAGATTTTAGTAAAAGGCGCTAGAGATATCTTAGAAAATTCATGAAATTTACATTTATTACACTTTTTGAAAATTTAGTCAAACCTTACTTTTGCGATTCTATTTTAAAACGTGCAATTAGCAATAAATTTATTGAAATTGATTTCATAAATCCAAGAAATTTTACCAACGATAAGCACAATAAAGTTGATGATTATATGATAGGAGGCGGAGCAGGGCTTTTGATGTTTCCGCAGCCTTTAGATGAGTCGATCAAATTTCTAAAAGAAAAAGATAAAAATACCCATGTGATATTTTTGACACCGGCTGGTAAAAAATTTAGTCAAAATGATGCAAAGAGGCTTTCTAAAAAAGATCATATTTGCTTTGTTTGCAGCAGATATGAAGGTCTTGATGAGAGAGTTGTTGAGCTTTGGGCGGACGAAGTTTTTTGCATAGGTGATTTTATTTTAACTGGTGGAGAGCTGCCTGCACTTTGTATGAGCGACGCGATATCAAGAAATGTGCCCGGAGTTTTAGGAAACGACATGAGCCTTGAAGTAGAGAGTTTTGAGGATAATTTGCTTGAAGCCCCATCTTTTACAAAACCTGATAATTTTAAATCCCTATTTGTGGTTTCAGAGTTTTTAAAGGGTAATCATGCTAAAATCCACAACTTAAAAAACAAGATGGCTCACTGCAAAACAAGGTACTTTCGCCCTGATTTATATCAAAAGCTAAAGCCACATAAATAAGGAAAAACATGAGAAATAAATACATTGAAGCGTTTGAAAATGCTCAAATTGCTGGTAAGAATATCCCTGACTTCCGTGCAGGAGATACATTGCGTGTGGCTACTCGTATTCACGAGGGAGACAAAACGAGAATTCAAAATTTTGAAGGCATTTGTATAGCTAGACGTGGTAGCGGTACTGGTGAAACATTTATCATCAGAAAAATCGGCGCTAACAGTGTTGGTGTTGAGAGAATTTTCCCAATATTTAGCGATTCTATTGAAGAGATAAAGGTTCTTAGAAAAGGTCGTGTTAGAAGAGCTAAGCTATTCTATTTACGCGAACTACGCGGTAAGGCAGCTAAGATCCGCGAACTTAGAAAATAAAACTTTTTCCCTGAAATTTTTCAGGGATTCTCTTCTCTAAACCATTTTAAAATAATTTTTATATTACTCCATATTTATACTTCATTAATTACTCTTTGCTAGAATTTTACTTCAAATTTACTTTTAAGGAACAAAAATGAAAAAGATTTTGATTTCACTTGCAGCTATTGCGTCTTTGGCTATGGCAGCAATCAATCTAAACACAGCTACAAAAGAGGAACTTATGAGCCTTGATGGTATCGGCAGTGCAAAAGCAGATGCTATCATCGAGTATAGAAAAGCAAATAAATTTAATTCAATCGACGATCTCAAAAATGTAAATGGCATCGGTGATAAAACTTTTGATAACCTAAAAGGTGAAATTTCTACTACTGGCAAGAGCGAAGTAAGCGAAAAAGCAAAAGCTGGTAAGAAGAAAATGGATGAGGCAAAAGACGAGATGAAAGATAAAATCTCTGATAAAAAAGATAAATTTAAAAAGAAAGCTTCTAAAACTAAAGAAGAACTAACTTCTAATAAAGAAGATGAAACTGGCATGAGCGAAAAAGCAAAAGATGAAAAAGACAAAGTTGTTGACAAAGTAAAAGAAAAGAAAGAAAAAGCTGCTTCAAAAGCTAAATCTAAAAAAGAAAAACTTAAAGAAAAACTAGAAAAATAAAACATTTTAAAACCTGCTTGTCTTTACAAGTGGGTTTTATAAATCCATATATTTTTTGTTTTAATTATAATTGACAAAAGATATTACGACCTTCTTCAAAATTAATGTGGTAATTTGCTTTATTTTAATCTTTGGTCAAGGCGTTTTTCTAAATTGTGTCAAAATAGCTGCCATCTAACTTTGCCAACTAAAAATTTATATGAAACTGCCCCGAAAAAACGGCTATCAAAAGAGTGATTGCGGTTATCGCTAACCATATTCAGTGAGCTTCAAACTCCAACAGAGTAACTTCTAATGAACCCGCCGACCTTCGGGTTATGAGTGTTACGCGCTATTTTTATAAGTAGCCATTAAGCTACATTTGTTAAAATTTGCCCTATGAAAGTATTAAAAAGCTCAACATTTGATAAGTGGTTACATAAGTTAAATAATACTATTGTCAAGGTTTCTATATTAAGAAGATTGGAACAGATAGAAACAAAAGATCATTTAGGGGATTATAAATTTATTGATACAGACTTATACGAACTTAGGTTTTTTAATCGTGGTGGGTTAAGGATATTTTTTACTTTTGATGGCGATGAAATAATTATATTGTTAAATGCTGGTGATAAAGATAGCCAAAGCGATGATATTAAAAAAGCAAAAGAGATTTTAAAGGATTATAGATGAAAGAAGAATTTACAAAATTTAATTTAGAAGACTATTTAACAACTGATGAATTAAGAAAAGAGTATTTAAATCAAGTTTTAGCCGATGGCGATATTGAAGAATTTAAAAGAGCATTATTTTATATAGCAAAGTCAAAAGGCATTGAAAACGTTGCAAAGAAAGCAAATTTAAATAGAGAAAGCTTTTATAAGATGTTTAAAGAGAATTCAAAGCCTAGATTTGAAAGTATATTTAAGGTTGTGAATGCTCTTGATATTAAGCTTGTTTATGCTTAGTCTATTTCATTATTATTTCTAGCTTCTTTTTTGCTGTATTGGCTGGGGTTTTGGCTTTTTGAAGTATCTATATAAAACAATATTATCGTTCGTTTGATAGATCTTTGCAAGATAGCAACTATATTATTTAAATCTCTTCTTTGAAAATCTTTGGCTTTTAAATTTGTCACTTTATGTCGTGTGTTTCAAACTCCAACGGAGTAAATTCTAATCCATCTGAAAGGAGTTTATAAGGGGTATAGAAAGGTTTCAAACTCCAACGGAGTAAATTCTAATATCCGCTTGTGTTACCTTTGTTCTGCCTTGTTTTGGGTTTCAAACTCCAACGGAGTAAATTCTAATTTTAAGCTTAATTCAAACAAATGCAGATAGCGAGAAAAGTTTCAAACTCCAACGGAGTAAATTCTAATTCTTTTACGCTTATCTTTTTATCATTAAGCGGTTCTTGTTTCAAACTCCAACGGAGTAAATTCTAATCCTGCACCTATACGCATTTCGGATTTTGGGAGAAAGTTTCAACCTCCAACGGAGTAAATTCTAATGCTAGTATTTTCAATGAAAGGTTTAATTGTTATGCGTTTCAAACTCCAACGGAGTAAATTCTAATTTTTACTACGGCAACAACAATATGCCAACGAAAGAGTTTCAAACTCCAACGGAGTAAATTCTAATGTAAAATCTATTTCATTATCTACCATTGTTTTTCGTTTCAAACTCCAACGGAGTAAATTCTAATGCAAGGGGTGTTTAAACCAAAGCCAACCTACGGAGGTTTCAAACTCCAACGGAGTAAATTCTAATAACAATTTCCTTACCTTTTTTCGCAATTGTATCAGTTTCAAACTCCAACGGAGTAAATTCTAATAGCCTACAAAAGCTTTGCTACTAGGCTCTGCTGTGCAGTTTCAAACTCCAACGGAGTAAATTCTAATTAATGTTTTGCTCGGTCGCCTCTACTTGAAATGGATGTTTCAAACTCCAACGGAGTAAATTCTAATGATAGTGAGTTGGCTGATTTTTTAGAAACTAGCAAATGTTTCAAACTCCAACGGAGTAAATTCTAATCTCTTGACAAAGCTCTACATCAAAAGGCGAAACACCGTAGTTTCAAACTCCAACGGAGTAAATTCTAATTCTTTGATTTTATGGAAGTATCATACAAGATTTTAAGAGTTTCAAACTCCAACGGAGTAAATTCTAATTCAGTTTTAGCAGATGAAACAACTTCACTATTTTTAGGTTTCAAACTCCAACGGAGTAAATTCTAATCAAACCACGCATGCCGAATTTATTATTCTCCAAAACTGTTTTAAACTCCAACGGAGTAAATTCTAATACTAAGCTGTTTTTTGAGTTTGTCGTTTGGCACAATGCGTTTCAAGCTCCAACGGAGTAAATTCTAATAGCGTTATGGGATATTTACCAAGACAGCGTAAGAAAGTTTCAAACTCCAACGGAGTAAATTCTAATCGAAAACTATATACGCCACGCTCTCATAATCGGGTTTCAAACTCCAACGGAGTAAATTCTAATTGCATGCGAACACTAAGCAAAAGCACCTACCTAAAACGTTTCAAACTCCAACGGAGTAAATTCTAATTTTGTAGGGGATATCCCCTACACCCCTTAAAACATGTTTCAAACTCCAACGGAGTAAATTCTAATTCTGCCTCTGGAATACCAGTTGTTGACGGAGCTCAGTTTCAAACTCCAACGGAGTAAATTCTAATACAGTGCAAGAAATTCCACCTTTGATTGTTGAAACGTTTCAAACTCCAACGGAGTAAATTCTAATATGGCGATATTGGCGTAGAACAAACCGACAAAGAAGTGTTTCAAACTCCAACGGAGTAAATTCTAATAGCACCAAAAAGCTGATTTTATAGGCATTCTAGTGCAAGAAGTCTATATTTTTTCGCCTTAAATTTGACTAAAATTTAGCCATGTACAAATACGCAGAGCCCTAAATTTCAAGCATTCTAAAATCTTAAAAAACGCTTTATTAAAATGCGATTTCACTCACACCTAAAGCCTTCATAAGGCGCGTCCTCGCAGATACACTTTTTAAGCTTATTTGCTTCGCGGCGGATCACCTGCCTCCACGTTAGCTCCCTACCGCACACCGTGAGCGTCTCACAAAGGCGCGAGATCATCTTTAGCTCGATCTTTTGCACGGCGTCGTTGCTAAATTTTATCCTGCCAGCGTCCGTTTGGAAGTCTTTTGCGGTGATCTCTTTTTTATTTAGCATGTTAAAAATCAGCGTATCGCCCAAGATCGGCTTAAAAATCTCCGCAAGATCGAGATGTAGGCTTAGCGCGCGGTAGTTTGGCTCGTGCAAAAAGCCGATGCGAGGATCTAGCTCGGTCTTGTAAATTTCGCTTAGGCAGATGTTGTAGATGCGCGTATTTACGTAGCTTATGAAGCTGTTGATCTTATCAGCAGGCGGGCGTTTTGAGCGGACGGTAAATTTAAAGCTTCGCTGATCTGCGATGATCTCGTTCCACTTTTCGTAGTAGAGCTTTTGAAAGGCACCCTCTACCGCCATGATAGCAGGCACACTAGTGGCGGCATCTAGTGCCTTTATGTGAGGCTGCACGTCAAATTTCACGCCGTGTCTTTTGCAGTTTGCCGCGTCATTTATGATGTGGGCTCTAGTGATCTCACGCGCGATATATGCACGCTTGATCGGATCGTCAAAAGAGCGGAGCTGGCACAGCAACACAAAGCCGCTTTTATTTACGGAGTTTGGCGTGTTTGGGTAGAAATTCCCACGAAAGCTCTGATACGGACTAAAGATGTGTAAAAGGATGTTATTGTCCGCCAAAAATGCGATGGTGTAGGTATCGATCTGCACTTTTGCCAGCACGTAAATTTCATCGATCGCGTTTATCGGCAGGATCTTGCACGAAGCTCGCTCGCCCGTATCGTCAAATTTTTCAAAATAGATATTGTTATCTTGCCTATAAAGCCTACCTGGACTAAGTATAAAGTGCGTCCTGTCGCTCTTTTGCATATTTGCTCCTTAGCTAAATACCGGGCTATTTTTATCTACGCCAATGACGATGCGCTCGGAGTATTTTAGCGAGTTAAATGTATAGATGACGATGGAGTCAAGCTCACTAGCGCACTCTTTTTGCAGCGTCTTACTTAGCCTTTTAAAGTCGCTCTCACGGATCTTACCCTCATAGACTGAAAACTGCACGCGAGGCAGAAATTTCTCGACGGCTTTTCTGATGCGATTTGCGTTATTTCGCTCTTTTTGCTCGCGTCCTGCGATGTCGTAAAAAAGTATCACATACATCTTCTCTCCTAAGCAGTGCAATAGTCGTGATATGCGCAGTTTTGGCAAAATTTACCCTGCGTAAATTTAGGCGGCTTTTCTAAATTTGCAAGTGCGCTTATCTCGCTTAAAATTTGCTCTACTAGAGCGAAATTTTTGCTGGTATCCTCCACCAATATCACCTTTTTACCGCTTATTAGTTTGCCTTTTACCTCTTTTAAATTTAAGCCAGTTTTTAAAAGATAGATGTAAAAAAGTAGTTGCATCTTGCCCGCAAGCTCGTTTTTTAGGCTTTTCTTATACTCTGTGATGAGGTAGTGACCGTGCTGTTTTGAGAGTTTATCAAATTTAAGGTTGCCAAAGGCAAATTCTTGCAGATCTTGCTCTTTGATATCAGCCAAAGCCTTGCCCATTAGCACGTTTTCATTCTCCTGATCGGCGTGGATATGGTGAGCGTAAAGCCACGCCTCGCGCTTACAGGTGACGTAGTAATTCACAAGCGTGCCAGTGATCTGATCTTTTGAGAACATTAGTCAAATACCTCGTCGGTTATGTCTAAATTTGTATCTTTTTTAAGGCCATACTCGGCACTATAAAAATAAGACGAGCCAAACGGCAGATAAAAGATATCTTTAAGCCCATTTATCTGTTTTAAATTTAGCATTAGCTTATTCATATCTTTTAACGCTACGTTTATGCTAAATTTCGACAACTTTCTGATGTGGTTTTTAAAAAGATCTCTTATGGTAAATTTCTCATTTGGACTATTTTTGATCTCAAAAATTTTAGCTTCAAAATTTTTAATGAAATTTTCTTCAGGCTCGATTATTAGTGTTTGTTTATGGTTGTCATTCATGATATCTTCGATTTTTTGGTTTATATTTTCAAATTCCAGCTTTTCTATCTCGCTTTTTATATGCAAATTTTCCAGTTGATTGCTTATCTTTTGAAAATACAAATTTGAAATTTCTAAAATTTCGCTCTCTCGCACCTCTTTTTGCTTAAGATCGCTCAAAATAGCCCCGCTTACTTTATATAGATCGCCGTAAATCAAATTTGTAAATTTGCTTATTTCAGGAAAGACGTATAGCTCGCCTATTGTTGCTCCAAAATGCCTATTTACGCGCCCTGCTGTTTGTATGATAGAGCTAATGGGCGAGACTTCACGAAATCCAATGTCAAAGTCAAGATCCACTCCAGCTTCTATGGACTGCGTGGAGATAAGTAAAATTTTGCTTGCGAGCGGATCAACTTTACTTTTATCTACCGCGCACCTTACAGCCTCTATAGTAGCACGCTTGTGATCATCATACATATATCCGTTTAGGCAAAAGCAGCTAAATTTATCCCTTATCTTTGTAAAAAGTTCTTGTGCTTTTTTGATCGTATTTACGACGACGAGGGTATTTTTATCGCTCGCAGCCTCGCAAATTTTTCCCAAAAGCTTATCTTCGCCGCCTATATCAAGCCATTTTATGACATATCTATCCTGCTTTGAAAAATAGTCTAAATTTGAAATTTCTTTAAAATTTTCACTTTTGATAACTGGCATCGTCGCTGACATAAATATAAAAATAGTGCCAAGCCGCTGCGAAATGATCTCGCAAAGCAGGATAAAATCTTTTCTAAAATTATATGGGATCGCTTGCGCTTCATCGATGATAACGACGCTATTTTTTAGCTGATTAAATTTAACGTTATCTTTGTTTTTATTGCCAAATAGCGCAAATATCAGCTGATAAAGCGTAGTTACGTTTATCTCGCCGCTAAAAGACTCCATTAGAAATTTAATCTTTGAGTATCTGTCTTCTTCGGTTAGATTTTCTTCATCTATCGTTGTTTTGTGATGTGCCTTGCTGACCAAAATATCGCTATTTTTATAAATTTTAGCGACTATATCGTAGGTTTGATCGATTATAGAAGTAAAAGGAAGTGCATAAATTATGCGAGATTTGTTAAATTTCAATGCAAAATTTAATGCCGTCAAGGTCTTGCCATAGCCTGTAGGCGCAGTCAAAGTAAAAAGTTTGTATTTTTCGTCAAAGTTATTTAAGACGAAATTTCTAAACGTATTTCGCTTTTTATTTGGCGGCAAATTTTTGATATCACTCTCTAAAACATCTATCGGTATATCTTTATTTTCTTGTTTTGGCATGCTAAAGATCGCTTCAAATTTATCACTATAAATCAAATTTGAATATAGGCTTTTGAAATTTATAAAGTCCTCATAGGTAAATTTGTCTCTGTACTGCGATAAAACTAAGTATTGACGAAGCTTTTCTGCTCTATCTAAAAACTCATCTTTTTTTGTAGATAATCCCAAATAAATTTTGATATTTTTAGCAGCGCCAGCCACTTCGTCCCACTGCTCTAGCTCTTTTTGGTTTTTAAAAAATTTATTAGCCTCTCTGGCTAGCGTCATTAAATTTACCACGTCGCCATGGTGCGAAACAATGGCAAGAAAGCCAAACAGGGTTGGTATCTCATCAAATTTTGAGTTTAGCAAGAAAAAATATGCCGACAAAAGCGAGTGGTTTTTATCCAGCTTGTCGTTTGAAGTATCTCTGATGTAAATTTGAAAATTATTCTTCAGTTTTGCGATGTCGTGGTAGAGTTTGACCTGCCTATCCAGCTCTTCATCGTTAGGCGAGATCATATTTTTTATATGATTTTCTAAAAGTTTATTTGGATGAGACCAAAACTCGTCAAATAAAATAGACTCTTTCATCGTTTATCTGATAAATATTTCCACGGTTTTTAGATTTTATAAGCTCTTTGCCGTTTATCTCCATCACAAAGTCTTTAAAATCTTTAAAAATTCGTCCATTTTCGCATCCACAAGGCATTCTTGCCGTAGTTAATTTCGCATTTTCATTAATGCCTTCAAAAACAAAATCATCCATAAGCGTAAATGTATTTATAAAGCTTTCATCTTGTGATATTTTTTCGCATATTTTTATATCGATCCAGCTAAAATCCGCTATGCAAAAATTTATCCCAAGATAGGGCGTAAAGGCGGTTTTATGCTCTTTTAAATTTGAGATTATTTTATCTTGATAGCTTTGCTCTAAATTTTCTAAATTTAAAAATACGACATAAGATGGCGAGCAGATTAGTTCTCTGTAAAACTGCTTTTTCTCTTTTGCGTTTTGATAGCCTTCATCTATGTGCATATTGCTTGATAGGGCAAATTTTATGCCGTTAAAAACAAAACTCTTTTTTAAAATTTGCCTATCTATTTTTACGCTGTATTGGATGTTTGAAAGCTTAAAATATTCTTCTTCGCCTATAACGGCGCCTAAAAAGCCCATTATGGTAGTTTTTGGCGGTACTGGATAGGTTAAGCTAGAATAAATCGTCGCTGGATGCGAAAAATGTGCGTAATCGCCAAATAATCTAAAAGCAACAATGCTCATTTTATGCCTCTATCTTTTTCCAGCTGCTGTCAAAATTTTCTTTGTTTATCGTTTCAAAATCATAATCGCTCATATACTCTATCTTTTCTATATTTGCAGCGTATCTTGCGAGTTTATTTTTTAAATTTGTAAAGTCGATAGTGTATTCATTGATGCTTCTTATCACTCTATCTTCTTTTTCGCTTTTTAGACTTATGCTATTGTTTAGATCGCCTGCAAACGTATCGTCTTTGTATGTGATGATTAGCATAAATCTTGGAGTTTGACCGATTTTGGAGCGAGTTGTTAGGTTTTTAGTGCCGTGCCACAAAGCTTTTAAAATTTTAGCCTCATCGGCTTCGCTAAAGCCTGTTTTTGCTGCATTATAGTTATCTATGATGCCATAAGTAGCAAAAATAGCGTATTTTATAAATTCCTCTTCTCTAAAAGTCGCTTGATCTTTTTGTTTTTTTGGGTCGTTTGGATCGTAGTCGCTAGCAAAAGCGCCAGTTCCTTTAACATGCTCTACTTCGACCTTGTTTAGGGATTTGCTTAGTCTAAACTGCACTGGTCCAGTAAATTGAACGCCTGCGGTTTTTATCTCTTTGTCTTGCTTCATCTCGTCTTTATCTGAAATAGGCAAAACTCCGCCAAATGCGCGTATATCGATAAATTTAGACAAAATTTCTTTTTGCAGTTCGCTTTTGTTTTGCTTTATATTTATACTTTGTCTGATCGCAGTTTTAGCGTCTAGCAGGGCATCCTCTATCCTATACTCCTTTATAAAAATCGACGCCTCATCTTTTTTCATGATCTCATCTCTGATAGTTCTTTTTATACGCACGTCCGTCACCTCAGCTATGCCAGTTTCATCATCTCGCCTAGGAGCGTTATCCTTTAGCATGTCGCCGTTTGGGTTCCAGTTCTCTCCGTCCCATAAAAAAAGTATCTCTTTTTTTTGCATTTTATTCTCCTTATTTTGTTTTTTCTTTTATAAATTTACGATAGTCACTTCCGCCAATAGCAAAGGCAAGCGTAGTATGCGAGGTTTTTACTATCTTTCTCTCCTTAGAAAAGACCTGCGGTAAAATTTCGATCAAACACTCTTTTATGTTTTCAATGTTAGCATTTGGCTTGCCAGAAGCAGCTTTAAGCTTTCTGATCATCTCGTCGCACTTAGTCCAAATTCGCTCTAAATTTTCCATACTTATCGATCCGCAGTCGTTGAGCCAGTTGCTAAAAGATACGCCGCCGTTCACGCCAAGCTGCCAGTTTATCAGGGCCGCGCTTAGCATACCGAGTAAATAAGCGCTAATGAGCGCATCGTTTTGATTTAAAAACTCGCTATTTTTGATTAGCTCTTTGATCAGTTCTTTTTTATCGGTTAAATTTTCCAAATCGCACTCCTTTTGAAAGACTAGTTTTTTGTTTAAGACATTGATCTCATTAAAGAAATTTTGATATTTTGCAATATTTTCAAACTTTCTTTCTTTATAAAAATCGTTAAAGTATTTGCTCCATTCCAACTTTTTTGCGTAACTCTTATTGACGCTACCATAATAAATCAGATCGCTATATCTTTCTATCATAATCCCTAAATCAAATTTATTTCTTGATAGCAAAAAGCTCATCACGCCAAGCCTGCTTTCAAATAAATTTTGCAGATAGATCGTCTCATCTGTGCCGCTATTTTTTTCATAGAAGGCTTTTATGTTAAAATGGCTCATTAAATTTGAGATGCGAGAGATAAAAGATGGTAAAACATCGTCTATCGCAAGCTTTAAATCGATAGCAGCGTTGCTTTGCGTGTAAAATAAAATCGTATTTAAAACAGGCAAATTTTCCTGTTTTTTAGCTGTTGCCTCGAGATAATAATCTATGCTAAATTTTATGGCTTCCTCGGCGATTTCAATATTTTTTATGTCGCTCTTTGAAGTCTCTTCAAGTATTTTTACAATCTCTTCTAAATTTACTGAGCTACTCAAAATAGTCGGCAAAATCGCCATTTTCATACCATAAAAATTATGCGATAGCTTATCTTTTATCGCTTTAAAGCCATTTTCTACCTTTTTTGCGCTAATGGCGTTTAACGGCAGGAGCTTTGATTTGATAAATTGCATATTAGCGGGCATCTCATTTACCGAGCAAAATGCTAAATTTGCATCGCCGCCGATACCTTTTTTATTTGTCAAGATATCATATCCGTAAGATGATTTTTGCTCTTTTACGCTGATATGATTTTCAAAAATTTGCTTAAAATATGCAGAAACCGGCTTGCCACCATACGATAGCGAGAAAAAAGTAGCGACTTTTTTGCCTTTTTCGTTTTTTAGCTCATCAAGACCTTTGATCTCATCTATAATACCAGCAAAACACTCTTCATTTATGCTTGATAGTATGGATAAAATAGCGTCTTTTTCTACAATGCTTGGCTCAAAAAAGGAGAGTAAATTTGAAATAGATTTCAAAATACCTCTTATAAATTTAGCTTCGTCTTTATTTATTTCTTTGGATAAAAATTGAGAATTTGGGAAAAGATTGCCAGAATTTGCTCCAACGCCAAATCTACATATTATTAGGTCGTCTTTGCTTATGTTTAAATTTGGCTCGATCTGCTTGGTCGCTATGTCGCAAAGATAGACTTTGATCTTGTCATATTTGTGAGCACCATTTTTGAGCTTAAGCTCTTCTTTTTCATATACCTCGCCTATGTCAGCAAGAATTTTAACTATATCAGCCAAAACATGCTCCTTAAACTAAGTAAGCGTTACTTTACTCCAAATATTTTTAAAAGTCAAGTTATTATAATCTACATACATTTTAGTTGATTTTTTATGGCATTTTATATAAAATGCCTACTTTGAAAAGCAAGTATTAAGCTTTTATCCTTATAGGATTTGAAATTTATATTCTACATAACTTGCTTTTCTTCTATCACTTCTAAAAACCCAAGTCCGCAGTTCATACATCCACTACCAACTCCCACATCAAGGATTAAATTTATAAGCTCTGGCTTTGCTTTGATATGCCATTTTGCAGGCCAAGCTTTGACTGGCATATTGTTGTTGCCATAAAAAAAATAAAAAGGTTTTTGTAAATTTTGCCAAAGCAAATTTAGCTCAAATTCGCCCTTATATTTGTACCCCATAAGTGTTTCAAATCTTTGTAGCGCGTTTGTTTTCATCATTTCAAGATGCCTGGAGTCTTGCGGCTCAAGATGCACTTTGTATCCCAAAAGTCCAACGACCGAACACGCAACACATCCCTGAAAAGTAGCCTCATTTTGTGAAATTCTATGCTCTTTTACTGACACAGACGTATCAAGCAAACAAATGCCGCCAAGTTTTAATCCATCTTTTAGCACAGCAAAAGCGATCGTTTTTTCAAATTCTGGCACAAACGAGCTAAATCTTATCTCTAAGCTTAAGCCATTTAACTTAAAATCAAAATTTGATCTTTTAAAATTTTTACCGCTCTCTTTATGTGTGTATCCGTCATGTTCAGCCTTTGGCAAATAGCTATAAATATAGCCTTGTATGAGCTTGGATAAAGACTTTGCTATTTTTAAATTTTGAGTAGGTAGGCGTGAATTTATAATGATCATCCTTGCTCCTTATTTGTTGCTAAAATGGATTATAACTCAAAATTTTGTAAAAAATAGACAATTATATAAAATAAATTTTTTAGAATTTATTTTTTATTTTAAAATAATGTAGCTAAATAAAATCAAAGACTTATTCTGAAATTTAAATGATCTTTTCTTGACATATAATAATGTTTTTTGTATAATCTCAATTCTTTTTTAATTAACTATGTCTTGCTAGCTCAGTCGGTAGAGCATCTCACTTTTAATGAGGGGGCCGTTGGTTCGAATCCAACGCAGGACACCATTTTTTGGGTTTATGACCCTTTCGTCTAGTGGCTCAGGACTCTACTTTCTCT
>NZ_CABPUY010000001.1:351101-380301 GCF_902460575.1 Campylobacter concisus | reverse complement strand
TGATAGCAAAATTTACCTTTTGCATGTCGCTACTAGCTGCCGAAAAGACTAGATCGCCCTCGTTTTCGCGATCCTCATCATCGACCATAACGATGAGAGCCCATTTTGGCTCGCGTTTTTAAATAAAAATATTTAAATTTTTAAGCCTACTTATCAAACTATACTTTTTTATTTAATGTAAATTTCAAGTATCTTTCATATCGTCATTAGCGAACTAAAATAGCAATTTGTTTTTGTCTGAGGCATATTTTAAAATTTAAAGTCAAAATTTGTTTTATCGCGCAAATATACATTTAAATTTTTGTGCCTATATGAGATAAATTTATCATGCCAAATGGCTAATATCAACCTTAAAAGCTTAAATTTTGGTGTAAATTCTATTTTTCTCAAAAGTGATTACCGGCAAAGAAAAAATATGGTTTTTATCTTTTGATTATCAAAATATCAATATAATCGTAAAAATTTATAAAAGGATAATTATGGCACTTGAAAATGTATTAAGAGCGATTGAGGATATAAAAAATGGAAAAATGGTCGTTATGGTCGATGATGAGGATCGCGAAAACGAGGGCGATCTAGTCTTTTCGGCAGCTAGTAGCGACATGCAAAAGGTAAATTTTGCTATCACTCATGCAAAGGGCGTGCTCTGTCTCGCGATGGACGAGGCAAACGCTAAAAGGCTTGATCTGCCGCTAATGGTAGCCAAAAACACTTCAAGCCACGAGACAGCTTTTACAGTCACGATCGACGCAAAAGACGCAACAACGGGCGTTAGCGCATATGAGCGCGATATGACGATCAGGCTTGCAGCAGAGGCCAGCTCAAAGCCTGAAGACTTCGTGCGTCCAGGACACATTTTCCCGCTCATCGCTAAAAATGGCGGCGTGCTTGTTCGCACAGGCCACACCGAGGGCTCAGTCGATCTTTGCAAGCTTGCTGGCGTTAGCCCGATGGCTTCGATATGTGAGATCGTAAAAGAAGATGGCACAATGGCAAGGCGCGACTATCTAGAGGAGTTTTGCAAGAAATTTGGGCTAAATATGATCAGCGTTTCTGACCTGGTTGAGTATAGACTAAGCCACGAAAGCCTCATAAGAGTTGGCGAAAAAAGTGACGTCAAGATCGCAGACTGCGCGGCTATAAGATACGATATCACCGATCACAAAGGCAAAATCCACTCAGCTTATCTTTTTGGCGAGCCAAAGAGCAAGGCAAATGTCAAATTTCAAAAGATCCTTGCCGATCACGAGCTTTTAAGCAGTCCAAAATACGAAGAGCTTTTAAAAACTATCAAATTTCTAAGCCAAAATGGTGGAATTTTGATCTTTTTAGATAGCGACAACTCAAACACAAGCAAAGACTACGGCATCGGAGCGCAAATTTTAAATCACTTTGGCGTAAAGGATATCGAGCTTCTAAGCTCAAATAAAAATAAAGAATTTGTAAGCTTAGCCGGTTTTGGGCTAAATATAGTCGGTTATAAGGAAATTTAAAGGAGATAAAATGAGCGAAGAGGCACAACGCAGAGCCTTACAAAATCAAATTTGGAGCATCGCAAATGAAGTAAGGGGTGCTGTTGATGGCTGGGACTTTAAACAGTATGTCCTCGGAACTTTGTTTTATAGATTTATCAGCGAAAATTTTACCGACTACATAGAGGCTGGAGACGAGAGCATCGACTACACTGGCATGGGCGACGATGAGATAGATGACGAGCAAAAAAGGGTCATTATAGAAGAAAAGGGCTACTTCATCTATCCTAGCCAGCTTTTTAAAAATGTCGTAAAAAATGCCTCAAATAATGAAAATTTAAATACCGATCTAGATCAAATTTTTAAAAGTATCGAAGGCTCAGCGGCTGGGTTTGAGTCAGAGCAAGATATCAAAGGACTTTTTGCTGACTTTGATACGACTAGCAACAGGCTTGGCAATAGCGTCGCAGATAAAAATAGAAGGCTTGCTGCTGTTTTAAACGGAGTTGCTTGGCTTGATTTTGGTGATTTTAAAGATAACCACATCGATCTTTTTGGCGATGCTTATGAGTTTCTCATCTCAAACTACGCTGCAAATGCTGGTAAGTCAGGCGGCGAGTTTTTCACTCCGCAAAATGTCTCAAAGCTCATCTCTGAGCTAGCCATGCACGGACAAGAAAGTGTAAATAAAATTTACGATCCAGCTTGTGGCTCAGGCTCACTACTTTTGCAAGCTAAAAAGAGATTTGACAAGCATGAGGTAGAGCAGGGCTTTTTTGGACAAGAGATCAATCATACGACATTTAACCTTGCTCGTATGAATATGTTTTTACACAACATAAATTTCTCTAAATTTCACATCGAGCTTGGCGATACTCTTTTAGACCCAAAGCTTCAGGATGATAAGCCATTTGACGCCATCGTCTCAAACCCTCCTTACTCTATAAACTGGATCGGCAGCGATGATCCGACACTTATAAATGATGCTAGATTTGCCCCAGCTGGCGTGCTAGCACCTAAAAGCAAGGCAGACTTTGCCTTTATCATGCATGCTCTTAGCTACCTTTCTGCAAAGGGGCGAGCTGCTATCGTTAGCTTTCCTGGCATTTTTTATAGAGGCGGCGCTGAAAAGAAGATACGTGAGTATCTTGTAAAAGAAAATTTCGTCGAAACCATCATCGCCCTAGCGCCAAATCTATTCTACGGCACATCGATCGCTGTAAATATCCTTGTGCTCTCAAAGCACAAAAGTGAAAATAAAACGCAGTTTATAGACGCTAGTGAGTTTTTTGAAAAAAGAACGAACAATAACGTTTTAACAAGTGAGCACATTAAAAAGATAGTAGAAATTTTTGCTAGCAAAGAAGAGATCGCTCACGTGGCTACATCGGTGGATAATGATACTATCGCCCAAAATGACTACAACCTAGCAGTTAGCTCCTATGTCGAGCCAAAAGATACACGCGAGAAGATAGATATAAACGAGCTAAATTTACAGATAAAAGAGACCGTGGCTAAGATATCAAATTTACGCTCACAGATAGATGAGATCATCGCGCAGATAGAGCTGGATGGCGAGAGATGAGTAAAATTTTTGATCTGATAAATGAGCTTTGTCCGAATGGGGTGGAGTTTGTGGAGCTTGGGGAGATTGCGGATATTGTTCGTGGTGTTACATATGATAAGAATTTGGAGATCAATGGTGAGCATGAGCAAGGAATTAAAATTTTAAGAGCCAATAATATTAATCTTGATTTCACTTTAAATTTTGAAGATTTAAAACAAATTAAAGAACTACCTTGTAACTCTAGCCAAAAGAATTTAATGCAAAAGGATATTTTGATATGTGTTGCAAGCGGAAGTAAAGAGCATGTGGGTAAAGTCGCATATTGTTTTGAAGATACCGATTGTTTTGCTGGCGGTTTTATGTCTATAATAAGAGCTAAACAGGTTATAAACGCTAGATTTTTATTTTTTATTATGTCTAGTAGTACATTTAAAGTATATTTAGAAAAAGTCTTAACTTCATCTACAATAAATAATCTAAACAATACTATCTTGAAAAATTTTAAACTCCCTGTGCCTCCGATGGAAGTGCAGCGTGAAATAGTCCGTATCTTGGACTCTTTCACGCTTCTTACAGCAGAGCTTACAGCAGAGCTTACAGCTAGAAAAAAGCAGTATGAATTTTACCGCGACTTTCTTTTAAATTTTAACGAAGGTCAAAGTGAAATTGAATGGGACATTATAGACAATATTTTTATTATGAAAAATGGCTATACACCTTCAAAAGCAAATAAAGATTTTTGGGAAAATGGAACTATATCTTGGTATAGAATGGAGGATATACGTGAAAATGGCAGAATTTTATCTGAGTCCATACAAAAAATAACACCTCAAGCTGTTAAGGGAGGTAAATTGATCCCTAAAAATTCAATTATTGTCGCGACTACCGCGACTATTGGCGAGCATGCGCTCGCAATCGCTGATTCATTTTTAATGAATCAGCAATTCACGTCTTTTACAATACGTGAATTGCTAAAAGACAAACTTGATATCAAGTTTGTCTTTTATTATTTCTTTAAAATTTGTGAATGGTGCAAGCAAAATACAAATTCTAGTTCTTTTCCGTCAGTTGACATGGCTAAACTTAAAAAAGTAAAATTTCCTGTCCCATCACCTCAAACACAGCAAAAGGTTATTGAGATATTGGATAAATTTGATACGCTTGTAAATTCTATAACTGACGGCTTGCCACGAGAGATAGAGCTAAGGCGCAAGCAGTATGAATACTACCGTGAAAAGCTTTTAAATTTTACAGAACTTAAAAAGGAGATATAAGGCTTATGACAACTCTTAATGAAGTAGCAAATGAGTTGAAGAAGTGGAACAAAAAGACACAGTTAATCTATGCTTTTAATGGTACAGGCAAAACGCGGTTATCTGTGGAGTTTAAAAACTTAATAGATCCAAAAAGAGATGAAAATGATGATTTTAATCAAAAGAAGATCGTTTACTATAATGCTTTTACGCAGGATCTATTTTACTGGGATAATGATATAGAAAACGATATTGAACCAAAACTAAAAATACAGCCAAATGTTTTTACGGATTGGATATTTAAAGTGCATGGTCTAAGCGGAGAAGTTATTGATATTTTTCAACTTTATGTAAATAAAAAACTTGAGCCTAAATTTAATGAAGATTTTTCAGAAGTTTTATTTCATTTTGTGAGTGATAATACCCCTAATGATAATGTTAAAATTTCAAAAGGAGAAGAAAGTATTTTTGTTTGGAGCATTTTTTATGTGTTAATGAAACAAATAATAAGCGAATTAAATATAGCAGAGTCAGATAGTCGTTCAACACATGAATTTGATAATTTGGAATATATTTTTATAGATGATCCAGTTAGTTCGCTGGATGAGAACAATTTAATAGAGATGGCTGTCAATTTGGCTAAGAGAATAAAGGAAAGTGAATCGGATTTAAAATTTATAATCACCACTCATAGTCCCCTTTTTTATAATGTTTTGTATAATAGTTTCAAGACTGACGCAACTGCCAGAAGATTAATCTTAAAGAAAACGGAAGACGGAAATTATGATCTTGATAAGCAAGACAATGACTCGCCCTTTGCTTATCATCTTTATTTAAAGTCTGAGATAGAAAGAGCTATCGAAAATAATCAGATAAAGAAGTACCATTTTAATTTTTTAAGAAATATTTTGGAAAAAACTTCTACTTTTCTCGGTTATGAAAAATGGGCTGATTTATTACCAAATACTTCAGGTGGTGATTCTAAACCATATGAAACAAGATTGATTAATATTTCAAGTCATTCTAAACATTCTGCTGAAGAGTATTCTGAACCAACAGATAATGATAAAAGGGTATTGAAATTTCTAATGCAAGAGATAAATACTATGTATCATTTTCAAGATAACAAGTTAAAGAGAACAAAATGATAGAAAATAAAGTTATATTGGAATCTGAAAATTTCATCGTTTTAGATAAATATGAGAGATTGCCTCAGTCTTCAAGCTACCAAAGCGAAGCGGATATGGAGCGTGAGCTTATAGCTGACCTTGTAAAACAAGGCTATGAGTATAAAAAAGATATAAACTCTCAAACGGCACTTTTGCTAAATTTAAAAGAGCAGCTAGAGAGGCTAAATAACGTTAAATTTAGCCCGTTAGAGTGGAAAAGTCTAGTCGAAGAGTATATCGACAAGCCAAACGATGGCATAGTGGAAAAGACCCGCAAGATACAAGATGATCATATCTACGACTTTGTTTTTGATGATGGGCATATACAAAATATCTGCCTTATCGATAAAAAAGATATCGCTAAAAACAGCTTGCAGGTGATAAATCAATTTGAACAAACTGGCTCATCGCGCAACAGATATGATGTCACTATACTTGTTAATGGCTTGCCGCTCGTGCAAATAGAGCTTAAAAAGCGAGGCGTAGCGATAAGAGAAGCTTTTAATCAAATTCACCGCTACTCCAAAGAGAGCTTTAACTCATCAAATTCTCTCTTTAAATACTTGCAAATTTTTATCATCTCAAATGGCACAGATACAAGATACTTTGCAAACACAACCAAGCGGGATAAAACCAGCTTTGACTTTACTATAAACTGGGCAAATTCAAAAAACGAAGCCATAAAAGATATAAAGGACTTTACGGCTACATTTTTGGCGAAAAATACGCTTCTTAGCATACTTAGCAAATACTGCATCTTTGACACAAACAACACCTTGCTTATAATGCGTCCTTATCAGATAGCGGCGACTGAGCGCATACTTTGGAAGATAAATAGCTCGCATAATGCTAAATGCTACTCAAAGCCAGAGGGCGGCGGCTTTATATGGCATACGACAGGATCTGGCAAGACGCTAACTAGCTTTAAGGCAGCTAGGCTTGCTACGCAGCTTGATTTTATAGAAAAAGTCTTTTTTGTGGTTGATAGAAAAGACCTTGACTATCAGACTATGAAGGAGTATCAAAAATTTTCAAAAGATAGTGTAAATGGCTCAGCTAGCTCAGCAGAGCTAAAGCGAAATACTCAAAAAGATGACGGAAAGATCATCGTGACAACCATACAAAAGCTAAATAACCTGATGAAGAGCGAAGATGATCTAAGCATATATCAAAAAGAGGTTGTTTTTATATTTGACGAGTGCCACAGGTCTCAGTTTGGCGAAGCGCAGAAAAATTTAAAGAAGAAATTTAAGAAATTTTATCAGTTTGGCTTTACTGGAACGCCGATATTTCCTCAAAATGCCATCGGAGCTGAGACTACGCAAAGTGTCTTTGGAAGCTCACTTCATGAATATGTGATAGTCGATGCAATTAGAGATGAGAAGGTGCTTAAATTTAAGGTTGATTATAACAACGTCGTGCCTAAATTTAAGAGCATAGAGACAGAAAAAGACGAGCTAAAACTAAGTGCAGCTGAGAATAAAAGTGCATTTTTGCACCCTGAGCGTATCAAAGAAATTTCAGAGTATGTGCTAGAGAAATTTCATCAAAAAACTCACCGTTTAAACGCAAGTGGCAAGGGCTTTAACGCTATGTTTGCAGTAAGCTCGGTAGAGGCAGCGAAGCTTTATTATGAAGCGTTTAAAAATTTACAAAGTAATCAAAAGCGAGCTTTAAAGATAGCGACAATATTTTCTTTTTCACAAAACGAAGAGCAAGATATGGTTGGCGAGATAGCTGACGAGGGCTTTGAGCCAGAGGCGATGGACGTTAGCTCAAAAGAGTTTTTAAACAGCGCGATAAAAGACTACAATGCCTACTTTAAAACAAATTTTAGCGTTGATGGCGGGTCGTTTCAAGACTACTACCGAGATCTAAGCGAGCGCACAAAGAAGCAAGAGATCGATCTGCTCCTAGTTGTGGGCATGTTTTTGACAGGATTTGACGCGCCTTGTCTAAACACGCTCTTTGTGGATAAAAATTTACGCTATCACGGGCTCATACAAGCATACTCTAGGACAAATAGAATTTATGGTGCTACAAAAACTTTTGGCAACATTGTGACATTTAGAGACCTAGAAAAGGCGACAGAAGATGCTATAACTCTTTTTGGTAAAGGAAGCACCAAAAGCGTCATACTCGAAAAAAGTTATAAAGAGTATATGGATGGCTTTACAGATGCGGTATCTGGCGAGGCAAGAAGGGGCTTTGTAGATGTAGTAAGCGAGCTAGAGGCGAAATTTCCTGATCCTACTAAGATAGAGACGCAAAAGGACAAGAAAGAATTTGTAAAGCTTTTTGGAGAGTATCTAAGGGTGGAAAATGCTTTGCAAAACTACGATGAATTTGTTGCTCTAAGGGCTTTGCAAGATGTAAATTTAGACGATGAAAAAGCAGTTTGTGAGTTTAGGGATAAATTTGGCTTAAGTGATGAACAAATCAAAGAGATGCAAAGCATAAAAGTGCCAAATGCAAGGGCTTTGCAAGACTATCGCGGGACATATAATGATATAAGAGAGTGGCTAAGAAAAGAAAAGGCTGGCGAAGAGAAGGAAAAAGAGAGGATAAACTGGGATGATGTGGTATTTGAGGTTGATCTACTAAAGTCTCAGGAGATAAATTTAGACTATATTTTGGGTTTGATATTTGAGCATAATAAAAAGATAAAAGATAAAGCAGCCCTTACTGATGAGGTGCGTCGCATCATCCGCTCGAGCTTGGAAAACCGCTCAAAAGAGGGGTTGATAGTTGATTTTATAAACCAAAGCGACTTGGATAAATTTAAAGACCGAGCCAGCGTGATAGAAGAGTTTTTTAAATTTGCAAAAGTTGTGATGAAAAAAGAGGCGGACGAACTTATCGCTTCTTTAAATTTAGATGAGGCTGGCGCAAGAAGGTTTATAAGCTCGTCGTTAAAGAGTGGCTTTGTTAGTCAAAGTGGAACGCAAATAGGTGAGATACTGCCTAAGATCAGCCCTTTAAATAAAAACTATCCAATAATCAGGCAAAAAGTCATCGACGAAATATCGCATTTTGTTGATAAATTTAAAGAGGTTGGCTCGTCGGTTTAAGAGGCGCTTTTAAGCAAAATTTATATTGCATTTGGCTTATTTATGCCTTGCTTCGTGCTCTAGTAGCCAAATTTTAGTTGGCAGACCCTCGCCGCCTGAGTAGCCACCAAGACCACTGTGAGAGAGCACTCTGTGGCAAGGAACGATGATAGGCAGTGGGTTTTTGGCATTTGCTGAGCCTGCTGCTCGGTAAGCGTTCTTGTGACCTGCAGCAAGTGCTAGGGCTGCGTAGGTGGTCGTTTCGCCGTATGGCACTTTTTGTAAAACATCATAAATTTTAGCTCTAAATTTGGTCGTTTTTATATCAAGTCTAACGCTAAATTTTTTAAGCTCGCCCTTAAAATAAGCCTCCAGTTCATCTAAACAAAGCTTTAAATTTTCATCTTTTACCGCAACTTTTTCAAATTTATCTACAAAATTTATCTCGCAAATTCCATTTTCACTAGCAACGATCTCTAAAATTCCAATGGGTGATTTTAGGTAGGCTTTTGACACATTTACTCCTTGAAATTTGAAATTTTGGGCAAATTTTACTTTAGATTGTTTTGCTTTTTGATAAAATGCAAGCAAAATCAGCGGTTTTGAACTAAAAACGAGCAAAATCACAAAGGAAATTTATGAGCTTTTTTACCGACTACGAAAAACACGTGAGTGAGCGAGAAAAAGAGGGCGTGCCACCGCTTGCGCTAAACGCCAAGCAAACAAGCGAAATTTGCGAGCTAATGAGATTTGCTGGCAGCTCTAGTGGCGATGAAAAGGCGCAAAACGAGCTAAAATTTCTTATAAATTTGCTCACAAATCGCGTAAATCCTGGCGTTGATGACGCGGCAAAGATAAAGGCAGAATTTCTTGGCGAGGCGATAGAAGGTCTTAAAATAGACGGCCTTGATGCGGTTCGTGCCATTAAAATTTTAGGCAAGATGCTTGGCGGATACAATGTAGAAATTTTGGTGCGAGCGCTAAAAAATAGTGATGATGTTATCGCGCAAGCCGCCGCAAATGAGCTAAAAAACATCATTTTGGTGCATGAACACTTTGACGAGATCGCAAAGCTAGCAAGTAGCAATAAATTTGCAAAAGAGGTGCTTCTTTCTTGGGCGAATGCCGAGTGGTTTGCACACAAAAAGCCACTTGATGAGTGCATAAAGGCAGTGGTTTTTAAGGTGCCTGGCGAGACAAATACTGATGATCTAAGTCCTGCAAGCGAGGCCTATACAAGGGCTGACATACCGCTTCATGCAAAGGCTATGCTCGTTAAAAAGATGCCTGAGGGGCTAGAAATTTTAAAAGAGCTAAAAAGTCGCGGTAAGAGCGTGGCGTATGTTGGCGACGTGGTCGGCACTGGCAGTAGCAGAAAGAGCGGTATAAACTCTATCCAGTGGCACTTAGGCGATGAGATAGAGGGCGTGCCAAACAAAAAAACTGGTGGCATCGTGATCGGCACGACCATAGCTCCGATATTTTTTAATACAGCAGAAGACAGCGGCGCACTGCCGATAGTTGCAAACGTAAATGAGCTAGAAATGGGCGATGAGATAGAAATTTATCCATTTAAAGGCGAAATTTACAAGCTTGCAGGCAACGAAAAAAAGCTCGTGGCAAATTTTAAACTTAGCCCAAACACCCTAAGCGACGAGATAAGAGCAGGCGGCAGGATACCTTTGATGATAGGTAGGCAGGTGACTAAAAAGGCTAGGGAGGTCTTGGGGATTGGCGAGGAGCAAATTTTCATAAAGCCAGATCAGCCAAAAGAGCTAGGCGGTGGCTATACGCTGGCTCAAAAGATGGTCGGTAAGGCTTGCGGTAAGGCTGGCGTGAGAGCTGGGACATACGTGGAGCCTGAAATTTTGACCGTTGGCTCGCAAGACACCACTGGGCCCATGACTAGAGATGAGATAAAAGAGCTTGCTAGCCTTAGTTTTGGCGCGGATTTTGTCTTGCAAAGCTTTTGTCACACGGCTGCTTATCCAAAGCCAAGCGACCTTGTGATGCACGAGAGCCTGCCAAAATTTATAAATTTACGTGGCGGCGTGAGCCTAAAACCAGGTGACGGCGTCATCCACTCGTGGCTAAACCGCATGGTCTTGCCTGACAGCGTTGGCACTGGTGGTGATAGCCACACGAGATTTCCTATTGGCATTAGCTTTCCAGCAGGTAGCGGTCTGGTGGCCTTTGCAGCGGTGCTTGGGATGATGCCACTAAATATGCCAGAGTCAGTTTTGATCAAATTTAAAGGCGAGCTAAAAGAGGGCGTGACGCTTCGTGATCTTGTCAATGCGATACCTTATTTTGCTATCAAAAAAGGGCTTTTAAGCGTTGAAAAGAAAAATAAAAAGAATATTTTTGCGGGCAAAATTTTAGAGATAGAAGGGCTAGAGAGCCTAAAAGTGGAGCAGGCATTTGAGCTAAGTGACGCTTCGGCTGAGCGCTCGGCGGCTGCTTGCGTGGTAAATTTAAGCGAGGCTAGTGTCGCGGAGTACGTTCGCTCAAACGTTGCGCTAATAGATGCGATGATAAAAGCAGGGTATGAGAGTCATGAAACGCTTGCGAGGCGAAAAGAGAAGATGCAAAAATGGCTAGAAAACCCAACTCTTTTAAGAGCCGACAAGGACGCAAAATACGCTGAAATTTTAGAGATTGATTTGTCGCAGATAGATGAGCCGATCCTCGCCTGTCCAAACGACCCAGACGACGTGGCAATGCTAAGTGAAATTTTAGCTGATAGCAAAAGAGCGCACGATATCGACGAGGTCTTTGTGGGTAGCTGTATGACAAATATTGGACATTACAGGGCGCTTGCTAGAATTTTGGAGCGTGAGAGCAAGCTTACTACTAGGCTTTGGATCGCGCCGCCAACTAAGATGGATAAAAAGACGCTTGAAGATGAGGGCGTTTATGAAATTTTTAAAAGGTTAAATGCTAGGACAGAGGTGCCAGGCTGCTCGCTTTGCATGGGCAATCAAGCAAGAGTGAACGATAATGCCATTGTTTTTTCGACCTCGACTAGAAATTTTGACAACAGAATGGGTATGGGCGCAAAGGTCTATCTAGGAAGTGCCGAGCTAGCCGCTGTATGCGCGCTACTAGGGCGTTTGCCAAGCGTTAGTGAGTATAAAAAAATAGTAAGAGATAGTCTTAGTTTAAATAAAGATCAAATTTATAAATACCTAAATTTTAATGAAATAAGCGAGTTTAGTATATAAATTTGTTACAATATCGCGAAATTTTAAGGAGCTTTGATGAAAAAAGTAGCTTTTTTTCTCTTTTTTATCAGTTTTCTTTTTGTAAATTTACACGCATTAGAGTGCAGTGACCTTGCTAAAAAAGAGAGCTTTAAAACTACTCCAAATGAGCTTGCTTATGCGAATGAGGGGCTATTTTATTGCGATGGCTCGCTTTTAAATTTAAAAGAGGTAAAAGAGCTTTTTGATGCGAGTGTGGCTGTTAGAAGCGAGTCTCAAAGCTGCGTTGGCGAGGGCGTTTATAGAGAAAATTTAAATAAATTTAGATGGATCTTGCTAAAAGCTTCGTTTGCTCCTGAAATCTACCAAAAAGAGCTTGCAAAGCCAGAGGTGGCTGAGGCTCAAAAAGACGCTCAAATGGAGTATTTTAGATACTGGGCGAATGAGAGCTTGTTTAACTTTTTAAAATATAAAAAATTCAGCGAAGCTTATAAAAACGCTCAAACTCCGCTGGTTAAATTTTATGAGGCTTTAGGCGTTGATAGTGCAAGTGCCGCTTACTACGCAACTAGCGTGATAAATGAGTTTTTAAGCTTTAGTGTCGGCAAAAAGGTAAATAAGGCTAAGGCTCTAACTTCTGAGCAAAAGATGATGGCTCAAAAGCTAAGCCAAGATGAGCTTGCAAATTTACTCTACTCAAAAAATTTTAGCACCGCTGAGCTTACAAATTTACTTGATATCGCACTGCTAAATGACAAAAGTGGCGACATGATAGAAGAGATCATAAGGCGCGGAGCTGATGTAAATTTAGGCGATGAGACACCGCTCTTTTTTACTCTTAAAAATTTAGAAAATGTAAAAATTTTGCTTAAAAATAGAGCTGATGTAAATCACAAAAATTTCTTTGGCAAAAGTGCGCTTTTTTACGCTGTGCAGTTTGAGGATGCGCCTCTTTGCGAGCTTTTGCTAAAGAGTGGGGCAAATGCAAACGAGAGCTATATAGACGAGCAGTCTAAGATGAATATGATAAATTTAGGCATGATGCAAGTAGAGGATACGTGCGGCCTGGAGCATACAAACAGAAGCGTTTTTATGCATGCAGCGGCTCACGCGACGCCAGAAATTTTAAAGCTTTTGATAGATAACGGCGCTGATATGAACACCACTGATGATGCCGGATTTAACGCGCTTGATTATGCGATTAAAGATAAAAATGAAAAAAATATTAAATTTTTAGAAGAGCTTGGCTTAAAGCCAAATTTTAATTAGGAAGAGATATGAAAAAGACAGCTTTTGTGACAGGTGCGACATCTGGCTTTGGCGAGGCGATCGCTAGAAGACTCTCAAAAGAGGGCTACAAGATAGTCGCTCTTGCAAGGCGCGAAGATAGGCTAAAAAAGCTTGCAAGCGAGCTTGGCGATACGCACATCATCGTAGCTGACATACGTGATAAAAAGGCTGTTTTTGACGCAGTTGATAGCCTGCCTGATAAATTTAAAGATATCGAAGTGCTTGTAAATAACGCTGGGCTTGCCTTGGGACAAGAAAAGACGATAGACGCAAAGGTTGAAGACTTTGAGACGATGATAGATACAAATGTAAAGGGTCTTATCTACTCGACAAAGGCCGTTTTGCCGCTACTTTACAAGCAAGAAAAGGGCTATATCTTTAACCTAGGCTCAACAGCTGGCTCGTGGCCGTATCCTGGCAGTAACGTTTATGGCGCTACAAAGGCCTTTGTAAAGCAGTTTAGTCTAAATTTAAGAAACGATCTAGTTGGCACAAATATCAGGGTGACAAACATTGAGCCAGGGCTTTGTAAGACTGAATTTAGCGAGGTTAGATTTAGAGGAGATAAAGCGAAGGCGGATAGTCTTTATGAAAATACAAATTTCATCACGTCTGAGGATATCGCGACTATTTTGGTAAATTGTCTAAATATGCCTGGAAGTGTCAATATAAACAGGGTCGAAGTCATGGCAAATACGCAGACTTGGGCTGGGCTTGCGATAGAAAAATTTTAAGGAGTTCTTGTGAGACAAATTTTATTATTACTATTTTTTAGTGCCACGCTTTTTGGAGTTGATCCAGAAGTCGCCAAAAGAAACGCACAAATTTACGGCGTATTCACACTTATACCACCAGTTGTTGCCATAGCGCTTGCTTTTATCACAAAAGACGTTATATTGTCGCTATTTATCGGTGTTTTTAGCGGAACGTTTCTTATAAATATCGTTAATGAAAATGTATTTATGGGCATCATCAAAGGCTTTACAGGCATCGTTTCAAGAGTGGTTGAGTCGATGGCTGATAGCACTGATGCTGGCATCTTGCTTCAAGTGCTTTGTATAGGCGGCGTGGTCGCACTTATCACAAAGATGGGTGGCACAAAGGCGGTTGCTCTTTGGCTTAGCAAAAAGGCAAAAACTGGCGTCTCAGCTCAAATTTCAACTTGGCTTATGGGTATCTTTGTATTTTTCGATGACTATGCAAACGCCCTAATTGTTGGTCCTATCATGAGACCAATAAGCGATAAATTTAAAATAAGCCGCGAAAAGCTAGCCTTCATCATCGACGCTACTGCAGCACCGATTGCTGGTATCGCTATCATCTCTACATGGGTCGGACTTGAGGTTTCGCTCATCGAAAAGGGCTACGAGCTTATCGGCGAGACTGGCATAAACGCTTATTCTATATTTATCGAGACCATTCCATATAGATTTTACAACCTCTTTATCTTATTTTTCATCGTCTGCACTGCCTTGATGCAACGCGAGTATGGTCCTATGCTAGCAGCTGAAAGACGCGCTAGAAAGGGTGAGCTTCACTCTGGCAAAACACAAATTCAAGACCTTGAAGATAAGACTCTTGAGCCAAAAGAAGGCGTAAAACTAAGCGCTTCAAATGCTATCGTGCCGCTTCTTGTGCTAGTTATCGGCGCATTTACTAGCTTTTATTTTAGCGGTCTTGCTGCGCTTGAGGGCGATACTCTTAAAAATGCACTTGCAAATCCACTTTCGTTTTCAACATTTAAAGATACTTTTGGTGCAGCAGACTCTGCTACATCGCTATTTCAAGCAGCATTGCTTGCTAGTATCGTGGCTATCGTCATGGGCGTTTGGCGCAAAATTTTTGACGTCAAAGAGGCCATTAGCACGTGGGTAAAGGGCTGGAAAACTATGATCATCACGGTGGTTATATTGCTTCTTGCTTGGAGCCTCAGCGCGGTTATCAAAGAGCTTGGCACTTCAAGATATTTGGTCGATCTACTAAGCGACTCAACGCCTAAATTTATCCTGCCAGTGGCTGTTTTCATCCTTGGCTCATTTATCAGCTTCTCAACAGGTACCAGCTACGGCACAATGGGCATTTTGATGCCTCTAGCTATCCCGCTAGCTTACGCAGTCGGCAAAAACTACGGCCTAGAGGGCGACGCGATGCATGCTTATATGATCGTAAATATCTCAAGCGTGCTTACTGGCGCTATCTTTGGTGATCACTGCTCGCCGATCTCAGATACTACGATACTTTCATCAATGGGTGCAGGATGTAGCCACATCGATCACGTCTCAACACAGATGATCTATGCACTTAGTGTTTGTGCGGTTTGTGTGCTTGTTGGCTACTTGCCGGTCGCACTTGGTCTTAGCGTTTGGATCGCACTTCCTTGCGGATTTTTAGCGATCTGGGCTTTGGTTAGATTTGTAGGCAAAAAAGTCGAAGAGAAAGCGGCATAAATTTGGACTGCAAATACCTAAAAGAGTGTGGCTCATGCACTCTTTTTACCCCTTATAGTGAGCAAATTTCATTTAAAACTGATCTTATCAAGCAAAATTTCTCCCCCTTTTATGATGGCAAATTTGATGTTTTTAGCTCAAGCCCAAAGCACTACCGCACGAGAGCTGAGTTTGGTCTCTGGCACGAAGGCAGCGAGCTTTGCTACACTATGCACGCAAAAGAAAAGGGCAAGAGAATTTTTATAGATGAGTGCCCAAAGGTCTGTGAGGAAATTGGGACTCTCATGCCAAGGCTACTTGAAAATTTACAAAGTGATGAAATTTTACGCATAAAGCTCTTTGGAGTGGAATTTATCTCTTGCAAAAGCGGCATTTTAGTTACTCTGCTTTATCACAAAAAGCTTGATAGTGAGTTTGAAGCGGCGATGATAAATTTAGCTAGCAGGCTTGGTGTCACCATACTTGCAAGATCTCGCGGACAAAAGCTGCTAAGTGCGGAGCTAAATTTGATAGATGAGCTAAATGTTGATGGGCAAATTTATAAATTTAGCCTAAGTGAAAATGCCTTTATCCAGCCAAATAAAGCGGTAAATGAGAAGATGATAGCTTGGGCAAAAGAGTGCGTGCAAGGTGGCGCTGACCTGCTGGAGCTTTACTGCGGACATGGAAATTTTACTATCCCACTTTCGTTTAAATTTAAAAACGTCCTTGCCACTGAAATTTCAAAAAGCTCGATCGCAAATGCCCTTAAAAACTGTGAGCTAAATGGGGCAGAAAATATCAAATTTTTGCGTATGGACGCTGATGAGCTAATGGGCGCATTTGCTGGTGTTAGGGAGTTTAATAGGCTAAAAGATATAAATTTGAGCGACTTTAACTTCTCGCACGTCCTTGTCGATCCGCCTCGCGCTGGACTTAGTGAAAGTGTCATAAATTTCATTAGAAATTTCAAAAACATCATCTACATCTCGTGCAACCCAGAGACGCTAAAAGAAAATTTAAATGAGCTTTCTAAAAGCCATAAAGTGATAAAATTTGCGCTCTTTGATCAGTTTGCCAACACTCATCACATCGAGTGTGGCGTGCTACTAGAGGCAAAAGATAAATTTTAAAAGGAAAGTTGAAAATGGTTTCATTAAACAAAATAATCCAAGCAAAGATAACGATCGGTCACTTTGTAAATAAAACCCCGTTTGCGCTAAGTGCAAAACTTAGTAAAATTTTAGGCGCAAATGTCTATTTGAAAGAGGAAAATTTACAGCGAACCGGAGCTTACAAGATAAGAGGCGCTTATAATAAAATAGCTAGCCTAAGTGACGAGGAGCGAAAACGTGGCGTCGTGGCTGCAAGCGCTGGCAATCACGCTCAAGGCGTGGCGATAAGCGCAAAAGAATTTGGCGTGCATGCTTGCATCGTCATGCCAGAATCAACCCCACTTCTAAAGGTAGCTGGTACAAAGGATCTTGGCGCTGAAGTCATTTTAAAAGGTGATAACTTTGATGAGGCGTATGAATTTGCAGTAAATTACGCCAAAGAAAAAGATATGACCTTTGTTCATCCATTTAACGATGAGTACGTCATGGCAGGGCAGGGTACTGTTGGACTTGAGATGCTTGATGAGATCAGCGACCTTGATATGGTTGTAGTGCCAGTTGGCGGCGGTGGCTTAGCTAGTGGCGTGGCAAGCTGTATAAAACAGGTCAATCCAAAAACAAAGGTCGTTTGCGTCGGTGCAAAGGGCGCTCCAGCGATGTTTAATAGCTACGGCGCTAAAAAGAGCATAAACTCAAAGTCAGTTCGCACCATAGCTGATGGCATCGCTGTGCGTGATGCGAGCGAGATAACGCTTAAAAATATCGTTGAGTGCGTGGATGAGTTTGTACAGGTCGATGATGAGGAGATCGCAACTGCGATTTTGTTTTTGCTAGAGACGCAAAAGATCGTAGTTGAAGGAGCTGGCGCAGCTGGTGTGGCAGCACTTATGCATGATAAGATCAAATTTAAAAAAGGCGCAAAGATAGGCGTGGTTCTAAGTGGCGGAAATATCGATGTTCAGGTACTTTCTATCATCATCGAAAAGGGTCTTATCAAGTCTCACCGTAAGATGACCTTGCAAATCACGCTTGTGGATAAGCCAGGAGCGCTAATGAGCCTAACTGATAGCCTAAAATCAGCAAATGCAAATATAGTTAAGATTGACTACGACCGCTTCTCTACTAAGCTTGACTACGGCGATGCTAGCATCACTATCACGCTTGAGACAAAGGGCCTTGAGCATCAAGAAAAGATCAAAGATACACTTAATAAAAACGGCTTTTCTTTCACTCAACTCTTCTAAATTTATAAGCTCGCTACCTTTTAAAGTAGCGAGCATTTCTAACTAAAACAATATCTCAAATTTAGCATTTACGCTGTTTGATCTTACATCTTTAGCAAAAGCTCCAGTGTAAGAAAGGCCTAAATTTACATTTTTATAGACATTTGCTTTTATGCCAAGGCTAGCTGTGCCAAGGTTTTTAACCTCTTTGCCCTCTAGCTCTAGGTATCCAGCATTTGCGACATTCACGCCGATAGTTGGTTTTGTGTCGCCAACTAGTCTGTTGTATGCTAGATCAGCTTCAAATTTCATCTTAGTGCTACCTAGGCTAAATGGTACGCTAGGGTTTAGACCAAGGCTAAAAATGCCTAAATTTCTAGTTTTTTCATCAACATCCATTTTGAAAATTCCTACATTTTGGCTTGTGCTATCAGTTTTCATGCGTAGATAGCTTGCACCCACATAAGGATTTAGTGAGAAATTTTCTGTATTAAAGCTAGTTAGGGCTAAATTTGCATAAGCATTAAGCGCTTTTTCTTTGCTTTTTATATGATCGTTTGAGTAAAAGCTTGCGATTGTTGCACCATTTTGAGTTTTGCGCTTAGCATCTGTGTATAGTACTCCAAGGTCTAGTTTAGTGCTAGCGATCTCGCTTTTTGTGTAGATGCCGATGCTTGTGCCTTTTGTCTTATAGGCATCTTCGCCGTCTTCTTTTACTTTTTCTGTGCTAGCACCAAGAACACCGCCAAGTACAAATGCGTCATTTGCACTGCCGTCAAATCCAAAAAGCTGTGTCATAGAGTTTGCTTTTATGTCATTAAATTTCATAGCGTCAAACATAGTATTTGACCAAAATTTCATGCCATTTGAGTCGCTTGCTCTTATGCCAAATGGGTCAGATTCGTGGTTGATGACTGCATTTTTAAGCATAATGCTTTCTAGTAAAAATGCATTGTGCTGAGCTAAATTTGCCTCATTTGCAAAGGTTTTTAGAGTTTGTTTTGCCTCTTTTGGTGTAGTGTAGATGAAGTGTCTATAAAGATCGCTTGTGATAACTGCTGGCCTGCTTCTAAATGGTGAAGGAAGTAGCGCTGGCTGGCTTGCTGTACTTTCTATGAGCTCTGCGACTTTCTTTTGGTTGTCATTAGCTGCGATACTTGTCATTGTATTTTTTGATTTTTTAAGAGTAAGCTCTAGCTTGTTGTCATTATAGTTTTTGCCAAGATCAAAAAACGCATACTCTCTTGAAAGGGTATCTTCATAGCCTTTGAAATTTCCAGTTGCTGTAAATGTCTTTGATTTTGTGCTGTCGTTATAGAGCCTTTGCATGATCTCTAAGTTTGGCTCACTTATGTTTATAAATGAGTTTTTCTCAAAGTTTAGATCTAAATTTGAAGCGCCGTTTGAGACGATGTAGCTACCGCCTGATTTGATAGTGGCTTTTACTACGTCATTTGAGCTTTTTTTGGTCACTTCTCCTAAAGATAGTTGCAAGGTAAATTTATTTCTACTAACCTTTGGCACGCTCATTTCTCTTACAATTTCTAGTGCGCCGCCATTTTCTACTATCACGTCGCTTGATTTTAGAGATTGATTAAGAGCTGTGATCTTGCCGCCTTTTATTATGGTCTTGCCAGTGTAAGAGTTGTCTCCTGCTAGGCTTAGTGTGCCTTGACCTCTTTTTATAAGAGTACCTTCGTAGCCTTCACTTGCCCTTAGCTCTCTTGCTCTTTCTCTAGCGTTACCTATCTCAAGTTCGGCTTTTTGCTCTGGTGTTAAATTTGCTATTTTTTCTAGCTCAGCCTTGCGTTCGGTCCAAATTTTAGCCTCTGCATCATCTTCTGTTTTTCTAAATTTGATAGCTACATCGCTTATGTTGTTTGAGTAGATATCATCGCTATTTAAATTTACATCAAACACTCCTAGAAGCTGACCTGGTCCAAACATCGCCTTATATAGGTCCACTACGCCCCAGCCCCAGTGCTCATCAGGTACTCCAAGCGCAGCACTAAAGCCTGAAATTTTTCTAGTATCAGCTGGCTCTTTGAAGTCATCATGAATTTGCCTTGCAGTAGTTAGTAGCATCTCTCTTATCTGAGCGTTATTCATATATGGGTATCTTTGCATGATGACACCAAGTGCGCCAGTGACGTGTGGAGCTGCCATTGATGTGCCGCCTTTTGTGCCGTAGTCTGCCTTGCCAGTTTTTAGATCAACGACGGTTGAGTATATAGGTTTTGCAGGTGCTGCCATGCTCCACCATTTTGAGTGACCAGGTGTGTTGTAACGCTGCGTGTCGCCCTCTAGCTGACCAGTGACGTTTAGCCAGTACTTCTCAGCATCAGGTCTAAAGTAAGGAAGCATTGCTCTTGTATATGACTCTTTCATCCCATCTCTGTTGCCAGCAGTAAAAATTTGGATGACACCATATCTTGTAGCGACCTCATAGGCTGCATCTAAGAAATTTTTGCCATTTACTACAAATGGATAGTAGCTTTTATATGCAGCATCAAGATCTTTGATATCTAGGTTATTGCCGCCATCATACCTAGTAGCACCTTCGTAGGCTTTGTAAAATTTACGGTTTGAACCCCAGCTGTTATTTATCGCTCTAGCTCCACTCTTTGCTAGCCCTTCATAAGAATTTAAAAAGAAGTTGTAGTCTTGATTTGGACCATATGTCATGCCGTCAGTGCCGCCGGTATTGCCCATTATAAGTCTTGCATCAAATGCTACGCCGTGCATGCCCACACCATCTCTTGAAGCAGCTATCGTGCCAGCTACGTGAGTGCCGTGAGAGTCGTTTACTCCAGCTATCCAGTCACCATCTATGCTAAATTCTTCACCTTTTTTAAAGTCACCAAAGTCTTTTTTATTTTTTTTATCGCTGCCTTTTCCGACTAATGGTGAGTTGCCATACTCGGTATCTGGGTATCTTTGACCATCTTTGTAGTAGCTACCAGAGACTTTTAGCGCACTTACTCTGCCATCACTAAATTCTGGATGGCTAAGTAGCACACCAGAGTCCATCACACCAAGCGTTACGCCTTTGCCAGTTGCTCCAAGAGCATATGCAACGGCTGCGTTCATGCTCACTAAACCCCAGTCGGCTTTGTACTCATCGCTCTGCCAGCTTTTTATATCGCCAAATTTACCTCTGTTTTGCTCGCTAGCACTTAGCTGATTAGCAAGCAAAAGAGTGCAGCAAGCAACACTTAAAAGGATGCACTTTTTGCTTGAAACGGATCTTTTCATATCTCGTCCTTTACATAAAATTTAAACCAATTCTAAAATTCTTAAAATAAATTATTAATTAAAATAATAATAATTTAATGAAAAATAGTAGGCTAAATTTACGAAAATATACGTTATTTACGCTACTTTTACATTTAATGAGATATTTTATAAAAAGCTTAATCTAAAATTAGTTATTTAAATATAATTTTTTTTATCTCTATTTTTAAAACTATTATTTATATATTTTTTTAAAGGATTATTATTTTTCATTAAATTTACAGGACTAAAATTTCGCAAATTTATTCAAGGATGAGATATGAAAAAGAGTTTATTAAGCCTTGCGTTGTTTTGCACTTTGGCTTTTTGTGCCGATGATGAGGTGGTTAGCAAGCAAAACGATCAAGTATGGATAGGATCTATGGGCGGATGCAATCTTTATGTATTTTCACTAAAGACGACTGATGCGCCAGTAGATAAGCTAATAGCCAAAGATGAGGCGCAAAAAGAGCTTGTGGCAAATACTAAAAATTTACCAAACAAACACAACGTAATGTTTGCAAAGTGCGATGACTACACAGCGCTCATAGATAGCGGCTATGAAGATAGCTTGGAAAATTTAAAATATGATCTGCAAACTTTTGGCAATATAAAGCCAGAGGATCTAACCTACGTCATCATCACGCACGCTCATCCTGATCACATAGGTGGGCTCATAGATGGCGGTAAAAAGACATTTAAAAACGCCAAGCTTTTTATAGATGAAAAGGAGTGGGACTACTGGATAAAGGGCAAAGATGAGAGGACAAAAGAAATTTTATCTCTTTATAAGGATGATAAGAGCTTTTTTGACCATAAAAAGCCATTATTTGACGGGGCGCTAAAGATCATGGCTATCCCAGCCTACGGCCACACTCCAGGGCACAACATGATAAGCTTTGAGGCAGATAACGACAAGATCATCTTTATAGCTGATCTTCTTCACGTCCTAGCAGTGCAAGAGGTCGAGCCAAGCATATCTATCACTTATGATATAGATCCAGCCCAAGCTGCTAAAACGAGAGAAAAGGTGCTTGATGGCTTGGAGGACGAGACTACAAAGATAGTAGGCGCTCACATGCCTTATAAGAGCCCCATCACCTTGCCAGAGTGATAAATTTCTTTTGCTTTACAAATTTAGGATAAAATGCGGGCTTTAAAGGAGAAAATATGAGCGAATACGCAAATTTGATATTAGCTATCTTGCTAGCTATTTTGGCATTTGCATTTTATAGGTCAAACAAGGCGCTAAAAAAGGCAAAAGATGATAGCGAAAATGTCTCAGTCAGCACTGAAATTTCGCAGCTAAAAAGCATAGGTGAGCTTTCAGTTTTTCAAGTATATAGCAAGGAGATCGTCACAAAAACCGACCATGCGTTTGGAAATTTTGGCAAAGAGTACCTAAGGTGGCTGGTAAGCGAGAAGAAGCTTTCGATGATATTTGAGTTTGAGATAAATTTCATCTACGATCTAACCAGCCCAAAGCTCGAGATCACGCAGATCGCAAACTCTAGCTACAAGATAAAAATGCCCCCATGTAAGTATAAATTTTCAATCGCCGATATGAAATTTTATGATGAGAAAAACGGCAAATTTATACCATTTTTGTTGCCTGACTCGCTAAATGGCTTTTTTGGTAGCACATTTACAGAAGAGGACAAAAATAGACTAATCGAAGAGGCTAGAAACGAAGTCAAAAAGATGAGCGTTCGCCTTATCTCGCAGCTTCAAAGCAAAATCCACAAATCAGCTCGCGATACGCTTGAGGCGATAGCTAAGAGCTTTGGTGCAAATAAGGTCGAGTTTGTCTTTGACGATAGTGACGAGCAGATCAACGAGCAATTAAATTTAGAAAATATCGCATAAAAATTAAATTTAAAGGAGAAAAAATGAGTGTAAATTCACAAGAGGTCACACAAACACCTGGTAACAACACAGTCTTTCAAACATGGGTCTTAAAAGGCGACAAAAAGGCATGTAAAGAGGGCTTTGCTAAGCTTTGTGCTTTGGTTGTAAATTTAAATAAAACTGCCAAAGTTAGATTTGGCGCAAATGAAAATGTAAATTGCGTCCTTGGCGTGGGTCATGATGCTTGGAAAAAGCTTGAAATTTCAAAAGAATTGCCAAAAGAGCTTGTAAATTTTAAAGCGATCAAAGGCGATAAATATGAAGCCGTTAGCACAAAGGGCGATATCCACATCCACATCCGTGCGCTAAACGCAGCTGACTGCTTTGACATGGCGCAAAATATCAAAGAAGTTTTGTTTAAATTTGCAGAGCTTACAGACGAGACTCAAGGCTTTAAATACCACGACGGCAGGGCGATCATCGGCTTTGTCGATGGCACTGAAAATCCTGATGGCGAAGACAGAGACCACTTTGCAAAAGTTGGTAAAGAGGATGCTAAATTTAAGGGCGGAAGCTACGTTTTCGTGCAAAAATACTTCCATAAGATGAAAGAGTGGAACGCCACAAGCGTGAGCGAGCAAGAAAAGGTGATAGGCCGCTCAAAAGAGTATGATATCGAGATGAGCGAGGATGAAAAGCCTAGTAACTCACACTCAGCTGCTGCAAATGTAGGAGATGATAAAAAGGTCGTGCGCGGCAATATGCCATTTACTGAAGGCAGCAAAACGGGCACTTACTTCATCGCTTATGCAAGCACATTTTCAACGGTTGAGCTTATGCTTAAAAAGATGTTTATCGGCGAGCCAAAAGGCAACTCAGATAGGCTGCTTGACTTTAGTACGCCTGTAACTGGGGCTTTATATTTTGCTCCTACGCTTGATATGCTTGGCGATTACGAGGGATAAATTTAGCTTGGGGCGAAGCAAATTTGCCCCTTTAAATTTATAAGGATAAAGATGCCAGAGTGGTTTATCTACGCAGCTCTTTCGGCTGTTTTTGCTGCACTTACAGCGATCTTTGCAAAGCTAGGCGTAAAGGACATTGACAGCGATTTTGCGACATTTATAAGAACGATCGTTGTCATTTTGATGCTTGTTTTGCTTTTAAGTGTGGCTAAAAAATGGCAACCGCTAAGCTCGCTAAGTCCCAAAAACTGGCTCTTTCTTATACTAAGTGGCATGGCGACTGGGCTTTCATGGCTTATGTATTTTAAAGCGATGCAAGCAGGCAAGGTCTATCAGGTAGCGCTGGTTGATAAATTTAGCGTTGTGCTGGCTATCATTTTGGCTGTCATATTTCTTGGTGAGAGGCTAAATTTAAAAGAAATTTTAGCCGTTTGTCTTATCGTATCTGGCGTGTTTCTACTCATTTTTAAATAAAATTTTCTGCGTTATTCTTAAAATATTTTTTTAATTTTAATTTGTAATTAATCAAAAAGCCTCTAGAATTTGAACAATTTCATTTTGAAGGGAGAAATATGAAAAAAATTATTCTATCAGCCATCGTGGCTTGTGCGGCATTTGGTGCAGGTATGAACTACACAGATGTCGTAAAGGACGTATATACTGACGCAAGCTCAGCTAAGAGTATAGGCAGGCTGCTACCAACCAACGCAGTTGAAATTTTGCAAACAAGCGGCGATAGAGCGCAGATCAAAGTAAAAGGCTATCAAAACCCAGCCGTTAGCAACGTAGTTTATTTTGCTGATGGCGCGAGGATCATCTCAGTAGCATTTGCTAAAACTGCACCTTTTGATATCAAAGTGATAAAAGAGGGCAAAAACGGCAAATGGAACGAGGTAGAGACAACAGTTTTTGTGCAAAAAGATGGCTTTAGCACTGATGTAAATGCGATGTTTGCAAAAGCTGATAAGATGTATAAAGAGAGCTGTGGTGTTTGCCATGCGTTGCCTCAAACTACGCATTTTAATGCAAACCAGTGGCCGTCACTACTAAAATCAATGATCGGCAGAACCGCAATAGATAAAAAAGACGAGTGGCTAGTTATCGAATACCTACAAAAACACTCATCTGATGTGAATTTAGGCAAATAAGGAGAAAAAATGAACGAGAACAGACGAGATTTTCTAAAAAAAGGTGCAACAGCACTTGCAGCTACACCTTTGCTTTCAGGTGTAATAGCTTCAAATTTGTTTGCTGATGAGGTTAAAAAGGGCGTTTTAAAAAATGGCGAAACTCTTACAGCTGCTCACTGGGGCATGCTAAAAGTGACAACCAAAAACGGCATTGCTGTAAAGTCAGAGCCTATCCAAAAGACAAGTGAAATTTACAACCCACTTCAGCACTACACACCAGATATGATCTATAAAAGTCGTATCAAACACACAATGGTAAGAAAGAGCTACCTTGAAAACCCAGATAGCCCAAAACCAGAGCTTCGTGGCATTGACGAGTGGGTCGAGGTGCCTTATGAAGAGGCGATCAAGCTAGTTGCTAAAGAGCTTAAAAAAACAAGAGCGCAAAAGGGCTTACAAAGCGTTTTTGCAGGTAGCTACGGCTGGAAATCAAGTGGCAATGTGCATAACTCAAGAATTTTACTTCATAGATTTATGAACCTTAGTGGCGGCTTTGTTGGCTCTCTAGGCGACTACTCAACAGGCGCTAGCCAGATCATCATGCCTCACGTTGTAGGTAGTATTGAGGTCTATGAGCAGCAAACTAGCTGGCCAGTAGTGCTAGAAAACTCAAAAGTCGTAGTCATCTGGGGCGCAAACCCACTTGCGACACTTCGCATAGCTTGGACAGCGACTGATGAGCAAGGCTTTAAATACTTTGAAGAGCTAAAAAACAAAAAAGATATCAAGGTTATCGTGATCGATCCTATCAGGTCTGAAACAGCGCAATACTTCGACAAAGCTCAGTGGATCGCTCCAGTGCCAAACACCGACACAGCAATGATGCTAGGCATGATGCACTACCTATATGAAAGTGGCAAATACGATAAAGAATTTATCGAAAACTACACTTATGGCTTTGATAAATTCCTCCCATATCTACTTGGCAAGACAGACAACACTCCTAAAAATTTAGAGTGGGCGAGCAAAATTTGTGGCATCGACAAAGATACTTTAAAAGAGCTAGCTGATACATTTGTAAGCAACCGCACAATGCTAATGAGTGGCTGGGGTATGCAGCGCGCTCACCACGGCGAGCAACCACACTGGGCGATGGTAACACTAGCTTCTATGATCGGTCAGATCGGCCTACCAGGTGGAGGCTTTGGCTTAAGCTACCACTACTCAAATGGCGGCGCACCAACATGCAAAGGCGCAGTCATCGGCGGTGTAAATAGCGCAAGTGTGGGTAAATTTAACGAAAAAGGCGAGTTTATCGGCACTGATACAGGCGAATTTGACAAACACGGTCGCTTCGTCGCAAAAGCAGCCGCAGTAGCAGGCACAGGTCAAAGCTGGCTACAAAAAGCAACTGACTACGCTTTTCCAGTAGCTCGTATCGCTGATGCGTTGCTTCACCCTGGCAAAGTGATAGATCACGACGGTAAAAAGATCACCTACCCAGACATCGACTTTATCTACTGGGTCGGCGGCAACCCGCTTGTGCATCACCAAGATACTAATACAAATTTAAAAGCGTGGAGAAAGCCAAGAACCGTTGTCGTTCACGAAGCCTACTGGACACCGACAGCAAAAATGGCTGATATCGTCTTTCCAGTCACAACAGAGTATGAGAGAAACGACATCACGATGACTGGGGACTACTCAAACATGAACATCGTGCCAATGAAACAAGTCGTTGAAAAATACCGCGAAGCAAAAGATGACTATCAAATTTTCACTGACCTTTGCAAGGCTTATGCTAAAAATTTAGTCATAGCCTACACAGATAACGGCAAAGACGAATTTGACTGGATTAAAGAGTACTACGACGCAGCCTACGCTCAAGTAAAAGCCGTCCCTGAGCTTGCAAGCGACATGAAGCCATTTGAAGAGTTTTGGAATGAAAACAAACCAGTCACATTTGCCTCATCTCAAGATAGTGATAACTGGGTAAGGCTTGGCGAATTTAGAGAAGATCCTGTGCTAAACGCTCTTGGAACGCCTAGCGGTCTTATCGAAATTTACTCAGATACGATCGAGAAAATGGGCTATGACGACTGCAAAGCGCACCCAACTTGGTTTGAGCCGATCGAGTGGCTAGGCATGAAAGATAAACCAGCAAAATACCACATGATAAGCTCTCACCCAACTGACCGCTTGCACTCACAGCTAAGCCAAACTTCACTTCGTGACAAGTATGCTATCGCTAACCGTGAGCCAGTGTGGATAAATGAAAATGACGCAAAAGAGCTTGGTGTAAAAACTGGCGATTTGGTGTGTGTATTTAACGCTCGAGGCGAGGTTTTAGCTGGTGCTTATGTGACTAAAAACATAAAAGAGGGCGTTGTAAAACTAGCTGAGGGCGCTTGGTATGACGGCTTTGATAGTGGCATCTGCAAAAACGGCTCTGCAAACGTGCTAACCATAGATATCCCAACAAGTAAGCTAGCAAACGGCAACATCAGCCACACAGCTCTTGTAAATATCAGAAAATATCAAGGCGATGAAGCACCAAAACTTACAGCATTTTCTGAGCCAAAATTTTCTAAATAATTTCAAAGCAGGGGAGTGATCTCCTGCTTAAATTTATCTTTGCTTATAAAATATCTTTAACTACTTTTTCAAATTTATCTATTCATTTTCGTAAATTTTAGAGAAAATTTAAATATTTTTTATTAATTAATATTATTTATTTGTAATTAAAATTTTCTTAAATCACCTAAAATAGGGCATTTGTTTTGTAAAGTAAATTTATTGTTGCTTAAATGTAATTTACATTTTCAAGTTATATTTAATTATTAAAGTAATAAAATCCGCTTCGTTTTTGGGAGAAACAGCCAATATAACGTATCTTGTAATGCAAAGGAATGAAAAATGAATAATCTAAGTATAAAAATAAAGATCCTACTAATTGTAATTTTAAGTCTTATTTGTTTAAGCGCAACAAGTATTTATATTTTAAATGGCGTTTTTAAGACTAGAAGCCAAGCTGTATCAAGCCTTAATACAGCTGAAGATATCATAAAACAAAGCGAATTTATCCATGAACTTCAAAAAGAGCGCGGTTATAGCGCAGGCTTTATAGCTAATGGCAAAGATGCTGATAAAAATTTAAAAGAGCAAAGAGCTAAAGTTGATGGCGTTTTGTCTAAACTTTCTAACAAAGATGAACTTTCAAACGAGCTTAATAGCATAAGAGCAAAAGTAGATAGCAAAGAAAGTTTTGCTCTCATAGCTCCTAAATTTCACGATATGATCGAAAATACACTTATATTTGAAAATTCCCTCGCAAGCAGTTCTGAGCCTGATATGAAAGATAACTTGGCTAGAATTTTTAGCATTTCAAAGATCAAAGAGTATTTTGGTATCACAAGGGCGGTGCTAAATGCTGCCTTTATAAAACATAACATCGATAAAAATACATATGTAAATTTGGTTTCATTTAACGCAAATATCAAAAATCTCATAAATGACTATGTGAAATTTAATGCGGGCACATACGCAGATAGCTTGCAAAAAGAGATCTTGCAAAGTGATGAGTTTCAAAAGATAGATGATATCATAAAAAGTGCTATCGCCACTCCAGATGAGACAGCTGGCAAGATCGAAGCGGCTAGTTGGTTTCAAAGCATCACAAATTTGATCGATAACTTTAGAAACTATGAGCTTTATTTGTTAAATGATATGAAAGATAAAGCTTTACAAGATATGAGTGAAGCTGGCAACTTAGCTGTTTCTATGGTCATTTTGCTTGCCTGTTTTATACTATTGCTTGTTTTGGTTTCATTTTTTGTTGGTAAAAATATCATCTCAGGCATCGATAGCGTAAAGGGCGGGCTTGGCGAGTTTTTCTTATATCTAAACAACAAGACAAATTCTGCCAAACTTCTAAGCTTAAAAGGCAAAGATGAAATTTGCATCATGTCATCACTTATAAATGAAAACATCCAAAAGATCCAAACATCTAAAGAAAAAGAGAACACCTTCATCCAAAAAGCCAACACCTTTGTAAATGAGATAAAAGATGGCAACTATGAAGCAAGCTTAGAAGCAGATACTAATAACCCAGCTCTAAATCAACTAAAAAGCACATTTAAAGATCTACAACTTGCTCTTAAAAATGCAATCTCAAGTAACGGCAAAGATGTACTTGATCTACTAAACACTTATAAAA
>NZ_CABPUY010000001.1:322469-350702 GCF_902460575.1 Campylobacter concisus | reverse complement strand
TCTAGCTGAGTCAGTTTCTAAAGTAGCAAGCTCAGCAAACACTCAAGCAAATAGCTTACAAGAATCAGCAGCTGCAGTTGAGCAAATGTCAAGCTCAATGAATGCCATATCTCAAAAGACAGCTGATGTTATAAGACAAAGTGATGAGATTAAAAACATCATAACTATCATTAGAGATATAGCAGATCAAACAAATCTTCTAGCTCTTAATGCAGCAATAGAAGCAGCAAGAGCAGGAGAACATGGCAGAGGATTTGCCGTTGTTGCTGATGAAGTAAGAAAACTAGCTGAAAGAACTCAAAAATCACTTGGTGAGATAGAAGCAAATACAAATGTCCTAGCTCAATCAATAAATGAGATGAGTGAATCAATAAAAGAGCAAAGTGAAGGCATAAACATGATCAATCAATCAGTTGCTCAAATAGATAATCTAACAAAAGAAAACGTTGTAATTGCTAACCAAGCAAATGAAGTAACATCAGAAGTAGATGAGATGGCTAAAGCTATAGTTGAAGAGGTTAGGAAGAAGAAATTCTAGCTTTTTTATCCAAAGGGGGACAAGGGGACTCGAGTTACGAGGCCGTCCCCTTATCCCCCTTTTTAAATCCCCTAAACCCCTCGCACGTTAGAGGTGCATGCTTCAGTGCTTCGCACTGCATGCAGTTTATCCTAAAAAGCTTACTTTTAATTTTAAAATTCCACTCACCCCTAAGAATTGACTACTAAAATTTGGCTTCTCTTAGCGCTTAGCTCAAATTTTAGAGCCTAAATTACTCGTTCATGAAATTTTAAAATTTTATAGACGCTTACTAAAATACTCGGCAGAATTAGAGATATTTATTATATGTATTTTTATATGCAAAATTTTACAAAATTTCAAGTCTTGCACTGATGTCAGCAACGCCTTTTGAATACATCGCAGAAGTGACTATCGCATCAGCATTTGCATAATCTTTTGCATTTAATAAATTTACGCCGCCAGCTGCTAGTATCATAGTATTTGGTGAAATTTCATCTCTTAAAGCTAGAACGTTTTTTATAAGCTCTGGGCTAAATTTATCACACTGCACGACGTCGCATTTTGCTTTCAAAAGCTTGCTTGCTTCGTCTAAATTTTCAGCCTCGACGCAGATCTTTCGCTCGACCATTTTGGCTTTAAATTCTGGCAAATGCGATAGAAATTTATCAAAGCTAGCGTAGGCTTTTATGTGGTTTTTAAAGAAAAGAACGCTGTCGCTAAGTCCAAGTCTGTGCATACCTCCACCGCCTTCAAGCACGGCTTTTACGCAAAATTTCTTTGCAAATGGGAAACTCTTTCTGGTTGCTAAGACTTCGCATTTTTCATTGACGCTTTTTACAGCTTTTGACATTTTGCTTGTGTAGGTTGCGATGGCGCTGGCGTATTCTAATGCGACTTGGGCTAGTTTCCAAGCCTTATGCACATCTTCGTAGCTACCATAAATTTTTATGATCACATCGCCAGCCTTGCAAATTTGAGAGTTTTTGACAAAAATTTCGCTCTCGCAGCTAAGTAGCCTTGCTATGCTTGCTGCTACATCTACGCAGCTAACGCAAATTTCATCACGCGAGTAAATTTCAAGTGAGGCTTTTTTATCGATATCTTGAAGCGACGTTGTGAGGTCAAAGTAGGGTAGATCCTCATTTATGTAGTCTAAAATTTCAGCGTCGCTTAGTCTCATTTTATGCCTTTTTTGAAGCGGTTTTTGCTTTTACGATCATCTTTTTAAAGATGCCGTTATCGTAAAGTCCAGCGTGATAAAGCGCAAAGCATGTAAATGCGATGCCAGAAGCTACGTGGAATTTTTTAACAGATCTATTTTTCATAAAAAGTGCGCTTAGGCAAACAGATGCCAAAGTGACACTCATGCCGACCTTTGCTACTTGTCTATGGGTGTTTAGGTCTAGTAGTTTGCCGCTTATCTTTATATCTTTTCCCAAATTTTCTCCTTTAGTTTTTGCTCCAGCAGCTTGTATTTTTGATGCCTAGACTCTCTGGGTCAAATTCTGGATTTTTACCAGCCTTTCTTTGTGCTTCGTAGTCTTTTATCGCTATTATCACCACTTTTGAGAGTAAGAAAATGGCGATGATATTTATCGTAGCCATAGCTGCCATCGTGATATCAGCGATATTCCAAGCTAGTTTTAAGTTCATCTGAGCGCCTATAAATATCATAATCACTGCTGTGATCTTAAATGCTAGAGTTAAATTTTTGCTTTTTGTTAGAAATTTCATATTTGCCTGGGCGTAGTAGTAGTTGCCGATGAGCGATGTGATGGCAAATAGCACTACTGCAAGGGTCGTAAAGTGTAGTCCAAAGTCGCCAAAATACTCTTTCATCGCTGATTGAACGAGAGGTAGGGCGGTTAGCACTTCGCCACTTACTCCAGTTTGTTTTGTAAGATATGCCTGAGAAAAAAGCACGATCATACCAGAGGCGACGCATATCGTCATATCGATAAAGACAGCCATTGCTTGCACTAGCCCTTGTTTGACTGGGTGGCTTGTGTGCGCCGCAGCCGCTGCATTTGGCGCTGAGCCCATGCCAGCCTCGTTTGAGAAAAGTCCTCTTTTTATACCTATTACGATCACGCTTCCAGCAAATCCACCAAAGATCGCTTTAAAATCAAAGGCGCTTTCTATGATCATCTTGATGACGGCTGGAATTTCTTTGAAATTTAAAACGATCGCGATGATAGCTAGTAAGATGTAAGTAAGCGCCATGAAAGGCACGATATATGAGCTAACTTTGCCGATGATGTGGCTCTTGCTAAAAAACATCACAGCCGTAAATGCTGTAAGGATAAGTCCGATGCCAATAGGCAAGCCACTTTGTGCAAAGGTGATGTTGCTGCCTGCTTTGTCGTAGTAAATTTCAAAAGCAGAGGTCATGGTGTAGCTTTGAAGCCCATTAAAACCATAAGCATAGGTGATGATAAGAATGATGGCAAACAAAGAGCCAAGCCACTTTATGCCAAGCCCATTTTTGATGTAATAAGCCGGCCCGCCTTTAAAGCCAAAGACATCTTTTGTCTTATAAATTTGAGCCAAAGTGCTCTCGATAAAGGCTGAAGCTGAGCCTAAAAACGCCATCAAACACATCCAAAAAAGTGCCCCTGGACCACCTGCGACGATGGCAGCTGAAATTCCGGCAATGTTGCCGATGCCGACACGTGAAGCAGTCGAGATCATCAGCGCTTGAAACGGAGTTAGATGGTGCTTGTTATACCTGTCCTTTTTTTCTACCAGAACTCTGCAAGCTTCAAAGAACATCCTAAACTGCACAAAACGGGTAAGGTAGCTAAAGTAAATTCCTGAAGCTACAAGGATGATAACCAAAAAATATCCATATAAAAAGTCGTTGGCTACATCCATTTTGCCGTTTAAAAAGTTTAAGAAATTCTCAAACACCATCTATCCTTTCAAATTTATTTTGACTTGATCTTCACGCCCTTCATTGAGTTGAGCAGAAGCCAGATCGTCGTGCCATTGTGAAGCATGGCAGTTGCTATTGGATTTAGCATGCCAAGCGTTGCGGCACTTAGTATGACTGTATTTACGCCAACGGTTGAGCGGAAATTTGAGCTAATTAACTTCATAGTTTTATTAGCAAGCTCTTTTGCAAGCGCTACGCTCATGATGTCATCTTTTAAAAGGCTTATATCAGCTGTTGCTTTAGCGATATCAGCACCTTTGTGCATGCTGATGCCAACATTTGCTTTTGTTAGGCTTGGCGCGTCATTTATGCCATCACCTACAAAAGCGACCTTTTTGCCCTCACTCTTTAGCTCTTCGATGATCGCTGCTTTATCAGTTGGCAAGCACTCAGCATAGACCCTGTCAAGCCCCAGCTCGCGCGCTACCTCTTCAGCTTTGCTCTTTATGTCACCACTTAGCATAACTATCTCTTTTACGCCAAGATTTCGTAGTTTTGCCACCATATCTTTAGCGTTTGCTCTCATATCATCTTTCATGGCTATGACGCCAACAAGCTCTTTGTCATATCCTACATAAAGCAAGGTTAGTCCGCTTTGTAAAGCCTTATTTATGAGCGTTTCGTGAGCTTTAAAGCTTATCATCTCATCATCTTCTAAAAAGTGCCTACTGCCGATAACGACCTCTTTGCCGTGCATCGCAGTTTTTACGCCGTGAGCTACGATAAATTCAACCTCGTCGTGGTGAATATGGCTAAATCCACGCTTGTTTGCAGCCTCAACTATCGCTTCAGCCACAGGGTGGAAGTAGTGCTCCTCGGCACTTGCGGTTAAATTTAAGATATCAGCCTCTGAAAATCCATCTTTAAAAGAGTAAATTTCAACCACGCTTAGGCGTCCGTGAGTTAGAGTGCCGGTTTTGTCAAAGACAAATGTATCGACCGAGCTTAGAGCCTCGATCGCCTTTGCGCCTTTTATGAGGATGCCGTTTCTGCCAGCTTTTGAGATGCTTGACTTAAACGCAACTGGCGTAGCAAGCTTAAGCGCGCAAGAGTAGTCAGCTTGAAGCACGCTAGCAACGCTGTTCATATTTTTGTTTATAACATATGAAAGCCCAGCAAGAGAGAGTGTGACTGGCACTAGCTTATCAGCTAGTTTTAGAGCTTTTACGCCGATGGCTGATTTTTCATTAAGTGAAGTTTGGATGTACTCTTTGATCCTTGCGGTTGCGGTGTCGCTACCTACGTTTTCAGCCCAAATTTTGATCCTGCCCTCATCGACAACAGTACCACTTATGACGCGGTCGCCTCTAGCTTTTGCTACTGGTTCTGCTTCTCCAGTCATTGAGACTTGATTAACATCAGCATTGCCCTCGACGATGTAGCCATCAACGCCTATCGTCTCGCCAGCTCCGACTACTACGATGTCGCCTTTTTTTAAATTTTCGGTTTTTACCTTTTCAAGCGTCTTTTCACCGTTTAAATTTCGCTCGACCCAGACCTCTTCGATGTTTGGTTTGGCTAGCTCTTTGATGAGATCATCGCTTCTGTGGCTAGCACTTTCTTCCATGTATTCGCCGATATTTATCATCAAATTTGTGCTATTTGCAGCCAAATGATCACCCATTGCAAGGCTTGTGCCAATAGCAGTTGCCTCGAGCACTTTTGAGGTGATGCCCTCATGCCTTAGTTCTTTTGCACCTTCTATTAAATTTGGAGCTGTGGCGTAAAGAGTCACGGCTGATTTTAGAGTTTTGTTGCTCATAAATGGCGTTACACCAAGTGCAGCAGCAGCTTTGTAGATATTTGCTTTGCTAGGCAGGCTCTCATCTTTTGGCTTGGTTGGAAAATCATAGCTTTTTATAAAATCTAAAATTTTCTCATAGCTCTTATCAAACTCGACGACGATGCTTTTTGCGTATTTATTTACACGCACGCTTTTTGCATCGGTTCGCTCTGAGATCGCAGCCTCGATGGCGCTGACATCGCTTCTAGCGTTTAGGCTCTCGCAAATAAACCTCGCTCTATTTTTGCTCTTGTGAGCTAGAGTGACCTTATTTTTGTGAGTCAAGTTCTGCTTTGACATCTTCAAAACGCTCTTTTAGTTCTTCTATACCAGCGTTTATTAGCTCGCCACCTTTGATGATCGCTTTAAATACGCACTCTTGTGCTTTTGGATTAGTTAGCACATAAGCTGCTATGCCGCCTAAAAGTAGGCCTTTTACAAAGCCAGCTGCGTTAAAATTTTCAGGTACAAATGGTAAATTTTGAGCTGCATTATTTATCGCATTATCAACCGCACTTGGCTGAGTTGCTGCTGCGTCATTTGCTGCTACTTCGTTTGCGTTTTCTTCATTGATATAAGGGTTATTCATTATTTACTCTCCAATTTTATTAGTTCTTCAGCTATCAAAAGACCGCCGATGCCAGCTGCAGTAAAAGCTGCTGCGTTTAGATATTTTTTTTGTGCTATCAAATTTGAAGCGTGAATGCCAACAGCACCTACAAAACCGCCAGTTACTGCGTATTTTGCTATCTTTTTAGCGACGTCTTTTTTAGTTGCTCTGTTGTTTAGATAGTCGCTAAAGCCAAGCGCAGCCGCACCCATGCCAGCGATCAAGGCTCCACTGATGAAGTGATCAAATGGAAGTCTTGTGTTTGAAAGTGTAAAAAGACTATTTTCTTGCATTCTCTATCCTTAAGCTATATCGTTTGGTGTGATAGCTTTTGGAGCTGCTGGCTTTTTAGCACGTGGTTTTCTTGTTTTTTTAACCACTTTTTCAGCCTCTTTTTCTACTTTTTTAACGCCACGTTTTGCTTTTTTCTCTTCTCTAACCATGAAGTCTTTTGCGTCTTTTGCGACGTTTTTACCTTTTTTGTAAAGATCTTTTGCAGCCTCTTTGCCTTTATCTAAGCCATCTTTGGCGCACTCTTTGATCTTATCTCTTTTACTCCAAGCAACTACTGCTAAACCGCCTACTGCTAAACCTGCTAAAAATGGTAATGCCATTTTAAATCCTTTCTTTGTTTGATTTTGTAAATTATTCATCTTCTTCATCCTTATTTAAATTTTTGCTAACTACTGAAATGCCTAATGCCCCAAGCGCAAGCCCGCTAAAAAACGAGAAATTTGGGTTGTTTGTGATCTTTGCCAACTCGCTTTTATCAGCCTTGCCACTTGCGATATTTTGCAAGCTTTTAGTTATCTCATTAAAGTCATTTTGATAGCTTTCTAAAATGTTTGTTATGCCATTTTGCTCAAAATTTTGTGAAATTTCATTTAAATTTAGCTCATTTTTTGCCTCACATCCGCTATAAATTTCTTTTAAGCAGTGCTTTAAAGAGGCGATATATTCATTATTTGAAGTAGCCCAAAGTCTAAAAAATAGATCTTTTAGCTCCTCATCGTCTAAGCTTTCACAAAATTTTTCATACATTTTGTTTAGCTCATTTTCATAGTTTAGTGCCTCTATCAGCGCATCTTCTTTATTTTTTGCTGGCAAAAAGATAGCTTCATTTTCGCAAACAAGCTCATACTCATGCGCACTTGCAAATTTCTCTATCAAGACGATAGCATTTTTTCTGACGCTTGCGATTTGATCAAATACTTCGCCAAACGAAGCTAGGCTTTCATATAGCCTTAGTGCGTTTTTTTCGCTCGTATAAGAGGCGTTTAAAAGCTCATTAAGCATATTTCACTTCTTTTGCTACTTCATTTACTTTAGCTGAAATTTCTTCTAAATTTTGCCCTTTTAAGAGATCCTCCCAGAGATTTTTAGGGAAAATTTCATGGTCGTATTCGATCGTTACAGAGCCGATTATCTTGTTAAATTTAACATTTTTTATGCCATTTATCTGAGCGATCATATCATCTAAACTAGCTAAATTTACGCTACTACTTAGCTCTTTGATCTTTGGGCTAACCCTTACTCTTAGTCTGCCATTTGTGTGAGCTATCATCGAAAAATAGCTTGCAACTTGTGCTAAAGTTTGTGTTTTTATATCCATTTTCATCCTTTTATTTTGTCTGCGTATTATCTAATCTGTAACTTAAATCAATCTGAAATTTTTTTGTCTTTCATTATCAAAAAGCAAAATGAAATGATAAATTTAAACCCCATTTTTTGCTTGGCAATCACTACAAATCCCATAAAGTATCATCTTGTGAGACTCTGCGCTAAATGAACTTTGGATACAAATTTGCTCCTGCCTTTGTTCTATCATCTCATCTTCAAAATCAACCACCTTTCCGCAAATTTCGCAGATCAGATGATCGTGAGAGGATTTTAAATTTAGCTCATAGTTTTTAACACCATTTTGCTCAAAACTATTTGTTAAATGGTGCTCTTCAAGAAAATTTAAAAAGGTATATATTGAAGTCATTGAAATTTCATTTTTGTAAGTTTCATAAATTTTTTGACAAATTTCTTGAGCATTTAGATGTGACTTGCTTGCAAAAAGCACACGCAAAATTTGCTCTTTTATCTCAGAGCCTTTTTGATTAAAAGCTTTTAAAAACTCGTTAAAATGCTTGTAAAATAGTTCAAAGTCTTCCACAAAATCCCTATCAAATTGATAATGAATGTAAAGATTTTACAACTTTTCTACTAAAAAATGCATAAAATTTCTTACGAATTTAAAGTAAAGTATTTTATAAGCTTCTTTTGGTATAGTTTCGCATTTTTTAAATCAGAATTAAGGAACGTAATGACTTACGACGAGCTAGAATTAGACGCCGTTTTGTTAGAGGTTTTGGAAAATAGAGGCAGCTTTGACTCGATGGATGACGAAGAGCTTTATGAGCTTATCGAGCAAGTCGCGCAATACACTGACGGCGACTACGAAGAGGCGTTTGAATATATGACTCAATTTTCTCCAATCCCTAAAAAACGCTTTGTATCACTATTTATGGTTTAGCAAAAGGCTAAGCCATAATCTTGCTAAATTTATAAACTAAATTTCTAAAATCTTTAAAATGTAAAAAAGAGCCTGACTCTTCTAAAAGAGTCAAGTTGCGAGGTTATTATAAGAAGTATTTTGAGATTATCTCTTTAAATTTGATTGTATATTTACTAGCTTTTGGGCTGTTGTTGTAGATATCTTCAAAGTCATACATTCTCTCGTAGTAGTCGTTTGTATCTTGTGCGTTTATCTTAAGTCTTGCCACATCTAGGCTAACGCCCACGAAAGCTCCACTTGTCTTGCCACGCTCCTCGACAAATGCTGAAATTTCAGGCAAATCACTAGCTATCGCTACTTCGTTACCAACGCCGCCAGTTGCCTCTGCTTTTAGGCTGATCGTATCTTTTGCGTTAAATAAGCTTGCATAGGCTTCTGAGTTTTTAAACAAAATGATCATATCAGCCGAGCTATATCCTAGCTGAAGGCCGATGCTGCCAGATGTGTAATTTACAAAAAATGGGCTTGACCACTCGCCATTGTCGTTTTTAGCGATAAATACGCCTCTGCCTTTTGAGCCAGTGATGATAGCACCTGCTTTTGTCACATCTGGGATGATAGCGATGGCTTTGATGCCTATAAATTTAGTATTTGGTTTTAAATTTCTAGTGCCAAAAGCGTTTAAAATGTTTATCGCATTTTTTAATTTTTGATTTTGAATCACATCAGCGTTTAAATTTAACGCAAAAAATGAGCCGATCAAAAAGAGCAAAGTTAGAATTTTTTTCATCAAATTTCCTTATTTAAAATTTTTGTTATTATAGCCTAAAATAAACTATTATTTAAAAATTTATTAATGAAATTTTATGAGATTTCATTATAAAATGCCCGTTTTTAAGGAAAAATATGAGCTTAATACTTTTTGTGGAGTACGTTGGTATCGCATCAGCTGCGCTTAGTGGCTTTTTGTTTGCAGTAAAGAGGGAGTGCGACTGGCTTGGCGTCTTTTTGTCCGCATTTTTGACCGCACTTGGTGGCGGTATCATGCGTGATATGCTCGTTGGCAGGGCAGTTTATTCATTCACTCACTACATGCCAGTAAGTGTCGTCATCTTTATGCTTGTCGTATCTAGGATCACAAATTTGCATATAAAAAGAGATGGTTTGGAGAAGAAATTTGTCTTTATCTTTGCCGATGCGATCGATGTTATCTGCTTTTCGATCGTTGGAGCGATGGTTGCCATTGAGTATAGCTACAACATCTTTGGCGTTATGATGATCGCCTTTTTTAACGGCGTTGGTGGCGGTATCTTAAGAGATATCTTGCTAAATGAAGTCCCATGGTTTTTGCGCACAGGACTTTACGGCACGATAAGCCTTGGCGTGGGACTTGCTTACTTTATCCTCTATCATCTAGGCCTTAGCAACATATTTTTTACCATGCTCTTGCTAGCTGCTGGCATAACGGTCAGGATGTTTGCATTTTATAGAGGCTGGAAGCTGCCTGATCTATGAAATTTAGCGAGTTTTTTGATATCTGGGTCAATGAAAACTACTATAAATTTGGCGTGGATATCGGCAAAAAGGGTGATTTTTATACAAATGTAAGCGTTGGATATCTCTTTGGCGCTTGCCTTGCAAACTACTTTTTAAAGCTACTTAAAAATGGCAAAATTTCTAGCTCTTGCAAGGTCGTGGAGATCGGCGCAAACTCGGGCGATATGCTGGCTGATTTTGCGCAGGGCATCTTTACGCTTGAGCCAGAAATTTTGTCAAATTTAGAGTTTATCATCATCGAACCTCATGAAATTTTACGTAAAAAACAGCTTGAAACCTTTAAAAAACGCTTTGGTGACGAGGTTAGAGTAGGGCACTATGAAAATTTAGACGAGTGCTCGTTTGATGAAATTTTTGTCATCTCAAATGAGCTACTTGACGCATTTAGCTGCGAAGTGATAGACGCAGATAATATGCTTTTTGTGGATAGCGATCTAAAATTTTACTGGCAAAAAGCGGATCAAAATTTACTAGCCCTTGCAAAGAAATTTGACATAAAAAAGGGCGAGATATCAACTAGCTACGCCAAATTTGCGCTCCAGCTTGCAAATGCGGCAAAAAAGGTGAGATTTTTAAGCTTTGACTACGGCGAATTTGAGCCGAAAAATGAATTTAGCCTAAGAGTTTTTAAAGATCATCAAGTTTTTTCTTTGTTTGAAATTTCAAACCTCGAGCCATATTTTAAAAGCTCTGATCTAACTTATAGCCTTTGCTTTAAGCAGGTAAAAGAGGCTTTTTGCGAGGCTGGCTTTTTGATGCTTAAATTAAAAAAACAAAATGATGCTTTAGTTTGCGACTTTGGCGTGGATGAAATTTTATCTTTGGTGCTTGAAAAAGGCAGCAAGCAAGCCTACGAAAACGCCGCAAAACAGGCTAAATTTCTACTCTCGCCCGAGTTTTTAGGCGAGAAGTTTAAATTTATAGAGTTTTTAAAGAGCTAGCCTAGCGATATCAGCGTAATCCGCTTCGCAAGCTTTCAAAAGGTCATTTGGAGCTATCTTTATCTGCTTGCCTCTTACTCCAGCGCTTACTAGCACGTACTCTTGCTCTTTTGCTCGCTCATCGATGAAAGTCGCAAAGTGCTTTTTCATAGCAAGTGGCGAGCAGCCGCCTCTGATGTAGCCGGTGATCTTTTCTAGATCTTTTAAATTTATAAGCTCGCAGCGTTTGGCTCCACACGCATGAGCAAGTGCTTTTAGATCAAGCTCCAGATCGCCTTGCAAGCAAGCAACGACAAAATTTTTAGGCTCGCACTGGCAGACGATTGTCTTATAAATTTGCTTTATATCTTGCTTGGTGCTAGCTGCTACGTGAACGGCTGAAAGATCGTTTAGATCGACTTCGTATTCTAATATCTCATACTCTATTTTTAGCTTGTCTAAAAGCCTAGCGGCGTTGGTTTTATGTATCATCTTTTCTCATTTTTGTGAATTTTTTGTATAATTATAGCCAAAACTTAAAGGAGGAAAGATGGCTGAAGAAGTTGAAGAGAAAAAAGCAAAAAAAGGTGGCAATGGCGCTTTGATGATAATCATCATCGCGATATTTGTTTTATTGCTAGTTATCGGAGGGCTAGTGGCGTTTTTGATGCTTAGTTCTGACGAGCCAAAAGAGGCAAATATGGCGCAAACACCAGCTCAGACTCAAACTCAACCAGCACCCGCTCAAAACAAAGCAAAACGCGGTGGCAACGACTATTCGAACATGGGACCGATATATCCGCTTGATCAGTTTGTCGTAAATTTACTTAGTGAAAATGGATCAAGATTTCTTAAGACTAAGATTGATCTAGAGCAAAGCGACGAGCTTCTAACTGCCGAGCTTGATAAGAAAAAGGCACTTTTAAGAGATATCATCATAAGAACGCTCTCATCTAAAACTTACGAAGAAGTAAGCACTGCAAAGGGCAAGGATAGGCTAAAAGACGAGATCGTTGGCAAGCTAAATGAAGTGCTAAATGATGGCTACATCAAAAACATATTTTTTACTGATTTTGTGGTGCAATGATAGGCATCGATATCGTTAAGATAGATAGGATTTCAAGACTGAAGGCTCGTCACGGCGAGCTTTTTTTAAAGAGATTTTTAAGCGATGATGAGATCGCGCTAGCAAAAAATGATGCGACTTTGGCTGGATTTTGGGCGGCCAAAGAAGCAGCTAGCAAAGCCCTTGGTGTGGGTATCAGCAAAGAGTGTGGCTTTTTGGACATTGTGCTCAGCAAAGACGCAAGAAACGCACCAAAGATAAAATTTAGCCCAAGAATTTATACAAATTTTAATATCAAAGAAGCAAGCCTTAGTATAACTCATGACGGCGGATTTGCCGTAGCCGCAGTGATGATCGTGTGAAATTTATCTGCTTTAAGAATGATTTGATCTTATATATTTAAGCTGCTAAATACTTGCAAAAATTTAAAGAAGTTTTTACTAAAAAGAAATTTGAAAGTTAATGGAGGAGCTTAAGTGATAGTAAGATGCATAAAAGTCGATGACGAACAGTGGGGTTTTAGACTTTATAAAAAATATACAGTTTATGCTTTACGCTTTGAAGAGACAAAGGTTAGCTTTCTTATTTATGATAACAATAGATGGTATCCATTCTTTTACGATTCTAAATATTTTGAAATTTTAGATAACTTTGCGCCAAGTTCTTGGAGACTATCAAAAGGCAGTCGTACCACTATCGTTGCATACGAAGAAATGGCATCTAGCTTTGATAGTTACTATTTTGACTTAGTAGATATAAAGCCCTCTGTTATAGAAAATTTTATGCAAAGAAAAAGAGAGATTGATAAAGAAGTTGTGCAAAACAGACTTAAAAATGGCATAGAACTAAGACTAAAGGCCATAAATGATCTTCAAGCGCTAGGCAAAGTATCTAACTTTAAACTAAATTTTGAAAATGAACTAGTTAAAATAAACATAAATATTGACAATAAAACAAGATATGAGTATTTAAAAAATAGCGGTCAAAGCTGGTGCTATATGAAGCTAGATGACGACAAATTTGAAGCGATGACAAGTATTGATAGGCTAAATTTTGTACTTAAAAGAGCTATTAAATTTATAGAGACGACATAATCTAAAGGATAAATTTGAAAGTAAGACTAAAAGATGGTATTGATAAAGATAAATACTACATACCAACATATAATTCTATTGGTGATTATCTAAAAATAGATCAAGAGTATGAAGTTTGCGGGATAGAGGTAAATAAAAATGACCCATGTTGTATAAGTTATTCAGTGATTTTTGATTATAGAACTTGGAGTTTTGATGCAAATATTTTTGCTATAACAGATGACACTATTGGTGCTGATTGGGTTTTAAGACAGATAAACGAGAGCATTTTTATGTTTGCTCCAAAATGTATAAATTATCTTGGGTTTGTAGAGGAATTTTGGGACGATGAATTGCCAGCGTTAAGAGCGTATTATAAGAGATTTGATAGTGCTATAAAAAGATCATTTTCACGATATGAATTTAGAAAAATCTTTAACGACTATCAAGACCCAAGTATCAAAGCTACAGGAGTAGATACGCAAGCAGATGGCTACGTCGTTTGTCCGCATTGCTACAATGCAGAGCAGGTAAGTTCAGAACTAGGCGTCATAAAGTGCGAAAAATGCCACCAAGAGTATAACAATCCACTTGCTAAAATTTGCCCAAGCGGGATATCGGTGCTTGATGAGTAAATTTAAAAATACAATATATTGAGAAATAGTAGAGGCTTGTGAGATTGTAATGGTAATAATTGTTAAGTATTACTAAATATAAATTTCATCATATATCAAGTAGCCACATTATATGGTTTGGTTTTTATTTTAGGGTATTAAAATGATTTTTATTGGTCAGCATGATGATATTATTAAATACAATAAATAGGAGTAGTTTTGTGATTTATAATAACTTTTTGACTTTAATGAAAGATTTTGCCAATGATAAAATAGATGCGAGCACTTATCAAACTCAATTCTTTAAGTTATTGCATAAAGATGACAGTTTTTTTAATAAATATTATGACGTTATGCAAAGTTTATTTTATGATGTGGAAGAATATTGCCCAATTAAAGAACTAAGAAATACTGATGAAATTGATGAGATTACATTAAAAAATAGCACAATAAATGCACTAGATCAAATAAAGCTATAAGTTTAAAACAAATCTCTTTGAGTTAGGACGGCTTTGTCCTAAATGACCGCAAAATCGATAAGCAATAGCTCTAAGCTGGGATAAAGTGGTAAATTTCTCGTGAGTTCTTTTTGATATTCACTAAAAAATCTTTTATCTTTTGACACAAAAGCATAAATTATCTCTTTATGGTTTTGTAGATCATTGCCATTTTGTGTAAAAACCATCTTTAATTCTCTACATCCACTCAAGCACTTGCGTGATATCTTTGGCGTAAAAGCACTTTAGACCTTGCGTGTCAAGCGGTTTGTTTGGGATGATGGCATTTTTAAATTTCTGCGTTTTTGCCTCTTTTAGTCGCTGATCGAGATTGAAAATTTCTCTTATCTCGCCGTTTAGGCTTAGCTCGCCGATGAAGACGCTGTCCTTGCTGATGGGGCGGTTTTTGAAGCTGCTGATTATCGCTGCGATGACGGCTAGATCGGCCGCAGTCTCGCTTATCTTAACGCCACCTGAAACGTTTATAAAGACGTCGTAGTGCCCAAGTGGAATTTCAAGCTTTCGCTCAAGTAGGGCTAGCAGCATATCTAGGCGGTTTCTCTCAAAGCCAGTCGAGCTTCGTTTTGGATAGGCGCTTTCGCAAACAAGCGCCTGAATTTCGATGCTAAGCGCCCTTGAGCCTTCCATTATGATGGTGATTGCACTGCCACTCATCGCCCCGCCACGTGTGAAAAATTTACTCGATACCTCATTTGCGCTCACAAGTCCGTGCTGGCTCATCTCAAATATACCAACCTCGCTCGTCGAGCCAAAGCGGTTTTTAAACCCACGTAAAATTCTCAGCTCTCTGCTCGCATCGCCCTCAAAATAAAGCACCACATCGACCATGTGCTCAAGCACTCTAGGCCCTGCGATCGAACCCTCTTTGGTTATGTGTCCGATGATAAAAACGCAGATATTTTGGCTCTTTGCAAGTCTCATTAGCTCAAATGTAATCTCACGAACCTGCGTGATCGAGCCTGGAGCGGAGGTTATATTTTGGCTGTAAAGCGTTTGTATGGAGTCAATGACTAGCACCTTGTAGTCGCTCTTTTGCACTTCTAGCAGGATATCTTCTAGGCAAATTTCAGTTAGCAGGTATAAATTTTTATCCACCGCATTTAGCCTATCAGCTCTCATTTTTATCTGACTTTGGCTCTCTTCGCCGCTTACATAGAGCGTTTTTTTGCCATCTTTTGCTAAATTTGAGCCGATTTTTAGAAGCAGGGTTGATTTGCCGATGCCTGGGCTACCGCCTATTAAAACAAGCGAACCCTCGACCACGCCACCACCAAGAACAAGGTCTAGCTCACTATCTTTGGTGCTAAATCTCGTGAAATTTTGAATTTCAACTTCGTCAATGCTTATGGCTTTGCTGGGCGTGCTAGCGCTTTTTGCTATCTCTTTGCTTATTTTTATCTCTTGCTGGCTAAGCTCGACAAAGCTATCCCAAGCCCCACATTGTGGGCATTTACCCAGCCACTTTGCCTGTTGATTACCGCAGGCTTGACACTCAAAAACTGGCTTTGCTTTTGCCATAATATATCCTTTTTAAAATTTCAACTACTATCACTCCAAAGACCGCTCCGATCATGTCAGCTACGATGTCAAGCAGGCTAAAGCTCCTATTCGGTAAAAAAGCTTGAACGAGCTCTATTTGCACGCCAAAGGCTAAAAGCAGGGCTAAATTTTTTAAAATTTTAAAATGATAGCCAAGATAGAGCAGTATATAAAGGGCGAAAAAAGCTAAAAAATGGTTTGCTTTGTCCCACGAATTTTCGATGATCGCGGGACTTTTTGGAGTAAAAGCAAGAAAATCAATCGCCAAAAGAGCAGCGAAAAAGCAAATTTTACTAAGAAATTTTACCCTACTCAAAAATGGCGTCCATCAGCTCGTCTAAAAACTCGTCTGGGTTAAATTTGATGATATCGTCCATGCTCTCGCCAACGCCTATATAAAATATAGGTAGCTCAAGCTCCCTTGCCACGCCAAATAGCGCTCCGCCCTTTGCAGTGCCATCAAGCTTTGTGATGATGACGCCATCAAGCGAGACGATATCGTTAAATGCCTTTGCCTGCGCGACGCCAGCGTTGCCCTGCGTGCCATCAAGGATAAGGATCTTGCGGTGAGGCGCCTTTTCGTAGGCCTTTTTGCTGATACGAACGATCTTGTCAAGCTCGTTTGCTAAATTTGTCTGGTTTTGAAGCCTGCCAGCCGTGTCTAAGATGACGCGGTCGATGCCTTTTGCAAGGGCCGAGCTGATCGTATCATAAGCCACAGCTGAAGGATCATGCCCTTGCTGGGTGGCGACTATTGGCACATTTAGTTTGATCGACCATTGGCGTAGCTGCTCGATCGCCCCAGCTCTAAATGTATCGCAAGCGCCCAAAATGACGCTTTTGCCGTTATTTTTATATAAATTTGCTAGTTTTGCGATAGTTGTCGTCTTGCCAGCGCCATTTACGCCAAGGATAAGATCGACAAATGGCTTATCAGGCTCGATCACGCGCTCTTTTTCGTAGATAAAATAGCTACTCATAACGCGTCTAAGATCAGCTCTGCTCACTTCATCTTGTGGCGGCAAGTAGTATAAAATCTCCTCCACGATCTCGTAGGCCACGTCAGCCTCTAGTAAAATTTCCTCTAAGCTCTCTTTGTCGATCTTTTTTGACTTTTTGGCCGAGCTTATCGCTCCAAAGGTCTTTTCAAAGCCTCTCTTCAAAAACTCAAGCATTATTTTATAGCCCTATTTATGTCAGTTTCAAGCATCTCTTCAGGCACAAGACCTATGTAGCCTTGAGCGTAGTCGCCATTTGCTTTGAAAAGTGCAGATGCAGGGAGTCCTTTGATGCCGCCCATCGCCTTTTCAAATAAGAAATTTCCCTCGCCAACTGCGATGTCGTATTTGATCTTATACTTTTGAGCAAATTCTTTAACCTCGTCCTCGCTCTTGTCTTCAAGCAAGACAGCAACGATGTTTAGCTCGTTTTTAAATTTCTCACTTAGGTTGTTTAAAGATGGGATCTCAGCCTTGCAAGGTGGGCACCAAGTGGCGAAAAATACGTAAAGTGTCGCTTTTTTGCCATCTTTTACGTCAAAGCCGTTGCTTCTTTTTGTGATCTGCATAGTTGTGCCGTTAAGTAGTTTTAGGCTTATATCTTTTACTTCGTCACTTTGTGCGCTCTCGCTTATCTTTGGTGTGAGCGTATCTTTGCTTAAATTTTCATCTTTGCTGGCATTTTCTTCTAAATTTTTACTTTGCACAGCTGGTTCGCTAGTGTTTTGCTCGCTCTTTTTGTTAGAGTCGTCACCGCATCCGAAAAATGCAAAAAGACAAAGTGATGTTATAATTACGCGTTTTAGTGTCATAAATTTCCTTTTGAAAAATGTTTCAGGATTATACAAGAAAGAGCATAAAATGAGCGTTAATTTAGAAAAAAACGAATTTAGAAAAAATGCAAGAGCAAATTTGATAAAGCTTACTAAATTTAGAGCAAAATGCACACATCATAAGGCAGCAAAAACGCTTTTAAATTTGATAAATTACACAAATTCTAAAAAGGTGCTCTTTTACCTGCCGCTTAACTACGAAGTCGATGTGCTTAAAATAAGACGAAATTTATCACATAAATGTGAAATTTTTGCCCCTTTTATGGTAGGTCTTAGCTTAGAGATGGTAAGATTGCGACTGCCATTTATAACTTATAAATTTAATGTCAGGCAGCCATCTGGCAAAAAAATGAATAATGTTAAACTCGATATGGCGGTAGTTCCAGCGATTGGGGTTGATGGAGCTATGGCAAGGATAGGGCACGGAAAAGGATTTTACGATAGATTTTTTGACACTTTGCCCATTAAGCCAAAACTGATAGTTTTCTTAGAGGTAAAAGACTTTTACACCAAAGATGTGCTCTCGCAGGCGCACGATGCAGTAGGAGACTTTTATATAACCCCAAGTAAAAATTATATAAAAAGAGGAATAAATGATAGAGGTTTTAATAGGCTTAGGAGCCGGTGTGGTGGGCGTTGGAGCAGGGTATCTCTACGCCAAAAAGATAAATGATGCAAACTACAACATATTTTTAGAGCAGGCAAAAGCAAAGGCAAAAGCCATTGAGTATGAAGCTGAGCTAACGCTTAAAAACTCTAAAATTTCAGTGCAAGAGGCTGAATTTGAGGCTAAAAAAAGATACGATGACAAGACGACAAAGCTTCAAAAAGAGTATGCAAGTAAATTTGATGAGCTAACCAAAAAAGAGAAAATTTTGCTAAATGAGCAAGAGCTTTTAAATGAGAGCAAAGAGCTTTTTGAAAAAGACAAGCAAGATGCGAAGGTTACTTACGAAGAAGGCTTAAATTTAAAAGCGACTTATCAAAACAAAGTAGAAGAGGCGATAAGGGTGCTTGAGCACGCTGCTGGCTTAACGGAGGAAGAGGCAAAAGAGGTTGTGCTTAAAAAGGTCGAAGAGAAGTCACGCGCCGATATTGCTCACATCGTTAGAAAGTACGAAGAAGAGGCAAAAAGAGAGGCTAAAAAGAGGGTTAATTACATCTTGGCGCAGGCTACGTCGAGATTTGCCGGAGAATTTGCGGCTGAGCGACTGATAAATGTCGTAAATATCAAAAACGATGAGCTAAAAGGCAGGATCATCGGCAAAGAGGGACGCAATATCAAGACCCTTGAAATGGTCCTTGGCGTTGATATCATCATCGACGATACACCACATGCGATCATCTTAAGTAGCTTTAACCTTTACAGACGTGCGATCGCAACAAGAGTGATCGAGCTTTTGGTGGAGGATGGCAGAATTCAGCCTGCGAGGATAGAGGACTTGCACAAAAAAGTAACTGAAGAATTTGAGCAAAGCATACAAGAAGAGGGCGAGAACATCGTCATGGATCTTGGTCTAAATAAAATTCATCCAGAGATAGTAAAACTAATAGGCAAGCTTAAATTTAGAGCAAGCTACGGTCAAAATGCCCTTGCTCACAGCCTCGAAGTAGCTCACCTTGCTGGCATCATCGCAGCTGAGTGTGGCGGAGATGAGAAGCTAGCAAAAAGAGCTGGCATACTTCATGACATCGGCAAAGCGCTAACTCACGAGTACGAGGGCAGCCACGTCGATCTTGGAGCTGAAATTTGCAAACGCTATAAAGAGCATCCAGTCGTCATCAACGCGATCTATGCTCACCATGGCCACGAAGAGGCGACAAGTATAGAAAGTGCTGCTGTTTGCGCAGCTGATGCACTAAGCGCAGCTCGTCCAGGAGCAAGACGTGAGGTGCTTGAGAGCTTCCTAAAACGTGTCGAAGAGATCGAAAACATCGCAAAAAGCAAAGAGGGCATTAAACAAGCTTATGCGATCAACGCTGGCCGTGAGATCCGCGTCATCGCAAATGCTAAACTCATAAACGACGATGAGGCCGTGCTTGTGGCAAAAGAGATCGCTCAAGAGATCGAGAGCAAGGTGCAGTATCCTGGTGAGATCAAAGTGAGCGTCATCAGAGAAACTCGCGCTGTTGATTTTGCGAAATAACGGCAAGATATGAAATTTCTTTTATCATTAATAATATTTTTCTCGCTTGGCTTTGCCAGCGAGGAGCTCGTGCTAGACTCGGCAAATTCGTTTATAACGACGATGAGAGGCGCTAGAAACGCCCCTATAAAAGAGCTCATCGAACAGTCAAAAGCGACGATCATCTTTCCAAGTGTAAAAAAAGTCGGTTTTGTGGTCGGTGGCATGGGCGGAGATGGCATCATGGTCGTTGGCAACATCAACTCGCCAAGTGAAATTTTGCCAGTTAGTATAAGTGGCGGCAGTATCGGCATACAGCTTGGCTATGAAGATAGCTCGCTTGTGCTATTTATATTTAAAGATAGTATTATCTACGACATAAAAGACGCCAAGATCACGCTTGATACGAAGCTTTCAGTGGCATTTGGCGATATCGGGCGCAATTATAATAAAATAAGCGACTTTAAATTTTCAAGCGACATCTACGCATACGCTGCAAATGATGGATTTTTCGCAGGAGCAAGCTTTGGCGGAGCAGTGATTAGCGCAAAGGATGAAATTTTAAAACAAAGTGGCTACGCATACGAGCAACTAATATCTTCAGCTTCTAAACTTTTGGGGCAATGATGCAAGATATTATAAACTCAATTTCGACTTACGGCTACATCGTGCTATTTTTTTACAGCCTTGGTGGTGGCATGGTAGCACTTATCGCCGCTGGGATATTAAGCTTTGCAGGCAAAATGGACATCACTCTTAGCATAATCGTCGCTGCCGTGGCAAATACGATCGGCGATACTTTGATCTTTTACGTCGCAAGGTTTAATAAAAGTTCGCTTATGCCTTATGTGAAAAATCACAAAAGAAAGCTTGCCTACGCTGGAATTTTGGCAAAAAAGCATGGCGATAAGATAATATTTATCAAAAAATTTATCTACGGCGTCAAAACTTTGGTGCCTATCGCACTTGGACTTACAAAATACTCTTTTTATAAATTTAGTGTTATAAATTTGATCTCTTCAGTGCTTTGGGCAGTGATCGTCGGTCTTGCAAGCTATAAAGCAGGGGATTATTTTATGAGTGTGAGCAATTATCTTGGCGAGCATGGCTATATCATGCCACTTGCCATGGTAGGCTTGTTATTAGGTATCTGGTTATTTTTACAACACATTACAAAAAGGAGAAAAGCATGAAAAAGGTGATATCTGCTCTAATCGTAGTTATCGTGATCGTTGCAGGCGCTGTTTATTTCGCCTCAAACAAGGTCGAGGAGAACTATCAAAGGATAGTTGATAGACTAAATGATGTGAATGGCTTTAAAGTTTCAGAAAATAGCTATCAAAAAGGCTTTTTTGGCTCAAAAGGATCGTTTGATCTTATCGTTTCAAAAGATCTTTTGAAAAATTTAGCCGGCAAAGATGTAGATGAGGATCTAAATTTCAAGGTAGAAAATGAAATTTCTCACTCAGTGCTTGCATTTGTAAATGGCTTTGATATTGACTCAAAAATTTCTATACAAAATGAGGCGATAAAAAATATCGTAGCTTCATTTCTTGGGTCAAACGTCGTCGCAACGGCTAAAACAAAGGCTAGCGTGAGTGGTGATAAAGACGTAAATGTTAAATTTAGTGATATTGACTTTAGTGACAAGCAAACTATGAATGTTCATACAAAGGATGTGAAATTTGGTTTAAAACTGGACGCAAAAGATAATGTAAATAGCGCAAACTTGGGTCTTAAGAAAGTTTCATTAAAAGACCTTAATGAAGAAAATAAAGCAGAAGTTAATCTTGAAGGCGTCGATATAGATACAAGCTACACTGTGCCAGTTGAAATTTCAAAGATATTTGAGAGCAAACTAGCTCCTTACGTAGCAAAAGCTAAGATTAAAAAACTAGCATTATTAGATGAAAAAGATGGTAATGTTGCTTTAGACGATCTTGAGTATAGCTCGAAATTTGAAGTCTCAAATGATCTTGGTAGCTCAAATGACGTGGTGAAGATAGGTGCAGTTGCTGTTAATAAAGTGAAATTTACAGATTTTATCTTAGATAGCAAAATAGCAAATATCAACGTGCCAACTATAAATAATATACTTGATAGACTAAGTAATGTAAATGTTGATACAAATGAGAGTATCTTTGCTGGGTTAAATTTGGACGAAGTAATAGGTCAAATTTTAGAGAAAAATCCAAGTGTGAAAGTGGATACATTAAGCTTTAAAAATGGCAATAATGCGATAAATTTAAAATTAGATGCTGCTATCAATGGCTTTAAAAGCGGAGAAAGTCAGCTTGCGATCTTTGATAAGCTATCACTTAATGGCGAGCTAAGTGTGGATGAGACTTTGGCTAAATTTTTTGATACACTTCTCCCAGAGATGACTCTTATCGAGCCAACACTTATATCTGCTGGATATTTAAAAGAAGATGGCAAAAAAGTAGTAAGTAAATTTAAGTACGATCCAAATAAAAAAGATATTATTTTTAATGAAAAGGTTGGACTTCAAAATTTATTTATGGGCTTTTAAAAAATAGCCTGATTTTTATCTGCTTTTAAGCATCACTTCTATATACTTCACTTTCTGTTTTGCAGAACGCAGAGCAGAAAGTTCTTTTAACTTACAATTGTTAAACTATTAGTCAATCTTTGAAATCTAAACAAGTGATCGATTGAGCCAGTCTATTATGATTAAATAATAGATTAGACAAACTAATATAAAAACTAAAAGTTTTTTTGATTAAAAACTTCATAATAAAAATCCTATTCTATTAGATAGGTAATTAATATGGAGAGTTTGATCCTGGCTCAGAGTGAACGCTGGCGGCGTGCCTAATACATGCAAGTCGAACGGACAAGTAAGAGCTTGCTCTTATGAGTTAGTGGCGCACGGGTGAGTAATGTATAGCTAATCTGCCCTACACTAGAGGACAACAGTTGGAAACGACTGCTAATACTCTATACTCCTGTCTTACATAAGTTAGATAGGGAAAGTTTTTCGGTGTAGGATGAGGCTATATTGTATCAGCTAGTTGGTGAGGTAATGGCTCACCAAGGCTATGACGCATAACTGGTCTGAGAGGATGATCAGTCACACTGGAACTGAGACACGGTCCAGACTCCTACGGGAGGCAGCAGTAGGGAATATTGCTCAATGGGGGAAACCCTGAAGCAGCAACGCCGCGTGGAGGATGACACTTTTCGGAGCGTAAACTCCTTTTGTTAGGGAAGAACAATGACGGTACCTAACGAATAAGCACCGGCTAACTCCGTGCCAGCAGCCGCGGTAATACGGAGGGTGCAAGCGTTACTCGGAATCACTGGGCGTAAAGGACGCGTAGGCGGATTATCAAGTCTCTTGTGAAATCCTATGGCTTAACCATAGAACTGCTTGGGAAACTGATAATCTAGAGTGAGGGAGAGGCAGATGGAATTGGTGGTGTAGGGGTAAAATCCGTAGAGATCACCAGGAATACCCATTGCGAAGGCGATCTGCTGGAACTCAACTGACGCTAATGCGTGAAAGCGTGGGGAGCAAACAGGATTAGATACCCTGGTAGTCCACGCCCTAAACGATGTATACTAGTTGTTGCTAAGCTAGTCTTGGCAGTAATGCACCTAACGGATTAAGTATACCGCCTGGGGAGTACGGTCGCAAGATTAAAACTCAAAGGAATAGACGGGGACCCGCACAAGCGGTGGAGCATGTGGTTTAATTCGAAGATACGCGAAGAACCTTACCCGGACTTGATATCTAACAAATCATCTAGAGATAGAAGAGTGTCTGCTTGCAGAAATGTTAAGACAGGTGCTGCACGGCTGTCGTCAGCTCGTGTCGTGAGATGTTGGGTTAAGTCCCGCAACGAGCGCAACCCACGTCATTAGTTGCTAACAGTTCGGCTGAGCACTCTAATGAGACTGCCTTCGTAAGGAGGAGGAAGGTGTGGACGACGTCAAGTCATCATGGCCCTTATGTCCGGGGCGACACACGTGCTACAATGGCATATACAATGAGAAGCAATATCGCGAGATGGAGCAAATCTATAAAATATGTCCCAGTTCGGATTGGAGTCTGCAACTCGACTCCATGAAGCCGGAATCGCTAGTAATCGTAGATCAGCCATGCTACGGTGAATACGTTCCCGGGTCTTGTACTCACCGCCCGTCACACCATGGGAGTTGATTTCACTCGAAGCCGGAATACTAAATTAGTTACCGTCCACAGTGGAATCAGCGACTGGGGTGAAGTCGTAACAAGGTAACCGTAGGAGAACCTGCGGTTGGATCACCTCCTTTCTAGAGTACATATAGATATTCTCTCACAAGATATCTATAAGAAAGATATTCTCAATCATCCTTGTTTAGTTTTGAAAGATTGATAGACCTATAGGGGCCTATAGCTCAGCTGGTTAGAGTGCACCCCTGATAAGGGTGAGGTCACAAGTTCAAGTCTTGTTAGGCCCACCAGAGAATTTAATTGGGGAATTAGCTCAGCTGGGAGAGCGCCTGCTTTGCACGCAGGAGGTCAGCGGTTCGATCCCGCTATTCTCCACCATAAAATAGTTTAACAGCATTAAGTCTAATTAGAGAGCTTAAATTTAAACTTTCTAATTAGACTTTTGTCTAAATGTTCTTTTAATTAATATTGTTAATAGTCACAAGCAAGTTTTAAAAACAATTTTACAGGACTTGTTAAAGATTTAAATTTCTATTCTCTTTGCATTTAATGCAAAAGTTTGACATCACAATCTATTTAGGATTTAAAACTTATCTAAATAGTAGTCAATGCTTTCCGTCTTGAGAGCTAGAATTTAAATGTAGTAACATAAAGTTATCTTTAACAAGGAAGTGATGCGAATTAGAATAATCTAATATAGAAAAGGTAAGCTACAAAGAGCAAGTGGTGGATGCCTTGGCTAGTAGAGGCGATGAAAGACGTGCCAGGCTGCGATAAGTCTCGGGGAGCCGTCAAGGGGCTTTGATCCGGGAATTTCTGAATGGGGCAACCCAACTAATAGAGATATTAGTTACCGTATAACGGAGCGAACGAGGGGAATTGAAACATCTTAGTACCCTCAGGAAAAGAAATCAAAAGAGATTACGCTAGTAGCGGCGAGCGAACGCGTAAGAGGGCAAACCACTAGTTTACTAGTGGGGTTGTAGGACTGCAATATAGACTAAACTTAGCTAATAGAACGACCTGGAAAGGTTAGGCACAGAGGGTGATACCCCCGTATATGAAAGCTTTGTTTTACTTAGCAGTATCCTGAGTAGGGCGGAACACGTGATATTCTGTCTGAAGCTGGGTAGACCACTATCCAACCCTAAATACTACTACTAGACCGATAGTGCACAAGTACCGTGAGGGAAAGGTGAAAAGAACTGAGGTGATCAGAGTGAAATAGAACCTGAAACCATTTGCTTACAATCATTCAGAGCCCTATGATTTATCAGGGTGATGGACTGCCTTTTGCATAATGAGCCTGCGAGTTGTGATGTCTGGCGAGGTTAAGGAAACCCGGAGCCGTAGCGAAAGCGAGTCTTAATAGGGCGTTTAGTCAGACGTTGCAGACCCGAAACGATGTGATCTATCCATGAGCAGGTTGAAACCGGTGTAAGAGCCGGTGGAGGACCGAACCCGCTAGCGTTGAAAAGCTATGGGATGACTTGTGGATAGGGGTGAAAGGCCAATCAAACATCGTGATAGCTGGTTCTCTCCGAAATATATTTAGGTATAGCGTCATGTAGTAACACTAGGGGGTAGAGCACTGAATGGGCTAGGGCATACACCAATGTACCAAACCCTATCAAACTCCGAATACCTAGTGTGTAATCATGGCAGTCAGGCGGCGAGTGATAAAATCCGTCGTCGAGAGGGGAACAACCCAGACTAACAGCTAAGGTCCCTAAATCTCATTTAAGTGGAAAACGATGTGGAGTTACTTAAACAACCAGGAGGTTGGCTTAGAAGCAGCCATCCTTTAAAGAAAGCGTAATAGCTCACTGGTCTAGTGATTCTGCGCGGAAAATATAACGGGGCTAAAATGAGTACCGAAGCTTTAGACTTAGTTTTACTAAGTGGTAGGAGAGCGTTGTATTTGCGTTGAAGGTATACCGGTAAGGAGTGCTGGAGCGAATACAAGTGAGCATGCAGGCATGAGTAGCGATAATTGGGGTGAGAATCCCCAACGCCGTAAACCCAAGGTTTCCTACGCGATGCTCGTCATCGTAGGGTTAGCCGGGTCCTAAGCAAAGTCCGAAAGGGGTATGCGATGGAAAATTGGTTAATATTCCAATGCCAACTATAATGTGCGATGGAAGGACGCTTAGAGTTAGAGGAGCCAGCGGATGGTAGTGCTGGTCGAAAGGTGCAGGTTGGAGTTCAGGCAAATCCGAACTCCTTTAAGCCGAGGCCTTACAGGTGCGTGAAGTTCTTCGGAATGAATCGTAAATCCTTGATACTGTCGAGCCAAGAAAAGTTTCTAAGTTTAGTTATAGTTGCCCGTACCGTAAACCGACACAGGTGGGTGGGATGAGTATTCTAAGGCGCGTGGAAGAACTCTCTTCAAGGAACTCTGCAAAATAGCACCGTATCTTCGGTATAAGGTGTGCCTAACTTTGTGAAGGATTTACTCCGTAAGCATTGAAGGTTACAACAAAGAGTCCCTCCCGACTGTTTACCAAAAACACAGCACTCTGCTAACTCGTAAGAGGATGTATAGGGTGTGACGCCTGCCCGGTGCTCGAAGGTTAATTGATGACGTTAGCTCTGCGAAGCGTTTGATCGAAGCCCGAGTAAACGGCGGCCGTAACTATAACGGTCCTAAGGTAGCGAAATTCCTTGTCGATTAAATATCGACCTGCATGAATGGCGTAACGAGATGGGAGCTGTCTCGAAGAGGGATCCAGTGAAATTGTAGTGGAGGTGAAAATTCCTCCTACCCGCGGCAAGACGGAAAGACCCCGTGGACCTTTACTACAGCTTGACACTGCTATTGGGATAAAAATGTGCAGGATAGGCGGGAGGCTTTGATCCATAGACGCCAGTTTATGGTGAGCCATTGTTGAGATACCGCTCTTTTTTATTCTGATAGCTAACTAGCTTGAGTTATCCTCAAGTAGGACAATGTCTGGTGGGTAGTTTGACTGGGGCGGTCGCCTCCCAAAATGTAACGGAGGCTTACAAAGGTTGGCTCAGAACGGTTGGAAATCGTTCGTAGAGTATAAAGGCATAAGCCAGCTTAACTGCGAGACATACACGTCAAGCAGAGACGAAAGTCGGTCTTAGTGATCCGGTGGTTCTGTGTGGAAGGGCCATCGCTCAAAGGATAAAAGGTACCCCGGGGATAACAGGCTGATCTCCCCCAAGAGCTCACATCGACGGGGAGGTTTGGCACCTCGATGTCGGCTCATCGCATCCTGGGGCTGGAGCAGGTCCCAAGGGTATGGCTGTTCGCCATTTAAAGCGGTACGCGAGCTGGGTTCAGAACGTCGTGAGACAGTTCGGTCCCTATCTGCCGTGGGCGCAAGAAGATTGAGGAGAGTTGACCCTAGTACGAGAGGACCGGGTCGAACCAACCACTGGTGTACGAGTTGTCCTGCCAAGGGCACCGCTCGGTAGCTATGTTGGGATGTGATAACTGCTGAAAGCATCTAAGCAGGAAGCCAACTCCAAGATGAATCTTCTTTTAAGAGCTCATATAGACTATGTGTTTGATAGGCTGGGTGTGTAATGGATGAAAGTCCTTTAGCTGACCAGTACTAATAGCTCGTCTGCTTATCTTTTAATAAGCATCACTTCCTTGTTAAGGATAAAAACTTAATAAGATATGTTTTTACAAAACTTTGTTTATGACTTTTAACTTTATCTAGTAGTGTTAAATAAGAGATTTAGCTATTATATCTTTTATTTAACACTGCCCGTGACTATACAGACGAGGAAACGCCTTGCTCCATCTCGAACCAAGAAGCTAAGCTCGTCCTGGCTGATGATACTCTCCCTTACTGGGATGTTGGAAAAGTAGGTCGTTGCGGGCTTTGTTGTTTGTCTGCTTTAACTATTACATTGTTTGATTCTGTTTTTATTATTGTTGTTTCTTGTATAAGTATAAAATATTGGTTTTTTTTAATTAGGTTTTATTGATTAAATGTAGTAAGACTTTTTATATATGTTTTTATATTATTTGGTTGGCTATCTTTTTAAATTTATATTTTTCTAGTTTTTATAAGTTTTATTTAAAAATTATGCAAGTTAATGGATGAGCAAATTATGAATTTGTTGTATTTATACCTTTTATTAGTTGATAGTTTTTCTAAAAATAATTAACGTTTTAAAAGTGCTTTGTTAAAGTGTAAGTTAAAAACAAACAGAAAAAAATAACCTATGCAGGTTAAGAAAAAGTATGAAACCTATGATATAAACAAGGATCAGAAATTTCTCTATGCAAGAGAGCTTTTAAATTTCAAAGAAAAAAGAGGCGTAGATGTCTTGGAGCTTATGCAAAAGATAGATAAGAAGCAAATTTTAAATAAGATGGTTTGATAATAAAGCAGAGCTAGGATCATCCTCTACCTTGCTATGGGATGACTTAGTGGCGGCTTGCGCTAAATACAAAGATAAATTTAAACCTTTTTATCG
>NZ_CABPUY010000001.1:117406-322221 GCF_902460575.1 Campylobacter concisus | reverse complement strand
ATAAGAGATTTAGCTATTATATCTTTTATTTAACACTGCCCGTGACTATACAGACGAGGAAACGCCTTGCTCCATCTCGAACCAAGAAGCTAAGCTCGTCCTGGCTGATGATACTCTCCCTTACTGGGATGTTGGAAAAGTAGGTCGTTGCGGGCTTTGTTGTTTGTCTGCTTTAACTATTACATTGTTTGATTCTGTTTTTATTAGTGTTACTTTCTACTTAAGTATAAAATATTGGTTTTTTTTAATTAGGTTTTATTGATTAAATGTAGTAAATTTTTTAAATGCTTTAGACTGAATTTAACTTAATGATAATATTAATATGATCCTTTGCTTGAAAAGCAAAGAACAAAACCAAAGATCGAGCTACAATTACTTAGGCTAAAAAAGACGTATATTTAATTATTTGCCTTAAATTAAAGTTCTCTAACATATACTAAAATTTGATATAAAAAGTTTTTTAGAATTCTAATAATATTTTTATTTTTTAAAATAGCTATGAAGTTTGAAAGTACAAAATTTAAGCTGCTTGATGCAATAGACACAAGTAGTGACAAGGTAGGCTTAGTTAAGAAAGTCTTATTAAACAAAGACATAAGCGACGAAGTAAAAGCTAAAGCAGTAAATAGGCTAACTAAAAATAAAATTAGTCAAGCAACTAAAAATAGCTATATATCTACTAAAAACTCTAAAAATAATTAAAAGCCCTATCTTTAGGGCTTACTCTTTTTTCAAAGCAAACAAAAAATTTTTTATTTTCTCAAAATTGGGTAGATTTGACACAGCTACAAATGATAAATTGCCATTAAATTGCATAAAAGGAGCAAAGAAATGGCAATAACTACAACTGGGTTTCAAGCCCCAGCAACAAAACGTGAAGGCTTAAAGCCCTCAGTCTATGAAAACATAATCTTAATAGGTGCTGACGAGACGCCTATACTTAAACTTATTGGCACTTCAAGTGTTAAAGGTATAGAGCACTCCTCTCTAACTGACAGCTTAGCTGCCCCAAAGAAAAATGCACAGCTAGAGATTTCTGACTTTGACGATCAGATCAAATCAAGCGTACAAAAGACTTCAAATGCGGTGCAAATTTTCACTTCAAACGTTAGCGTTTCAAGAAGTACGCAAGCAGTGGCTACTTACGGCGGTAAAGAGCTAGAGCGTGAGACAGCTAAAAGAGCAAAAGAGCATAAGCTAGATATGGAGTATGCTATCTTTGGTCTAGGCAGTGATGCTGATGTTAAAAAGAGCGTGTTTAAAGCGCCGAGCGTTAGAACGGATGCAACAGCTGGCGAAATGGCAGGCTTATTTTACTTCTTGGCTAAAGGTGCAGGGTCGTATACTGCTAAAGATGCTAAAAGAGAAATATATAATATAATTGTTGTGAAGCTAAACGAAGATATTTTTAAAATAACAGCAAAAAAATTAGAAATAAAAAGAATTTTATAATGATGCAGCAATTTCTAGCAAAATAGCAAAACTATTATTTCATGATATATAGGTTTATATATGCATTAAACTACTAGCCTACCTTTATAAAATTCTCTTGGTTTTTAAAAAACGGTTTTAGTGCCTCGTAGGCTGTTTGTATTTTTTTAAATTTAGCGTTATACTCGTTTTTGATGCTTTCACTCTTGTTTGAGTGTCTGTCTGGGTGGTAAATTTTAGCAAGGGCTAGGTAGCTATCTCTTACAGTTTCGAAGCTGTCGCTATTTGAGCAGCCTAAAATTTCAAAATTTTCTTCTAGTAAATTTGCCAAAGCACTGAAGCAACTTTTAAATTTGGCCGAGTTTTGGACCTTGTAGTTTCTTTTGAACTCTTTAAATTTGACTTCATTGTAGTTAAAATTTACTATAAATTTTAGATGTTCGCGTCTTGAAATAATCTCTTCGATCAAGCCAAAGTCACTTTCTTTTTTTATCTTTAGGCTAAATTTATGATTTTTATCGTCAAATTTAGACTCATTGCCTTTGAAATTTTGCAAAATGTAGCTAGCAAAAGCTCTTGGAGTATTGTTTAGCGTAAAGATCATCTCATAGTTAAGAAAGTCGATGTCGATATTGTAGATGTTTATTAGGGCGTTTCTTTGCACTAAAGATAGTTTTATGGTTTTGTATTTTGCAAAGGTCACGTCAAGCTCATTGCCCTGTTTTTCGTAGAGTTTTTTTATAAATTTTAAGAAGCATTTTCGCTGCGGGATCTCGCTCTCTTCGTAAAAAGAGATGATCTTGTCTTTGTTTGCTAGGGTTTTTGTGAAATTTTTACTTATCAGCGCGCGAAGCTCACAAAAAAGAGCGTCGCTATCGGTTAAAATGCTTAAAGATTCTAAAGTTTGGGTTATATTCATGGGTTTCTCCATTCAAAATATCCCCATTTAAAGCAACTAGCGTTCCAAAGTCAAATTTTCCTGATATTGCTATCTTTTGTATATGCCAAAAACTCATCTCTTAGCTTTTGTTCTTTGTGTAAGATCGCCTCCTCTTTTGTATGAGAAATGGCTTCTTTTTGAGGCTTTTTTGCCACGCCTTGCTCTTTTGCAAGCTCTTTTTTGATCTCTTTTAGACTATCGAAAAAATCGTTCATTTTTGCTCCTTTTGCACAAAGGATTTTACTAAAAAGGTTATAAATTTAAAATGAATACAATCTCTTTTTAAGGAAAGTTTGGTTAATATCACAACTTAATTTTTCATGTGCGCTCGTAGCTCAGCTGGATAGAGCATTTGATTGCGGTTCAAAAGGTCAGAGATTCGAATTCTCTCGGGCGCACCATCCTTTTTCTCCCCAAATTTTATTTTCAGACCACTTTTGAGATTAGTTAAATTTATAAAAAACTCTATTTAGATATAGCCCTTCAGCTGGTGCTGGTATGCGAGTTAGAGCAGGACGTCCGTTTAGCGAAGCTTTGATGAGATCGCTGCCATCTTTTTGCTTTAGTGCTTTTAACAAATTTGCAACCATGAGCCGCACCTGGCCGCGTAAAAAACCATTTGCCTTAAAAACGATGATAGTTTGCCCTTTGCGTACGTAGCAAAACGCTTTGTAAATTTCTCTCACTGGGCTTTTTGTGTCGCTTCCGGTTTTCATATATGCGCTAAAATCATGCTCACCGATAAAATTACGCAAAATTTCATTTGCTTTTTTGATATCAAATTTAGGCAAAAATACCTTGTAGTTTGAGCTAAAAACATCAAATTTGCCGTGATCTATCACATATCTATAAGACCTTGCGACCGCGTCATATCTTGCTTGAAAGCTATCATCCACCAAATTTATGCGTTTTATGTGAATGCTTGGGTGTGCGTGACGGTTTATAAGATCTTTTAGGCGATTTAAATCTTTAAAGTGATCACCGCAAACAACGCTTGAGCTTTGGTTATTTGCATGCACGCTTTTATCGGTGCGCGAGCTAGAGATCACTCTTTCAAAAATGCCAACATGAGCTAGGGCGCGCGTAAGTTCATCCTCTACGCCGTTTTCATGTGGCTGGGTCTGTGAGCCTTGAAATTTCGAGCCATCGTAGCTGTAGATTAGCTGAATTTTCATTAGTATCTTCGTGTGATCTTGGCTCTATAAAGCAAGACGCCAGCTAGTAAAAATACGAAAAATATGAGCGGTATCGCAAGCGCTGGCTTTGACGAAAAGAGCATTATGAGCGTAAAATAGCCAAACAAAACGCCAAAAGTGCCAACATAGACCATGCCCTTTTCATATCTATATGTGACGATGCCAAGGCTGATCGCAAAGAGCGTGCTAGCAAGCGGGAAGAGGGCCACTAGGACGTAGGTGCTAAGGTCTTTTCGGCGCTTATCGCTGCTAGCTGCATCCATCCAGTACTCTTTGATGCTGCCAACGTCGCTTATCTCCTCGCTTTGGGCGGTTCTTATCTTCATTGATTTGAAGTTGCTTTGGTGATAAATTTCATCTCTGATGTCATACATTTTGCCCTCGTTTAAAGAGAGCTCTACACTTTGACCCACGTTTATGATCTTTGCGTTTTTGGCGGTTATTAGGCGCTGTGAGTCTTTGACAAAGGGGTTAAACATCACGATATCTTTGTAGGTTGTGCCATTTTTGTCTTCGCTTTCACTGCCCACATAGACCATCCAGTCGGAGAATTTTTGTCCAAACTGGGTTGGCTTTAAATTTAGCTTAGCAACCGTCTTTTTATAGTCGATGAAATTTGCATTTAGCTGGGCGGCTATTGGTATCATGACGATGGCAACTACCAGCAAGGCAGCGCTTAAAAGGGCTGAAAAAGCTAAGAAAAATCTTGCGATCTTATTTGGCGAGCCACCAAGTGTGAAGATAACGATACTTTCATTTTCTTTTGATAGCCGAAAAAGCGTCATCGCAAGTGAGACGAAAAACGCGATAGGCACGACAAAGAGCAGCACTCGTGGGAGCATAAATGAGTAGAGTTTAAAGAGCTCGCCAAAGCTGATCTCGATGTATGAAGTGATACGCGCGATCTGGATGAAAAAGACGATCGACATGATCAAAAAAAGCGTACTAAATAGCGATGCGAACGTGCCTAAAAAGTTAAACAAAAGATATTTATTTACTCTACTCATAAATGAACCTTAAAATTTCTAAAATTTGCCCGTCAAAAGCGTAGGTGACAAGCAGTCCTAGGCTTAAAAATGGCACAAAGGCTAGCTCATAGCCCTTTTTGCGAACGAGCGCATAGACTGGGAGCGTAAGAAGTGCCGCCAGATAGATCGCCACAAGGGCTAGCTTGGCTGGCAAAATGGCTCCGATGATCGCTGCGATAAATATGTCAGCACTTCCCATGGCTTCTTTTTTCATCGCATAGCTCACGACAAATCTCAGCGCCCAAAATATAAAACCAAAGATGATTAAATTTAAAATTTGAGCAAAATTTCCTTTAAAGATAAAAAGCAGCAAGGCATAGGCAAATGCAAAAAATAGCGCCGCAAAAAGAAGCGCATCTGGCACTGCTTTATACCTTATGTCTATGACGCTAAGGGCTAGTAGCATGATAAAGCAAAGTCCTAAAAATAGCGAATAAAGCAAGGTTTCTACGCTTAAAATTTCGCCGCACTCTTTAAAAAAACAGATCAGAAAAAGTAGCCCAGAGGCTAGCTCAACCAGCGGATAGACAAAGCTTATCTTTTGCTTGCAAAAGGCGCATTTGCCGCCTAAAAATAGCCATGAAAAAAGCGGGATATTGTGATAAAAATTTAGCTTGTGAGAGCATTTTGGGCAGTGTGAGGCTGGGAAATTTATGCTTTCATTTCGTGGCAAGCGGTATATCAGCACATTTGAAAATGACCCCACACAGATGCCAAAAACAAAAGCAAAAACAGCAAAAAACAAAACCAAAATATCCATTAACTCACTAAACCCCGCCAAATCTTCGCTCTATATCTTTAAATTTAGCTACGATGCTTGCAAGCTCATCCTTGCCAAAGTCTGGCCAAAGTGTCGGCGTGAAAAATAGCTCCGCATAGCTTGCCTGCCAGAGCATGAAATTTGAAAGCCTGCTCTCTCCGCCAGTTCTAATGAGAAGATCCACTGGCTCACTCTCGTCAAGTGCCGCATTTAGGCTCGCTTCATTTATCTCGCAGCCTTTTAAATTTAGTTTTCGCACAGCTCTTATGATCTCATCTTTTGAGCCGTAGTTTATAGCTAAATTTAAAAGCAAATTTGTATTTTCTCTTGTCGCACTTTTGGTGATCTCTATCTCATTTTTCAACTCATTACTAAATGGCGAGATGTCGCCGATCGTGTTAAATTTGATCCCATTTTTTATAAAATCATCACGCTTTAAAAGAAGAAATTTCTTAAGCAAATTCATCAAAAAATCAACCTCTTTTTGCGGTCTTTTCCAGTTTTCGGTGCTAAATGCGTAAAGGCTTAAAATTTTCACCCCATTATCGATACAAAATTCGCACATATCGCTCACCACATTTGCCCCAGCCTCGTGCCCATTTGTCCGCAAAAATCCACGCTTTTTCGCCCAGCGCCCGTTGCCGTCCATGATGATAGCGAGGTGGTTAAGTTTGTTCAATATCTAGCCTTTAAAGTCAATTATCTGCTCTTTTTTGCTCCAAAGAGCGCTTACGTTTTGCACCATAACTGCGGCGCTGAATTCGCTTTTTAGCAAGCTCGCGACGTTGCTAAATGGAGTTGCGATCTCACACAAAATTTCATCTTTAAATTTAAAAATAAGCGGCGCAAAATTTGAAAAAACAAGAAAAACTCTCATCTCATTTTTCTCTTTTTTAAGCTGGAAAATGCCGTTTGTACCGCTATACGCAAATGGTATATGCACGACATTTTCTTGTAGGGCAAAGAGCATTTTTGCCAGCACTCTCATCTCATCTTTTGTTTTAACTTCGCTTAAGTTTTTAAATAAATAGCTGTAAAGCCACGATAAATTCTCATTTTTTACCAAATTTTCTATCAAATTTAGCCCATCAGCCAAAACGTCCTCATCTAAAATTTTTGGCTTTTCGTATAAATTTTTTATGACGATGTTTTCGCCCTGACTATGCACCTCGCCCCAGTATCTAGAGCCTACGTTTAGCTCTTTTACGCTTTTTGTGTTTAAATTTCTATTTGCGAAATTTAAGATGTATCTGTTAAAGCCGACCTTTTGGCTCACCAAAATGCTAAGCGGCAAGGACGAATTTATCGCTACTAGCGGAGTTTGGCTGTTATTTGCTATCTTTTGGACGCGTGAGATCTGCTCTATCATAAATTTGCTGCTAGCTCCACGATGCGCCCTGCGATCTCGTCTTTTGAGGCAAGCGGTAGTAAAATCTCATCATCTTTTGTGATGAAATTTACCTCGTTTTGCTCGCTTGAAAAGCCGTTTTTCTCACCCAATATATTTAGGCAAACTGCGTCAAGCCCTTTTTTCTCTAACATCGATCTAGCGCTTTTAAGAGCGTTTTCGCTTGAAATTTCAAGCTTAAAGCCGATCTTTTTACATTTAAACTCTTTTAAGCTTTGCAAAATATCGACATTTCTCTTTAGGCTTAAATTTAAGCTCTCTCCAACGTCCTCTTTTTTCATCTTGCCATCTATCTTTGTCGGTACAAAATCACTCACTGCAGCGCACATTACAAGTAAATTTGCCCCCTCGCACTCACTCTTGCAAAGCTCTAAAAGCTCGCTACTTGAGCTAAATTTAAGGCTAAGAAACGGCTCATTTGCAGTTTCAAAGCTGGCAAGCAGTTTTACCTCTGCACCTGCGTAGTAAAAGGCTCTAGCCAAGGCTCTTGCCATCTTTCCGCTTGAGAAATTTGTAATGGCTCTAACATCATCTATCTTTTCAGTAGTTGCGCCGCCCGTGATCACCACTTTTTTGCCTGCAAAAAGTGGCCTGCTAAGCCTTTTAATGGCAGCTTCTACTATCACTTCAGGGCTTGCTAAAGCGCCCTTACCAACGTCGCCACAAGCTAGAGTTTTAAGCACTGGTTCAACCACTAAAGCGCCGTTTTTCTTTAAAATTTCAAGCGAATTTTGCGTCGCGAAGTGCTCGATCATGTTGTTATTTGCAGCTGGGGCTACGACCAAAGGCACATGCGAGGCGGCGATTAGCGTTTGCATAAAGACATTGTCGCAGATGCCAGCTGTTAGCTTATTTATCGTATTTACCGAGGCTGGTGCGATGAGGACTATATCCATTTTAGAGTAGGCTATGTGATTTACGCCGTCTTGCCAGTTTTGCGTTTGTGAGCTTAAAATTTTATGCTCGCTTAGTGCTTCAAAGCCGCTTACACTGCAAAATTCAAGCGCTCCGTCACTTAAAGCTACATAAACATCAGCACCTTGCTTTTTAAGCAGCGATAAAATTTCGTAAGCTTTATAAAAGGCGATACTGCCGCAAACGGCTAGTAAAATTTTCTTATTTTTTAACATCGTCTTTGCCAAAGAATTTCTCAAAAAAGCCGCTTTTGTTCTCTTGGCGACCTCTGCTGATCGCTAATGCACCGCTCTCAACGTCTTTTGTGATGGTGCTGCCAGCTGCAATGATGACGTTATCAGCGATATTTACAGGGGCAACTAGCTGCGTATCTGAGCCAACAAAGACGTTTTTGCCGATCTTGGTTTTGTATTTTGCTTTGCCGTCGTAGTTGCATGTGATCGTGCCACAACCGATGTTTGTGCCACTTTCTATCTCGCAGTCACCAAGGTAGCTTAAGTGTCCAGCTTTTACGCCGCTAAGAACACCTTTTTTAACCTCGACGAAATTTCCTATGTGCGTGTCAGAAATTTCAGAATTTGGCCTTATATGAGCTAATGGGCCGATGTCTGAGTTTTTGATGACGCTGCTTTCGATCACCGATGAGCTTTTAATGATGCTCTCGGTGATAACGCACTCGCCAAGGATACTTACATTTTCTTCTAGCACACACTCGCCTTCAAATTTAGCCCTGCTGTCTATGAAAATGCTCTCAGGCATACGCATCAAAACGCCAGCTTTCATCAAATTTTGTTTGATCTCATCTTGCATGATTTTTTCTGCAACGCTAAGCTGAAATTTATCATTTATGCCCATGAAATTTTGTTCATTAACATTTACTGCAACGCACTTTAAGCCCTTTTCGTTTGCTATTTTTATGGCGTCAGTTAGGTAGTACTCTTTTTGCGCGTTTTGGTTGCTTATGAGCGGTAAAATTTGCTCTAGCGCCTCGCGTTTAAAGCAGTAGCAGCCAGCATTTACGCTCTTTATGGCAAGCTGCGCTTCGCTCGCATCTTTTTGCTCGACGATGGCCTCAACTTTGCCGTTTTTTATGATAACTCTGCCGTAGCCAAAAGGATTTACCGCTTCAAATGAGCTCATAACCACGTCTGCTTCGGCATTTGCTAGACGCATAAGATCAGTTGATCTAACAAGTGGCATGTCGCCGCAAGTGACAAGCACCTTTTCACCGCTTAAATTTACGCCTTTTATTGCGCCAGCAGTGCCTGGGAAATTTGCTAGATCTTGCTCGAAAATTTTAGTTTGAGGGAAAATTTCTTTTATCTTTTTGCTAATTAACTCTTTTTCGTAGTGAAGCACGACGCTAACGTCATTTGTGATCGCATAAGCTTGCTTTAATATGTGGATGATCATTGGCTCGCCGCATAGCTCAAATAGGACTTTTGGGCGTTTTGATTTCATCCTGGTACCAAGACCAGCAGCTAGGATTATGATTGAAGTATTATTGTTCATTTTTAAGCCTTTTAACGTTAAAAATTTCGCAGATTGTAGCAAAAAATGGCAAACATTTTTTTTAATTTAACGATTGTTTCAACAAAAAGCTAATAAAATAGCAATTCTTAAGAATTTATAAATAAAGCGAGTTTAAATGGATTTAGGAACCGTCGTCGGCTGGGTTTTGACCCTGGTGCTTTTGTTTGGATCAATGGCGATAGGCGTTGGTATAGGACCATACATCGATATCCCTTCTGTGATGATCGTTTTTGGTGGTACTATCGGCGTTATGATGGTTGGCTTCAAGATGGAGACGCTTAAAGGTGTTGGTAAATTTTATGGTGTCGCTGTTAAGCCATCAGTCGTTGTAAATTTACCTGAGACTATAAAAAAAGTAGTTGATTACTCAACCAAAGCTAGGCGAGATGGCATCTTAGCACTTGAGAGCGAGGTAAATAACGAATCAAATCAGTTTTTAAAAAAGGGCCTTTCAATGGCGGTCGATGGCAATGAGCCAGATGCGATCAGAGCGCTTTTAGAGATCGATATCGATCAGACTAGCACAAGGCATGCAAATAACATCAAAATTTTCGAGCAAGTTGGCGGTTTTGCTGGTGCGATGGGTATGATCGGTACGCTTATCGGTCTTGTTGCGATGCTTCTAAATATGTCAGACCCTAGTGCGATCGGTCCATCTATGGCGGTTGCTTTGCTTACGACACTTTATGGTGCGATGATAGGTAACATCATCGGCTCACCTGTTGCAAATATCCTCTCGATCCGCGATGCTGATGAGGCGCTTGAGAAGCAAGTCATTTTAGAGGGTATCATGGCGATACAAGCAGGGGACAACCCAAGAACGCTTGAGGCTAAGCTCTTAGCATTTTTACCTCCAAAAGATAGAAAAAGTCAGTTTGAATAATGGGTAAGTTAATAAAACCAGAAGAGTGCCCAAAGTGCATGCCTGAGTGGCTGGCTGCCTTTGGCGACCTTATGTCGCTCTTGCTTTGCTTCTTTGTTTTGCTTCTCTCTATGGCGACGATGGATGCTAAAAAGATGGAGGCTGCTGTTGGCTCGCTAGCTGGTGCGCTAAGCGTGCTAGAGGGTGGTGCAAGACCAGATAGTCAGGTAGAAAAAGAGACAGATCCTGAAAGCAGACGCAATCCAAAGCCAAAAGCTCAAAAAGGCGCTCAAAACGAGGTCACTTCGACTGTTAAAAAAATAAATGAGCTACTAACGGCTAGTGGGGCACCTGAGATCACTATGGAGGAGAGCGAGGATGGCTTTATCGTTAGGCTTCCAGCTGCGATGCTCTTTGACAAAGATAGTGCTGAAATTTCTGGCGAGGATGCGAAGCTCTTTTTAAAGCGAATAGGCATGATCATAGCCAAAATGCCAAATGAGGTAAAAACAGATATCATCGGATACACTGATAATACAAATCCAAGTAAAGACTCTATATATAAAAATAACTGGCAGCTCTCTACTGCAAGGGCGCTAAGTGTGCTTGAAGAGCTAGTTAGCGATGGCGTACCACAAGAGAGGCTTATCACTTCTGGCAGAGCCTCTTTTGATCCGATCGCTAGCAACAGCACAGACGAGGGCAGAGCTAAAAACAATAGGGTGGAAATTCACTTTGTTTCGCTCGAGCCAAAAAATAAAGAGGCTACTAAGAAAAGTATCCTTGATACGAGGAATTAGTCGTGAAAGCACTGCTTAGTTTAGCGGTTTTGTTTTGTGTAGTTTTTGGTGCTGATCCTGCGCTACCAACTATAAATTTAAGCCTAAATTCACCGCAAAATGCCGAGCAGCTTATAAATTCTCTAAATGTTTTACTAATCCTCACCGCTCTTGCACTCGCTCCTTCGCTCATCTTTATGATGACTAGCTTTTTGCGCCTTGTCATTGTCTTTTCATTTTTGCGTCAAGCGATGGGCACGCAGCAGGTGCCACCTTCAACGGTGCTTATCTCGCTTGCAATGGTGCTTACATTTTTTATCATGGAGCCAGTCGGGCAAAGAAGCTACGATGAGGGCATAAAGCCTTATATAGCCGAGCAGATAGGCTATGAGGAGATGCTTGATAAGAGTTTAAAGCCGTTTAAAGAATTTATGGTTAAAAACACTAGAGAAAAGGATCTTGCGCTATTTTTTAGGATAAGAAATTTGCAAAATCCAGCAAATATCGAGGAAATCCCGCTAAGCATCGCGATGTCAGCTTTTATGATAAGCGAACTAAAGACATCTTTTGAGATAGCCTTTTTACTTTATCTGCCATTTCTTGTCATCGACATGGTTGTAAGCTCCGTTTTGATGGCGATGGGTATGATGATGCTCCCTCCTGTCATGATCTCGCTGCCATTTAAACTACTCATCTTCGTGCTAGTTGATGGCTGGAATTTGCTAATAGGAAATTTAGTAAAGAGCTTTCACTGATGAAGAAAATTTTATTAGCACTTTTGCCTTTGGCACTGCTTGGATCAAATTTGAGCGAGATAGCGAACAAAGCCACTCAAAACGAAATTTCAAAGATCAAAGAGCTTGAGCTAAAAAGAGCAAATTTAAATAGTGAGGCTACCACTAGTGCCTATTTGCCAAGCCTTAGTTTAGAGGGCTCATACGGCAAAAACGCAAGCACCTTTCCAAGCATAGTCGCTAAAGAGTCAGCTGGAGTGCTAGCTAGGATTGATTTTCTACTATACGACGGCGGGGCGAGAGAGGCTAGGTTAAAGATGAACCAGCTTTTAAAAAATAAAGCCGCCATCGCAAGTGATGAAGCTAAAAATTACCTTGCATTTAAGGCTGTAAATTTATACTTTAATGCCTGCGCGCTTGAAAATATAATAGCTGCCAAAAAGGCTCAGGCAAATTTCTTAAAAGGCGTTTTAGATAAGCTTGAAAAGGCAAATAAAGCAGGGCTTGCCGCAAAAGATGAGCTAGAAAATGTGCGGGCAAAATACCACTTGGCAAACAGCACGCAGCTTGAGTATAAAAACAAAATGGAGCAAATTTTAAATGAGATAAATTTGCTAACAGGTGAGCAAATCGTGCCTATGAGCGGGGCAAAAATGGCCGAGACTGGCTCAAATTTAGCTTCAAAAAACGCCGAGCTTGATAGGCTAAATCAAGATATTTTTATAAGCGAAGCTAGGCTTAGCGAGACAAGAGCTGGCTTTTTGCCTCAAATCATGCTCTATGACACCTATGGATTTTACAAAAACAACTACGACATCGACCTTGGCAAGTATAACGCTTATCGCCCATATCTTGATAAATATCTAAAAGAGGATACGCACGGCAATAAATTTGGCGTTAGCTTTAGGTGGAAAATTTTTGACTTTTTTGCCACTAGTAAGATGAGCCAAGCTAGCAAGATCGCGCTTGATGAAGCGAGGCTAAATTTAGAGTATAAAAAGCGTGAAAACGAGACAAAACTTAAAAATTTACAAAACGAGATCGCAACTCTTAGCTCAAAGATCGCCTCGCTAAATGAGTATGTAAAGGCGAGTGATCTAGCACTTAGAGCAAGCTATGAGAAGTATAACTCTGGGCTTTTAGGATATAGCGACCTGCTTGAGGCGCTCTCACAAAAATTTGACGCCATTAGCCTTTTTGAAGGGGCGAAAGACGAGCTAGAGATAAAAAAGGCGGAGTATTTTTTTGAGAGCGGGGAGAGTATTTTAGAGAGGATTAGGGATTGAAAAAACTGATAATTTTAATAATATTTTGCATTTTTTCATTTGCAGGGGAGGAGATTTTTGCTGATTTTGAAGTCTATGCCAAGCAAAGCTCAAAGCTTGCATTTGAGAGCAGTGGCAAGGTAGATAAAATTTTTGTAGATGTCTCAAGCCACGTTAAAAAGGGCGACGTTTTAGCTAGCCTTGATCAAACAAGCCTTGAGATCGCTTTAAAAAAGGCAAAAAACGACCTAGCACTTGCCAAAAATGCCAAAGAATTTGCTAAAAGCACTTTTAATAAATTTAGCCAAGTAAAGGATGTCACTTCAAAGCAAGAATTTGATGAGGTAAAGTATAAATTTGACGAGGCAGCTCTTAGGGTAGAGAGTGCCCAGATAGCCATTTTAAATGCGCAGGACCATCTTAAAAAGGCCGTTTTAAAAGCTCCTTTTGATGGCGTCATAGCTAGTAAAAATGTCGAGCTTGGCGAGAGTGCTTCGCCGCTTCAGCCAGCCTTTATCTTAAACTCCGAAGAGGTTAAAATTTTAATAGCGATCGACGAAAAATACGCAAATTTAGTAAAAATAGGCGACATGTTTAAATTTAAGCTTGACGCCATGAGCGAAGAAAAAGAGCTAAAAATCGCACTAATTTACCCAGAAATTAAGCGAGAGACTAGAAAATTTTACGCCGAAGCTTACGATGTTGGGCTAAAACCAGGCATGTTTGGTCAAGGAAAAGTGATAATCGGCGAAAATAAATGATAAAAACAGCTATAAACCGCCCCATAACTACGCTTATGATATTCTTAAGCCTCGTTGTCTTTGGCATCTACTCGCTAAAGACGATGAATGTAAATTTATACCCGCAAGTAAATATCCCTATAGTAAAGATCACGACATACGCAAATGGTGATATGAACTATATAAAAACCAAGATCACGCAAAAGATCGAGGACGAGGTCTCAAGCATCGAGGGGATAAAAAAGCTTTACTCAACTAGCTTTGACAACCTAAGCGTGGTCAGCATAGAATTTGAGCTAAACAAAGACCTAGAGGGCGCTACAAATGACGTCCGCGACAAGATGCAAAAGGCGAGGATAGGCGCAAACTACGAGATAGAAAAGCTAAATGGCCTCTCTTCAGCCGTTTTTAGCCTCTTTATCACAAGGCTTGATGGCAATGAAACCAAGCTCATGCAAGATATCGACGACGTGGCAAAGCCATTTTTGGAGCGCATAAGCGGCGTTTCGAAGGTCAAGACTAATGGCTTTTTAGAGCCAGCGGTGAAAATTTTACTTGATAGATTTAAGCTTGATAAAAACGCCCTTAGCGCAAACGAAGTGGCAAATTTGATAAAGGTTGAAAATTTAAAAGCGCCACTTGGCAAGATAGAAAATGAGCAGATCCAAATGGCGATCAAGTCAAATTTCAGCGCCAAAAGCATAGATGAGATAAGAAATTTAACGATCAAGCAAGGGGTCTTTTTAAAAGATATCGCAAGTGTTGATCTCGCTTACAAAGACGCAAACGAAGCAGCGATAATGGATAAAAAAAGTGGTGTCTTGCTAGGTCTTGAGCTAGCTCCAGACGCAAACGCACTAACGGTTATCGCTCTAGCTAAGTCAAAGCTAGATCAGTTTAAAAGCCTGCTTGGTAGCGAATACGACGTAAAAATAGCCTACGATAAGAGCGAAGTGATACAAAAGCACATCGATCAAACCGCCTTTGATATGATCCTTGGCGTCTTGCTAACCATCGTGATCGTATATCTGTTTTTAAGAAATTTCTCGATCACCATTATCTCAGTCGTGGCGATACCAACTAGCATCGTGGCGACATTTTTCATCATAAATGCCCTAGGCTACGACATCAACCGCTTAAGCCTTATAGCGCTTACGCTTGGTATTGGAATTTTTATCGATGATGCGATAGTCGTCACTGAAAACATCGCTAGCCGACTAAAAGATGAGCCAAATGCCCTAAAGGCAAGCTTTGCAGGTATAAAAGAGATAGCATTTAGCGTCTTTGCGATCTCACTCGTGCTGCTTTGCGTCTTTGTGCCAATAGCCTTTATGAGCGGCATCGTTGGCAAGTACTTTAACTCATTTGCGATGAGCGTAGCAGCTGGCATCGTCATCTCGTTTTTTGTGAGTATATTTCTTGTGCCAACGCTTAGCGCTAGGTTTGTAAATGCCAAAGAAAGCGGCTTTTTTCTAAAGAGTGAGCCCTTTTTTGAGGCACTTGAAAATGGCTATGAGAAGCTTTTAGCCTTAGCGCTTAAATTTAAGCTCATATTTTTAGCTATAACGCTTGTGGTCGTTGTTTGCTCGTTTGGACTGGCTAAATTTGTAGGCGGTGACTTCATGCCAAGCGAGGATAACTCGGAGTTTAATATCTACTTTAAGCTTGATCCTTCGCTTAGCCTGCAAGCTAGCAAAGAGAGGCTAAAAGATAAAATTTCACTCATAAATGCCGATCCTCAGGTCGCTTACGCCTACTTCATCCTTGGCTACACAGACGCCAAGCAGCCTTATCTTGTAAAAGCTTACGTTAGGCTAAAGGAGCTAAAAGATAGAGCTAATCACGAGCGGCAAAACGCCATCATGCAGAGGTTTCGTGACAAGCTAAAAAGTGATGATATGAGCGTCATTGTAGCTGATTTGCCAGTGGTTGAAGGCGGCGATGTGCAGCCAGTAAAGCTTACTATCACCTCTGAAAATGGCAAAGAGTTAGAGAAATTTGTGCCAAAGATCAGCAAAATGCTAAAAGAGATAAATGACGCAACAGATGTAAATTCGCCCGAAGAAGATCTGCTAAAGCGCGTGCAAATTTCTATCGATGAAGATAAAGCAAAAAGGCTAAATTTAGACAAAGCCAGCGTTGCAAGTGCCGTTTATAGCGCGTTTAGCCAGAACGAGGTCTCTGTTTTTGAAAACGAAAATGGCAAAGAGTATGAGCTTTACATGCGCCTTGATGATAAATTTAGAAGCGATACAAATGATATCTTAAAGACCAAGATAAGAAGCAATGAGGGCTTTTTCGTCACACTTGGCGATGTGGCGACGATTAGTTTTGAGCAAAAGCCAGCTAGTATTTCAAGGTTTAATAGAGCAGATGAGATCAAATTTCTAGCAAATACCAAAAACAACGCTCCGCTAAATAGCGTGGCAAATGAAATTTCAAAGAAGCTTGATGAAATTTTGCCTGCAAATTTCAAGTATAAATTTCTTGGATTTGTCGAGCTCATGGACGATACAAACGCTTCGTTTATCTTTACGGTGAGTGCGAGCGCGGTACTTATTTACATGGTGCTAGCGGCACTTTACGAGAGCTTTTTGCTGCCATTTCTCATCATGCTAGCCATGCCACTTGCCTTTTGTGGCGTCGTGATTGGCCTTTTTATAAGCGGCAATCCATTTAGTCTATTTGTCATGGTTGGCGTCATCTTGCTCTTTGGTATGGTCGGCAAAAACGCCATTTTGGTGGTTGATTTTGCAAACCACTTTGCAAATAGCGGTATGGAGGCAAACGAAGCTGTGAAAATGGCTGCTAAGAAGCGTCTAAGGGCTGTTTTGATGACCACTTTTGCCATGATATTTGCCATGCTGCCACTTGCTCTTAGCAGGGGTGCTGGCTATGAGGCCAACTCGCCTATGGCTATAAGCATCATCTTTGGGCTCATTAGCTCGACTTTGCTAAGCTTGCTTGTCGTGCCAGTGCTTTTTGCATGGGTCTATAATCTTGATAAATTTATAAGAAAATTTTATGAAAGGGAGAGAATTTGAAGAAGATTTTGGCGGTTTTGCTCTTTGCTTTGCCTCTTTGGGCTGGAAATTTACTAGAGATCATCGCTCTGGCGCAAAGTGCGAAGCTTGAGAGTTTGAAAGAATTTAATAAAAATGAATATATAAATAAAAATAAGAGCAACAAGCTAAATTTATCCCTTGATGGCAGATATACCTTTGTGCCTGACGAGCTAAAGGGCGGATATATGACAAAGGCTGGATCGATCACGGCAAAGGTCGAGTATCTCATCTTTGATGGCGGTGCTAGCGAGGCTTCGGATAAAATTTTAGACCACAAGGGCGTGGAGAAAATTTATAAAGATGAAGAGCTTATGAATCTCACTGCTTTTCAGGTCGCAAAGGTCTATTTTAACGCTGTTGCACTAAATTCTCTTATAAATTTAGAGACAAAATTTGTCGATAGCTTTGCAAAAGCAGCTAGCGAAAATGAATTTTGGTTTGAGTATGGTGAGATAGATAAGAGCGAATTTGATGCGATAAATTTCACTCTTAATAAAAAAAGAGCCGAGCTAGACGAGCTTGGGCTTAAGCTAGCCGAGCTAAACTCAAGGATAAATTTACTCTCAAACGGCGAGATCGGCTTTAATGCTGGCTCAAAGATAGTGATGCCTGATTTTAGCAAGGATGATCTAAGCGCCAAGCTTGGGGCGATGGAGCAAGAAAAATATATAAAAGAGCAAGAAAATGAGAAACAAAAGAGCAAATTTGCTCCAAAAATTTACCTAAAAGATACGCAAAGTGTGAATAATAACAGCTTTAAAAAAGGCGAGAGGACGACTTCGCAGATGGCTGAGGCATACGCTGATGCGAACAAGCCTAGAGTAGAGTTTGAGTGGAAGCTGCCAGATAGCCTAAGCCTCAGCAAGCAAAGCCAAACTAAGCGCATAGAGGAGCAAAAGGCCGCACTTGATCTAAGCGACGAAGAAAACAGGATAATGGCTAGGCTAAAAGATCTAAGAGGCGTGATAGAGGGCTTGAGTGCTAGGCTAAATTTAGACTCGCTAAAGCAAGATAGCCTTGATAGCGACTTTAATGACCTGCTAAATGGCTATCTTAACGGCAAGGTAAAATTTGAGCAGTTTTTGTTTGTAAGTGAGAAAAATTTTAGCGACAGGGCAAATTTCATCCTAAATGGCGATCTGCTCGAGCTAAACAAGCTTGAATACTTTTTTGAGTGCGCAAGAAATATAAATGAGGTGGTGATAGAATGAATAAACTGATCTTCGTGACCATTTTGTGGGCGTTTAGCTTTAGCTTGATAGGCGAGTTTTTAGCGGGCAAGGTCGATAGCTACCTAGCTGTTTTTGTGCGTGTGACGCTTGCAAGCCTAGTTTTTTTGCCATTTACGAAATTTCGCAGGGTAAATCCAAAGCTCGCCCTTGGCATAATGGCGATCGGAGCGGTGCAGATAGGGTTAATGTATCTTTGCTACTACAACTCGTTTTTGTATCTAAGCGTGCCAGAAGTCGCACTTTTTACCATTTTTACGCCATTTTATGTGACGCTCATATATGACGCATTTAGCTTTAAATTTAGGCCGCTTTATCTATTTAGCGTTGGCGTTGCGGTCTTTGGCGCGCTTGTCATAAAGTATGGCGCGATAAATGAGGGCGTGTTAAAGGGCTTTTTGCTGGTGCAAGGGGCAAATATATGCTTTGGAGCAGGGCAGAGTGCCTATAAAGCGCTTTTGGAGAAATTTGAAGTGGATCAAAAAAAGGTCTTTGGCTACTTTCACTTTGGGGCGTTTTTTGTCGCTGTCATAGCGCTCATAACCCTTGGCAATCCAGCCAAATTTCACGTTGATCTAACCCAAACTTTGGTGCTTTTGTGGCTTGGAGCGGTCGCTAGTGGGCTGGGGTACTTTATGTGGAACAAGGGGGCTTGCGAGGTCGATAGCGGCGTGCTTGCCATCATGAACAACGCCCTCATACCAGCGGCTATCATCGTAAATTTAGTTTTTTGGCAAAAGGACGCCAACCTAACAAGGCTCATTTTAGGCGCTGCGATAATGTATATCTCGCTACTAATTCACAATAAAATCATGAAATTTTACGGCGTAAAGGCCGCGTGAGGTTAAATTTAGGGTTAGATTTGAGCTATTTAAGCGCCTTGCATCTTTACAAGCTGGGCGTTTAGTTGCATTATCTGAGCAAAGATAGCTCCCTTTTTGGTCTGAAGCGAGGCGACCAGCTCTTTTGCGTATGGATTTTTGCTAGCACTTGCCTGTTTTATCGCATTATCGATCTCTTTTAGCTGTTTTTGCAGTTTTTCTAACTGCTTTTTTATGACATCGGCGCTACTCTCACTCTCATTATTTACCTCGCTAGCTAAATTTGAAGCGTCATGCAAAATAGTGCTTTTATCGATGTTTTGTGACTCTTCGCTCTTTAAATTTGCCTCATCAGCCTTTAAATTTAGCCCACTTTTAGGAGCACTTTTATTTAAATTTATAAAATTTGAGTTTATCTGCATCGCCTTGCCTTTAAATTTAAAAGCATATCGGCAAATTTAAGTAAAACTTTGACTACGAAAAATTTAGCAAGAAAAGTAAAAACACTACCACGCCAAAGAGTGGCGGAAGTAGGACTAGGGATTTAAATTTAACGCAAAAAAGTATGATGGCGTTATAGAGTAAAAAGATAAATGTGCTTATATGAAGGCTGCCAGAGCTTAGTCTAAAAGCTAGCATCTTGCTTAAAATTTCATCAAAAATACCGCCATATCCAAAGAGGTGAAGCAAAAAGCTTAGTGGATAAAATACGCCAAATATGTAGTTGATGGCTAGCACGCTAAGCTGCAAGAGGCTAATGAGCGGGAAAAAGTAAAGCACCGCAACCTCCATCGCAAAAAAGACATATAAATTTAAAAGTAACGAGTTTGCTAGCAGGCTAAATTTGGGCGCAAAGTATAAAAGATAGACGTAAATATAAAAGACGCCAAGGCATGAAAAATAAAATCCAACGCTAAAAAGAAGCTGCGGAAATAGGGCGATGCTAAATAAAATAACGCCAAAGAGCGTGTAGAAATTTAAGATCTTTATCTTTTTGCAGATCATGTAAAATCCAGCCACGCTCATCAAAAATGCCCGCAAAAAGCTTGCTATAAAGCCGATCATGTAAAAGTAAAAGCAAAGCACTAAAAATACGGCGATAGTAAAGTCAAAAATGTAAGAGCGATATGGCATATATCTTGCGTAAATGGGTTTAAAAACGAGCCTTAAAAGAAAAAAGCAAACTGCGCTTATGACGCCAAGGTGATAGCCACTGATGGCGATGAGGTGCGCCACGCCCCAGTTTGAGACGTCATCTCTTAGCTCGCCAAAGACATTTGTGCCAAGAAAAAGCGCTGAGAAAAGCTGCGAAAATTTAGCGTTTTCGTGCTGAGCGGAGATGAAATTTATGGCTCTTTGCCTTAAGCTCTCATCTCTTTTGATAACAGCTCTATCGTAGCTTGGCATGTAAAATGAGCCAGAAAGATAGTCCGTAAAGCTCACGTCTATTGGCTGAACACTAAGCGCCACTACGTCATAAAGGCTGATCTCATCTTTTTTAGAAGCGGTTGTGTAAAAGCTAAAATTTGAGGTGTCGATCCTTATTATCTGGCGTTTTTTGCCGTTTTTCTCTTTGGTGAAATTTACGCTTACTTTGCCTGTGATATCTTGCTCGCCAAGCTCCATAAATGCGCTGTATTCATGAAATTTAAGCGCTAAATTTAGGCCAAAAATAAATAGGCAAAGCAGGAGAAAATAAAATATACGCCTGCTTTTTGGCAAATTTACTCTTTAAATTCAGTTGATTGCACTGGTGTGGTGGCGATATCGCAAAAGCGCGAGTACTGCTTTTGAAAGAGCACGTCGATAGATCCCACTTCGCCGTTTCTGTTTTTGCCAACGATGATCTCGGCGTTTTCTTGAAGTTTATTAAAAACATGCTCGCTTTGATAAGGTTTGCCCTCGGCTGCTGCCTTGCTCTTTTTCTCGTTCTCCTCTTGCTCCAGATAGACCTCGTGTCTATATACAAAAAGGATGATGTCGGCGTCTTGCTCGATCGCGCCTGACTCTCTTAGGTCACTTAGCATAGGTCGCTTGTTCGCACGTGCTTCAAGGCCGCGGTTTAGCTGCGAAAGTGCGATGATAGGCATATCCAGCTCGCGCGCTAGAAGCTTTAAGCCACGAGAAATTTCAGCTATTTGTATGTGGCGGTCGGCGAAGTTGTTTGTACTCATCATAAGGCCGATGTAGTCGATGACGCATAGTGAAATTTCAGGATGAGCTGACTTTAGCTTGCGAAGCTGCGTCCTTACTTGGTGGATATTTACGTAGCCGCTATCATGTACAAAGAGCTTGGCGTGCGAAAATTCGCTGCATGCGTGGCTAAAGTGAGCGAGCTTCTCATCGTCTAGGCTCGCTGTCATTATCTCTTGAAGTGGGATCGAGGTTTTGTCTGCTAGCATCCTCATCATGATCTGCTCTGCTGGCATCTCAAGTGAGAAAAAGACGACACCAGCGCCACTTTTTAAAACGTGCCCCATGAAATTTAGACAAAGTGTCGTTTTACCCATGCCAGGGCGCGCTGCGATGATGATGAGGTCGCCATTTTTAAAGCCTTTTATCATCTCATTTAGCTTTTTAAAGCCGGTGTTTAGTCCGATGATATCGCGCTCGTTTAGGGCAGCTTGCTTTTGCATGTGTACGATCAAGCTTTTTATGATATCTTCGCTATCTCTGATGCTGCCAGTGCCGCTGCCATCGACAAGAGAGTAAAATTCCTGACTTAACTCATCGACCATATCGCGGCTAGCTTTGTCTTCATTTACCTTGCTTGGGATGTCGTGAGCGATCTTGACTAGACTTCGTTTGATCGACTTTTCTTTAAGTTCGTTTGCGTATCTTTGGATGTCGATGATCGAGTTTGTGGCCAAAATGCTCGCCATGACGTTGTCATCGTAGTTTTCACCAAGCTTGTTTTTGATAAATGTCGATGCGATAGGCACGTCGCCGTTTAGACAATCAACCATCGCTTTGTAAATTTGAGCGTGAGCCTTTAGGTAAAAGTCCCCAGCCTTGATCGTGTCAAAAATTTCGCCCAAAGCGTCGTTGTTTGCGATGATAGAGCTTAGTATGGCTCGCTCCATATCAAGGTCGTAAAGGTTGCTAAATTCTATCTCGTTAAGTCTCTCTTTTGCCACTGCTTTATCCTCTGCTCTTTATCTCGTCGTCGATCTCTTGTAAAAATCTATCCACAAGCTCGCTCTCAGGCAGTCTAGCAACCACTTCGCCGTGTCGCATGATCATGCCATTACCTTTACCAAATGCTATGGCGACGTCCGCACCTTTTGCCTCGCCGATAGCATTTACCACACAGCCCATCACTGAGACGTTTAGTGGCTCTTTTATCCCTTTTGTCTTTTCTTCTACGAGCTTTACTGCTGCCATGAGATCAGCTTGCAAACGCCCACAAGTTGGGCATGAGATGATGTTTAGCCCCTCTTTTTGGCGGCCGCTATCTTTTAAGATCGCCTTTGCGACTTTGATCTCCTCTTCAAGCTCGCCTGTGATGCTAACTCTCATCGTATCGCCTATGCCCTCAAGTAGTAACCCGCCAAGTGCGATCGCGGACTTGATAGTCGCGTGAAATGTCGTACCTGCCTCTGTTACGCCTAGATGAAATGGGTAGTTTGTCTTTGGACGAAGCGCTCTATAAGCTTGCATGGTGCGCTCAACGTCGCTTGATTTAAGTGAAATTTTAATGTCTGTAAAGTCAAAATCCTCAAGAAGCTTGATGTTGTATAAGGCACTCTCCACCATAGCCTCCACCGTGCGGCCGTAGCGGTCCTCAAACTGCTTTTCAAGCGAGCCAGAATTTACGCCTATGCGGATAGGCAGATTTCGCTGTTTGCAGGCATCAACGACTGCTTTTATGTTCTTAGCGGAGCCTATGTTGCCTGGATTTATGCGGATAGCATCGACAAATTCGCTAACGATGAGTGCGTAGGTGTGGTTAAAATGTATGTCTGCAACGACTGGGATGGGTGAGCTGGCGACGATCTGCTTTAGCGCGCTGGCGTCCTCTTTGTCAAAAACTGCGCAGCGCACGATGTCACAGCCTGCAAAGTATAGCCTTTGTATCTGCTCAAGCGTGCCTTTTACGTCCTTTGTCTTTGAAAATGTCATCGACTGCACGGAGATCGGTGCGTCACCGCCTATTAAAACATCGCGAATTTTTATCTGTTTTGTCGGGTATCGTTGCAAAATTTTGCCTTTAAATTTTATTGGGGATTATAAGAAAAAATGGCTTTTAAAAGGCTTGAAAAATTAATAAAGTTTTTAAATACAGGCAGTTTGCAATTTAAGCTCCTACATCGTAAATGCAAATTTAAAATTCCATTCACTTTTAAGAATTGACTACTAAAATTTGGCTTTGCTTACCGCTTTGCTCAAATTTTAGAGCCGAAATTAGTCGTTCATGAAATTTTAAAATTTATTTGACCCTTATTTGGTTGATAAATAAAATTAGTCTTAATTTTTAATCACATGCAGTGCTTTAGCACTGAAGCATGTACTTCTAACGTCGTCGGGGTTGGGGGGGATTGTTAATGGGGAAGGGAGCTTCTTTGCTTCGCGAGCTTGCAACTGCAAGCAGACCGTAATTCAAGCCTCTTCCCCCCCCCTTTTTTTTTTAACAAAGAAATAAAGCTTTAAATTTTAAAAATCCATTTTGTAAATTTTAAAATTCCACTCACTCGCAAGAATTGACTACTAAAATTTGGCTTTGCTTACCGCTTAGCTCAAATTTTAGAGCCGAAATTACTCGTTCATGAAATTTTAAAATTTGTCTGATATTTATACGCTACGAAGCAAATTTGCAAATTTAAAATTTGCTTGTGTTAAATCGTCTTCTAGCTAAAATTTACCGGATCTATATCGATGTCACTAAGTTCGCTTTTGCAGAGGTTTGCAGCTTTTAAAAGCATGGTGTGCGAGTTTGAGCGAAGCAGAATTTCATATCTAAATTTACCCACAAGATACTCAGCCTGGCACTTGCCATATCCAACGATCTCGAGCTCATCGCCTTTTAGTGGCTCCAGCTTTTGCACAAATTCGTTCATTACACCCTTTGCCGTGCTCTCATCTTTATGCGAAACGACCACGCGAAGTAGCCTAGTAAATGGCGGATAAAGAGCTTCTCTAAAAGGTATCTCATCCTTTAAAAATGCGTCGTAGTCGCTAATGAAGCTTTCGAAAAACTCCCTTTGCTTGCTTTGGATGATGACCCTGCCAGCTCCGTTTCTGCCGGCTCTTCCGGCTACTTGCATAGCAAGGGCAAGTGTGCGTTCTCTAGCTCTGTAATCAGGAAAATTTAAAAGCTCGTCAAAGCCCATGATGACGGCAAGTTCGACGTTGTGATAATCATGCCCCTTGCTTAGCATCTGCGTGCCAAGCAGGATGTCTATCTTGCCGTCGTTAAATTCCTTCAGAGCCTTTACGAGCTTGTTTTGCGTCGTGATCTCGTCTCTATCAAATTTAGCGATCCTAGCGTTTGCAAACTCGGCTTGCAGTCGCTCAAGTAGCTCGCTCGTGCCGATCTTTTTAGCCTCTATCATCTCGCTGCCGCACTGGTGGCAGCTCTTTGGCACGGCCATTTTGTGCTCGCAGTATTGGCACTTTAGCACGTTTTGTTTTTTATAGTAGCTCATGCCGATGCTACAAAATGGACACTTTACCGTCTCACCGCAGTTTTTGCAGACAAGATACTTGAAATTTGCCCTTGTTGGCAGGCAGATGACGGCTTGCTTTTTGTTTTCAAGCGTCTTTGCGATCTGCTCTTTTAAAATTTCGCTTATGCCAGTCTCACTCTCGTCAAATATATAGCTCTTTTGCGACTCAAAATATGTCCCCTTTAGGCGAAAACATTCTTGCTTGTAAAAGCTAGTGAGGCTTGGCGTGGCGCTTCCAAGTATCACTTGCAGGTCAAATTTGCTAGTTAGGTAAAGCGCTAGGTCTCTTGCGTTGTAGTGGGGCTTTGAGCCTGTGTTTTTGTAGCTATCGTCGTGCTCTTCGTCGATGATGATGAGTTTTAGTCGCTCAAGTGGCAAAAATATGGCAGACCTAGCTCCTGCTATTAGTCTTGCCTTGCCACTTTTAATATCCTTTAAAATTTGCTCTTTTTTCTTTGGCGTGATCTTTGAGTGCCACACTGCCACAGCCTCACCGAAGAAGCTCTCTAAGCGCTTTTGCATCTGCGGTGTCAGTGAAATTTCAGGCATCAAAAATAGCGCTTGGCCGCCTGCGTTTAAAATTTCTCTTATCTTAGCTATATAAATTTCACTTTTGCCACTTCCCGTGTCGCCAAAGATGAGCGAGCTTTTTCGTGCGTTTATGAAATTTAGTGCTTCAAGCTGCTTTTGGCTTAAATTTGGCGCTTTAAAGTCGGTTGCGCCACTATAAATTTCATCATCTATAAGGCTTTGTGGCTCAAATAAATTTATAGCAACGCCAAGCTCGCAGGTGTAGTAGTAGGCGATAAATTTGGCTAAAGTTGCTTGGATGTCGTTTAGCTTAATGGGTAAAATTTCATCAATAAAGCTTGTTTTAAAGCTTGGCTCATCCACTTCGCGCAGTATAAAGCCAACTATGGCTTTACCCCTAAGCTTTGCAGTGACGGCGCGAAATGGCGCAATATCTAGCTCGCTTTTATATGTGAGCGCAGCTAAATTTACCCCGCTAAATACGACCTCGTAGTATCTCATCACTCAAGGGCGCTGCAAAGTCCGTCGTTACTTTGGCAGTCAAATTCGCCAGTGGTTTTGTCATAAGTGAAATTTGCTGTTTGTCCGTCTAGTTTGAAGGTATAAGTGGTTGCTCCAGTTTTGTGCCAGCCGTTTTTTGTGCCGCTGTCTGCGATATTTACGCTTATTACTTTGTTGAAAAGTTTATTTCCATCATCAAGCGCGTCTGGATATGCTGGAGTGCCTTTTAGGACACTATCGTTGTATTTTAGTGAGATGCCGCTTTTTATGGCAGCGATTTGCGTTTTTGCATTTGCGACTATGGCGTCGCTTCTAGTGAAGAAAAGCTTTGGTATAGCAATAGCGCTTAAGACGCCAAGTATGACGATGACAAATATAATTTCTATTAGTGTAAAAGCTCTTTTTTTCATTTATTTTCCGGTTTTAGTATCTCTTCTATCTCTTTTGTGACGTCCTTTACGACGCGCAAATTTGTGTAGCTCTCGTAGCTCTTTTCGACAAAGGCGTTTATAAGCTCACGAGGCTCGATAAATTTCTTTCCACCCATAAATTTCTGCCAGTCGCGCTCAAAAATTTCAGCAAAATCATCATCAAGCGTTATCGTGTAGTCGCGAGATGATACGGTGAGCGTGATCTGTTTCATTTTTTATGCCAAAAATGCCTAGCTTATCTACCAAGGACAGCTTCGATTTTTTTCATTACGTCATCGGCTTCGCTATTTTTCTTATCTAGGTCCTCTTCTAGGCGCATGATCTGGTTGGTTTTTGCCTCATTTTGTGCTTTTAATGTTACGATCTCATTACGTAGCTCTTCATTTACTCTGCAAACTTCATCGTATTTTGTGATGAGGTCATTTACTTTATCGCTTAGTGTGGTTAAGATCGCATTATCTTCAAACATAAAGGTTCCTTTAAAATAATAATTAATGCCGTATTCTAACACGCAGAGGCTAAATTCTTTTTAAAATTCTCATTTGACAAAGCACTATCTTTGCTATAAAATTCGCCCAAATTTAAAGGCGATCAATGAGTAAATTTGAAATTTCATCTAAATTTAGCCCAAGCAGCGACCAAGCAAGAGCTATAAAAGAGATAGTAAAAAGCATAAAATCAGGCAACAAATATCAAACACTTCTAGGCGTCACAGGATCTGGCAAGACCTTCACCATGGCAAATGTCATACGTGAGCTAAATATGCCAACGCTCATCATGACGCACAATAAATCCCTTGCCGCTCAGCTTTACAGCGAATTTAAGGGCTTTTTCCCAAAAAACCACGTGGAGTACTTCATAAGCTACTACGACTACTATCAGCCAGAGGCCTACATCCCACGAAGCGACCTATATATAGAAAAGGATAGCTCGGTAAATGATGAGCTTGAGCGCCTGCGTCTAAGTGCAACTGCTAGCTTGCTAAGCTTTGATGACGTCGTCTGTGTGGCTTCAGTCTCTGCAAACTACGGCCTTGGTAATCCAAGCGAGTATAAAGGCATGGTCGCATACCTAAACGTCGGCGATAAAATCAACCAGCGCACGCTACTGCAAAAGCTAGTGGATATGGGATACAAGCGAAACGACGTTTATTTCGACCGAGGCGACTTTCGCGTAAACGGCGACGTGGTGGACGTATATCCCGCATATTTTAACGACGAGGCGTTTAGGATCGAGTTTTTCGGCGACGAGATCGAGACGATGTATAGCCTGGACGTGCTGGAAAACAAAAAAAGACACGACCTGAAAAAATTTATCCTCTACCCGACCAGCCAGTTTATCGTGGGCGCTGATAGGCTAAAGATCGCTATGAAAGAGATCGAAGAGGAGCTTGATGTGCGCTTGAAAGAATTTAACGAGCAGGGCAAGCTAGTTGAGGCGCAGAGACTAAAGCAGAGAGTGGAGTTTGACCTTGAGATGATGGCGAGTACGGGCATGTGTAAAGGTATCGAAAACTACGCGCGCCACCTAACTGGTCAAAAGGCTGGAGAGACGCCGTACTCGATGTTTGACTACTTTGAGATAAGTGGTGAGGACTATCTGGTTATCGTCGATGAGAGCCACGTGAGTTTGCCGCAGTTTAGGGGTATGTATGCGGGTGACAGGAGCCGTAAAGAGGTGCTTGTGGAGTATGGATTTCGCTTGCCGTCAGCGCTTGATAACAGGCCGCTTAAATTTGACGAGTTTATAAGCAAAAAGGCTAAATTTCTCTTTGTCTCAGCAACGCCAAACGAATACGAGCTTGGTATCAGCCAGGGGCACGTCTATGAGCAAATTTTGCGACCTACGGGGCTACTTGATCCGATCATCGAGATAAAAGATAGTGACAATCAAGTAGAGGCGCTATTTGACGAGGCGAAGGCGGTCATTGCAAGAGGTGAGCGTGTGCTAGTTACAGTGCTAACTAAAAAGATGGCTGAGGAGCTAAGCCGCTACTACATCGAGCTTGGCGTCAAGGTCAAGTATATGCACTCAGACATCGACGCGATCGAGCGAAATGAGATCATTAGAGGGCTTAGAAGTGGTGAGTTTGACATGCTAATAGGCATAAATTTGCTCCGTGAGGGGCTTGACCTGCCTGAAGTGAGCCTAATAGCGATCATGGACGCTGATAAAGAGGGCTTTTTGCGCTCTACAACGAGCCTTATACAGACGATGGGGCGAGCGGCTAGAAACGTAAATGGCAAGGTGCTAATGTTTGCCAAAAAGATAACAAAATCTATGAAAGAGGCGATCGATACGACGACTGCTAGGCGTAAATTTCAAGATGAGTACAACAAAGCTCACGGCATAACGCCGCACTCCGCAAGTAGAAATATCGAAGAAAGTCTGCACGTCGAGGACGGTACGGAGATTTTAAGAAAAGGCGCAAATCTGGAAAAAATGCCAGCTAGCGAGCGAGCCGCGATAGTAAAAGAGCTAAGAAAGCAGATGCTTGAAGCTGCGGCACAGCTGGAGTTTGAGAAGGCGGCGGCGTTACGTGACGAAATAGCAAAGATGAGAAAGTTATAAAAAGGCTCGTCTCTTGCGAGCTTTTAAATGAACTAGAAATTTTCTCCCTCGATGAACTATGTGTTCTATCTTCGGTCGAAAATTTCTTCATAGCATTTAAAATCATCACAAGATACTTTGTCTTGATGCTTGGTTGTTAAATTTTAAAATAAAAATTACTGCAAAATACTGCCGCCAAAAGCCATGGTTCGGCTCTTTTATATCTTCAAATTTAGTCTTGTCACCTTGTATTGAAGCAAAAATTTCCTCTCTTTGGCAAGTTTTTGCCTAAATTTCAGCTCGTATCAAATTTCATCTACCAAGCAAATTTAAAGCCCAAAAAGTAAAATTTACAAAATCAGCGCTATGGGTGAGAAATTTGACTGTGTCTTTCGTTGCTATACGCTGTCAGCAAGCTATTTTTATAAATTTATATCTTGCTGACCGGCTTTAAAAAATAGCTAGAAACGGCGCAGATAAGCGAAACTGCGGCGATAAAGTAAAACGAGTGCGTTAGGCTAAAGATGTCAGCGATCTTGCCGATGACCGTTGCGAATATACCGCCGATAGTGATGCTAAGTCCAAGCGTTACGCCAGAGGCTAGGCCGATTTGATTTGGCAGATAAAGCTGTGCAAGGGCGATTGAGGGGCTAAAAGATAGGCTAATGCAGGCACTCACGCAGATGGAGGCCGCGAGAAATAGCGCGTAGCTGTCGATAAAGAGCATCAGCACGACTAGCGGCGCGGCGATGCTTAGGCTTATTTTGATGAGCCTAACTAGGCCGTATCTATCAGCTAGAGCTCCGCCAAATAGCGTAGAGATCGCACCTGCAGCAAAAAACATACTTAAATTTACATTTGCAGCCTCTTTGCTAAGGCCAAAAATTTTGATGAGGTAGATGCTAAAAAATGCCGCAAAGCCAAATGCGACGATAGAGCGTGAAAATATACACAGACAAAGCCTTAAAAATGCGCCCATATCGTCTTTTAGAGCGCTTGTTTTTTGTGAAATTTGCTTTTTGTGATTGTCTTCTAGCGCTTTTATAAATTTGCCCTTTTTAAGGTATAAAAGTGTTAAAAAAATTTGAGGTATGATGAAGACTAGCGTCCCTCTTAGGCCAAAATTTCCCACAAAAACAGCGACCAAAATAGGCCCAACGGCAAAGCCTGCGTTGCCTCCAAATGAAAATATGCTTATGCTTTTGGCTCTATTTTTGGCATTTGAGGCGTAGTTTACGATCCTTGCAGCGCTTGGGTGAAAGAGCGCGGCGCCGATACCACTTATCATCACGCAGAGTAAAATAAGATAGTAGTTTGTGATAAAGCCAGTGAGGCTCATGCCCCCACCTGCAAGTAGCAGTCCAAGCGGGATGATGTAGGGCAGCTCTTTTTTGTCGCTTAAGCGGCCGATAAGTGGCTGGATGAGCGAGCTTGCTAAATTTGTGGCGGTCACGAGCGAGGCAGCTGTGGCGTAGTCGTAGTGGTAGCTCGCGATGAAAAAGGGCAGCATCGCACCAAGCGCACTTTGGTTTATGTCGCTACAAAAGTGCCCAAGCCCCATTAGATACTTTAAATTTTCCGCCTTTTTCATCTAAAATAGCCCTTTTAAAAGCCCCTTTAAATTTTGTTTTTCGCCGCTTGCGTCATCATCTTTGCCAAGCTTTTTGTCTAAAAATCTACCTATCTCTTTTTTGACCTTATTTTCAAGATATTGCGACCTGACATCGTATTTTAGCTTGTCTGTAGTGCCTGAGATTTGCACGTTTAGATCGGTCTTTTCTAGCCTGCAAACAAGCGGCGCGTTAAGCATTTTTGTCGCGATATTATAAGTGCCATTTGCAACCTTTATATCGCTCTTTGGTGAGCTTAAATTTACGTTAAAGACGACGTTGTCGCCCTTTATATCGCCGTAAATTTTGCCGTCTTTGTAAATTTCTTTTGTTATGTCCTTGCCGGTAAATATTTGGATGTTGTTTGTGAGATTTGTGCTGGCTAGGTGACCCTCTTTTAGCAAGATGTCAAATTTACCGAGCTTTTGCTTTGTGTCGTAGTCAAATTTAGCATCGCCGTTGCCGTCATATAGATGATCTAGCCCCAAAGTCTGCGTTAGCCCCTTGACCTCGAAGTTTTTTAGCACTGCATCAAGCGCGCCGCCTTTGTAGTTCGCCTCTAGTTTGCCCTTAAATAGATCATCTGAAGTGGCTTTTACGCTTAGATCATCCACTTTACCATTTGCTGTTACGAGGGCTGCAAATTTACCGTGAAGCTCGCGGCCAGCTAAAAATGCAAGCTTATTTAGCTCTGAAACTACCGCTTGAAGCTTTAGGTTTAGCGTGCTTTTGCCCACGTCAAAGCTGCCATCTATGCCCTTTATATCAGCTAACGAGCTAAGAAAGTCGCAGCTAAATTTTGCCATTTCGCCTTTATAGTCTAGGCTCAAATTTGAGCTAAATTTCTCGTTTTCAGGGAATTTTTTATCAAGCATTTTGCTAAGTGCTGCGGCGTTAAATTTACCATCATTTAAAGCGATCGTTGCGGAGACGCTTGGACTTTTGCTAAAGATATTTTGCCCCTTTGCTTGGACATTTGCCTTAGCGTTTGCCAGCCTGTCGTTGCCGCTAAGTGCCAAGACCTCTCCTAACTGCGCATCTTTTAGGCTAAGATCAAGATTTTCATTTTTTATGGTGGCGTTTAGCTTGCCAGCAAAGGCATCGCCGCCTAAATTTAGCTCATCTATCTTGCTCTCTTTAACCTTCACATCGCCCGCAAGCGCCATCTTTGAGCCCACCTCAAAGCCACTAACCGCTTTAAATTTCTCAGGATCGCTAATAAACAGGGCAAATTTGCTAAAAATTTGGCTGTTTTTTAGGTCAAAAACGCCCTTTACATCCTTTAGCTCGCCAAGGTCGCTAAGCACGTTTGCGTCAAAATTTACAAGCTCACCTTTTGCGGTGGCGCCGCCTTTTAGCTCAAATTTCGCCGCATTTTTAAGCTTTGCAAGACCATTATTTATAAGGCCGTTTTTTATCTCAAATTTAGCCTCGCCTGCAAGCTTTTTTAGCTCGTCAAAGCCGCTAAAATTTGCATTTAAATTTATCTGCCCGTCTGCGTAGCTAGGCTGCAAAGCAAGCGCTAGAAGCTCTTTTAGCTTTATGTTAGCCGCATTTAAGGTTAAGTTTTTGCTATCAAAATTTACATTTATCTTGCCGCCAAGGCCGTTTATCTCAGCTTTTAGGTTTTTAAGGGCATTTTCTTGCATTGTAATTTCGCCGTTTGCATCCACAGCGCCACTTAGTTGCTCGCCCAAGAGCTTGCCAAAAAGGGCAAGATCAGGCACATTTAGCGAAAAGTCGCTCTTTAAATTTTTGCTACTTAGATCATAAGTCGTCTCGTTTGCTTTTAAAGTGGCTTCAGGTGCGATGATAAGGGTTTTTGCGCTCACTTTTTCATTTGCAAATTTAGCATTTACGCCGCCTTTAAAGCTTATATCTTTTGCTAAATTTAGCCCAAATTCATTTTTAAGAATTTCTTTGTTTATCGCCGCGTCGCTTGCTAAAATTTGAGCATTTATGATGGGCTCATTTTTCTCATCAACTCCTTGCATATTGCTCGTTAGATCAAGCTTGCCGCTAGCTAAATTTGGCTTTTTGGCAAGAGCTGATATCTCAGAAAGCTCGATGTTTTTAGCGTCAAGATTTAGAGCTTTTGGCAGGTAGTCTTTTAAATTTGCGTTTAAATTTATATTTGAGCCAAGCGCCGTGCCAGTTGCCGTTAGCTTGAAGTCACTAAATTTACCAGCCACGTTTGCTTTAAGAGCGACGTCCTTTTTTAGCCCAAGCTCGCTAGACTTTGCCTTGTCGGCATTTATATCTATGTTTAAGCTCATACTTTGAGCAAGCAAGGAGAACTCGCCATTTGCCTTTAAATTTATGGCGTTCATCACGGTCGCCTCTAAATTTAAGGTGCTAAAACCTAGGCTAAAGTCTTTAAATTTGACATCAATACCGCGAGCGAGTGCCTCTTTTTCTATTTTACTGGCTATAAATTTATTGCCAAAAGAGCTAAAGATAAAGCCAAAGATGCAAGCTACTATGAGCACAAGCGCGCCAACTATGTAAGCTACTTTTTTCATAAAATTCCTTTATATTAGTTTTACATATCATAAAACTTTAGTCACTTAGACTAAAGTTTTTAATAAAATTCACTATAAATTATTGACTTTTTCAGAAAAAAATGCTAGCATTTCATCACTCAAAAATAAAGAGTGCTAAAAAAGACAATTAAACTAAAAGGATGAACAATGAACTTTCAACCATTAGGCAAGCGTGTCCTAGTCGAACGCGTAGAAGAGACAAAGACGACAGCTTCGGGCATAATTATACCTGATAACGCAAAAGAAAAACCTTTAAGCGGCGAGGTAAAAGCAGTTGGTGCTGAAGCTGAGGGCGTAAAAGTTGGCGAAAAAGTAGTATTTGCTAAATACGCTGGCACTGAGGTAAATTTAGATGATAAGACATATCTTGTTTTAAACATCGACGACATTTTAGGCGTGATTAAATAATTTAAAAAGGAAAGACAATGGCAAAAGAAATTTTTTACTCTGATGATGCAAGAAATCGCCTATACGAGGGCGTAAAAAAACTAAATGACGCTGTAAAAGTGACAATGGGACCAAGAGGCAGAAATGTCCTTATCCAAAAGAGCTTTGGCGCTCCAAACATCACAAAAGATGGCGTTAGCGTGGCTAAAGAGGTTGAGCTAAAAGATACTATCGAGAACATGGGCGCAAGCCTAGTTAGAGAAGTAGCTAGCAAGACAAATGACCAAGCAGGTGACGGCACTACAACAGCGACTGTGCTAGCTCACGCGATATTTAAAGAGGGTCTTAGAAACGTAACTGCTGGCGCAAATCCTATCGAAGTAAAACGTGGTATGGATAAAGAAGTAGCAGCTCTTATAGATGCACTAAAAAACATCTCTAAAAAAGTTTCTGGCTCAAAAGAGATCGCTCAGATCGCTACTATCTCTGCAAACTCAGACGAGAGCATCGGCAAACTTATCGCTGATGCGATGGAGAAAGTCGGCAAAGATGGTGTCATAACAGTAGAAGAGGCAAAGTCTATCCAAGATGAGCTAAGCGTTGTTGAGGGTATGCAGTTTGACCGCGGATATCTAAGCCCATACTTCATCACAAACCCTGAAAAGATGCAAGTTGAGCTAAGCAATCCATTCATATTACTATTTGACAAGAAGATCACAAATTTAAAAGACCTGCTTCCAGTGCTTGAGCAAGTACAAAAGAGTGGCAAACCACTTCTAATCATCGCTGAAGATATTGAGGGCGAGGCACTTGCAACGCTTGTTGTAAATAAACTTCGTGGCGTGCTAAACATCTCAGCTGTAAAAGCTCCTGGTTTTGGTGACAGAAGAAAAGCTATGCTTGAAGATATCGCTATCCTAACAGGTGGCGAAGTTATCAGCGAAGAGCTAGGCAGAACACTTGAGAGTGCCACTATAAACGACCTTGGACAAGCTTCAAGCGTAGTTATCGACAAAGATAACACAACTATCGTAAATGGTGCAGGCGAGAAGTCAGCAATAGACGCTAGAATAACTCAGATCAAAGCGCAAATCGCCGAGACTACAAGCGACTATGACAAAGAAAAACTTCAAGAGCGCCTTGCAAAACTAAGCGGCGGCGTGGCAGTTATCAAAGTAGGTGCTGCGACTGAGACTGAGATGAAAGAGAAAAAAGACCGCGTAGATGACGCTCTAAGCGCTACTCGTGCAGCTGTTGAAGAGGGCATCGTAGTAGGTGGCGGTTCAGCTCTTATCCTCGCTTCAAAGAGCGTAAATTTAAATTTACAAGGCGATGAGGCAATCGGTGCTGAGATCGTTAGAAGAGCGCTTCGTGCTCCACTTCGCCAAATCGCTGAGAACGCTGGCTTTGACGCAGGCGTAGTCGCGAACGCAGTTGAGACAAGCAAAGATGCAAATTTTGGCTTTAACGCTGCAACTGGCGAATATGTAAATATGTTTGAAGCTGGCATCATCGATCCAGTTAAAGTTGAGAGAGTTGCTCTACAAAACGCTGTTAGCGTGGCTAGCTTGCTACTAACGACTGAGGCAACTATCAGCGAGATAAAAGAAGAAAAAGCAATGCCTGCAATGCCTGACATGGGCGGAATGGGTGGCATGGGCGGCATGATGTAGCAGCCCTTTTCGAGCTAGAGCCTTTTCTAGCTCGAATTTATATTTAAATTTAACCTCGCTAAATTTATAAAATTATTTACTCCTTTTTAAATTTATTCTTGTATCATTTTTGCATTCTTTTAGGGAGAATTTACAATGAAATATGATGAAATTTTTAGAGAATACGACATCCGTGGCATTTTTGAAAAAGACTTGACAGAGGACAGCGTCAAGGCTATAGGACTTGCTTTGGGTAAGAAATTTAACGAATTTGGCGTGAAAACTTTAAGCGTTGGTTTTGATGCAAGACTAAGTGCTAGCACGCTTTTTAGGTATCTGCTAAGCGGTCTAAACAAGGCCGGCGGCTTTAAAATTTACAATATCGGCTTGCTACCAACTCCTGTTGGCTACTTTAGCGTTTATGCTGACTATTTCGATGCAAACATCATGATCACGGGCTCTCACAATCCAAAAGACTATAACGGCTTTAAGATCACTATCAAAAAGGATAGTTTTTTTGGCAAAGATCTGCAAATTTTAAAAGATAAGGTGAATGAGATAATCGCCTCTGGTGAGCAAATAGCAGACGATGAGAGCTGTGAGAAATTTAATATCTTAGAAAAATACGTTGAGTTTTTTGTAAAAGAATTTAGTGAGCTAAAAAATTTCAAAAAGCCTTTTGTTATCGACTGCGCAAATGGCGCTGTTGGCGTGAGCTTGGTGCCTATCGTCAAGGCGCTTGGGCTAAATGCGAAAATTTTATATGAAGATCCAGACGGAAATTTCCCAAATCACCACCCAGATCCAAGCGAAAAAGAGAATTTAAAAGAGATATTTTCGCTCATCGAAAAGAAGGAATTTGACCTTGGATTTGGCTTTGACGGAGATGGCGACAGGATAGCGGTTATAACTCCAAAAAGAGATATAAAAGGCGATGAATTAGCATATCTTTATGCGCTAAATATGAAACATCCAAAGGTGCTTGGCGAGGTTAAATGCTCACAAAATATGTATGATGAGATCGCCAAGATCGGCGAAGTTTTCATGGGTAAGACTGGGCATAGCAACATCAAAAAAATGATGAAAGAGCTAAACGTAGATCTTGCAGCAGAAGTGAGCGGTCATATCTTCTTTAAAGAGCGATATTTTGGCTTTGACGATGCGCTTTATGCGATGATGAGGGTGCTTGAGCTAGTTCATAAGGGCTTTGATCTTGACGGCGAGCTTGATAAGATGCCGCTTGTCTTTAGCACCGATGAGATCAAGATAAAGACGACTGATGAGGCTAAATTTAAGATAGTTGCTAAGCTAAAAGAGTGCGTGAAAAACGAAGGCTGCGACCTGCCAAAGATAAAAAATATCATCGACATTGATGGCATAAGAATTCAGTTTGAAAATGGCTGGGCGCTGGTGCGTGCATCAAATACAACGCCAGTTATCGTCACTAGATTTGAAGCTAAAAGCAAAGAATTTTTAGAAGAGATCGAGCAAAAAGTGACAAATTTACTAAAGAGCTTAATGTAGCTTACAAAAAGCATTTTGGGTTAAATTTACTCCAAAATGCTTTTTAAAATTTTATTTAAATATTCAAAAAGACCTATCTTTCTCAAGCGTTTGATGATTTTTTCTCTGCATACATGCTTCGTAGTATTAAATTTATTAAATATATAGAATTTAAAATCAACAAATAGCCTATCGGTATCGGCGTTTTTCAAAAAAAGTTCATTACTAGCTTACCTTGCTCGCTTAGCGTTCAGGTATGCAAAACTATTTCATTATGGATTTTAAAGTAGTCTTACCTGCTGGCAAAAATTTAGAAACATTATAGAATAGCTTAGCATTGAGATTACAAAACTACCGTCATGGATTTTAAAGTGATGTCGCTTGCCGTAAAACTTGCAAATATATTTGTTAAATTTAAAAAAGAGAGATGGCGTAAAGATTACGCCATTAAATTTTTATAGTTTGCCGCCTTCGACGACTAGAGATTCAGGATTGACGCTGTCACCATATATCGGTTTTAGCGTTGCGTCATAGTCTTTGTGGAAGAAATTTTCTTTTCCAAGCTCGATGATCTCGTTATTTAGCCAATCAAGCAAGGCTTTGTTGCCTTTTTTGACAGCTGGAGCTATCACATCCACGTCGCCAAGTGCTTCAACGCCTACTACAAAGCCAGGAGTCTCTTTCGCCCAGGCAAAAAGTAGGGCATTATCATGCGCTAGAGCTGCACCCCTTTTATCAACCAAAGCTGCAAAAGTTTCGGTGTTTTGATCGTATTTTAAAAGCTTGATATCTGGGTAATTTTTCGTAAAAAATGCGTCTGCGGTTGTGCCTTTATTGACGATTAGTGTCTTATCTTTTAGCTCATCAACGCTCTTTATCACAGCACCTTCTGGGCTAACGATGCCAAGAGAGACCTTCATATATGGAAGCGCAAAATCAACAACTTGTGCGCGCTCAGGCGTTTTTGTGAAATTTGCAAGCGTGATATCGACCTTGTCAGCTGTGAGCACTTCAACCCTGCCAGCAGCCTCGACTAGCTCAAATTTGACCTTGCTCTCATCTCCAAGCAAGTCTTTTGCGATGCGTTTTGCAAAATAGATGTCATAGCCTTGGTTTTTGCCGTCTTTATCGACGTAGCCAAATGGCGGTTTGTCACTGAAAACGCCTATCCTTACATATCCACGCTCTTTGATCTTTGCGATAGCGTCAGCTTGATTTGAAGCGGCCGCTTTGTCCGCACCTTTGTCATCACCACAACCCGTTAGAAAGACGGTAGCGACTAATGCTAATAAGAAAAATTTAAATTTTCTCACTCTTTCTCCTTTAGAAAAATTTAGTAAATAAGAGCGGTCAAATCTCGCTCTAAACGCATTTTGAAAAACAGGCAAATTATCTCTTATTTTTTCTAAAATGAGAATAAATTTAGAAATTTCTTCGCGCGATCGCTCTTTGGATTAGTGAAAAACTCCTCTGGCTCGCTGATCTCTACGATTGCCCCAGCGTCCATAAATACGATCTTATTCGCAACAGCTCTTGCAAAGCTCATCTCGTGCGTGACTATTAGCATCGTCATGCCGTCTTTGGCTAAATTTAGTATCACATCGAGCACTTCTCTAACGATCTCAGGATCAAGCGCAGCCGTAACCTCGTCAAATAGCATGATCTCAGGGTTTAAACAAAGGCTTCTAACGATTGCTATGCGCTGTTTTTGACCGCCGCTTAGCTCCTTTGGATAGGCAAATTTCTTATCAAGTAGCCCAACCTTGCTTAGCCACATATCAGCCGTTTTTTCAGCTTCGGCCCTATCTCTTTTTTGCACCTTCAAAGGCCCAAGAAGGACGTTGTCTATGACGTTCATATGATCAAACAGCTCGTAGCTTTGAAAGACCATACCGACCTTTTGGCGGATCCTTTGCCACTCTTTAAATTTAGCATCTATCACCTCGCCATCTATAATGATCTCGCCGCTTGCTATGCTCTCAAGGCCGTTTATGCATCTAAGAGTTGTGCTCTTGCCACATCCCGATGGGCCAAGAAGCACGACCACTTCGCCGCTTTTAACCTCTAAATTTATATCCTTTAAGGCGTGAAGCTCTCCGTAAAATTTATTTAAATTTTTAAGTTCTAAGATATTTTCGCTCATTTTAGCTCCATTTTTCTTCTAGTTTTTTTGATAGTTTTGAGACTGGATAGCAGATCGCAAAATATAAAAAGAATATGAGCGTATATATCCAAAATGGCGCCATAGGATTTGTAAATACATTTCGCTCGATGATCTGCTGGCCGACCTTGACTACCTCTACAACGCCGATTAGAACGACGATAGAGGTCGTTTTTATCATACGGCTTAGTAAATTTACGGCTCCAGGCACAAGTCTTCTTGTGGCAAGTGGGATGATGACATAAAAGTAAATTTGAAATTTGCTAAGTCCAAGCGAGGCGGCTGACTCAAACTGGTGCTTTGGTATCGAGGTGATCGCGCCGCGCACGATATCCATCATCTCAAAAACTCCCCAAAGGCTAAAGACGATGAGTGAGGCGGTAAATGCTGAGATATGGATATCAAAAGCCTTGCTAACGCCAAAATAAAATAAAAATAGCCAGACGATCTGAGGCATGATACGAACGATCTCAAGGCAAATTTTTAAAATAAGATAGATAAATTTGTTTTTCATACTCATCAAAACGCCAAGTATGAGACCACCGATAACGGAGATGATGATCGAGATAAATGAAATTTCAGTGCTTACCACAAGACCTTCAAGCAGCCTTAGTAAATTTTGCGTGTCAAATAATATACTAACTCCTTGCATTTCTCACCCTTTTTTCGACGTAGCTAAGCGCCAGCGAGACTGGCAAGATGATGACAAGATAGCTAATAACCAGCATAAAAAGTGCCTCGTCTGTCTTGTAGTAAAGTCCGATGAGATCCTTTGCGACATAGACTAGATCAGCGAGCGCTACGATGCTAACGATACTTGTCTCTTTTAGTAAAAATATGACGTTTGCGCTGATGCTTGGCAGTGCCACACTAAAGGCTTGTGGCAAGATGACATATCTTAGGAGCTGATTTTTACTAAGTGCGATGCTAAGTCCTGCTTCTATCTGCGACCTTCTAACCGCCTCAAAGCCAAGCCTAAAGCTCTCGCTCATGTAGCTGCCGCCAAGAAAGCTAAGCCCTGCAACCGCACAGGCAAAGCCGCTCATCGACACTCCAAGCTTTGGCAAGCCGTAGTATAAAAAGAAGAGCTGGATAAGAAGCGGCGTGTTTCTTGAAAGCTCAACGTAGCAATCAACTAGTTTTGAGAGAAATTTTAGCTTGTAAAATTTCACAGCCATGCAAAAAATGCCTATCAAAATAGAAAAGACGATCCCCAAAAAGGCAATTTCGATCGTAAGCACCCCAGCTTTTACAAAAAGGGGGTAAAATTTCTCAATAAACTCAAAATCCATAAACATTAATCCAATCTGAAAAATGGAGTTATTTTATCCCATAATCATAAATTTAAAACTAATTAGATATGATCACGCTTTAAATTTAAGCTTACAAAAAGGATAAAATTTGATCGATCTTTTTCAGATCATCGGCTTTTTAGGGATGATTTGCATCGTGATGGGCTACTTTTTGCTTCAGATCGGCCGCCTAAATAGCCGCGATCTAGCCTATCAGATAATAAATTTAGTAGGCGCAGTGCTACTTATAATCTCGCTTTTTGTGCATTTTAACCTCGGTTCATTTTTGATAGAGGTCTTTTGGATAATCATTACGATTTATGGAATTTATAAAATTTACAAGGAGAGAGCGTGAGAGCGTATGCAGAGTGGGAAGAGCAGGAGCTTTTGTTTTTATCGCTACCACATAGTAAGAGCGACTGGGAGCCTTATTTAGAGGAGATTTTGGCGGGCTATGAGGAGCTCGTGGCTGCTGTTACACCCTTTGAAAAGGTGGTGCTCATCTGCCCTGATGAGGCAAATTTCGCTAGGTTTAAGAAATTTAAAAATGTTGAGTTTGTTAAGCTTGAAACTGATGATACTTGGATCAGAGATTACGGTATGATCGACGTTTGCACCAAAGACGGTGTAAAGAGCTATGACTTTAAATTTAACGCTTGGGGCGGTAAATTTAAGAGTTCAAAAGATGATGCGATAAATTTAGAGCTAGCTAAAATTTACAAAACCAAGCTTGAGCCTGTTGATATGATACTAGAGGGCGGAAGCGTCGAGTTTAACGGAGATGGCGTGCTTTTAACCACCACAAAATGCCTGCTAAATGAAAATAGAAACAAAGCACTTAACAAAGAGCAGATCGAAGAAAAACTAAAAAATTTATTTGGACTAAAGCGTATCATCTGGCTTGAAAATGGCTTTATAAGAGGCGATGACACAGATAGCCACATCGACACTTTAGCGCGCTTTATCACGCCTGATACGATAGCTTATGCGAGCTGCGAAGATAGGAGCGATGAGCACTTTGATGAGCTTAAAAGGATGGAAGATGAGCTTAAAAAAACTGGCTTTAAGCTACTTGCTCTGCCACTACCTAAGCCTAAATTTTATGATGGCAAAAGGCTTGGCTGCACCTATGCAAACTTTATCTTTATAAATGGTGCGCTAATCGTGCCAACATATAATGATGAAAACGATGAAAAGGTGCTAAATTTACTTGCCAAGGCGCTGCCAGATAGAAAGATCATCGGTGTAAATTCGCTAGTTTTTGTCCGTCAAAATGGCTCGCTTCACTGCTCAAGCCAAAATAGATACAAGAGGGCTTAAGTTTGGGAAGTCCGTTTGATTATGAGTTTAACAGCATAAATAAGCAGGAGTGCACGCAGAGCGAAAATAAGGCCGTTATCGCAGCTGGAGCATGCGCTTTTTTGCTCGCACTTGTGAAATTTGCAGCAGGGCTTTTTAGCGGCTCAGTCGCTGTGCTTGGTTCGGCGATTGATTCGATGCTTGATTTTATCGTTTCGCTTTTAAATTTATTTGCGCTTAGAAAGTCAAGAAAGCAAGCCGATGAGAGATTTAACTTTGGCTACACAAAGCTAGAGGCGTTAGCAGCGCTATTTGAGTGTGTCATCATCGTGCTGGCTGCTGGATATATATTTTATGAGAGCGTTAAGAAATTTAGTGAGCCAAATTTAGAGATAGACCTTGGCTTAAGCCTTGGTGTGATGGTATTTTCGGTTGTGGTGACGTTATGTTTGGTGCTATTTTTAAACCAAATTTCTAAAAAAAGTGGCAACCTTATCATAAAAGCAGACGCGCTGCACTATAAGATCGACCTTTTTAGCAACCTAGCAGTCATCATCTCGCTGCTTATCATTAAATTTAGCGGATTTGTGATGATAGATGCGATCTTTGGTATCGTGATAAGTGGCTACATCGCTCAAAGCGCCATAAGTCTTGGCAAAGACGCCCTTGGTGTCTTGCTAGATCACGCAGCAAGCCCTGAGGTCACAGCTGAGATCATCAAGATGATAAAGGCAAAGCAGAGGATTTCAGACTTTCACTATCTAAACACAAGGCAGAGCGCAAATACCATATTTTTAACGCTGCACTTGGTTTTTGACAAAGATATCTCGCTTTACGATGCGCACGAAGTGGCCGAATCGCTTGAAGCTGAGATAAGAGAGAAATTTAAGGAATTTTCGTGGCAGATAACCACGCATTTAGACCCATACAACGACAAAGAAGGGAGATGAGATGAAAGTAGCACTACTTCAACAAGAATTTAAAGGGACAAAAGAAGCGACCATCGCAAAAACACTTGAGCTAATAGCTGAGGCAAAAAAAGGTGGCGCTGATCTCGTGGTCTGTCAAGAGCTGCACCAGACGCAGTACTTTTGCCAAAGCGAGGATACAAATTTCTTTGATCACGCAAATGAGTGGCAAGAGGATGTCGCTTTTTGGGGCAGGGTGGCTAAGGAAAACGGCGTAGTTTTAGTCACTTCGCTCTTTGAAAAGAGGGCTGACGGACTTTATCACAACACCGCCTTTGTCTTCGAACGTGACGGCAGTGTGGCTGGCAAATACCGAAAAATGCACATCCCTGATGACCCTGGATTTTACGAGAAATTTTACTTCACGCTTGGTGACATTGGCTTTGAGCCTATTGAAACCAGCCTTGGCAAGCTTGGCGTTTTGGTCTGCTGGGATCAGTGGTATCCAGAGGCAGCAAGGCTCATGGCGCTAAAAGGGGCGAAAATTCTCATCTATCCAACGGCTATTGGCTGGTTTGAGGGCGATAGCGAGGATGAAAAATCAAGACAGCTTGAAGCGTGGGTGGCGGTGCAAAGAGGTCACAGCGTGGCAAATGGCCTGCCAGTGGTCGCAGTTAATCGTGTGGGCTTTGAAAAAGATGATAGCGGCATGATGGATGGGATAAAATTTTGGGGAAATAGCTTTGTTTTTGGGCCACAAGGCGAGCAGCTTTTCCGCGCAAATAGCACAGATGAGCTATGCAAGATCGTTGAGATAGACATGAAAAGAAGTGAAGAAGTTCGCAGAATTTGGCCATTTTTACGTGACCGCAGGATCGATGCCTACGCAAATATCACAAAGAGGTTTATCGACTAAATTTAGAGCTAGAATTTCTAGCTCTTAAAATTTAGATTGCTCGTAAAAGAAATATAAATTTATTCTTAAGAAAATATTTTTTTAAGCCTTGATTGTGTAGAATGGTTGCAACTTTACCAAAATGGCATAAAAATATCATATCAAAAAGATACAAAGCTAAATTTATAGAATAAAATAGCCTTAAATTTTTTGAAAGGATTTTAGATGAAAACTACTTCTTTGGCACTTGCTGGATTGCTTTTGGCAACAACACTTTCAGCAAAAGAATTTATCAGTATCGGTACTGGCGGCATGACAGGCACATACTATCCGATAGGTGGAGCGATCTGCCGTTTGGCAAACAAAAACACCGATGTAAAATGCTCAGTCCAATCAACTGGCGGCTCAGTTTATAACGTAAATAACGTCCTTAAAAAAGAGCTTACATTTGGCTTTGTTCAAAGCGACGTCGTCTATGATAAATATAACGGCACTGGCAAATTTGATGGAGCAAAAGATGAAAATTTACGCTCAGTAGTGGCTATCTATCCAGAGCTTCTTGCATTTGTTGTAGCAAAAGATAGTGGGCTTACAAGCGATATCCAGTCTTTTGCAGGTAAAAAATACAACGTCGGAAATCCAGGTAGCGGCAACGAAGTGAGCACGCTTGAAGTCTTTAAAGCAAAAGGCTTTGACGTTTCAAAACTAGGATACCGCGGCGTTTTAACAGTTGGCGAATGCCCACACGCACTAAAAGATAAAAAGATAGACGGATATAGCTTTGTCGTTGGTCACCCAACTGCAAACATCACTGACGCAGCGACATCTTTGCCTATTGATATCCTAAACATCGAAGGCAGCGAGATCGATAATCTTCTTAAAGAAAAACCATACTTTGCAAAAGGTGTGATCCCAAAAGGCTCATATGATGGCGTCGATCACGATGTAAATACTATCGGCGTAAAGGCTGTTTTGGTAACTAGCAAAGATACAAAAGATGAGGCTGTAAAAGCTGTGATAAAAGCTATTTTAGATAACTTTGATGAGTATAAAACTCTTCACCCAGCGCTAAAATCAGTTAATAAAGAAGATCTCGTTCAAGGTCTTTCAGCTCCACTTCACCCAGCTGCAGAGGCTGCATTTAAAGAGGCTGGTATCTTAAAATAGTCTATTTCCAGAGGCTTTTGCCTCTGGATAAAAATTTAAATATGCAAATTTCTTCTAAATTTATATATTTAAATTTTAAAGGAGAAAGATGAACGAAGTTAATGACAACGAAGAACAATTTGTCGAAGTAAAGACAAGAGAGATAAATAGCAATTTTTACAACTATTTCATCGCATTTGTGTGCTTCTCTTGGTCAGTTTTTCAGCTTTATATAGCGTATTTCCCGCTAAATACTAACATCTCACGCTCAGTGCACCTAGCCTTTGCGGTTGGGCTTGTATTTTTGCTCTATCCAGTCACTTTTCATAAAAAGGCTCACTCATGTTTGCCATTTTACGACCTAGTTTTTTGCGTGGTAGGCGTTGTTGCCGTGCTTTATCCAGCGGTTTATTTTTATGAGTTAGCTGATAGGACAGGGGACTACATCACTCAAGATATCGTCATATCGTTTTTAGCGATCATTGTTTTGCTTGAAGCCGGCAGGCGTGTCATGGGACCAGCACTTCCTATCATTTGTATATTGTTTTTGATATATGATCACTTTGGTCCTTATATGCCAGACATCATCGCTCACCAAGGCGCTAGCTTTGAAAAGATCGCAGGTCATATGTTTTTAACGACTGAGGGCGTTTTTGGCGTGCCTATCGGCGTTAGCGTTAGTTTTATCTACCTTTTTGTTCTTTTTGGTTCATTGTTAGAGCGAGCAGGCGCTGGACAATACTTCATAAATTTAGCCTTCTCACTTCTTGGCAAATATAGAGGTGGCCCAGCTAAGGCTTCAGTCATCGCAAGTGGCCTAACTGGCATGGTTTCAGGTAGCTCCACAGCAAACGTCGTAACCGTTGGTACATTTACCATACCGCTTATGAAAAAAGCTGGCCTTTCACGCACAAAAGCTGGAGCCATCGAGGTTGCAGCTGGTGTAAATGGACAGCTCATGCCACCTATCATGGGTGCGGCTGCTTTTATCATCGCTGAATTTTTAGGTATGACGTATACAAATGTTATGATGGCAGCGGTTATCCCAGCATTTGCTTGTTATTTGTCACTATTTTTTATCGTGCATTTAGAGAGCGTTAAGCTTGGACTAAAAGGCATAAATCAGAGCGAATTTCACTCAAGATTTAAAATTTTTGTAAGTGGCCTTCACTATATAACGCCTATTTTGATCCTGCTTTATACGCTTTTAATCGCAAAAGAGTCAGCCATAGCCGCAGCTTTTAATGCGATAGGATTTTTATTTTTGATAATGATCTTTCAAGAGCCAACTAAAAAGTTAGCTTCAGGCGAAAAAGTGGGGCTAAACGATGTACTTCTTGGCTTTGAGGATATATTTTGGGCGATGGTCGCAGCTGCAAAGAGCATGACCACAATAGCCATCGCAACTGCTCTTGCTGGCATCATCGTGGGCTCTATCTCGCTAACTGGCCTTGGTCAAGTACTTTCTGATCTAGTCGAGCTTCTAGCGGGCGATAACATCATGATGATCCTACTTTTAACGGCTCTTATGTCGCTCATCCTTGGCATGGGGCTTCCAACGACAGCAAACTACATCGTCGTCTCAAGTCTTGTTGCGCCAGTTATCTTGTTTTTAGCGCATAAAAATGGCTTCTTGATCCCAGCCATCGCCGTGCATCTTTTTGTTTTTTACTTTGGAATTTTAGCCGACGATACGCCACCAGTTGGCATCGCAGCCTATGCAGCAGCGGGCATTGCCAAGGCAAATCCAATAACCGTTGGCGTTCAAGGATTTTTTTATGATCTAAGAACGGCGATCTTACCATTTGCCTTTTTCTTTAACAACAAACTTATGCTAATTGATAGCATAAACACGAGCGATCCGCTTGATTCAAAAGGGATAGTCTGGATGAGCAACCCACTTGAAATTTTGCTCGTCTTTGGCATGGCGGTTGTAGGCATGTTTGCCTTTTCAAGCTTGCTTCAAGGCTACTACGTCACAAAGCTTAGGATTTGGGAGAGGGTGCTACTTATCCCAGTCGTGCCACTAGCTCTTGTGCCAAACATCTGCGTGAAATTTGGTTTTATGCCAAACGAATACACAGCCTACATCGTGGCAGCTGCTATTTATGGCTTTATCTTTATGACTCAGTGGGGCATAAAAGATAAACCGCTTGATCAAATAAGAGCGATTTAACACTAGGCAAGAGCCCTCTTGCCTAAACTTTTAAATTTATTTATAAATTTCCATTGATTTTGTAAAAAGTGAGAATTTAGGCTTTAAAAGCCTAAAGATCAAAGTTGTTTTGAGCGTTTCAGATCGCCTGCAAACTCGCAAGCGAGCTTATCGCTTAGCTTGCAGCCTTTTACTAAAAAGGTGTAAGCCTCTTTAAATTTCTTAGCTTCTATTAGTATCGAGCCTATCATGCCGCAAGAGTAGCCGTCATTTTGCTCGCAAGCTTTATTAAAAAGCTCTCTTGCTTTTTGCGGATCGCTGTTTAGATAAATTCCACCAGCTGCCGTGCAACCCTCTTTTTCGCCGCCTTGGCAAGCTTTATTGTAAAGCTCTAACGCTTTGTTGCTATCTGGCACGTCAGTTTTGCCTAGCTGATAGATCGCACCTGCTTTTGCGCATGATCTTGCGTCATTTGCCGCGCAACCTGCTTCAAATTTAGACAAAGCTTCAGTGAAATTTGAGTCAGCATAAGCTCTCAAGCCATCTTCAAAGTCGCCTGCTAGAGCGCAAGCTGCTAGAAGAGAGATAAAAATCATCTTTTTCATCAAATTTTCCTTTTGTAAAGTAATATGCAATTTTATCATATTAAATTTACACTTACTTGATGAAAAATAATTACGATTTTAAAATTTGCTCTTGCGCTTTGTAATCAGGCATGATGGCTTCTATAAATTTATAAAAACTGCTTTGATGATGCGGATAGAGCAGGTGAGTAAGCTCGTGAAGCACGACGTATCGCACGGCTGAGAGCGGCTTTTCTATAAGCCTTAGGCTTAAGTTTATATAGCCTTTTTTGTGGTTGCAGCTGCCCCAGCGAGTTTTGCTATCTCTTATGATGATGCGACTAACTGGCTTATTGATATGAGGCTGATAGTAGCTTACAAGCTCTAAAAATAGCTCTTTTGCTCTTGCTTTTTTAAAGCGCTCAAGTGCCTTTAAATTTGGCGTTATGATAAATTTATCTTCAAAAAATGGCAGTTTTACGCTCTCATCAAATTTGATCTTGTAAATTTCTCCAAGAAACCTTATCTCATCATCTTTTGGTAAATTTAAAAGAGCTTTTTTATAGGAATTTTCAAGCCAAATTTTATGGCTCTCTAAAAATGCCAGAGCCATCTTTTGTGTGCTGTAAAATGGCATAGAAAGCGTGATCTTAGCGTCCTTGCCAACTCTTAGGCGCATAGCTCTTACATTCGTTTTAAAATTTACTAAAACGCTTAAACCATAAAAGTCTAAATTTAAGCTCTTTTGCCTCAAACTAGGCGTTTTTCTTGCCACTTTTTGCTTCTCCAGCGCCAGGTATTTGCAAGGCCTCTTAGCCACTCATCAGCGCAAAATCCTATCCAAACGCCGATGATCCCCCAGCCAAGGTGTATGCCTAAGAAATATCCAAGCGGCAGCGAAAGCCCCCACATAAAGATAAGCCCAGTTGCAAGTGGAAATTTCGCGTCGCCACTTGCACGAAGGGCATTTACGATGACGACGTTAAAGGTTCTGCCAGCTTCTAACACGATCGAGAGCGTAAAGAGCGGTAGCATTATCTTGCGCAAGCCCTCATCTAAATTTAGTGCGTCCATGATCTTATACTTTAAGGCGTAGGCGATCAAAACGACGACGAGCGTTATAAAAATGCCAAGCCACAAGGCTTTAAAGGTTCTTGTATAGGCCTCGTTAAACTCGCTTGCCCCAACCAAATGCCCAACGATGACCTCGTTTGCCACGCTGATACTTGCGCCACAAAGCAAGATGAGAAGCGTGATCTGAAAGTAGATAGTCTGCACGCTAAGAGTTGCCTCGCCCATGCTCGCGATAAAGCCAAAAGCGACCATGTATTGCGCCATCCAGAGTAAATTTTCGCCAGCGCTTGGCAAGCCAACTGAGAGTATTTTCTTTAAAATTCCAAACGGCACGACAAGCAGTTTGCTAAGATAAATTCTAACTTTTGCCACGCGTATGAGCATATAAAGTAGAACAAAAACGCCAATAAGCCTACCTACAAATGTCGAGATAGCGACTCCTTGCAGGCCTAAATTTGGCAGGTCAAACCAGCCAAAAAGAGCGATGGCGTTGCCAAAGATGGTGATGATGTTCATCAAAACTGAAGTTAGCATCACTGCAGTTGCTAGATTATAGACGCGAAGCACCGCAGCTAGCACCATGCCGATGCCATCAAAGAGCAGGGCAAAGCCAAGGATGTGAAGGTATGAGAAACTATCGTTTATGAGATCATTTGGCACATTTAGTAAATTTAAGATGTTGTAGCCAAAGACGTAGATGATGATGGCTGAGAAGATACCAAAGACCGTATTTGACGTGATGCTTGCGTGTATGACGTTTGAGGCTAGCTCGTTTTGCTTTGCTCCAAGGGCTTGTGCGACGACGACTGAGCAGCCCATGCTTAAAAAGTTAAAAATGGTCATAAAAAGATCCATCACTTGATTGCCAGCACCCATGGCACCAACTAGATGCACACTCACTTTTGTCACCATGTAGGTGTTTATGATGAGCGTGATAAAGTGTAAAAACATATCTAAAAATATAGGGACGACCAGTTTTTTCATAGAAAGATTCATAAATTTCTCCTTTTTTAAATTTTGGGGCGATTATAGCCAAATTAGGTTTTAGCTCCCTTTTGATATAATCCAAAAAAATTAAAATTTGAGAGAAAAATGGCATTAATCGACCTGATAGACGTTAGTAAAAAATTTGGCGCAAATGAAATTTTAAACAGTGTAAGTCTTAGCGTAAATGAAAATGAAAAGATAGCGATCATCGGCAAAAATGGCAGCGGCAAGAGCACGCTTATGAAGATCATCTCTGGCGAGGTGGCAGCAGATAGTGGCAGACGCATAGTGCAGAGCTTGATAAGCGTCGAGATGCTAGCGCAAAATCCAAATTTTAACGCCACATTTAGTGTAAGAGATGCGCTAAATAACGAGCTAAAAGAGATATTTGACGCGATAAGCGAGTATGAAAAGAGTGGAGCTTTGCTAGCAAATGAGCCTGAAAACAGAGAAATTTTAAAAGAGCAAGAGAGGCTTATTAAATTTATAGAGGCAAAGGATGGCTGGAATATCGAGCACAAGATCGAGCGAATTTTGCAAGAATTTAAGCTAAAAGAGTATGAAAACAGACCCATTTGCTCGCTTAGTGGTGGCGAGATCCGCCGTGTGGCACTAGGCGCGCTCATCCTTAAAAAGCCAGATGTGCTGCTGCTTGACGAGCCGACAAACCACCTTGATGTCTATATGGTCAAATTTCTTGAAGATATGCTTAAAAGCTCAAATCAAAGCATAGTTTTTATAAGCCACGATAGGTATTTTATTGATGCGCTGGCAACTAGGTGCGTTGAGGTCGAGGATGCAAGCTTAAAAAATTTTGAGGGCGGATATGCAAACTATCTAACCAAAAAAGAGGAAATTTTAGCAAGTCTTGCAAAGTCGCATGAGACGCTGCTAAAACAGCTAAAGGCCGAAGAGGAGTGGCTAAGGCGCGGCGTAAAAGCTAGGCTAAAGCGAAACGAGGGCAGAAAAGAGCGAGTGCTCGCCATGCGTGAAGAGGCGAAGAAAAATCCAGGTGTGATAAGGCGAGTGAGGCTAGAGCTTGAGCGTGCGAGTAAAAATTTCAACCAAACGCAGAGCCAAAACCGCAAAAAAATGCTATTTGAGTTTAAAAATTTAGGCAAAAGCATAGACGGCAAGGTGCTTTTTGAAAAATTTGACGCAAGAATCTTGCAGGGCGAGAGGATCGCCATAGTTGGGCGAAATGGCAGCGGAAAGAGCACTTTGCTTAAAATTTTGCTAGGACTTGAAAAGCAAAGTAGTGGCGAGATAAAAAGGGGCGAGGTGAGTATCGGCTACTTTGATCAAGCTAGAAATGTCCTTGATGATGATAAGAGTCTTATAGAGACATTTTGCCCAAATGGCGGCGACCACGTACTAGTTCGTGGGCGAAATATGCATGTTTATGGCTATCTTAAAAATTTCCTCTTCCCAAAGGAATTTTTAGATAAAAAGATAGGCGTTTTAAGTGGCGGCGAGAAAAACCGCGTCGCACTTGCGATGCTTTTTACTAAAACTTACGACGTGCTGGTGCTTGACGAGCCGACAAACGACCTTGATATCGCAACTATCAATATCTTAGAAGACTACTTGCAAAGCTTTGAGGGGGCGATCTTGCTAGTTAGCCACGATAGATATTTTGTCGATAAGATGGCAAATAAGCTCTGGGCGTTTGAGGGAACAAAGATAAATGTCTTGCACGAAGAGTATAGCGTCTATTTGGAGCTTGAAGATGAGATGAAAGAGCTTGATAAATTTGAAAAAGAGCTCTCAAATAGCCAAAATGAAGCCAAGCAAAAGAGCAAATCTGGTGCAAAACTAAGCTACAAACAAACGCAAATTTTAAACACATATCCAGATAAAATTTCAGCCCTTGAAGCAAGGGTAGCCGAGCTAAATGAGGGGCTTAGCGATCCTAAAATTTATCAAGAAGTGGGGCTTACTAAGCTTTATGAAGAGCTAGAAAGTGCAAAAGCTGAGCTTGAAAGCCTAGAAAATGAGTATTTTGAAGTGCTAGAGATCGCCGAGGAGCTCGAGTAGCTTGAAAAAGATCGGTAGGATAAGCGCGCTAAATAGAAGAGTTGTTAGGCAAAATTTAGCCACAAGCATGAGCCTTTTGATAGGTAAAGAGAGATTTAGCGGGGTGTTTTCACCAGAGATAGAAAAATATGAAGTAGGCGATCTAGTCGAGATAAAATATAACAAGGTTGGTTTTTTAAATAAGATAGATATTATTAGGCTAATCGCAAAAAGCAGCAAAGAGTCAGGACTTTTTGCAAGGATAGAAAATTTATTCTTTTTGCTTGTTGCCTTGTATCTTTGTTTTATTTCTTTGTGGGTTATTTATTATGGGATCACGTTGGAATTTAGCATTTATAGGCTTTTTGTTACATTAGCAGCCGCTTGTTTTCTGTTTTTGATGGGTAAATCTGCATGTCTTAGGTTTTTGATATTTAGATATTTTATATTTGGATAGGTACTTTGAAATTTAAATTTATGAAAGGTTTTTGCGCCATGATGAGGCCTTTAAATTTGTTTGAAATGGGGCTAAAATGTTTAAAAAACATCCGCTAATCTCAGTAATAATCGCCATTGTTGTGATATTTTTTGCTACCTATTTTTTTATTTTTGGGTTAGCTACTATTTTAGATGACGACATTGGCGATAGTAAAGAGTTAAATAATAGCTATTTTTACGTCAAAGATGACAAGGTCTATGCCATGGTGCCAAGTGGGGGTAAATTTGAGCTAATAGGCGTGAGGGCCAGCAAATTTAGATACATTGACACCGGCAAATACGACAACAGAAATGTTGGCGCTAGCGATAAGGCGGTATATTGCGGTAACCTCGTGATGAGTGGGCTTGATCCAAATGGTGTTAGAGCGCTTGGCAATGGCTACTTTGGCGATGGCAATGTAACATATTTTTGCGATAGCGAAAGCGAGACAAACCTCGAAATATCCGCACTTAAAGAGTTTTGGGACATCGTCTCACACAAAATGTTTAATACCCCAAAAGCGCAAACTCATATCTATAAATTTAGGCAGGTTGATAACGCTAATTTAGCTGCGATCTTGGGCTTTGGCTATGCAAGCGACGGAGTAAAGGTCTATCATGAGGGCAAAGAGCTAGAGGGCGCAAATGCCAGCAAAATGCGATATATCGAGCAGGCATCTGGCAGAAAGAGCTTGCATTTTACGACTGACGGAGAAAATGTCTATTATGATAGCACAAAGCTAGGGATCAAATTTAGCCCACAAATACGTGATATCGGCGAGATATGGCGCATTCACTATCTTTATGAGCCAAATTCTGGCATGGTCTATGCAAACGATCACGAATTTGACCCCCAATTTGCCCCATACGAACCGCTTTTTAACCTAGAAGATAGGCACACCTATCATGCGCTCTTTCGTGGCAAAGGCGGTATCTATCACTGGGAGCGAAAGTGGCAGTGGTATAACAGCATAGATGAGGGCGAGTTTGTAAGAGACGGAGACGATCCTTTTAAAGGCGAGATAACGCCGCTATATGGCGACGTGGTGATAAGTGATGGCAAGACATATTTTCTAAAAACCTATGAAATTTGGCACAACACAAAAATTAGCCACGGCCTAAGCTCACGCCACACATGTATCGTAAGGCTTGATACAAAAGAGCAGTGGCGAAAGATCGGTCTTGTAAGAAACGATGGCTACGGAGCGGTCTATGCAAACGGAGATAAGACATATTATTTTGATAACGTCGGCTACGGCTGGCGTTTTAACAGCAGCGTTTATGATATAAACGACCTTGGCGTGGTTGAAATCCTCACTCGTCCTTATGACTCAAATGTTGAGAATTTAAAACTTGATGAGATAGTAAAAATGGTAGATCAAGGCGCTATGGTGCCAGCTGAGGGCGAAGTGGTGATCGATGCGATAAGCGACTTTGATGATTACTCGCAAAAATATGCCTACTGGATATTTTTAGCCATCGCATTTATGGTCTCGGTAGTTGGCGCTATTTTTAAAAACAAAAAGCAAAACAGCGAGCTTAAAAAAAGGGTGGATGATTATAGATAATGAGAAAAATTGCGACTAAGATACTTTGTCTTTTTGTCATTTTGACACTATTTTTTGTTTTGGCGATGCTTTATCTGTGGCGTGAGGGCGAGTATCAAAGAGGCTTTGCAAACATAGATAATAGCGAGTTTTACCGCTCGCCTGAGGGTAAAATTTACGTTCAAATTTCAGGCAGCGGCAAGTATGAGCTAAAAGGCGTCGATGAGGCTAGTTTTAGGGTCTTAAAGCTAAAACACGCGTATGATTACTCAAACGTGGGAGCTGATAAAAATCATGTCTATTGCGCTAGAGAAATTTTGCCAGGACTTGATCCAAACAGCACCAAAGTGCTTGGCAATGGCTACATAAGTGATGGCAAGATAAGCTATTATTGCGCTACTAGAAGCGAGAAAGAGGCGGGATTTAGCGAATTTGGCGCCATTATGAAAAACCTTGTTCACGTTTTTATAAAAAGCTACGATGATAGCCCTTATTTTTACAGGACAAATCGAGTTGAAAGCACAAATTTAGAGCCTATCTTTGACGCTGGCTTTGCAAGAGACGGAGCTACGCTTTACTACAAGGGCGAAAAGCTTGACGCAGATCCTAACGAGCTAAGATACATCACGACAGAAAGCGGCGCTGCTAGCGGATATTATACAGACGGCAAAAGCTTGTTTATGGGCTTTTATAAGCTTGATGCTGGCTACGGAGATGAGACGCGCCGGATATGCTACGATGCTAAGCACGACATAGAATATCTTTTTGAGCCAAAAAGTGGGGCGGTGTTTGCAAATGAGCATAAATTTAACGCTCAAAATATGCCTTATAGCGCCATTTATAGCGTGGATAATGTGCATTCGTTTTGGCCTCTTTTTGCCAGCAAAGATGGGATTTACTTTTGGGATGGCAGTAAAAACGAACAGGCTAAAATTTCAGACTACCAGCTAAAAGGCGAGCTAAAAAGGCTCTATGCTGACGTTTTTGTAGATGATAGCTCAGCATATTTTTTACAGCAAGGCGAAGAGTGGCAGCGCTCAAAGCACGGCAGACACTTAGTGGCACAAACCGTCTCTTTATATAAATTTGCTCCAAGCTCATCTTGGCGTAAGATAGGGCTGGTAAAAGATGGCGAGTATGGCGCGGTCTATGCAAACGGCGATAAGCTCTATTTTTTTAGCAAGATAAAGCCATTTTATGGCATAAAGCATAGCGTTTATGAGGTGGCTGATCTTAGCGTAATTGAAATTTTAACAAGAGCGTCTAAAGAGCTTAGCGCAAAAGATATCAGCGAGATGATAAAGCGCGGCGAGCTAGTGGAGGCAAGCGGCGAAGAGGTCGCAAGGTCGAGGATAGAATTTGACTCGCCAAAGATCATTTTGTATATCACATTTGGCATCGCTTTTGTCGTCATAGTGCTAATAAGCCTTGCAAAACCAAAGAGAGATGAAAGAGACTTGAGATAAATTTCAAAGTGGCTATTTTTGGTAGCTAAAGCTTAAAATTTCATAAAAAATTTAAAGATAAAATTTGACCTATTTACTCTTTTTTGTTATTTTAAAGCGAGACTAAAATTTATAAAAAGGAGAAAAATGTTTAAATTTCAAAGGTCAAAATTTAACAACTCAGTATTTATCCCATCGCTTATTGTCATATTTTTAATAGCAGCATTTGCAGCGATATTTCCAAATTTCTCAAATGAGTTTTTTAAGGGTATGCAAAACTACATCGCGGCCAAATTTGGCTGGTTTTATATCCTAGTCGTTGCCGTCATACTGCTAAGCGTCATCATTCTTGGCTTTAGTAAGCTTGGCGAGATCAAACTAGGAGCTGATCACGTAAAGCCAGAGCACAAAAATATCTCGTGGTTTTCTATGCTTTTTGCCGCTGGCATGGGCATAGGTCTAGTATTTTTTGGTGTGGCCGAGCCGCTCATGCACTATCTAAACCCACCAGTTGGCGACGCGCAAACTATCGCAGCGCAAAAGCTTGCGTTGAATATCACATTTTTTCACTGGGGCATGGGCGCATGGTCGGTTTATGCCATTGTGGCGCTTATCCTTGCCTTTTTCTCGTATAGACATGGCTTGCCACTCACGCTTAGATCGGCGTTTTATCCGATCATCGGAGATAAAATTTATGGCAAGATAGGTAGCGCCATCGATACATTTGCCGTCGTGGCGACCCTTTTTGGCGTGGCGACATCGCTGGGATACGGCGTACTTCAGGTAAATGCCGGTCTTACGCACGTTTTTGGCCTGCCAACCATGCACATCACGCTTCTAATAGTGCTTTGCTTAGCTGCTACCATCTCAGCGGCAAGTGGTGTCGATAAGGGTATTAAGATATTATCAAACGCAAATATCGCGCTAGCTATATGTTTTATGTTTTTGATACTATTTTTGGGCGATACGACGCAGCTTCTAAAGTCGTTTGTGCAAAACAGCGGCGACTACGTCTCTACGCTCATCTCAAACACTTTTAACCTCTACGCCTACGAGAGGCAAAACGAGAGCTGGCTTGGCGGCTGGACGCTGCTATACTGGGCTTGGTGGCTATCTTGGTCGCCGTTTGTGGGGCTATTTATCGCTAAAATTTCAAAGGGCAGAACGATAAGAGAATTTGTGATCGGCGTGCTTTTAGTGCCAACTGGCTTTACTTTTGCTTGGATGAGCTTTTTTGGTAACTCAGCGATCTCGCTTGTGCAAAATGGCTTTAGCGAGCTAGCGACCACGGTAAATTCCGACTCAGCCTCAGCACTTTTTATGTTTTTGGAGAAATTTAGCTTCTCAGGCGTGCTAAGCGTGATTGCAGTCTTTATGATCGTCATATTTTTCGTGACTTCTGCCGACTCTGCGGCGATCGTTATGAACATGCTTTGCTCAAACGGCAAGGACGATACGCCAGTTTGGCAAAAGGTCTTTTGGGGCGTTACAGTGGGCGTCGTGGCGGCATTTTTGATGCTAGCAGGCGGTCTTGGCTCGCTTCAAGCACTTACGATCACCACAGCACTGCCATTTTCCATAGTGCTACTTGGTGCCATTTATGGGCTATTTAAGGCGTTACGTGTGGATCTAACCAAAAAAGAGACAAATAACTTTAGCAACATGCCCATTAGCGATCTTTCAAAGCCGTGGCAAGAACGTCTAAGTGCGATCATTACGCTGCCAGGCAAGAAAGATGGCAAGAAATTTTTAAACGAAGTCGTGCTAAAAGCTTTTAATGAGCTAAAAGAGGAATTTGCCAAAAACGGCCTTGAAGCAAAGGTCACAAATGGCGAAAATTTTGTAAATTTAAATGTCGGACTTGGCGACGAGATGGACTTTAGATATGGTGTCTATCTCACCAAGAGCCATAGTCCAGACTACACCAGAGAGCTTGACGGCGACGATCTTTACTACAGGGCTGAGGTCTATCTAAAAGAGGGCGGTCAGGACTACGACGTGCTTGGCTGGAGCGAAGCTACGCTGATAAATGACGTCATCGAGCAATACCGCAAACATATGCAATTTTTACACGTCGTAAGAGAGTAAATTTGAGTGAAATTTGCCTGGAATTTTAAAATTTCTGGGCAAATTTGCAAATTCAATCAAGCTGTCTTTGCAAATTTTAAAATCTTACTCACTCGCCTTAGCAGACTACTAAATTTAGGGCTCATAATAATTCGCCACTAAATTTAGAAGCGTGATATGCTCGCTCATAAATTTTAAAATTTGAGCTAGCCTTTTTAGAATAAACCGCATGCAGTGCGAAGCACTGGAGCATGCACCTTGAACGTGCGAGGGGATTGAGGGATCTAAAGGGAGATAAGGGGACGGCTTCGTAATTCAAGTCCCCTTGTCTCCCTTTTTGGATAAATTTATATCGCAAAGCAAATTTTAAACTCTCATTCACTCGCAAGAATTGACTACTAAAATTTGGCTTCGCTTACAGCTTAGCTCAAATTTTAGAGCCGAAATTACTCGTTCATGGAATTTAAAATTTGCTCGCTAACTGTCACTAAAAAATATAAAACCACCATAAATTTTATATAATCCTTCTTTTACAAAGGTGTAGCGACTTTACAAAAAAGGATACAAATGAGCGAGAAAAATTCAGTTTCAAATTTCATCTCAGCTGATGATGAGATGCTTGCTTTTTTGTCAAATTTGGGTCAAAAATGGCACAAAAGCGATGATGTAGTAAATTTTATAGAGCGAAATTTTACCTTTGTCGGCTCAAAACCGCTTTTGCAAAATTTAAAAGATTATAAAACAGCTGATTATGAAAATTTCGCTGATATTAAAAATTTCCTAAGCCTAGACGCAAGCATTCAAAGTAAAATTTTAAGCAGTGAGATAGGCTACGTCGGTGATGGTTTAACGAACATTGAGCTTAAATTTGTGCCTGAATACTTTTATGATTTTTTAAAATTTATGGTTGAAAATATCGCGCAACACCACTATTTTTGCAGCCCCAAAGAGGGCTGGATATTGCTCGTTGCGATGGAGGGGTATGTGGAATTTGGTGTTTTAGATAAATAGGCTTTTTGAATAAATTTACCTACAAAAGTAAAAATAAATTCCGTCCAAAAAAGTCCTAAAATTTATCAAAAAAGCCAAATTTACACGTAAGCATCGCCTGTCGCTAGCAAAATTTAATCATTTTTTTTATATAATCCCTATTTTTCACAAAGGTAGATAGATGGATAGAAGATCATGGAGTTCAAGACTTACATATATTTTAGCTGTTGCAGGGGCTACGGTCGGCTTTGGCGCGACGTGGCGGTTTCCTTACTTAGTCGGTCAAAACGGCGGCGGGGCCTATGTTCTCGTGTTTTGCATAGCGATGATAGTCATTGGTATTCCTATGATTTTGGTTGAAAACGCCATCGGTAGGCGCCTAAAATGTAACGCCGTTGATGCATTTGGTGGCACAGTAAATGGCAAAAAGATCAGCAAAAAGTGGCAGATAGTGGGCTGGATGGGGCTTGTTGGCGCATTTGGCATCATGGCTTATTATATGGTTATCGGCGGCTGGGTATTAAACTATATCGCTCAAATTTCATTTGGCCTGCTTGATCTCTCGCACATCGTGAGCTTTGAGCAAACTAGCGCATTTTACGAGCAAAATATCGTTAGCAACCCGCTAGCCATCAGCTTTGCGACCCTTGTTTTTGTCCTGGTTAATTACGCTATCTTGGTGCAAGGTGCAGTTGGCGGCATCGAGCGCTCAGCGAAATACCTAATGCCACTGCTTTTTATCTTGATGCTAGTCATGATCGCTAAAAACATCACGCTTGATGGTGCGATGAGTGGTGTGAAATTTTACTTAACGCCTGATTTTTCAAAGATAAACTTAAAGCTTTTTGTCGAGGTTTTGGGACAGGTTTTCTTTGCGCTTTCGCTTGGATTTGGCGTGATGATAACGCTCTCAAGCTTTGTGAAAAAGGACGAAGGCTTGGTTAAAATTTCTATCATCACAGGCATCTTAAACACCGTTATAGCCGTGCTTGCTGGCTTTATGATATTTCCGTCGCTCTTTAGCTACGGCGTCTCGCCAGATAGCGGGCCGAGCCTAGTTTTCAAGTCGCTTCCCATCGTCTTTTCGCACATGCCTTTTGGCGGATTTTTCGCGGTGGCGTTTTTTGCGCTTCTTATGATCGCTGCGCTTACGACGTCGCTACCGATATATGAAGTGATCATTACCACACTGCAAGAGAAATTTAAGATAAAACGCAAAAAAGCGATATTTTTAGTGCTTAGCGTCATCTTTGTGCTTGGGAATTTACCATCACTTATGGCTACAAATTTGCTAAGCCACGTGAGCATTTTTGGTAAAAATATCTTTGACGCATACGACGCGATAAGTGCTACTATATTTTTTGTACTGACTTCGCTTGGATGCGCGATATTTGTGGGCTGGGTGCTAAAAGATGAAGCGAAAAAAGAGATCTTGCAAGGCAGCGAAAGGTACGCAAAGCTTATAAATATTTGGTTTTTCTACATCAAATTTATCGTGCCTTTTGTCATTTTGGTGCTATTTATCAGCAGTTTTTACGACAACTTTTTGAAGTGAAATATGCGTGAGCTTGTAAATTTTGATAGTGGTGAGCGCCTAAGACTTAGCGTAGAGGGTAAAGCCTTAGTGAGCGTGAGCCAAAAAGGTGGCAAAACAAAGCAGAGTAAAAAAGAATTTGCAAGCGAGACGGAGGCTAAAAAAGCCTGCGTCAAAAAAGAGTGGGAGAGCCTAAAAAAGGGCTTTATCCTGCAAGATAGCGAGGCAAAAGCCGGTGAGCCGTATCTGCACGTTTATATCGGTGGTGGATACACTGGAGCGCTCTCGTTTGCCAGCTTAAGAGATGAAATTTATGTTTATAAAAGTGGCGGTCAAAAAGATGGTGGCAAGCCTAGCGATCTTTTGGTGAGACTGGATAAAAGCGGCGCTATAAAAGAGCAGATCGCCTTGCCAAAGCCGCTTGCATGGCATGCCCAGTGTGCAAGCGAAAATTTACTTTTAGACCTTGATCATGAAATTTACATTTTTGAGCCAAAAGAGGCTAAATTTCGTGAAATTTTAGCCGAGCAAAATGTTAAGAAAAGTAGTGAGATAGCGAGCTTTATCTGCGCTTCAAATGACATGGCGGTTTTTGGCATGTTTGGACAAATTTTTACTTTTTTCAATGGTAAAATTTCAAAGCTTGGCGAGTATAAATGCAGTACAAAAAGCTACGTACCGATACTTTGCGCTGCTCTTAGTGCGGATGCTAGCATGCTTGCACTTTGCACCAAAGAAAATGAGCTACAAATTTTAAACGCAAAAAATGGCGAAATTTTAAGCGAGCTAAGAGCAGAATTTGGCATGCTTGATAAAATTTGCTTTTTAGACGAAAACACGCTTTTGCTTAGGCAACATCTTGAAAACAAGCTATTTTGCCTTGATATAAAGAGCGCAAAGGTGACAAAGCAGCCTTGGATAAAGGATGAGTATCTAAGAGCGAGCGAGTTTTGCGCGGAGGCTGGCAAGCTTGTGGTGATAGATCAAAGCAGGGGCTACGCCATCAATCTAAAAAGTGGCAACGCGATGGCGGAATTTACGCTAGATCACGTTGTGAAAAACTGCGAGGCTAAATTTATAGATGGCAAGCTCGCAGTTAGAACGGACTATGGCTGCTTTAGTCTTTATGAAATTTAAGGGAGAATATGTTTTATACACTTTTATTTATCTATATTTTTTATGTGATTTTTAAGCTTTTTTTGGCGAATTTACAGATCGGCTTTGTAAGAACTGAAGCCAGAAAAGAGCCAGTCGTGCTTGAAGCGAGTGAATACAAAAACGCTGCAGACGCCGCCGTGACAAACCTAAAATTTGAAATTTTTAGCCTCATCTATCACGCCGTTATATTTTTTGCGTGGATAAGCTTTGGGCTAAAAATGCTCTCAAACGCTTGCCTAAAAGATGGCACTACGTTTGAAAATATCCTTTTTGTGATGAGCTTTTTGCTGATCTCGTCGCTGCTTGATCTGCCGCTAAATATCTACGAGAGCTTTGTAAAAGACAAAAAACTAGGCTTTTCAAATATGAGCGCAAAGATATTTTTGGTTGATACTATAAAGTCGCTGGCTCTTATGCTAGTTTTTGGCTCGGCCTTCGTTTGGCTCGTGCTTTTATGCATAAATTTTCTTGGAGAGTTTTGGTGGTTTTGGGCGTTTTTGCTAAGTTTTGGCATCGCTTTAATTATAAATTTAATATACCCGACGCTCATCGCGCCTATCTTTAACAAGATGTCGCCGCTTGAAGATGGCGAGCTAAAGGGCAAGATAGAGGGCTTGCTTACAAAATGTGGCTTTAAAAGTAGTGGCGTTTTTACGATAGACGCTAGCAAGCGCGACAACCGCTTAAATGCCTATTTTGGCGGGCTTGGAGCGACAAAGCGAGTGGTGCTTTTTGACACGCTGATAAAAAAGCTAAGCACCGCGGAGATCGTGGCGGTTTTGGGGCACGAGCTTGGGCACTTTAAGCATAAAGATATCCTAAAAATGATAGCGCTAAGTGCGGTCATGCTATTTTGTCTATTTTTCATCTTTGGAAACGTTGGTGCAAGCGCATACGAGGCGATAGGACTAGGGCAAAATGGCGCTAGTATCATCATCTTTTTGGTGCTTTTCTCGCCTATTTTTAGTTTTCTTTTCTCGCCGATCATCTCGCACTTTAGCCGCAAAAATGAATTTGGCGCAGATAGATTTTCAAAAGAAATTTCAAACAAAACTGACATGATAAACGCCCTAACCAAGCTTGGCAGCGAAAACAAAGCATTTCCAAAGTCGCACTGGCTTTACTCATTTGTCTATCACTCGCACCCAAGCCTTTTTGAGCGGATAAATGAGCTAGAAAATGAGAGTTGAAGAGGCGCTTAAAGAGGCAAATTTAAGGCTAAAGCCGCTTTGTGAAAACTCAAGCAGGGTGGCTAAAATTTTGCTCATGAGCTACCTTGATGTGAGCGTCGAGTGGATATTTTTAAACCAAAAGAGCGAATTTGACGATGTCGGCTACTTTGATCTTGTAAAGCGCTATGAAAACTACGAGCCACTTGAGTACATTACCGGCAAGGCTGGCTTTTATGGGCTGGAGTTTGAGGTAGAAAGTGGCGTTTTGATACCGCGCCCTGAGACTGAAATTTTAGTCGATAAAGTGCTAGAGATAGTAAGCGGCTACAAAGCGCCAAAGATCGCTGAGATCGGTACTGGTAGCGGGATAATAAGCGTCATGCTTGCCCTAAAAACAAACGCTAAAATATTAGCCACAGATATAAACGAAAAGGCTCTAAAACTAGCTAAAAAAAATGCGCTTAAATTTAATGTAAGCGAGAAGATCGAGTTTGTAAAATGCTCATATATCGATGAAATTTCAGGCGATATCGACATCTTGGTCTCAAACCCGCCATATATCGCGCGAGACTATAAACTCGATAAATTTGTGATAAACGAACCGCACGAGGCGCTATTTGGCGGCGAGGTCGGAGATGAAATTTTAAAAAATATCATCCTTGTCGCTAGAAATCGCAGCATAAAAAATATCGCCTGCGAGATGGGCTATGATCAAAGAGCGAGCATGGAGATGGCGTTAAAATTTAATGGCTATGAAAGTGCTTTTTACAAGGACTTAGCGGGCTTTGATAGGGGCTTTTGCGCGAGTTTAAAACTATAAAGGAGAGAGGTTGAGAAGTATCTATTTTTTACTATTAGCAGCGGTGATCGGCACTGAGCTAACGCTTGGAATTTTGGTCGCACCAGTCATATTTTTCCCGCAAAGCATCATAGGCGAGGGCGTGCTCACGCATTTTATGAGCGGACAGATGATGACAAAGATATTTTTAAAATTTAACTACGCTTTGCTCTTTGTAAGCGCATTTGTGGCAGTTAGCGAGCTCTTTGATCTAAGAAAAAAGCTTGCATTTTCACTAAAATTTAGCACATTTATGCTCTCGTTTTTAAACTTGGCCCTAGCGCTAAGCTTTGTCTTTATCTTTACGCCTTTTATCGTGCAGGCTCAAAGCCTAGGTGCTGATTCGACGCAGACAGCGGAGTTTGCCAAGATGCATAGCGCAAGCGAATATGTGATGAAAGTGATGCTTGTTTTGCAGCTCATTTTGTTTTTTGTGAAATTTAAGATCAGTCAAAATGAACGCCAAGCCTGATATCCAAATCTTAACAAATTTCCTAGCCGAATACACAACCGCTATGGTGAGCGCTGGCACATACACTGCGCGCGTAGAAAAGTGCGTCGACCGCATAGCTAAGCACTACGGCTACGACGTTAGCGTGACCATTTTTGTGAAGTATTTTACCATTAGTGTCATGGACTCGGCTGACAACTCCCTGCGCCGAACTTATGTGAGAAAGATCCCTCTAGGGCATGTTAGTTTTAATAGAATTTCTGAGCTATCATCGCTTAGCTGGCAAATTTTAGATGAGGGTTTAAGCTTAGGTGAAGCTAAAGAGAGCTTTGAGGGTGTGATGAGTGTGAGTGCAAATAAATTTGCTAGCTCGCTTATCTTGATAAGCCTTGCAAATGCGGCATTTTGCAGACTTTTTGGAGGTGATGCTGGCTCGGTTGTTTGCATATTTTTTGCAACGCTTGTTGGCTACACTCTTAAATTTACCCTTGCAAAAATGGGCGTAAATTTAAAAATTCAATACGTCCTAACATCCTTTGTCGTCTCATTTATCGCCTATCTTGGCGTATCTTACGGACTTACGCACACAAGCGACGTGGCGATCGGCTCGTCTGTGCTTTTTATGATGCCTGGTGTTTTTCTCATAAATTCAGTCTTTGACATCCTAAATGACAACACCCTTGTTGGCATCAGCAGAGCCATAAGCACGGGCATCCTCATACTTTGCATGGCTGTTGGCGTCTATATCACGCTAACGCTTAGCAGCGCGGAGATATTAAATGTTTGAGCTTTTTAGTGAAACGCTTGTAGATGCTGGCTTTGCTGCGGTGGCTGGACTTGGCTTTGCCTATGCTAGCTCGCCTCCAAAAAGAACTCTCATCTTTTGTGCTTTGCTCGCTGCATTTGCGCATGCTAGCCGCTTTTGGATCATGCAGATGGGATTTTTTAACATCAGTGTCGCAACGCTCATCGTCTCTTTTATGAGCGGAATTTTAGGCATGCTCTTTGCCAAACGGCTAAAGGTGCCAGCTGAGATCATCGCATTTCCAGCGCTTTTGCCGATGGTGCCAGGAGTTTTTGCGTATAAAGGCATTTTGGCACTCTTTTCATTTTTAAATGAGACAAGTATCGCTAAGAAAAATGAGTATTTGATCATATTTTTTGATAACGCTATCACGACTACGACGGTCTCACTAGCGCTTGGTGTGGGCGTTTCGGTGGTGCTTATCTTATTTTATGATCAGTCGCTTACGATAACTAGAGGCGCTAAAGGCAAGCCTAGTAAGAGCAAATGAAAATTTAAAGGAGCTTTGCAGTGAAGATAAGAATTTATTACGAAGATACCGATGCAGGCGGCATCGTCTATCATACAAATTATATTAAATATTGCGAGCGAGCCAGAAGCGAGGCGTTTTTTGAGGCTGGGTTAAATTTTACAAAAGAGGGCGGATACTTTGTCGTTTCAGCTCTTGAGGCTAAATTTCTCGCTTCAGCCGTGCTTGGCGATGAGGTTTTTGTAAGAACAAAGCTCATAGAGCTTAAAAAGGCAAGCCTTGTTTTAGGGCAAGAAATTTATAAATTTGATGAAAAAGATGCCGAAAAAGTGCTCTTTAAAGCGACTATCACGCTAGCTTTTATGAAAGAGGGCAGGCTAGCAAAGATAGATGAGAGCATGAAAACTTTTATAAATGAGGTTAAATTTTAGCAAGTAAAACTGCTAAATCCCGCTTGTGCTGTTTTGCTCCTGCGAATTTACCTCATTAAAGTGATCGCTTTTTGTGTCATAAATTTTCACATCATATAAAACTTGCAAGCCCTCAACCCTCTCAGCAAAAATTTTACTGGCATTTTTGTTTATAAAATTTGTATAGATGTACTCCACTCCCAGCGCACTTGAGTAGCCGATCTGTGAGTATCTAAAATCAACCCCAAAAAGATCTCCAAGCCCTAAAAAACTCTCGTCAAGCGAATTTAGCGAATTTGCCACAAAGAGGTTTTGCCTATCTCTTTGTGTGATGGCGCTAAAGATATTTGGCAAGAAATTTATCTGCGTGCTTAAAAGCGCGTAAGACTTTATCTCAAAGCCCCTCATCTGCGTTGCTACAAGAGAAGCTTTGACGATTGGGATGTTTAAAAAGACGCTTGCGTTATCAAATTTAGACTTTTTGCTTAAAGTATCGTTTAAATTTATATCTTTGCCAGTGATCGAACTTTCGTAGTAGTCGCTACTTTGCATGCGCACATACTCATTTAGTTTTTGTGCCAGAGCGCTGCCATCGTCAAAGGCGACTATCTTTTCGTTGGCAAAAGCTAACAGGGCTGAAATTTGCGCTTTATAATCAACTCCGCCAAATATCAAATTTGGCTTTGGAGCTGTCACGAAAGAGCTATGAACGCTTGGGATGTAGATAAGCTCGTTTGGCAAGATGAGAGAATTTACTATGTTTGCGCCATTTTGAGTAAGGGCTGCTATGAAGTAGATAAATCCCTCATTTCTAGCGTTTTGAAGCGCGTTTTGAAGGCTAGGCAAACTCTCATCGCTACTATTTATAAATTTCACTTCGACATTTGCATCTTGTTTTAAGATATAGCTTAGAATAGCGTTTGATACGACATTCGCGTATGATTTTATGATTTTTTGAGGGATGATGACTGCTATTTTATCGCTTTGTGCAAGCTTTAAAACCATCTCTCCACCAAGCGAAGCGTAAAGATCTAAAAGTGCCTTGTCATCTATCTTTGCTGGCTCAAATCTCGCCATAAAGCTAGCTAGCATATCGCTCTTAATAAGCTCATTTAAGCAAGAGCTATCACAAAATTCTGGCTCTAAATTTATGTAAGTGATCTTTGCTGGCGGTATGCTTGAGAGGCTTTGGTTTTTAGTGATGTTGCTTTCAAATTTCGCCTCAGTGATCTCGTCTTGCATTTCGTTTAAGGCCTCATTTTGCGCTGCAAAAAGGCTTACAAATATAACTAAAAAAAGAAAAAATCTTTTCATATCACTCCCTTGATTTTTTTCAAATCATCTATAAAATTTTCTTCAAAACTTGGATTTTTGCTGATCCACTCTGGTGAAAAAGTTGGCATTATAAACCTACCATCATCTTTTAAAATGCTTCCTCTTATACTTGAAAATCCGCCCTTTGAGAGCAAATTTGGATAAAGATGCATGAAAGCTTGCTCTCCTAAAGTGATGATTATTTTGGGCTTAATAAGTCTTATCTCTTCTAAAAGATAAGGCCTACAAAGCTCAAACGAGCTCTTTAACGCTGGATTTTTCGCGTCACTATATGAAATTTCACAGCGCAAAAGCAAGCTTATATAAACACTATCTTTTTCTAATTTTAAGCCTTCTTTTATAGCATTTTGCAAAATTTTGCCACTTGCGCCTTCAAAATAATCATCTTTTTTGCAAAGTGATACAAACATTATCTTGCTATTTTTATCGCCAAAGCCAGTAGAAACGCACTTTGAACTGTTTCTCAAAAAGCAAAGAGAGCACTTTTTTATCTCACTATTTAGCTCGTCTATGCTGTTATAATCTTGATATTTACTTAAATTAAGAAAATTTTCATCTATAAAATTGTAACCGATCGCTTTTAAAAAAAGTAATTTTTCTAAGAGATCTTTATTTTTATGAAATTTCATTTTTGGATTATAACTTGATTTACTTAAAGTTTAAATTATAGTTTTTTCGGGCTGATTTATTCAAAGGAATTTAAGTATTGCTTTGATAAAATCCCACTTTTTATATTAACTTTAAGGATAGAAATGAAAAGGACTTATCAACCTCATAAAACCCCTAAAAAACGCACTCACGGCTTTCGTTTAAGAATGAAAACTAAAAATGGCCGCAAGGTTATCAACGCTAGACGTGCTAAAGGTAGAAAAAGATTGGCTGCTTAGCTGGTTTTGAGTCACTAAGTGACTCGAGAGAATTTTCTCAGGTTTATAAAGAGGCCAGCAAATGGCACTGCGATGCTTGCGTAGTTTTTTATAAGCCTACAATTGAAAAAAAATTAGCAGTTGTTGCTAGCAAAAAAGTGGGAAAAGCAGTAGTTAGAAATAGAGCAAAGAGACTTTTAAGAGCTGCTTTTTTTTCTATTTCTAACGAGCTAAAAGATGGCACTTACATTATGGTCGCAAAAAATGGAATTACAGAAATTTCATTTGACAAAATTTGTAAAAATTTGAGCTGGTCTACAAAAAAAATGGGATGTCTAAAATGAAAAAATTTGCGATTAAATTTATCGCTTTTTATCAAAAATATATTTCCATACTTCTGCCAAAAAGCTGTCGCTACTATCCGACTTGCTCACAATATGCCATTTGGGAATTTCAAACAAACAGCTTTTTCTCTGCTTTTTTTGCAACATTCATGCGAATTTTAAGATGCAATCAACTTTTCAAAGGCGGTATCAACTACCCAATCATCCGCAAAAAATTTAACTCATGTTTTATATTTCAAAAAAGTGATACCAAAAATGTAAATTTCTGGTTTATCCCTTGCCAAAATAGTAAATTTTATGTCGTAAAAGTATTAGATAAATTAAAGGAAAAAAATTAAATGGAACAGATGTCTATGCAAAAAAGGTTGCTTCTTGCAGCACTTTTGTCAATCGTATTTTTCATAGTATATGACTTTTTTATGCCAAAAAGAGCTCCATTAGAGCAAAACCAGACAACGATCTCTCAAACAATGGATCAAAGCAAAGCCCCAGTCTCTACTAACGATACTCCAAAATCAAATGAAAATTTAGCTTCAAACGAGATAATCGCTACCATCAAAGGTCAAAGCTATGAAGCAAAGATAGATAAGCTAGGTAGGATTGCAAAGTTTTATCTCACCGAAGATAAGTATAAAACAGAAGATGGCAACAAAATCGAGCTTGTTTCACAAAACCCACTGCCGCTAGAGCTTAGATTTAACGATAGCACTTTAAATACTGATGCTTTTAAGGTTGCATATAGTAGTGACGCTAGCGAGGTAGATGCTAGTAGCGAGCCTAAAACTATAAAACTCACTCAAAATTTAGACGGCGTTACAGTCACAAAAAATATCAAATTCTACCCAAATGGTCGTTATGAGGTTGAAGTAAATTTAAGTAAAAGTGTTGATTATTTCATCACTCCTGGCTTTAGACCAAATATCGCGATAGATAGCTACACAGTTCATGGTGTCATGCTTAGAAATACAGATGATAGCCTAAATATCATAGAAGATGGCGATGCAAAAGAGGTTAAAAACTATGCAAACACAACTATAGCAGCTGCATCTGATAGATACTACACAACGCTATTTTACTCATTTAATAAACCTTTTGAAGCTGTTGTAGATAAAGATGCAAATAACAATCCTATCGTCTTTGTAAAGGCAAATGATAGTCTAAAACTAAGCGCTTACATCGGACCAAAAGAGCATAAAATTTTAAGCTCGATGGATGAGAGACTAAATGACGTTATCGAGTATGGTTGGTTTACATTTATAGCAAAGCCGATGTTTGCATTCTTAAATTTCTTACATAACTACATCGGCAACTGGGGTTGGGCGATAGTTGTGCTAACGCTTGTTATAAGGATAGTTTTATTCCCACTTACATATAAGGGCATGCTATCGATGAATAAGCTAAAAGAGCTTGCTCCAAAGGTAAAAGAGATCCAAACAAAATATAAAGATGATAAGCAAAAGATGCAAGTTCATATGATGGAGCTATACAAAAAACATGGCGCAAACCCGATGGGTGGCTGCTTGCCGATCTTGCTTCAAATTCCGGTATTTTTTGCGATCTACCGCGTTTTACTAAATGCGATCGAGCTAAAAGGTGCTCCTTGGATACTTTGGATACACGATCTTTCAGTGATGGATCCATACTTTGTGCTACCTATCTTAATGGGTCTAACGATGTTTTTACAACAAAAACTTACACCAACGACATTTACCGATCCTATGCAAGAAAAGGTTATGAAATTCTTGCCTTTGATCTTCACATTTTTCTTTGTGACATTCCCAGCAGGTCTTACGCTCTACTGGTTTGTAAATAACGTTTGTTCAGTCGTTCAACAAGTCTTTGTAAATAAACTTTTTGAAAAACATAAAAAAGCTGCGGAGGTAAAGGCTCAATGAAAATAGAAGCAAATACTCTCCAAGAGGCATTTCAAAAGGCAGCCGAGCAGCTTAACTGTTCAGTCACTGAGCTTGATATAAAGGTTTTACAGCATCCAAGTGGTGGAATTTTTGGATTTTTTAAAAAAACAGCGATCATTGAGGCAAATTTAGAAAATCAGCCAAAACCACAGCATAAACCAAAAAATGATAGAAATTTTGCTAAAAAAAGTGATGAAAACGAGCCTGCAAAAGAAGAGAAAAAACAGAGCAAAAAACACGATCATAATGATAAAAAGCGAAATCCTAAAAAGCATAAAGATGAGAAAAATGAGGCTAAATCTGAACAAAAAGAGCATAAAAACGAAAAGCCAAATTTAAGCGAGAAAAACTCAGCTCTTGCAAAAGATGCCTTTGCTGAAAAAGGCGAAAAAGAGGCAGATGAGCCAGGATATGTCATAAAAAGGCTTGATGAGCCAAAAGAGCAAAAAGAGAGTAAAGAAGCAAAAGAGCCACAAGCTAGTAAAAGTACTCCTAAAAATATCCTAGATACCTCAATCATCGAAAATTTCAACCAAACTGATGAAGAGAGTGCGCCTCAAGCTTTACAAAAAGAGAAAAAAGAGAAAGTTGTAATCGACTTTGATAAAATTTTACCTGAGATAAAAGAGGGTATGACGCGTCTTTTTAAGGCAAGCTGCTTTGAGATAGACAAGGTAGAAGTTGGTAAATTTAACGATGAGACTGTGCTTATCGAGCTTGACGGCGCTGATGCGGCACTGCTTATCGGCAAAGAGGGTTATAGATATAAAGCGATCTCTTATATGCTCTATAACTGGCTAAATTCAAAATATAACCTCGCTATCCGCCTTGAGATCGCGCAATTTTTGCAAAATCAAGAAGCGATGATGGATCAATATCTAAATGGTGTGATCGAGCGCGTGCAAAATAGCGGTAGAGCCCAAACAAAGCCACTTGACGGAGTTTTGGTCAAGATCGCGCTTGAGAAACTTCGCGAGAAATTCCCAGATAAATATGTCGGCATAAAAAGCGGCAATGACGGCAAATTTGTCGTCGTAAATGACTTTTTTAAAAAATGAGTGAAACTATCGCAGCCCTTGCCACAGCGTATGGCATCGGCTCAGTTTCTATCGTAAAGCTTAGCGGCAAGGACGCCCTGGCCACCTCTTTAAAACTTCTTAAACTTTCAAATTTAGAGCCAAGATACGCAAAACTAGCCAAAATTTACTCCCTTGATGATGAAATTTTAGACGAGGGCATCATTATATATTTTAAGGCTCCTGCAAGCTTTACTGGCGAGGATATCGTCGAGTTTCAAACTCATGGCGGCGTGATGGTGAGCGAGAGAATTTTAAATGAGCTAATAAGAGCTGGTGCTAGGCTTGCTATGCCTGGTGAGTTTAGCAAGCGGGCTTTTTTAAATGGCAAGATGGATCTAGCAAAGGCTGAGGCGATGCAAGGGCTCATCACTTCAAAAAGCGAGATCGCTGCTAAAATTTTAACGCGCCAAATGCAAGGTGATCTTAGTAAATTTGTAGGCGAGATCAGGGGCGAAGTGGTCAAAACTCTTGCCTTTGTTGAGACGATGATCGACTATGCTGATGATGATCTGCCTGCAAATTTGCTAGAGCAGACTAAGCAGATGCTTTTAAAAAATAGCGAAAAGCTAGAGCGCATAGCTACTCTTAGCGAGCAAAGAAGAGGGCTAATAGATGGTTTCAAGATCGCTATCGTTGGCAAACCAAATGTCGGCAAAAGCTCTATTTTAAACTCGTTTTTGGCATACGAAAGAGCGATCGTTAGCGACGAAGCGGGCACAACTAGAGACAGGATAGAAGAAAATTTTAAGATCGGCTCGCATCTAGTTCGCATAATAGACACTGCAGGCATTAGAAAAGATGCCGGAAAGATCGAGCAAATCGGCATAAACTACTCAATCTCTGCCATAAACGAGGCCGACATCATCCTAGCTGTCTTTGACGGCTCATCTTTAGGCGACGAGCAAGATAAAGAGATAATAAAGCTCGTTTCTAACTCAAACAAAAAAGCCTTTTTTATCCTAAACAAAAGCGATCTTGCGTTTAAATTTGACATAAATTTGGATGGCGCTATCAAAATTTCTGCAAAAAATGATACGAGCGTAGTTTTAAAAGAGCTTGAAAGCTACCTCAAAACACAAGATACTGACGAGATCATGCTAAGCTCAAACCGCCAAATTTTAAGCTGTAAAGAGGCGAGCGAGGCTTTAAAAAGAGCGTTTTTTAGGCTAAATGAAGAGGAGCTAGAAATTTTTGCTTACGAGCTAAATACCGCGATAAAGGCACTTGCAAGCATCACAAAGCCATTTGAGAGAAGTGAAATTTTAGATGAGATGTTTAGCCATTTTTGTTTAGGAAAATGATACTTTTTTGGTTATAATCCGCGCTTTTTAAAGGAGAGAATATGAAAATTTTACTTATAAATGGTGGCAAAAAATTTGGCCATTCAGACGGCAGGCTCAATCAAACACTTCACGATCTTGCGTACGAAAAACTAGCAAAAATGGGTCACGAGGTAAAGCAAACCGTGATAGATCAAGGCTATGATATCGAGGCTGAAGTTGAGAAATTTCTCTGGATGGACGCGGTAGTTTGGCAGATGCCAGCTTGGTGGATGGGCGAGCCTTGGATAGTGAAAAAATATATCGACGAGGTCTTTACCGCAGGTCATGGCAAGCTTTATACGAGTGATGGCAGGCATAGGGTTGATCCAACTAAAAACTACGGTAAAGGCGGCTTGCTAAATGGCAAGAAATTTATGCTAAGTCTTACTTGGAATGCTCCAGCAGAGGCATTTAGCGATCCAAACGAGTTTTTTGAGGCGCGCGGCGTTGATGGAGTTTATTTTCATTTTAGAAAGGCAAATGAATTTATGGGCTTAAAGTCGCTTCCGCACTTTATCTGCTGCGATGTTATCAAGATGCCAGACGTGCCAAGATACCTAAAAGAGTATGAGGCGCATCTTGAAAAAGTTTTCAAAGCGTAAAAACAAATTTCTGCCGCTCTCTAGTCATTTGCGCTAGAGGGCATTTAAATTTATATCTATCTTGTGTGGGGAAAATGAGGATAAAATTTCTATTTTTAGCTGCTGTTATCTTATTTGCAGGGTGCGCTGGCAAGCAAATTTTAGCGCCAAGCGAAAAGTTAAATTTACTCTACCTTGAAAATAACGAAACTTTGCATGAGATGAAATTTAATAAGTTTCAAAATAGCCTAAATGACTTTAATAAATTTGCAAACATTGTCGGCAAGGCTGAGATCAAAGCAGCCAGCGTAAATGCAAAATTTAGCGCACTTGGCGAGCTAATGCAAAGTGGTGACGCAAATAAAACGATGATCGTTAAAAACCTAGACACCAGCAAGGACGCTGTGCTATCAAATTCTAACGATATAGATGAGCTAATAAAGGCTAAAAATATCAAATTTTATGAAATTTCAAATGGCGCTATAAAAAGCGTGGTTTATAGCACAAAGAGCATGCCAGTTTGCGAAGCTTTTGTAAGCGGCAAAGAGGCGATAAAAGTAAAAAGTGTGACAAATCACCCTTTGAAAAATGGCTTTTTTGCTGTGATCTTAAGCTCAGATATATCTAATGATCAAGGCTTTTTTCTAAGAGAGACGAGGTATTATTTCAACCTTTCAAGCGAAGATGAAGAGAAGATTAAGGCTGAGACGCTAACGCAAAATTTTTACAAAACATTTATCGAAAGTGACCTCGTGAGACAAGGTGAAATTCTCTCAAATGTGCTTTGTTTTAGTAAATTTCAAAAGGCTTTTTAGTAACTTTTTATAAGCAAGGTTGTAAAATAGCTTAAAATTCTTAAAAGGTTACATTAATGGATAAAGCTACCATACAAGCACATAAAATCAGCGATGAAGAGTATGAAGAGATCTTAAAAATCCTAGGCCGTGAGCCAAATTTGCTAGAGCTTGGCATATTTTCGGCGATGTGGAGCGAGCACTGCAGCTACAAATCAAGCAAAAAATACCTAAACGGCTTTCCGACAAAGGCACCTTGGGTCATCCAAGGACCTGGTGAAAATGCTGGCGTCATCGACGTTGGCGACGGGGTTGCGGCTGTGTTTAAGATGGAGAGTCACAACCACCCAAGCTTTATCGAGCCGTTTCAGGGCGCTGCAACTGGCGTTGGTGGAATTTTAAGAGACGTCTTTACGATGGGCGCAAGAGTCGTTGCGAATATGAACTCACTTCGTTTTGGAGAGATAAGAGGCGAGGGCGAGCTAGCCAAAAAGCATAGATATCTGCTAAAAGGAAGTGTCGCAGGCATCGGACACTACGGCAACTGCATGGGTATCCCAACGATCGGTGGCGAGACTACCTTTGATCCTAGCTTTAATGGCAACATCCTAATCAACGCCTTCGCGCTTGGACTTTGCAAAAGTGATGAAATTTTCTACGGCAAGGCTGAAGGCGTGGGCAACCCAGTCATTTATGTGGGCTCAAAGACCGGTAGAGACGGACTTGGTGGCGCTGTGATGGCGAGCGATAGCTTTAACGACGAAAATAAATCACTTCGCCCAACGGTGCAAGTGGGCGATCCATTTGCCGAGAAACTGCTCATGGAGGCATGCTTAGAGCTCTTTAAAAAAGACTACATCATCGGCATCCAAGATATGGGCGCAGCAGGGCTAACAAGCTCTAGCTTTGAGATGGCTGGCAGAAGCGGTAGCGGCATGAAGATGTATTTAGAGCGCGTACCGATGCGCGAAGTTGGCATGACGCCTTATGAGCTAATGCTAAGCGAGTCTCAAGAGCGTATGCTAATATGCGCAAAAAAGGGCTATGAGCAAAAGGTGCTTGAAATTTTTAGAAAGTGGGACCTTGATGCTGAGATCATCGGCGAGGTCACAAGTAGCGGCGTGATGCAGCTTTACTGGCATGACGAACTTGCAGGCGAAATCCCTATCGGCCCACTTAGCGAGGCAGCGCCGGTGCTTGATCGTCCAGTCGCACGTCCAAAATACCTTGATGAGATAGCAAATTTAAAAATTCCAAATAATGTTGGTAACAAAAGCGCATTTTTCAAGCTTTTAAAAGAGCCAGAGGTGATAAATAAAAGCTTCATCTACGATCAATACGACGCAAATATCCAGACAAATACGATAAAACAGCCAGGATGCTTAGGTGCTGCAAGTATCAGAGTAAAAGGCACTAAAAAGGCCGTTTCTATGGCTGCTCAGTGCGATCCTAGAGCAAATTTCGTTAATCCAAAAATCGGTGCTGCAAGAGCTGTCGCTGCAGCTGGTAGAAAGGTCGCGATGAGCGGCGCTGTGCCACTTGCGATCACTGACTGCTTAAACTATGGCAACCCGCAAAATCCAGAGGTTATGTGGCAGTTTAAAGAGGGATGTGAAGGCATAAAAGAGGCTTGCCGTGAGCTAAATACGCCAGTTGTGAGCGGCAACGTGAGCCTTTATAACGATACTGATGGCGTTAGTGTCTATCCAACGCCGGCCATCGTCACGGTTGGTGTAAATGAAGATGCAAATTTAAATCTAAAAAGCACATTTTTAAGCGAGGGTAGGGCGATTTACTTGCTTGGCGAGACAAGTGGAGAATTTGCAGCTTCGCTTTACGCAAAGGCGCTATTTAACGTGGTTGGCGGTAAGCTAAAAGAGGTTGATTATAAAGCTGAGAGAGCCCTTTGGGACCTAGTGATAGAGGCAAATAAAGAGCAAATTTTAGAGTTTGCAAATAGCGTAGGCGTAGGCGGTCTTGCTATCACGCTGGCAAAAATGGCTAGCGTCTCAAACATCGGCGTAAAATGTGAAGTTAAATTTAAAGAGCCAAATTTTATCTTTGATGAGAGCTTTTCAAGAGCGGTTGTGGGTGTGAAAGACGAGGCTAAATTTGAAGCGCTTGCGGCTAAATTTGGAGTGAAATTTGAGAAGATCGGCGTTAGTGGAGGCAGGAGATTTAAGCTAAATGATATAGATGAGAGCTTAGAGGACGTAAGAGAAATTTATCTAAATGAGTTTGCAAAAATCGTAAAAAAGGAGGACTAAGAGATGTTTTCTAAAAAGGAAAAAGTAAGCGGAGAAAAGGAAGTAGAGCAAAACGAGAAAAAGGGCGTGGCAAAACCGCCAGTGCTCTTTAGCGATACTCAAAATTTGATAAGTTCGATCGAAAAAAGGCTAAATGCCCCTTTGATAACCTACTACAACTCAAACGCTGGTAATGTCTGCGGTAACGATGCAAGCGCAATGTATGAAATTTTAAAGGGTAAAAAGATAGATACTGCCTATCTTTTCATAAAAAGTGATGGCGGAAGCGGTATAGCTGCACTTAGGATCATTAGCACCCTTAGAAACTACTGCAAAAATTTAATAGCGCTGATCCCATCAAACTGCGCTTCAGCTGCTACGATGATGGCACTTGGCGCAAACGAGATCGTCATGGGTCCGCTTGCCTATCTAACACCAGTTGATACATCGCTCAAGCACGAGCTAAGCCCTACAAACAAGGGCAACGAGCTTGTTAGCGTCTCTATGGACGAGCTTAGCCGTGTAGTCAAGCTCTGGAAAGAGCAGGACAAAGATAGACCAAACGACACAAACCCCTATAACTCGCTATATGAGTATATCCATCCGCTAGTTTTTGGTGCGGTTGATCGTGCTAGCTCGCTTTCGCTTAAAATTTGCTCTGAGCTACTTAGATATCACATAGATGATGATAAAAAGATCGTTGAAATTTCTGAGAGGCTAAACGCAGACTACCCAGCGCACGAGTATCCGATACTCTTTCGTGAGGCGCAGGAGATCGGTCTGCATGTCAAAAAGATGGATGATGATCTAAACGAGATGCTTCAAGAGCTAACGCTACTTTACTCGGAGATGGGACAGCGAGCCTTTACGGACTACGATGAGAACAGCTATCATGATAACAACATCGCAAACATCATCGAGACAAATGGCAAGCAAATTTACTATCAGATCGATAAAGACTGGTTTTATCGCCCTGAGGAGCGCCGCTGGAACGTGATGAACGACGAGAGCTCATGGCGCAAAAATGAGCTGGTAAATGGCAAGATAAAAAATACAATCTATCACTTGTGGTAATATGTCCGGAGTTCTGTTTTTACTGATATTAGGCGGTGCGATATTTTTATTTATGAATGTCCAAATAGGTAGTAACCGCAAGAAACAAGCAAATGTAGATGAGGCTAAATTTCTAGTCTCACTGCTTGCAAAAGTCGCTAAAAGTGACGGCAGAGTTAGCGAGCTAGAGGCTAGGCTGATCACTCAAGTGCTAGATGATCTAAGCCAAAAAGTTAGCGGTGTTAGCGGCGTGCGCGAGTATCTAAAAGAGGTCTATAACAGCCAAAAAGAAAATGTAGATAACGCCTATGAAACCGCCAGAAACTACAAGCGCGCGTTTAATCTAAACTACGATACCTGCGTGGCTAGGCTCACTTTTTTTCTAAATTTAGCCTATATAGACGGAGAATTTAACAAAAGCGAGCAAGACGTCATAAGAAATATCGCTTATGGATTTGGCATCGACAAAGAGACGCTTGATGAGATAATCTATAAATTTGATAGCTTCTATGGCTCGAGGTTTGGTGCAGACCATGATGAGATAAGCCAAGAAAACGATGCATTTGAGGTTTTAGGACTTAGTAAAAATGCAAGCCTTGATGAGATAAAGGCTCGCTACAAAGAGCTTGTGAGGCAGTATCATCCTGACATTTTGATGGGCAGAGGCGAAAGCAAAGAGGTGATAGAGCGCTCAACTAAGAAGCTTCAGGAGATAAATGAGGCTTATGGGCGATTAAAAGAGAAATTTGGAGTTTAGATGAAGAAATTTATTATTTTGTTGCTAGCGGTGGCTGGCTTTTGTAATGATTTTAAAGTGGTAAATGTCGATGGAAAAGAGATAAAATTTAAGCTTACACAAAGCGAGCTTTATAGAGATCAAAGGCTAGTCATCAGCAACTACGATGTTAAAGATAGCAATGTGAGCATAATATTTGTCGATAAAGATGGCAACAAGAGTGACATTATGTCAGTTCAAGCAAAAAAATTAAATGAAATTAGTGAGTATATCTTTTCGTATGATCGCGGTATAAAGGTAATGAAATTTAGCTCGAAAAAGCCGATATGCGAGGCGCTTGAGAAAGAGGAGCCTGTAAATTTAAGCGTATTAGATGCGAGTTACTTTGATGGCAATCAAATTTCAAGCTATGCCTTTAGCGTTGATATTGTTGGTCAAAAGCGTGAAAACTTTATAGATAGAAAAGACTATTATATAGATGCAGCTGCAAATGTTATGTTGACGCTAGAAGCTTTATCGATAAAGAATATCGCAAAGGATATAAAAATGGGGCAGCTTCTGCTTGTAAAAGGTATGTGTTTAACAAAAAGATAAAAAATTTAATAAAGGAGAAAAAAATGAGAGCGTTGCTTAGCGTTAGCGATAAAGAGGGCATTGTAGAGTTTGCAAAGGGGCTAGAAGAGCTTGGCTGGCAGATACTTTCAACTGGTGGCACCTACAAACTTTTAAAGGCTGAGGGCGTCAAAGCCACTGAGGTTAGCGAATTTACGGCGTCGCCTGAGATGTTTGAGGGCAGGGTAAAGACCCTTCATCCAAAGATACATGGCGGCATCTTGCATAAACGTGACGACGCTACGCATGTGGCTCAGGCAAAAGAGCATGGCATTGAGGGGATTGACCTGGTTTGCGTAAATTTATATCCATTTAAAGAGACTACCATAAGGACTGATGACTTTGCCGAGATCATCGAAAATATCGACATCGGTGGCCCAGCTATGGTAAGGAGTGCGGCTAAAAATTTTAAAGACGTGCTCATAGTCACAAGCGTGCTTGACTACGATGAAATTTTAAAGCGCCTAAAAGAAAAAAGCGATGATTTTGAGTTTAGAAGATCGCTGATGATAAAGGCATTCGAGCATACAGCGGCATATGACAGCATGATCGCAAACTATATGAACGATAGATTTAATGGCGGTTTTGGCGATGCTAGATTTATCGTGGGAAGCAAGGTTTTTGACACCAGATACGGCGAAAACCCACACCAAAAAGGCGCGCTTTATGAGTTTGATTATTTCTTTACGAACAACTTTAGAGCCCTAAAAGGCGAGGCAAGTTTCAATAATATGACCGATATAAATGGCGCATTGATGCTTGCAACTAGCTTTGAGGATGCGCCAGCAGTGGCTATCATCAAGCACGCTAATCCTTGCGGCTTTGCGGTAAAAGATACGCTACTTGAGAGCTACGTGGCAGCGCTTAAGTGCGATCCGATCTCAGCATACGGCGGCGTGGTCGCGATAAATGGCACACTTGATGAGGAGCTAGCTAAAAAGATAAATGAAATTTACGTTGAAGTAATCATCGCTGCAAATGTCGATGATGCCGCGCTTAAGGTATTTGAGAGTAAAAAACGCATCAAAATTTTCACACAAGATAATAAATTTTTAGTCCGCGCAAATGATAAATTTGACTTTAAGCACATCGATGGTGGATTTGTATTTCAAGAAAGAGACTTCGTAAAAGACGAAGAGCTTGAAAATATGAAGCAAATGAGCAAGAAATTTGCAACTGGTAGCGAGCTAAAAGATGCTCAGATCGCGTGGAAAGTGGCTGCACTAACGAAGAGCAACTGCGTAGTTTATGTAAAAGATGGCGCGATGGTGGCTATTGGCATGGGTATGACTAGCCGTGTGGATGCTGCTCGTGCGGCCGTGGCAAAGGCAAAAGAGCTAAAGATCGATCTAAGTGGCTGCGTGCTTGCAAGTGAGGCGTTCTTCCCATTTAGAGACAGCATCGACATCGCTAGCAAAGTGGGCGTAAAATGCGTCATCGAGCCAGGGGGTAGCATCAGAGATGATGAGGTGATAGAGGCTGCCGATGAGCACGGCATGTCGTTATATTTCACTGGCGTTAGACACTTTTTACACTAAAATTTAGGGGCGCTTTGCCCCTTACTTCACACTTTATAACTTTAAATTTTATATAATCCTTCAAAAAAGGAGCTCACATGAAAAAGATATTAAATTTTCTCTTGGTTTTTATTGTATTTTTGGGTGTAAATTTGATGGCAAAAGATGAGTTTTTAAAGGAGCGGACGATGGCAGGGCAAAATTTGAAAGAAATTTATTTAGCAGGTGGCTGCTTTTGGGGCATGCAGGGATATTTTAAAAAGATATTTGGCGTGGTGGATACAAAAGTAGGCTATGCAAATGGTAAGAGCGAGAGCACGAGCTACCAGGGGCTTCATGAGAGCGACCACGCCGAGACACTTTATGTGAAATTTGACGAAAACAGGGTCGCTTTGGCTGAAATTTTGGCTCATTTTTTTAGGGTGATCGACCCGACCTCGCTAAACAAACAAGGCAATGACGTCGGCAGGCAGTATAGAAGCGGGATTTACTATGTTAGCAAGGACGATCTGCCAGTCATTGAGAGCTTTATGAAGATCGAGCAAAAGAAATTTAAAGATAAGATCGCAGTTGAGGTCGCACCTCTTAAAAATTTTGTCATTGCCGAGGAGTATCACCAAGACTATCTTGATAAAAACCCTTTTGGATACTGCCACATCGATCTAAATTTGGCAAATAAGCCGCTTTATGATGAGGCTAAATTTAAGCCGCTTAGCAAAGAGGAGCTAAAGAAAAATTTAAGTAGCGAGCAGTATGCCGTAACGCAGGAGGCGGCAACTGAGAGGCCATTTAGTAGCGAGTATGATAAATTTGACAAAAAGGGCATCTATGTCGATATCACCAGTGGCAAGCCACTTTTTTCAAGCGCTGATAAATTTGACGCAGGGTGTGGCTGGCCAAGCTTTACAAAGCCTATCACAACAACGGCGCTTGCGTATAACGAGGACAACTCATTTATGATGAAAAGGGTTGAGGTGAGGTCTCAAAACAGCGACGCGCACCTTGGGCATGTATTTGACGATGGGCCAAGTGACAAGGGCGGACTAAGATATTGTATAAACGGCGCAAGCCTTAAATTTATACCGCTTGAGGATATGGCTAGGCTTGGATACGAGGAGTTTATCCCCTACGTCAAGTAGCTTTTGTTGAAGCAAATCAATGGTTTGAAAAGTTTAATCAGAGTATAATTCTCCAAAATCAAAAGGAGAAAAAATGAGTGAATTTTTCAAAAACGCAGAGCAGTTTAGCGTCGATGGTGCGACGGTGCCGTTTTATAAATTTAGTGAAAATGGTGTAAGCTTTGTGGGCTTTGACTCACGTCCTTGCGTGCCGCCTGAGCCTATGATAAACGCGCTTTTGGCTATAAAATTTGCTGATAAAAACACAAAGATCGTGATGGTAAATCACAAATTTCCAGCTGGGCTCATCCCAAAGATAGAAAAGAGCTTTGACGTGGAGCGCGAGGACCTTGAAGGCGGGGCTGTGAAGATGACTTTTAGCCTAAAAGAGGGTGCAAGTATCGAAAACATAGACACTAGCCTTTGCCACTAAGATGCTTTTAAACACTTATGCGCCGCCATTTAAGCTAGTTGGCGGCTACTTTATCGTTGGCATTTTTTTCTTAGCGCTAAGCGTACCGGCCTTTTTTTATGCTGATTTTGAGGCGATTAGCTCGCTAAATACGGCTGGCTTTTTGCATATATTTTTCGTGGGCTTTGTGATGAGCATCATCATCGGAGCGCTCTATCAGCTAACCTCAGTCATCTTAGAAAAACCATTTTTCACGGTAAAAGGGGCTATTTTAAATTTAGCCATCTTTTGTCTGTCGCTGCTTGCTATGAGCTATGCGATGATATTTGGCGAGGCTAGGATTTTGCAAATCAGCGGAGTTTTTCTCTTTGGCGCACTTCTCTTTTTTGGCTCGACCTATGCACTAAGCTTTATGGGTAATGAAAAAAGAAGTTTCGCTGCCTTTGCGCTCTTTACCTCGGCGATATTTTTGCTAGTTGGCATAACGCTTGGATTTTGCCTAGTGATGATACTTGGTGGCACACTTATGCTTGATTTTACTATGACGCTAAAATTTCACGTATATTTTGTGCTTGGCTTTGTGTTTTTCGTGATACTTGGGGCTGCTAGCGTGCTTTTACCGATGTTTGCGCTGGCACATGATCTTAAATTTACACTTAGCAAAGCCTCTCTTGCCTCTTATATTTTGGCTGGCGTTTTGCTGGCAATCGATGAAAATTTAGCTATTTTTGCAGTGGTTGTGGCGGCTTTACTTTTTATAGCTCAGGCGTTTTATATCTTAAAAAAGCGCGTGAGAAAGGCGTATGATTACTGGAATGTAAATATCGCTCTTTCGCTATTTGCCTTGCTTTGCGCTGCTATTTTTATGATTTTTGAAAAGTTAAATTTGGCTGCATTTTTTATGATATATGGTTTTTTGTTTGCCTTTATCGTGGCTCATCTATATAAGATCGCGCCATTTCTTATCTGGTATCACTACGTGGCACCCTTTGTTGGCAAGGCAAAAGTGCCGCTGCTTGATGCGATGATACTAAAAAAGGTGGCTTATTACGCCATAGTTTTTAATGTCATTTCTCTTGTGTGCTACCCTTTGGCGGTTAGCTTTGAGATGAGAAATTTGGTCTATGCAAGTATGATTTTTATGGCTTTAAGCATCATTTTGCTTGCTATAAATATGATAAATGTTTTTAAATTTACTGGTTTTAAAGGATAAAAAATGAAAGAAAAAATTTATGATGCTCTGTCAAATATCGTCGATCCCGAGGTTGGCTTTGATATCGTTTCGCTTGGACTGATATACGACGTAAGCTGCGATGAAAACGGCAAAGCAAAGGTGACGATGACGCTTTCAACCAAGTCTTGTCCGCTTCATGAGATGATACTTGGTTGGGTTGAAACAGCTGTGCTTGGTGTAGAGGGTGTAAAAGAGTGTGAGATAGACCTAGTTTGGGAGCCAGAGTGGAATATCCAAATGGCAAGTGATTTTGTAAAAGCACAACTTGGAGTGCAATAATAAATTTGGCTAGAAATTTAGTTTAGCTGGCAAATTTCTAGCTTTTCTGCTTAAGCTTCTACTTTAAATTTTAAAAATATTATAAAAAGCGTAGTTAAATTTGCTTGGGAGTGCTTAAACTCTTTAATAAATTTACAAATAAATTTATACAAGTAAAAGCTAAAAATAATGCGAGTTATAGAATATAATTTTAGGCGTTTGCTAGGTAATGGTTAAAATTTGAATATATAAAAAGGTAAATTGCAAGATAAACTTGCAATTTAACAGGAGAATTTTTAGTTAGGACTTAGTCCATTTGGTGGCGAAGATATGATGGGATATCTAGCTGAGAGATATACTCATCACTGTTATATCCACCGCTTACTCTTCTTTTTAAAACGATATTTTTATTTAGAAGATCGTTTTCAGGCTCTTGGGCTATTTTTTTTTCTTCGCTTTCTTTTTCTGCACCTTTAAATCCAGTTGCGATGATAGTAACTTCAACTTTATTGTCTTCTATGTTTTCATCAGTTGTTGTACCAAAGATCACATCAGCATCATCATCAGATGCCTCTTCGATCATTGACATCGCGCTATGAAGATCGTCAAGTGAGCAGTTTGGATGCATTTTAAAATGAACTAAAACGCCAAGCGCTCCGTTTATATTCATGTTATCAAGTAGTGGTGATTGGATAGCATTTTTGATAGCTTCTTGAGCTGCACCCTCGCCATAAGCTTCACCAACGCCCATCAAAGCATGACCTCTGTGACTCATAACTGTTTTTACATCAGCAAAGTCGAGGTTGATATCGCTAACGCCAGAGTCAAGCACGATAGAGCACATACCATTTACCGCTCTTGCAAGCACTTCATCAACCATTTTAAAGCTCTCTTTGATGCCTGATTTTTTATCTATCAAAGTTAAAAGTCTATCGTTTGGTATGATAACGATAGAGTCGCTTTCTTTTCTAAGCTCGCTTAGACCGATGTCAGCTAGCTTGCTGCGCTTTTTGCCCTCAAATGAAAAAGGCATAGTCACAACAGCAACTGTTAGCGCACCTATCTCTTTTGCAGCTTGTGCAACAACTGGGGCAGCGCCAGTGCCTGTACCACCACCAAGGCCTGAAGCGATAAACACAACATCAGAAGTCTCAAGAGCGCTTTTTATCTCTTCGTAGCTCTCTTGCGCAGCTTCTTTGCCAACTTCTGGTCTCATGCCAGCGCCAAGACCTTTTGTCTTTTTCTCACCAAGCTGTATCTTTGTGTGCGCAGGAGAATTGTCAAGTGCCTTAGCATCCGTATTTGCTATCATTAGATCGATGTCTAAATTTGGATTTTCTCTTATGATGTGGTTTATCATATTACCACCACCACCACCTACGCCTACTACCTTTATCTTTGCGCTATATAGGCTCTTGTTCTCTTCGATTGTGAAACTGTTGCTCATTGTAAAAATTCTCCTCAAAATAGTTGTGTCATGCTGTGCCAAAATTTCTTTAAAGCACTTGGTTTTTTTTCTTGCTTGCTTATATCAGCGATATTTGCAAGCTCGTTTTTGTTGTTTGTTTGCTCTAAATTTATATCCATATTTACAAGCTCAATGCCCTCTTCAAAATCATCTTTATCCTGTTTTTTTACTTCAAATTTCTCTTTTTTCTCTTCTTCAAAAATATTGAAATTTGCTTTTGGCTTTGATCTTAATTCACCCTTATATCTCATCTTTTTTTCTGAGTCTATCTCATAAGGTGTAAATTCACCAGCGCCATACATACAAAGTCCTATGGCACAAGAATTTGCTGGATCTCTTAAAATTTCATACAAGCCATCCATCTCTTTCGGTCTAGCGATCCTAACTGGCATGTTGTCAAATATCGCAGAAGCTAGGTCTTTTAACCCATCAAGCTTTGTCATGCCGCCAGTTAGTACTATGCCAGCACCAACAAGATCTTTGTATCCACTATCTTCAAGCATATTTGCAAGCACCATCACAGTCTCTTCTGCTCTAGCTGAGATGACATTTGATATAACATCAAGTGAAACTTCGTGGGTTTTTTGCTCATCACCAAGTCTAGGAAGCTCGATAAGATCAACTGATTTATTTACCAGTTTGCCATATTCTAGTTTTATCTCTTCAGCTTTTGGCAAAGGGGTATGAAGTGCCATTGAAAGGTCTATAGTTATATTTGCAGAGCCAACGTGAAGATATGAGTTGTATCTTAGTGAATTTCCAGCGTGCACTACCATATTACATGTCTCGCCGCCCATATCTATAAGTGCAACACCAAGTTCTTTTTCATCTTTTGTTAGTGTTGCTATGGCTGATGCGTAACCAGAAAGAACGACGTTATCGACTTGTACGCCTGCTAAATTTACAGCCTTTCTTAGGTTGCTTAGTTGTGATTTTTGGATACTTATGATATGTGTTTGCACTTCAAGTCTAGTGCCATTCATACCAATAGGATCTTCTATAAATTCTTGTCCATCCACCTTAAAGTTGTAAGGTAAGACATGAAGTTTTTCATATTCTGGGGAAGTCTCGGCATTGTGATCTGCCATCTGCATAGCACGCTCAATCTCTTTTATGCCTATTTCATGATTTGGTATATTTACTACGCCACTACTATTTACGCTTTTAGTATATTTGCCAGATATCGAAACTACTACTCTTTCGTAGTGTGTGCCCGCAACTTTTTGCGCTTCTATGAGTGCATTTTTGATAGATTTTGCAGCTAATTCAATGTTGTTTATAGCACCTTTTTTTATACCTTGTGCTTTTTCTGTGCCTATTCCTATTATTTTTATGCCATCATCATTTTGCTCTGCTATAACAGCGCAAATTTGAAATGATCCGACATCTATGCCTAAAATTCTAGTACTCAAAATTTTTACCTTTTGACATATTCTTTAACTTCATAATATTTTAGAAGTTTGTTTGTTAAATCTTTTATCAACTCGTTGTTTTTAAGCATTGCAACATTTTGTTGTGTTATTTGCTTATAGTTGTTATTTATATTGTTAGTAAGCAATCTTTGTTCCAAAATATCGTACACTACGGCTTTGTCATCTAATATAACATAACCTTTTGTGTTGTTAGTGTCAAAAAGTTGAGAAACAAAAGCTCTTGTATCACTCTCGTTTAAGCCCGCAATAGAGCTATTTACCTCTCTGCTAACAAAGCCAATATCTGTTCCTTTAAAGTTTTGTAGAGTCTCTTTTGCTTTTGCTGTTAAAATTTCTTTTTCTTTTTTACTTTTATAAATTTCAAGCACATTAGCTCTTGCTTGTTCAAAACTCATAGGTTGTGGAGGAGTTATACTTTTTATTCTAGCTATCAAATAGCCATCTTTATAGATAAATGGTTTTATCACTTCGCCAACTTTTGCGCCCTTTATCTCATCAAGTGGAAAAGTAGCGTTGTCTTCATTTACACTTATAAAACCATTAGTTGCAAGCTCAGCTTTTTTAACAGCGACATACTTTTCTAAAGCGTTAGTTTTACTTTGCTCTATGTTGTAGTCTTTATTAACTTCAGCTTTTACCTCGCTAAAAGGTTTTATCTTGTCATCAGAACCCTTATATTTATCTTGGTTCTCGTTATAGTAAGATTTTAAAACACTTTCGTTTGCGTCACTTTTTGCTGACTCGACAAAGTATGTATCTATGCCATAAAGTGTCTTTGTCATATAGTTATTTTTATTTATCTCCCAAAGATCTTTTAGCTCTTTCTCGTCTACTTTGATCTCGTTTTGATCAGCATTTACTACTTGCACAGCTAATTTATCTTGCATGAAAAAGCTAGCTTCCATCATGGCGATATCTTCTTTGCTAGCAGGTAAATTTAAAATAGTTCTAAGTTTATCTAGTAAGATAGTTAGTTTTAGATTGTCTTCAAAATCAGTTGGGTTTATCCTAGCTCTTCTTAGCACATCGTAGTATAAATTTTTGTCAAAAACGCCGTCTTTTTGAAATGTTGGATCGACGATTATATATTTTAAAACATCGTCTTTATTAACGCTTAGACCGATATCGTCTGCAAAATTTAATAGTAAATTTTCTTGGATAGCAGCTTGAAGTGCAGCATTTTCTAAACCTAACTCTTCAGCTTTCTCTTGAGTTAATTTGCCTTCAAATACATTGTTGTAGTACTGATATAACCTATCATATTTTTGTTGCAACTCTTGAACGCTTATATTTCTATGTCCTACTTTGGCTACTGAAGTAGCTCTGTTGCTGTTTAGATCGTATGCGCCCCAGCCGACAAAACCAGCACCGACAAAAGCTATCGTGCTTACCCAAATTGTCACGACTAGGTATTTTTTATGTTTTTGCATCCAAGATAACATTAAGTTCTTCCTTTAAAATACTAACAAAGCTTGTGCGATATTTTATAGAAATTTGGCTTAAATAAGCTTAAAATGGGGCTTTATAAAAACGTTTCTTGCTAAATTTTTACTAACATTTTTTATCTTTGTTAGCAAAAATTTAAATGCTAAAATCGCTGTAATCACCAGTAAAATGAAGCAGTTTGCAGCTATTTTCTAACAAGGCTATATCTTTTGCAAGTAGCTGAGGGCTCCTGCTATACGCGTAAACGCCGTATCCTTTGATCACGACGACGTTAGTATTTTTCTCTATCATCGCTCTATAAATTTCTGTCTCAGCACGCTCATACCAGTCGTCAAACTGCTTTGGATCATAGACTAAAATTTCATTAAATCTCATGCATCCAAAATAGTCTTTTGGTGCGATCTTTTCATGTTTCATTGCATAAGCTGTCACGTATGGAGGCATGGCGTAGCAGACAAATTTTGCTTCATTTATGTTTTTGTAGATATTTAAGTGTATATCAGCATCTAAGCTTGCATCATTCCAGCGGTAGTCTTTTTTTGATGAAAGAAGTGTTAGATCACTATCTTGCAAGTCGTCAAAAATGGCACTTTGCTTGTTGATGATAAATTGATTTTTTTCTACTCTTGCTGAGATAGAACCATGAAAAACACCAAAAAAATTCTTTCTAAACATCGAAAGAGATATCTTTTTTATCTCATTTGTTGAGTGCAATAAGTCCATTTTTTCTCCTATGTTTGGGTGATTATATTTAAGCTATCTTAAAATTTGTGTAAAATTTTATGTAATGATAGCTTTTTAAGTAAAATTTCGATAAATTTTCACACTAATTTCATTAAAGAGGCAGTGTTGCAAAGTCCGCATATTAGCGTTTTACTTGACAAAGTTTTATCATTTTTTAAAGACCTGCGTGGAAATTTTATAGATTGCACGCTTGGATATGCTGGACACTCTAGTGCCATTTTGTCTCAAAATGAAAATTTAAATTTGATCGCTTGCGACAAAGACATCGAAGCTATAAATTTTTCGCTCAAGAAACTTGAGCCATTTGGCAGTAGAGTTAAAATTTATAAGAGTAATTTCTCTGAACTTATTAGCAAACTTAGTAGCGATGAAATTTCAAATGTTAGAGGGATTTTAGCTGACATTGGCGTTAGCTCTTTACAGATAGATAAAGATGATAGAGGCTTTAGCCTTGGCTCAAGCGCGCTTGATATGCGCATGGATAAAGAGCGAGGTTTTAGTGCCTATGACGTGGTAAATGGCTACTCGTTTGATGAGTTAGTTAGGATTTTTAGGGATTATGGCGAGCTAAAAAATGCCTCTGGGATCGCAAATAAGATAATAAATGCTAGAAATTTAGGCAAGATAACGAGCGCAAAAGAGCTTGCAAACATAATAGGCACAGCTCAGATAAAAGGGCGCGGTGTTAGCCCTGCTATCCTTGCTTTTCAGGCGATCAGGATAGAGGTAAATGGCGAGCTAGATGAGCTAACAAATTTGCTCGATAGCATAGAAAAGGGCGGTTTTAAAGATTGCTTGGTGGCGATCATAACATTTCACTCGCTTGAAGATAGGATCGTAAAAGAGCGCTTCAAAAAGTGGGCAAATAGCTGTATCTGTCCGCCTGGCATCTACCGATGTGAGTGCGGAAATAACCACGAACTGGGCGAAATTTTAACTAAAAAACCACTAACAGCGAGCCAAAGTGAGCTAGCGCAAAACTCACGAAGCAAGAGCGCAAAACTGCGTGTTTTTAAGATAAAAGGATAAAGATGCAAGAAAAAGAAGAGCTGCTAACACTTCACGACGAGGAGCAAAAACGTGAGGTAAATTTAAGCTTTAAGACGCTAGTAATGGTCTATCTGGCGGTTTTTATAGCGCTGGCTCTATTTTTGCCAAAAATTTATATAGCAAATCAAATTTATTATATAAGTAGAGATATCGCCGATATCAGTGGCAAACGAGATATGCTCCTTGAAGAAAACAGAGCTCTTAGCATAAAGCTTGAAAATTTGCGTTATAAAAATCAAATTTTAAACAATATGCAAGAGCGTCAATGGAAATAATTAAGAAATTTAAAAGCTTTATCCACTACTACGACCCTGCAAATTTCCAGCTCATCTACTCGCTAAAAGCTGCTACAACCATCGCTTTTAACTGCTTTTTGTGTTTTTACTTCTTTCATCTAAGTGGCGCTATCATGGCTGTAAATATCACGATGGGTATCTTCTTTCTTGGCGAGCTTGAGTGCAAAGATAGGAGCAAATTTGCATTTTTGCTACTTTACATCGCGCTTTCTTGCGCTTTTATGCCCTTTGTTGCACTCCTCATGAGCCTTGGCGTTTGGCTCTCACTTATCGTATTTGTCTGGATATTTGTGGTAGGCATTAGCCAAATTTACAGCTCAAATTTAAACAAAATTTTACTCGCCGTAAATGCAACAGGGCTGGTTGCCTTTGTGACAAAGGCCGCAGTTGGGCTAAATGTGGCTGATAGTATCGGCGCTTTAGTGCTTGCTGGCGTGCTAAGTATCATCATAAAATTTGAAAATTTTGGCAAATACGGCAAATTTACTAAAAAGAGCATCAGCTTTTTACTAGACAGCGCCATCTTATCGAGCAAGGCGCTTGGCACGAGCCATTTTTACGCAAGTATCGCAGATTTGATGAGCTCGATTGATAAATCAAAAGAAATTTTCGCAAACAAAAGCCTAAAGATAAAAGATGTTAAGCTAGTTAGAAATCAAGCCAAAGCGCTATTTTATTTTTATAAAGTTGAAGAGATCACCCTTTTGCTTCGAACTTTGGGCGCTTCGTTTGAAAGGATCGAGGACAAAGCGCTTTTAAACGAGGTAAAAAATGAGATCGCTTACAACCTTTTTGAGCTTAAAAAAATTTTCAAAAATCAAACTCCAAAGCTAAAATTTGATGCGCTAAATTTAGCTAAAAACTCAAATTTTAAAATTTTTGCAAGTTCGCTTGGCGTGCTTTATGATAAATTTTTGCTTATAAAAGAGGGCGGCGAGGACAAGCTCTCGTTTAATAACACAAAAAAGATCACGCTAAAAGAGGCGTTTAAAAAGCTAAATTTAAAAAATGAAGTATTAAAAGAGTCTTTAAGGCTTGCCATTTGCATGTCGCTAGCCATTTTTATAGCGCAGGCCACGCATATCAATCACGGAATTTGGATCGCCATAGCGGTGATGAGCCTAAACAAAAGCGACGAAGATGCTTTAAAAAATGCTGGCAGAGATAGCCTTCTTGGCGGAGTTATCGGCTTTTTTATCGCACTTGTTTTTGTCAAATTTATGGGTGAATCATACGCATTTTACGTGGTTGTCTTTATCGGTATGTTTTTGGTTTATTATCTAAAATCTTACAAACAAATCGTCTTTGCAACGGCTTTTATGTTTGAATTTACAGCTATTTTTTCGCTTATAAAAAGAGACTTTTTGGCTCTTATGGTCGATAGACTGCTTGACGTGGGGGCTGGCTTTTTGATAGTTTTTGTCACATATCTGCTAACTAAGAAAAATGACTATACAGCGATAAAAAATAGCTTAAGCAGTGCCTTGATAGGTTTTAGAAATTTAGTGCAAATTTCTCTAAATGAGTCAAACAAAGATGCTTTTAGCACGGATGAAAAAAGGGTTTTAGGCTCGATAAATGAACTAAACTACGCTATAAAAGTTAGTAAAAATTTAGACGATGATAATATGAAAAATGCAAAATTTATAGCTAGCAAGCTTGATGATATAAATAGCGATCTGATTAAGCTTAGAAATTATCTAAATTTAGACGAGCTAAAAGAGAAAAACGCCTTGCAAAATGATATAAAAATCATCTCAGATAGGTTTTTGATGTTAGATAAAAAGACCAAAAAACTTCCATATTATTTCATAAGCGAGATAGAAGCGAAGCTGCTTTGCAAAGACGAAAACGTTAAAAAGCTAATTTTACGAGTTGCTTTAAAACAAAACGAAATTTACTCAGCGCTCTCTTTTTGAGAGATTAGCTTTTCATATATATATTGTTCTAAATCTTTTTTTGAAACGTCATTTTTAAGAGCGGTGTTGTAAATTTCTTCAACCTTGCTTGAATACTTTTCATATCCAAAATATGGAAAATGCACGCTCCAAGCCTTTTTTATAAGATCCAAGCTTATCTCTCTTCTTGCCCAAACCTTAAACATATCAAATCCGATAAAAACAGCTGAAGTGACGATGGTGGTTGCGATTATCGAGATGTGCGCGTCGGTCTTTGCTAAAAAGTGGTGCGTGATGATAAGAAGCGGAAACAAGACTACAAAGCAGATAAGTGCGTAAATTTGATATAGCCTGACGTGGTTAAATCTAAAATTTAGCTTTGCGCCATCAACTAGCATACCTTCGTTAAAAAGGGCATTTGCTTCAAGTAAATCTCTAAATAAAACTGGCTGTTTTGAGACGAAAAAAATATTTTTAATGATAGTGTTTCTTAAATTTTCTTTCATTTTTTATAGACTTTTTACCTTAAAAATTTCAGCTCATTGTATCTAAAAATCTATAAATTCAAACAAAATTAGATACAATTTGCCTAAAATTTAAGGAGCTAAAAATGGCAGATAAAGCTTTAGAAACGGTCTTTGTAAATGGCGAGTTTGTACCAAAAGATGAGGCAAAAGTTAGTGCATTTGATAGAGGATTTATATTTGGCGATGGAATTTATGAAGTAGTGCCTGTGATAAATTCAAAAATGGTCGATAAAGAGGGCTTTTGGGCGAGGTTTGAAAGAAGTTTAAATGAGATAGATATAAGCCTGCCTTACGAAAAAGATAAATTTGAAGCGATCTTAAATGAGATGATCGCCAAAAACGCCTTAAAAGAGGGTGGAATTTACATGCAAGTAACAAGAGGCGTGGCGTTTAGAAATTTCTATTTTATGGAAAATTTAACCCCAAGCGTCTTTATCTTCTGCTACGAGAGTGAAATTTTAAACAACCCAGCCGCAAAAACTGGCATAAAAGTGGTAAGCGTCGAGGACATCAGGTGGAAGAGACGCGATATCAAATCAATCTCGCTTCTAGCTCAGTGCTACGCTAAAAATGAGGCTCACAAAAAGGGCGCAGACGAGGGCTTTATGGTAGAAAACGGCTTTGTCACAGAGGGCTGTAGCTCGAGCGCTTTTATCATCAAAGATAAAACCCTCATCACCAAGCCACTATCAAATGAAATTTTGCCAGGGATCCGCCGCATGAGGCTTTTAAGGATCGCTAAAGATATCGGACTAAAGATAGAGGAGCGCAAATTTAGCATGGACGAGGTTTACGCGGCTGATGAAGTCTTTATCTCGGCTGCTACGCTCATACTTTTGCCAGTTATCTATGCTGATGGCAAGGCGATAAACGGCGCAAAAGTGGGCGAAATTTCAAGCAAACTTCGTGAAATTTATGCTAGCGAGCTTTTAAAAGAAGCCGGACTTTGAGAGAAAAGGTCTTAATAAGCGCTTGCCTTGCTGGCATAAACTGCAAATTTAACGGCGAAAATAACCTTTTGGATAGTGGCGTTTTAGATGAAATTTCAAAGAGATATCATCTGCTTTTTGTCTGTCCAGAGGTCTTTGGCGGACTTAGCACGCCAAGAGAGCCAGCTGAGATGAAAGATGGCTTAGTCGTTACAAAAACAGCTAAAGATGTGAGCGAAAATTTTAAATTTGGGGCTGAAATTTGCCTAAAGATAGCTAAGCTAAATGGCTGCAAAAAGGCTATTTTAAAAGCAAGAAGTCCAAGCTGCGGCAGCGGGCAAATTTATGATGGAAGCTTTAGCAAAAAGCTAATCTTTGGCGATGGCGTAGCGGTAAAAATGTTAAAAGAAAATGGTATTTTAGTCTTTAGCGAAGATGAGATAGGGCGGCTTGATGTTTGAGAAGCTAAAAGAAAACATCTTGCTCGAGGTGATCTTTAAATATATCATCTTGCTGCTACTTTTTGCCTGCGTGGTGGGACTTTTTGCAAGCGGCGTGCTCTTTTTAAAGGGAGAGATGAGCGAAAATTCGCTAAATTTGCACATTTTCTTTGGCTTTAGCTTGGTTGTTTTAACTATCATCCATAGCTACGTCAAGAAGAAAAAACTAAAAAAGCTAAGCCTTGAGTTTAAAAATATCTTAAAGCATAAGCCAGTGCAGATGGACTGCAACACGACAAGGTTTTTAAACGCGCTAAATGATGTTAAAGTGGGCGAGCTTTCAAAGAAATTTGGCTCAGATGTTGTAGAAATTTTAAGATCAAACGATATAAAGGTCAAGGATCAAAACGAGACGATGAAGCAAATTTGCAAAAACAACGATGAAAAGATGTTTTATATCTTTGTTTTGATCGTCGAAGCTATATTTAAGGATAAGGAAGAAATTTGAAAAAAGGTATATTTTTAGCACTTAGTGTTGCTTTGTTTTTGGGTTGTTCGCAGACAACAAAACCAGAGCCAAACAAGCAGCAAAATGCCCTGCCAGACGAAAATGTCTATAAGCCAAATGAGCGCATCAGCTTGCTTGAATTTGAAGTAAAACAAGACGCCTCGTCGCTACCTCAAAATATGCAAAGTGCGAGTTTTGCTCAAGATGAAATTTTAAAAAGAAGGTTTAAGGTTTTTACTCTAAGAGGCGTGAAATTTAACCCAAACGACGCTTTTTGGGCGTTTAATGTATATAAACCAAGCGAGAAAAGAAAGTATTTTGGCTCAAATTTTAGGCAGATACCTCAAAGCTGGTTTGACGCACAAAAGGAGAATGCAAATTTCGCTGGCTTTTTGCAAATTTCAGCTTATGCTCTAACTTCAGCAAACACAGCTGTAAGAAATTTCCCAACCGACGAGCCGATATTTTTAAACCCGCAAACTCCAGGTGAGGGCTATCCGTTTGACTATCTGCAAGAATCCACCCTAAGCATCGCTCATCCGCTCTTTGTATCGCACCTCTCAAAAGACAGGGCGTGGGCGTTTGTGAGTGATGATGCGGTTTGGGGCTGGGTGAAGGTTGAAGATATCAAATTTATAAGCGATGAAGAGGCGCTTGCCTATCAAAAATCAAGCTTTGTCACGATAAAAACCGACAAGATGCCAGTTTATGACAAGGGCGGAAACTTTTTATTTTACTCACGTGTCGGCGCGATACTGCCAGTTTTAGCGCAAGATGACAAAAACTACTACGGCAAAATTTATGTAAGAAATATGCTTAGGGAGTTTGTCCTCCCAAAGTCTTTTAGCGCCCTTTTTCCACTTAAATTTAATGACTCAAATTTAAAGACAATTCTTAGCTCGCTTCTTACTCAGCCTTATGGCTGGGGCGGGGTGGATAAGCTAAGAGACTGCTCGCTTTTTACAAAAGACTTGTTAGCAAGCTTTGGCGTGTGGTTGCCTAGGAACTCAAGGGCGCAGGCAAATATGGGAGATAAGATCAATCTAAAAGGTCTTAGTAACGCTGCAAAGAGCAAAGAGATAAAAGAAAAGGGCGTGCCATATCTCACTCTCGTGCATCTGCCAGGTCACATCATGCTCTACGCTGGATACAAGGGCGATGATATCTACGTCGTGCATGATGCTTGGGGGCTAAAGACTGCAAACAACGGCCGCGCGCTAATCGGAGCGACCGCGATAACTACGCTAAATATCGGTCAAAACAGGAGCGACATACAAAGTGCAAATTTGCTAATTTCTAAGGTTGATTCTATAAATGTGATGAGGCCTGAGCAAGGGATGCTAGATAAGGCTAGAAAGATGTCGGCATTGCAAAGAGCTTATGGCGTGAAGATCGAAGAAAATTTGGTTAAATTTAGTGATGGCACGAGTTTAGTCTATGATGATTTTAAACAAAAAGATGAAGAGTGCAGCACTGGGGCTGACATAGAGGATATGAACGCACTTGATTACGCTGCATTTTCGCCACTAAGTACCGCGCTAAGTGATGCTGGCAGATGTAGAAACTACGAGCTTTTAGGCAAAATTTATGGCTCAAGCGAGAGCGCTGTAAAAGCAAATTTAGTTGATGTCATCTGGCTAAAGGATTTTTTAAATTTGCCTTTAAAATTTAACTCTAAAAATGGCGCTGCAGCTGCTTTGCAAGATGTGAGCAACGAGCTAAATGAGATGGTAAAGAGCGATCCAGCCTTGCTTGAATACCTAAAAGATCCAGGCGGGACATTTAAGTGGCGCATCATCGCTGGCACAAACCGCCTAAGCGCGCACAGCTACGGCATCGCGATCGATATAAATGTAAAAAAGAGCCACTACTGGCAGTGGAGCAAGAGCTATGAGAATTTGATCCCAGAAAAGATCGTGCGAGTTTTTGAGAAGCATAAATTTGTCTGGGGCGGACGCTGGAAGCACTTTGATACGATGCATTTTGAGTATCGCCCAGAGATGTTTGAGTAGATGAAAGATCAAATTTTAGAAATTTTATCTCGCTCAAACGTCTTTTTAACAGGCGGTGGTGGTGTCGGCAAGAGCTATCTAACCGCCTCCATCATCAGACACTACAAAGAAAATTTTAAAAACGTCGTCATCCTTGGCTCAACTGGCATAAGCGCTGTTAGCCTTGGGGGCGTGAGCTTGCATAGCTTTTTTAAATTTGGCTACTGCAAGGACTACGAAGAGCTAAGACGGCTTGACTACCGCCAAAAAGATAAGCTAAGCAAACTCCGAAATATGCTAGATGCTTGCGATCTGCTTGTAATAGACGAAATTTCGATGGTTAGCTCAAACGTGATGGAGATGATAAGATACCGCTTGCTTACCTCTAAATTTAAGGGCAGAGTGCTTATAGTGGGCGACTTTTATCAGCTGCCACCCGTGCAAAAAGAGCAAAATGAGAGCAAACTTTTTAACTTTTTATACGCCTTTAACTCCAGTGCGTGGGAGGATATGAAATTTACAAATGTTGAGCTGCTCGTCTCAAAACGCACAAATGATCTTAAATTTTATGAAATTCTCTCTCGTCTTAGAGTTGGCGAGCTAGATGATGAGATGATGGCTTATATCGAGAGCTTGCGAGTGGGAGCTATCGAGCCAGATAGCGAGACAAGCGTGCTTTTTGGTAGAAACGCAGAGGCTGAGATGCTAAATCAAAAGAGACTTCTTGCGCTTAATGCTCCACTTGAAATTTCAAACTCGGACGTGCTTGTTATGGATGAAAATTTAGACAAAAAAGAGTTTGAAAAGTGGGCAAATACGCTAAATATCTCGCGAAATTTGGAGATGAAGATAGGCGCAAAAATCATCTTTACTTCAAATAAATGGGGCGAGTACTATAACGGCGAGCAGGGCAAGATCATGCAAATTTTAAAAGAAAATGGCGCCATATCAAGTGTGATCGTGCAAAAAGATAGCGGCGAGATCTGCGAGATAGAAAAGTGCGCTTATAACTTTTGCGCGCTAAATTTAAACGAAGACGAGATCGAGGAGAACGTGCAAGCTTCGCTTTATCAGTTTCCATTTAAGCTTGCCTATGCTCTAACTATCCATAAGTCTCAAGGCATGAGCATAAACTCGCTCATTTGCAACATCAACCACATCTTTGCCAAAGGACAGCTCTACGTCGCACTTTCTCGCGCGGTAAATCCTAAAAATTTAAAACTTTTTTATGATAAGAAAAGTGATTTTAGGCAGCATTTAAGAAAAGTGGTTAAAATTGACGACGAAGTTAAGAAATTTTACCAAGAAAACGTATTTTTGCATATTAAGGAGAGTTTATGAAAAAGCTATTTTTAAGCCTTGTTTTTGGCGTTTTTGCATTTGCAGACGTGCTAAAAGTGAGTGACTTTCAAACAGATATCTACTCAAAAGCTGGACAAAATTTAACAAAAAAGATAAGCATGAACCTTGAAGTTGTCGGACGTGACGTGGAGGAGAATGAAGCCTACGTGCTTGATGCGCTAAACGTCGTTGTTGGTAGCTTTTACGTGGAGGATATCCTCACCTCAATGGGAAAAGAGAAATTTAAAGAGCTCTTTATGAAATACGCAGCCAAAAAACACTCGCTTGATATCGATGACGTGCTTATTTTAAACATCAAAGTGATAAATAATCTAGAGCTAAGCGAGATCATAAAAGCGATAAAAAGCCAAAATTTATGCTCTGATCCAAGCGTAAATGAAGATGTGATGACAAAGCCAGAAAAGAAGAAAAAAGGCAACGAGATCATCGTTGCACCTGATCCAAATGACGTGGTGCAAAAGCCGATCGATCTAAATAATGTGCAAGAATTTGGAAAAGACTTCGGAGAGAAGTGAGTAAATTTGGCTAAAAGCTAGCCAAATTTATTGATTTACGATGTCGTAACCTTGTGGGATGACTGGAGTTAGTGTCTCTTTTGGGATGAGCGCGTCTTTTACAGGGTTGCTTAGAGTTATTTTTATCTTATTTGAGAGCTTGTCTTTATAGTCAATCGTCGTTGGAAGCGTGTTTTTGATCGTTATAAAGTACTCAACCCCGTCATATATCGCCTTATAAAGTGTCGGCTGAATTTGCTCTGCGTGAGCCAAAACCTGCGTCAAATTTGGCGTATCATCTAGCCTTGAGATGATGGCTTGCTCAAGCTCATCCTCGATCACGACCACCTTGTCTTTGTCAAAGTAAATTCTTTTTGGTGTTGGACTTTCATATATCCAAAGCGCGGTGTTGTCGTTTTTAGCGTAAAATCTACCCTTATAATTTACACTTTTGCCCTCGCTAAAGACAGTTTGAGTAAAGTCACTTTGCAGGCTTTTAAAATTTAAGCCAGCGCCAAATGAGCAAACCGCAACAAGAGAAGCTATCAAAAATTTTCTCATTTTTTATCCTTTTTTGGCGTATTCTAGCCCAGTTTAATTAAATAAATAGTTAAACTATGCTAAGATCCAAAGTTTAAAAATTTAGGAAGGTAAAGTAATGATTTCATCGGTATTTAGAAAGATTTTTGGCACGAAAAACGATAGAGAAGTCAAAAAATACATAAAACGTGTGGCACAGATAAATGCGCTAGAGCCTACATATGAGAAGATGAGCGATGATGAGCTTAAGATCAAATTTAACGAGCTTAAAGCCCAAGTCGTCGAAGAGAAAGTCACTTTAGATCAAATTTTAAATGATGTCTTTGCGATCGTTAGAGAGGCTAGCAAAAGGGTGCTTAAGATGCGCCATTTTGACGTGCAGCTAATAGGCGGCATGGTGCTAAACGAGGGCAGGATCTCTGAGATGAAAACAGGCGAGGGTAAGACCTTGGTTGCGACTTTGCCAGTTATCTTAAACGCGATGAGTGGCAAGGGCGTGCATGTAGTAACAGTAAATGACTACCTCGCAAAGCGCGACGCTACGCAAATGGGCGAGCTTTATAACTTTTTAGGCTTAAGCGTCGATGTGATACTAAGTGGCGGATACGACGATGAGGTAAGGCAAGCTGCCTATAACGCCGATATAACATACGGCACAAACTCAGAATTTGGCTTTGACTACCTTCGTGACAATATGAAATTTGAAGCTGGTCAAAAGGTGCAAAGAGGCCATAACTTTGTTATCGTCGATGAGGTCGATAGTATCTTGATAGATGAGGCTAGAACGCCACTTATAATCTCTGGTCCAACAAACCGCACGCTTGATGGCTACATAAGAGCTGATCAAGTTGCAAAACAGCTTACAAGAGGCACTCCAGCTGATCCAAACGTGCCAGGCTCAAAGCCAACGGGGGATTTTATAGTAGATGAAAAAAATAGAACGATAATGATCACAGAGGCTGGCATAAGCAAGGCTGAAAAGCTCTTTGGAGTTGAAAATTTATATAACCTTGAAAATGCCGTGCTAAGCCACCACCTAGATCAAGCTCTAAAGGCGCACAATCTCTTTGAAAAAGACGTTCATTATGTTGTTAAAGATGGCGAGGTTGTCATAGTTGATGAATTTACAGGACGTCTAAGTGAGGGCAGGCGCTTTAGCGAGGGACTTCACCAAGCGCTTGAGGCAAAAGAGGGCGTAAAAATCCAAGAAGAGAGCCAAACGCTAGCCGATACAACATATCAAAACTACTTTAGGATGTATAAAAAGCTTGCAGGTATGACTGGTACAGCTCAGACAGAGGCTACTGAGTTTTCTCAAATTTATAATCTTGAAGTTATCTCGATACCTACAAACGTGCCAGTTAAGAGGATCGATCAAAACGACCTTATCTATAAAACTCAAAACGAGAAATTTAAAGCTGTCATCGATGAAGTCAAAAAGGCTCACGAAAAAGGTCAGCCAGTGCTTGTAGGAACTGCAAGTATCGAGCGTAGTGAGGTGCTTCACGAGATGCTTAAAAAAGCTGGCATCCCACACTCTGTGCTAAATGCTAAAAACCACGAAAAAGAGGCCGAGATCATCGCACAAGCTGGTGTAAAAGGCGCTGTGACTATCGCTACAAACATGGCTGGACGCGGTGTTGATATCAGGATCGATGATGAGGTTAGAAATTTAGGCGGTCTATATATCATCGGCACCGAAAGGCACGAGAGCAGAAGGATAGATAATCAGCTTCGTGGCCGTGCTGGACGTCAGGGTGACCCTGGTATGAGTAGATTTTACCTAAGCTTAGAGGACAATCTTTTAAGAATTTTTGGTAGCGACCGTATAAAAGCGATCATGGATAGACTTGGTATCGACGAGGGCGAAAGCATCGAGAGCCGCATGGTGACAAGAGCTGTTGAAAATGCTCAAAAGAAAGTCGAGAGCTTGCACTTTGAGGCTAGAAAGCACTTGCTCGAGTATGACGATGTGGCAAATGAGCAAAGAAAGACTATCTACAAGTACCGCGACGAGCTACTTGATAAAAACTACGATATGAGTGAGAAGATAGCTCAAAATAGAGTTGAATACGCTACAAATTTACTTGATACGGCTGAAATTTTCCATGGCGGCTTGAAAGATGACTATGACATTAAAAATTTATGCTCTATCATCCTTGCAGACTGCGGCGAAGAGATCGACGAGAGTGAGCTAAAAGGGCTAGAGTATAATGAACTAGTAGAAAAAATAGCGCAAATTTTAGAGGTTAGATATAACGAAAAGATGAGCGTGCTAAATGAAGAGCAAAGAAAAGATATAGAGAAAATTTTATACCTTCAAGTGCTTGATAATGCGTGGAGAGAGCACCTTTATCAGATGGATATCCTAAAAACTGGCATCGGTCTAAGAGGCTATAACCAAAAAGATCCATTAGTGGAGTATAAAAAAGAGAGCTACAACCTCTTTATGGAGCTAGTTGGTAGGCTAAAAACTGAGAGCGTTAAGACGCTTCAAGTTGTTAGATTTAAGAGCCGTGAGGAGCAAGAAGAGCAAGCTAGGATGATGCTAGAAGCTAGCCAAAATGCTGAAAATGAGCCCCTAAGCTATAATAACCAAGGCGAAGAAGAAAATTTCACGCCTGAAAAAAAGATACCAAGAAACGCTCCATGCCCTTGCGGAAGCGGTAAAAAATATAAAGATTGCCACGGCAAAAGTGGCCCTAAAAAAGGCATATTTGCTTAAAATTTCTACTTTTAAGGCGCCAAAGCGCCTTAATCTTTTAAAGGCTATTTGATGACAAGCTTACCAAAGTATCTACTTTTTAAATATTTAAGATTTGATAAAACTCAGCCATTTATCGCTCTAAGCGCCTTGCTCGCCTTTCTTGGTGTGAGCATCGGACTTATGGTTTTGATCGTTGCTATGGCTATTATGAATGGATTTGATAAAGAATTTGAGCGCAAGCTTTTTACAATGAACTATCCAATAACCGTTCAAAGCGCCTTTAAAGGCTCTATTGATGATGGCTTTGTAGATGAGCTAAAGGCTAAATTTAGCGACCTTAAATTTAGTCCATATATCAGCACGCAGGTTATTTACCGCTCAGCAAATGCGCTTGAAGGTGGGCTAATTTATGGCGTAAATTTTAAAGATGAAAAGCAGATAAATTCAGTTGTAAATGAAGCTTTAAAAGATAAAGAGCTAGAGGGTTTTGAAATACTTGTGGGAAGTGGCATAACGAGTGAGTTTAGGCTAAGAAACGATGAAAAACTAACGCTTATCTTTACAAAGGCTGATCCAGCTGGCTTTTCGCTAACACCAAAGATGAAGCGCTTTGACATAGGCGGCTCATTTACATCTGGGCTAATCGCCTACGATAAGGCGTTTTCATATACTTCAGTTGATGCATTAAGGAAAATTTTAGACTATCCAAAGGGCGTTTATGATGGAATTCACATCTTTTCAAGTAAGCCATTTGATGACATAAAAAGAGTGCGCGAAGGCCTACCAACTGGCACGGTTGCCATTGGCTGGTGGGAGCAAAATGGCAACTTTTTCTCAGCGCTCGCACTTGAAAAAAGAGCACTTTTTATAGTTTTGATGCTCATTATCCTTGTGGCGTCGCTAAATATCATAAGCTCACTACTAATGACAGTGATGAACCGCAGACAGGAGATCGCCTTGCTTCTAGCACTTGGAGCTAGCAAAGGCGAGATAAAAAGAAGCTTTTTTTATCAAGGGCTAGTAATAGGCGGAGGTGGCATTATATTTGGCCTAGTGCTTGGCTTTTTGGGGCTATTTTTACTTGGAAATTTCAACATCATAGACCTGCCAGCTGATGTTTATGGCTCAAGCAAACTACCACTTGAACTCTCAACGATAGATCTTGTGCTTATCGTAGTTGGGGCTGTGTTTATCGTGGCTATCTCGTCTTACTATCCAGCCAAAAAAGCCACAGAGGTAAATGTACTTCAAACTTTAAGAAATGAGTAAAGCCTGGCAAAGCTAGGCTTTAAATTTAGTTTTAAAAAGCATATTATTGGCTAATATGCCTTTATTTTAATTTGTAATAAATTCTATTTTTTTATCTTTTGATAGCTCTTTAATTTTTACTTCTTTCTCATTAAGACTAGCATTGATGTTTTGACCAGACAAATTTTTAGCTTCTTATTGTTTCTTATATAATCAAAAATATTGCTAATAGTTTTATCAATTTATTTAAACGAACTTAACAAAAAAGCGTGTTTTAAGAAGTTAAATTTACTACGCTCTTACGTCGTGGTCGATCTTGCATTGAAGGGCTTCGTGAACAAGGGTTTTTGCCATGACGCGCTCTTCGCTTATTAGGTGGAAATTTGCGCCTAGCTCGCCAAAGATATCTTTGTTGCCCTCGCCATTTGCTTTGATGATCGTTTGGATATTTGCGCCGTAGTCTTTGATCTTTTGCGCGATCAGCTCAACTCTTTGCTCGTTGCTAACTGTTATGATAACGGCTGCTGCGTCGTTTAGGCAGGCATTTTCAAGAGTGTCGCTTTGCAGCACGTTTCCTAAAAATACATTTTCCCCGCGGCTTCTGCCAAGCTCAACTAGGCTGATGTCGTTATCAAGCACGATGTATAAAAGCTTTGTCTCTTTTAGCCTTAAAACGACCTCTTGACCAAGCCTGTCGTAGCCAAAGACTACGATGTGATTTTTTAGTTTTTGTGGCTTTAAGGTCTCGTTTGACTCGACTACCACCTCACGCTCTACAAGATCAGCTAAGACGTCAAGCTTTTTAAGTATAAAAGGTGTCGCAAACATCGATATAACAGAGGCTGCGATGAAAATTTGCGCAGTTTGGACATCTAATAAATTTCTAGTAGTCATCAGCCCAAAGACAGCCAGTGCAAATTCTCCTATCTGACAAACGCTAAGCGCGGTTTTAGCAGCGACCCTACGTTTTAAGTAGATATTTAAAACGGCAAAAACGACGATAGCTTTTACGACCATTATGCTAAAGACTAGACCTAGAACTAGCCAGATATTTGAGAGCACGACTACAAAATTTATCTGCATGCCAACGGTTATGAAAAATAGTCCAAGAAGCAGATCTCTAAAAGGTATGAGATCGACCTCGATCTGGTGCTTATACTGCGTCTCTGCCATCATCATGCCAGCTAAAAATGCACCAAGAGAGTATGAAAAGCCAAAGAAGTGAGCTAGCGTGCTGGCGCCAACTACTAAAAAGAGGATCGTAGCTATAAAGACCTCTTGAGAGTTTGTCTGAACGACTTTGTAAAATATCCAGTTGATGACGTATTTGCCGAGCAAAAATAGCACAACGATAAGGATAACCGCGCTTGTAAATGTCTTTAGTAAAAGCTCATTTATCGAGGCATCTTGCGAGCTAAACATATCTATCATAAGCAAAATAGGGATGACGGCGATATCTTGAAATAGCAAAATTCCAAGCGCCTTTCTACCATAAATTTTGCTCACATCGCCATTGTCATTTAGCGTTTTTAGCACGATCGCAGTTGAAGATAGAGCAAAGGCAAGACCAGCGATAAGCGCTGTCTCGTCCTTTAGATGAAGCGCGTAGTAGAGCATCACGCCCATCACAAAGCCGCTTAAACAAACTTGCAGACCGCCATTTAGAAAGACCTCTTTTTTCATGCTCATAAGGTGTTTAAAGCTAAACTCAAGTCCGATCGTAAACATCAAAAATGCGATACCAAATTCCGCGATATGAGAAATTTCATCGTTGCTTTTGAGGTTGAAAAATTCTGATATAAGCGTGCCAGTTACGATGTAGCCGATGATGGTTGGTATTTGAAATTTCTTAAAAATGACATTTAGCGCAACTGAGATCGCAGCGACAAGCAAAAAGCCTTCTAAAATTTGTTCCATAAATTATTTTTTGCCTTCGTAAAATACAAGATCAAAGCTACTTTTTCTCTTCACAAGCGATCTTTTGGTGCTAGTTTGACTGGTGGCTTCGTGTAATTTTTTATTTAACTCATCAATAGTTGCTTCTAAATCGTCAATTTTCTCTTTTAGCTGAAGTATCACATCAACACCTGCTAAATTTACACCAAGTTCTCGGGTTAAATTTAGTATCGTTTTGACGCGATCAACGTCTTTTTGTGAGTAGAGCCTCATCTTACCATCTGTTCTTGAGGGTTCAACTAGCCCCTCTCTTTCGTATTGTCTTAAAGTTTGTGGATGTATGCTTAAAACCTTTGCTACAACGCTTATTAAAAAAAGTGGTTCTTCGTAATTTTGCATTTTTTACTCCGGTAATTTTTCTTTTAACTCTTTTACTAAGCCCTCGTCAAGCTCACTGATATTTGGAAGTTTTACCCTGGCCTTTAAGTAAAGATCGCCATAAATTCCGCTCTTTCTGTTTTGCACGCCGTATCCTTTTAAACGGATCTTTGTGCCTGTTTTTGAGTTCTCAGCGATTTTGATGGTTACATCTTTTTTATATGTATGCACATTTATCTTACCGCCAAAGAGCATAGTTTTTAGTGGAATTTCTACATCTTTATAAAGATCATCTCCAACTCTTTCATATTCGTCGCTTGGCTCAACGCTAATGGCAAGTATGAGATCTCCAGTTTGACCGCCAGCACTCTTGCCTTTGCCTTTTATGCGAAGTTTTTCGCCGCCTTCTATGCCGCTTGGGATCTTTATCTTGATGCTTTCGCCATTAAAATTTATCTTGTGCTCGCCGCCAGTTACAGCCACGTCAAATGGTATAGAAATTTTGGCATTTACATCTAGATCAGCTCCTCCAAAGCCAAATCCGCCTCCGCCAAAGCCTTCAAATCCTTCAAAACCTCCACCAAAGCCACCGCTAAATTTAGCGCCACCTCCACCAAATCCACCTGAGAAGATATTTTTCAAGATATCGTTTAGATCGCCCATATCGGCTGAGCCTCTGGCAAAGTCGTGGAAATTTTGACCGCCAAACATATTGTCGCCGTATTGATCATACTGGGCACGTTTTTTCTCGTCACTTAAAATTTCATAAGCAGCGTTTATCTCTTTAAATTTATCCTCTGCTCCAGGGTCTTTGTTGATGTCTGGGTGGTACTTTCTAGCAAGTTTTCTATAAGCTTTTTTTATCTCGTCGCTTGATGCGCCTTTTGAAACTCCTAAAGTTTCATATAAGCTTTCGCTCATATATTCTCCTTATGTTTTTTGACACGGATTATATCACAAAACTTTAGTCTATGCAAGTCAAGTTTATTTTTATTTACAAAGGAGAAAAAAGCGTTAAGATTTTATTTTTAAGCTCTATTTATAATTTCAAGACATTTTCAATTTAAAGGAAAAAAATGAAAAAATTTATGCTAATTTCATTAGCAGCGGCTTCTTTGCTAATGGGAGCTGATATTAAATTTAACGAAGCAAACCAAGATGTAACTAGAGTTTCGCCGTTAAGCGATAAAAATAGCGTGCTCTCATACTACGACTCTGTCGCGCAGGCAAAACTTTCAGTAGTAAATATCTCGACTACAAAAACAGTAAGCAATGCGGGTATCGAGCAGATGTTTAATGACCCGTTTTTTAATGAATTTTTTGGATTTAACTTTGCAAAGCCAAAAGAGAAAGAAAAGACAACCTCTCTTGGCTCTGGCGTCATCATCTCAAATGACGGCTATATCGTTACAAACAACCACGTCATCGAAGATAGCGACCAGATCGTTGTGACCTTGGCAAATGGTGGCAAGGAGTATAAAGCTAAGCTAATAGGCAGCGATCCAAAAACCGATCTAGCCGTTATAAAGATAGATGCAAACGGGCTAAATGCGATCACATTTGCCGACTCATCAAAGCTACTTGACGCGGACGTAGTATTTGCCATAGGTAATCCATTTGGCGTTGGCGAGAGTATCACTCAAGGCATCATCTCAGGGCTAAATAAAGACAACATCGGCCTTAATCAATATGAAAATTTCATCCAAACAGACGCCTCTATAAACCCTGGCAACTCAGGTGGCGCTTTGGTTGATAGCAGGGGCTATTTAGTTGGTATAAACTCAGCCATACTTTCAAAAAGTGGTGGCAACAACGGCATAGGCTTTGCCATACCATCAAATATGGTAAAAGATATCGCTAAAAAGCTGGTAACTGACGGCAAGATCGAGCGTGGATTTATCGGTGTAACGATTGCAAATTTAACTGATGAGCAAAAAGAGCTTTATACAAATAAAGAAGGCGCTTTAATAAGCGGCGTAGAGCAGGGCATGCCAGCGGATGAGGCTGGGCTAAAAAGAGGCGACTTGGTTATTTCAGCAAATGGCAAAGCCATCAAAAACGCAAATGATCTTAAAAATTTCATCGGCTCACTAACTCCAAATAGCAGCGTTGATATAACTTACGAGCGATCAAATAAGGTGATGAATACAAAAATCAAGCTTGTAAATATGGATCACAACGCAAAAGATGCGACAAAAAGCGTCATCATCGAAGGTCTTAGCGTTAGTAATCTAAGCGATGAGATAAGATTTAAGTATAAGATCAGCCCAGACACTCAAGGCGTGCTTGTAACTGACGTAAAAAGCGGCTCAAAAGCTGAAGACTTTGGCTTTGAAAGAGGCGATGTGATCGTTCAAGTTGGCGAAGAGAGCATAAAAGATCTTCAAACATTTGCAAGCACAGTTAAAAATGCAAAAGGCAAAAAGACGCTAGTGTGGATAAACCGCGGTGGCATCATGCAAGGTCTTGTTATAAAATAACTACTTAAGAGCTGAAATTTCAGCTCTTAACTCTTTTAAATTTTTAAAACCTTTATCTGCTATAATCCTTAAAAATAAATTTACATCAGGAAAGATCATGACTAGAATTTTAATGATAGAAGATGATATGGAGCTTGCTGAAATTTTAACTGAATATCTAGAAAACTACGACATAAAAGTAACGACGGCTGAGGAGCCATATATCGGACTATCTACTTTAAACACAAGTGAATTTGACCTAGTTATCCTTGATCTTACGCTCCCTGGCATGGACGGACTAGAGGTGTGCAAAGAGATAAGAAAAAAGCACAACATCCCTATAATCATCTCAAGCGCAAGGCACGATATAACGGACAAAGTAAATGCCCTAGATAACGGCGCGGATGACTATCTACCAAAGCCTTATGACCCACAAGAGCTTCTTGCTCGCATAAAAAGCCATCTAAGAAGGCAGAGCATAGCTCCTGCAAATGAGGCAAGAAATTTAAACAAAGACTTGGTTTTAAAAGAATTTGAAAGGGAAATTTTATTTAAAGGCAGCGTGCTAAATTTAACCGCAGCGGAGTATGACATATTAAAATATCTGCTTCAAAAAGAGGGCGGAGCGGTCACTAGAGAGGAGCTCATCTACAACTGCGAGAGTATAAATGAAGATAGCTCAAACAAAAGTATCGACGTCATCATCGGCAGAATTCGCCAAAAACTAAATGAAAATCCAAAAGAGCCAAAATACATCCACGCGATCCGCGGCATCGGCTATAAGTTGGTCCTTTGATGCCAAGATCTTCTATATTTATCACGATAACGTTTATCTTTGGGCTCGCGCTTGTTTCGATATTTCTGGCCTTTTTGTGGCTCATGGGCTTTGACAAGCAAAACTACACAAGAGAGCTAAATAACAAATACTCAAACGTCGCTAGGACAAATTTACTATATATGGGCGGCATCATAAACAAAGCTCAGTACGACCGCCAGCTCTCAAACATCGATATGCCAGAGATCACAGCTAAAAATGAAAAAGAAGAAATTTTAAAAAATGCAGCCGTTTTAGAAGAAATTTCAAGTGATCTAGGATCAAGTGCGATCTTGCTTTATGATAAGCATCACTACCTAAAGATCGAGCATTTAGACGAGCTAAAGCTTTTGATGGATAAAGAATTTCAGCCCTACAGATACGAGGTGATAAAGGCTGTGTTTGCCGTAGTTGCGGTCATTTTGCTGGCTGCTTATATCTTTGTCATCTATAAGATAAAACCGCTTAGAAAGCTAAAGCGTCAGATCGTGAAATTTGCAAATGGTGAGCTAAACGGCGTGCAAAATGTCGGTAATGGCAAGGATGAAATTTCTGAAGTTTCAGAGGCATTTTATGAGGCTGTTTGTCAGATCAAAGCACTAAATGACTCAAGGCATCTTTTCTTAAGAAATATCATGCACGAGCTAAAAACGCCTATCACAAAGGGGCTGATCGCCGCTCAAATGATAGAAAAAAGTAAAAATCAAGAGAGGCTCATCTCCGTCTTTCACAAGCTTGAAAATTTGATAAACGAGCTTGCAGCGATCGAGCAGATCACTTCAAAGATAGGACTTACAAACAAAACGCCTTGCCTTATGAGGGATCTCATCGATGAGGCTATCGATATAGCGATGGTTGAAAAGGAACATGTTGGCATTAGCGAGCTTGATGAGGTTAGGGTGATGGTTGATTTTAAGCTATTTTCAGTCGCTATAAAAAATATGATAGATAATGGCATAAAGTATTCAACAGACAAGCACGTAAATATTATGGTTAGCAAAGATCATATGAAATTTATAACTCAAGGCGAGAAGCTAAAAAATGACCTTGACTTTTACATCCAGCCATTTATCAAAGGCGAGGACGCGCAAAAGAGCTTTGGTCTAGGTTTATATATAGTTAGCAACATCCTTGAGGCTCATGGACTAAAATTTGGCTATGAATACAAAAATGGAATGAATGTCTTTATTTTTGAAAATTTACAAGATATAATAGCGGCGTAAAATCAAAACCGCAAAAAAAGGAGTGTAAAAATGGCGGCAAAAATCTTCTCAGCAGTTGATATTTTATCAATAATCGATCTTGAGATAGCTTTTATAAAGCGATACAAAAACGTAAAGGACTATGCGAAAAATTTATCTTTGATATATTTTTCTTTGCCAAATAGTAAAGAATATGGCGAAATTTTTGAAAAAATCCTAAGACAAACTGACGTTGTCATAAGAGAAAACGAACACTACGTAGTCGTACTTCACGGCACAAACGAAAGAGGCGCTAGCGAGCTACTAACTGGCATACAAGAGTTTTTAAACGCTGAGCCGATCGATCTAGTAGTTACCTATCCAAAAGATGGAAAAGACGCAAAAGAGCTTGCCATAAAACTTCAAGATGAGATAAAAGATAACTACGGTGTCTTGCTTGAGATGCTTGTAAATCAAGATAAATTTGAAGTTTTTGAAGATATCGTTTGAGATAATTTAATAAAATAATTTATTAGAAAAAGCAGGTAGTGTGTTAGCGCTATCTGCACCCATAGCGTTATATTAGCTAAGAGGATTTTTAATTTAAACCTATTAGCTCTTAGCATTAAATTTAATTAGATTGTGTCGTAAATTTTAAAATTCCATTCACTCGCAAGAGTTGGCTACTACAATTTGACTTCGCTTGCAACTTAGCTCAAATTTTAGAGCCAAAACAAATCCGTTCAGTCTCATTTTATTTTGCTTTTTATAAAATCACCAAAACACTAGCAAAATGGGAGGCAAAATGCTTGATGATATCATGCTTGCAGTCTTGGCATATTTCGCAACATTCTTATTTATGTTTTTTATACTCGCCTTTTTTGCATTTTGGTATATAAGCGTGCCGCTACTTGTCATCTACATCGTTATAAAATTTATAAGGCATGCAAAAGAGTGCGAGAGGATATGCGGCAAGCTTGAGTAAATTTTAAATTTCTAGCCCAAAATGAGCTAGAAATTTCTTTATTCTAAGGCTTGGGCTAGATCAGCTATCAGATCCTCGGCGTTTTCAAGACCTATGCTAACTCTTATCAGCTCTTTTGTGATGCCAGCTTTGATGAGCTCTTCGCTGCTTAGCTGCTGGTGAGTTGTCGAGGCTGGGTGTGTGATGAGTGACTTTGTATCGCCGATATTTACCACGATCTTAAAGAGTTTTACGCGCTCTAGCATCTTTTTTGCACGCTCAAAGCTATCAGTCTCAAAGCAAAATAGCCCATTAGCCATGCCGTCTTTAAAGTATTTTTGCGCCTTTGTGTGATCTACGTTGTCGGCAAGCCCTGGGTATGCCACGCTTTTTATATGTTTGTGAGAGTTTAGAAATTTAGCCACTTTTAGGGCGTTTTGCGAGTGTCTTTCGACTCTAACAGCGAGCGTTTCAAGCCCTTGTATGAGCTGCCAAGAGTTAAACGGAGAGATCACAGCGCCGATGTCGCGCACGATAGCAAGCCTCATTCTTAGCGTGTAGATATCAAAACGATCGGTCATATCAGCATAGACGATGTCGTGATAGCTCGCATCTGGCACGTTAAAGTGCTCATATCTCTTGTTGCCTTTTAGCTTTTCGTTTAGGTGATTTGCACTTACGACGACACCTGCTAGGCTAAGGCCTTGACCGCTCATATATTTGCTAGCGCTATGCACGCAAACATCGACTCCGTGGCGAAGCGGCTGAAAGATGATAGGCGTTGGCACGGTGTTATCAGTGATGCTGATGATGTCATATTTGTTTGCGATTTCTACGATCTTTTCGATATTTGGGATAGAAATTTGCGGATTTGAAAGCGTTTCAAAAAATATAGCCCTTGTTTTTTCGTCTATCAAACTCTCCAGATCATCAGCAGTGTCGCTGTCAAAGACTCTGGCCTCTATGCCAAATCTTTTTAGCGTGTGCGTAAAAAGCACCGTCGTGCCGCCATAAATTTTCTTAGCGATGATGATATTATCGCCTGCTTGGGCTAAATTTATAATGCTGTAAAACAAAGCTGACTGACCGCTTGCAGTCGCTATCGCAGCGGCTCCGCCCTCTAGTGCAGCGACCCTTTTTTCAAAGATATCTGTCGTTGGGTTGCTAAGTCTTGTGTAGATGTAGCCGTTATCTTTTAGGTCAAACCTAGCAGCTGCTGTCTCGGCACTTCCAAAGTCATAAGCTGTGCTTTGAAAAATAGGCACAGCCATCGTGCCAAAGCCCTCGTTTGTGTCGTAGCCTACGTGGATCGCAGCGGTTTCTTGCCTCATTTTTGCTCCTTATTTAAGTAATTTTGGCGTAAATTATACATTAGCAAAGCCAAAATTTAGGGGATAAAATCAAATTTTGATATAATTTGCCAAAAAAAAAGGAAAAATTTGAACCAAGTCACGGACAAATTTAAACGTGTAAAATATCTTCGTGCGCTAGAAAAATTTGCAAAATCAGCGATAAACGGGCTAAAAAGAGATGATTTTGACGAGGCTGAATTTCGCCAAAGAGTGGAGAAAAACGCGAAAGTCATCGAAAAAATAGAAGCTGTCTATCTTGATCAGCCATACTCAAAGGCGCTAGAAAATTTTATAAATTTGCTTATCAAAAATGCGCCAAAAGAGGAGCTTTTAAAGGCGGCAAATCTACTTGATAAGCTAAAAAATCAAAAGACGTATAAAAAAGAGAAACATAAAAATAAATTTAAGGATGAGGATTGAAAGTAGTTATTTTTGATATGGATGGCACGGTGATAGATAGCGGCGAGGCGATATATAAAACGGTAAATGAAGTAAGAGATGAGCTAAGCTTAGCGCCACTTGATAAGGAATTTATCATAAAAGCGATTAATGAGCCAGGTAGAAATTTGGCCCTTGAGTTTTACGGCATAGACACGCCAAGCAAGAGTTTAAAAGAGGGCTTTGAAGAGAAATTTAAGAAATTTTACGATGAGTGTGCGAGCACGTATGAGGGCGTAAAAGAGCTTTTGCAAAAGTGTAGAGATGCTCACTATAAGGTCGTTTTGGCAAGCAACGCACCGCATGATACGCTAGAGAAAATTTTAAAGAAAAATGAAATTTATGAGCTATTTGACGAGGTTATCGGCGCTAGCAAGGAGATACCGCAAAAGCCAGATCCTGCGATGCTTCATCTAGCTGTTAGTAAAACTAAAGCTAACAAGGCGATTTTTGTGGGAGATAGCCTAAAAGACGAGCTAGCTGCCAAAAATGCAAATATGCCTTACGTGCAAGTTTGCTGGGGATTTGGCGAGGAGAGCAAAACTGCCACGTATAACGCCAAAAATGTTAGCGAGGCTTGGGAGATAATATTAAATTTTTAACTTAGTTTTAATTGGCTATAATCTTAAGAAATTTTCAAAGAAACAGCGATGATAGATATATTTGAGGGCAGTGCGAGGGATAAATTTTATGACATTTTGTTTAACGCAAATGCCGTTTTAGTTAAAAACGAGATAGATAAAATTTTTGAGAAATTTGTGGCTATGAGCGAGCTTTGCGAAAAGCATGGCGTTAGCGAGGATGAGATCAGAAATTTTATAGCCTCAGAGCAAGATAAAGTTTATAACGGAGTAAATGACCTATATATCGAGCTTAGCGGAGAAATTTTAAGCCAAAATGAGTAGAATTTTTGCGCTCATTGCTTTGCTGGCCGCTCTTGTCTTTGCCAAAGAGCCAAATTTTGACCCAAATTCGGTGCATACATTTGAGCTTAAAAAAGATGAGTGGGCGCGGGTCTTTATAACTGAGAAAAAAACTCAAAGAGTTGAGACGTTTGACTTTCGCTGGACGCTATTTGATAGCACAAATATCACTGTGCAAAGCTTTTTTAGGCGCTATCCAAGGCAGATGGTCTTTTCGCTAAGACAAGGACAAAACACCTACATGCAGCGAGTTTTGCCTGATTTTATGATGCCGCCAAACGAGAGCGTGAGCCTTTATATATCATTTATTGATTTTAGGGACAAAAAGGCGCATTTTAGGGTGGCGCTGCTAGATGAGAGTAAGCGTGTGGATGTGGGTTTTAGAGATCCGCACGAGGATAAATAGAAGGATAAAAATGGATAAAATCGATGAAATAATGAGCAATTTTATAAGCGAGCTTGGCTACAAAGAGGCGTTTGAGATGTTTTTAAAGATAAGCTCTGGCAAAAAGCTTCGCTCAAAACTTCTCTTAAAGATCGCAGGAGAAAGTGAAATTTCTTTTAAACTTTGCGCTATCATCGAGCTCATCCACCTTGCAAGCTTATTGCACGACGACGTCATAGACGAGGCAAATATAAGACGCGGCAAACCAAGCATAAACGCACTTTTTGGCAGTAAAAACTCAGTCATGCTAGGCGACATCCTCTACTCAAAGGCTTATTTCGAGCTTACAAAATTTGATCCAAGCATCGCAGCTGTCATCTCAGACGCGGTCAGCAAACTAAGCATCGGCGAGATGATGGATGTGAAAATGGCTGAAAATTTTAATGAAAACGAGCAAAAATATTTAAAAATGATCTATTATAAAACAGCTGTTTTGATAGAAGCTACGGCTATTTGTGGGGCAAAGCTAGCTGGCAAAGATAGCGAGAAATTTGGCCTTTATGGCAAAAATTTAGGTCTTGCATTTCAGATCGTTGATGATATCTTAGACATCACTCAAGATGAAAAAACACTTGGCAAACCAGCGCTTAACGACTTTGTCGAGGGTAAAACAACGCTTCCTTACATTTATCTTTATAAGAGCCTAGACGAGGCTGGCAGGGCAAAGCTTAGATCGCTTTGGGCAAAGAAGTTAAACGCGGACGAAATTTCATGGCTAAAAGAAAATTTTGATAAAACTAGCTCACTTAGCAAGGCTATAAGCGAAGCCAAAAGGCTTGGAGCTGAGGCGATAGAAGCGATAAAAGAGTATAAAAACGCCGAGCTTGAAGGGATCATAAAAAGCATGATAGATAGGGAATTTTGATGCACTATTTAGACATAAGTTTTACATATAAAAATACTGACATTTCGGTCAGAGAGAAGCTTGCATTTGATAGTGACGATAAAAAAGAGCAAATTTTAAAGCTGATAAACTCAAACAAAAACATAAAAGAGAGCATGGTGCTAAACACCTGCAACCGCGTCGAGATCATAGCTAGCGTAGAGGATGTAAAGGCCGCTACTGCTCATATCATCAGGTGTATGTCGATATTTTCAGGCGTTTTTGAAGATGAGCTTTATGAGAGAGCTGACATCTATGAAAACAGCGGTGCTGCACACCACCTATTTGCCGTGGCAAGCTCGCTTGATAGCCTAGTCGTTGGCGAGACGCAGATCGTTGGCCAGCTAAAAAATGCCTTTAAATTTGCCTATGACAACAACTCATGTGGCGAAGATATCAGCAAGATCATCCACTACGCATGTAAGTGCGCTGCAAAAGTGAGAAATGAAACTCAAATTTCTAAAAACCCGATCTCAGTTTCAAGCGTCGCCGTAGCAAAAGCAAAAGAAATTTTTGGCACGCTTGAGGGCAAAACGGCTATCGTCGTGGGCGCTGGTGAGATGGGCGAGCTAGCAGCAAAGCACCTCATATCAAGTGGCGCAGAGGTGATCATTATAAACAGAAGCTCCGAGCGCGTTGAGCAGTTAGTTGATAGCTTAGGAGATAGCGCGAGCTGGGATAGTATATTAAAACTAAAAGAGTATGTAAATAACTACGATCTCATCTTCTCAAGCACCGCAGCCCCACACGCCATCATCACAGGCGAGATCATCGAGCCAAGAGAATTTCATAGATACTTTTTTGATATCGCCGTGCCAAGGGACATCGATCTTTTAAACACAGAGCTGATCAGCGTCTATACGGTCGATAGCTTAGAGGAGATCGTGCGTAAAAATTTAGCCCTAAGAGAAGAGCAGGCGCAAAAGGCCTACTCGATCGTCGGTCAAGACACGAGCGAGTTTTTAAAGACTTTAAAAGAAGATATGAGCGTGCCTCTTATAAAATCAATCCGCAAGCAGGCTGAAATTTGCGCGAAAAATGAGCTAGAAAAGGCGATGAAAAAGGGCTATTTAAAACATAGCGATTATGATGAGGCGCAAAAGCTCATTCATCAAGTCTTTAAAGCCTTTTTGCACCAGCCAACGATGAAGCTAAAAGGGCTTGCAGACGAGGAGAGAGCGAGCGAGCTTTCAAACGGAGTTAAATTTTTATTTGACATAAAAGATGAACAAAATTTTCAAGCAGGAGATATAGATGAAATTTAGTAAATTTTACGCCCCAACGACCAAAGAAGCGCCAAAAGATGCATCTTTACCAAGCCATCAGTTTTTGATAAGGGGCGGCTTTGTTGAGCAGATCGGCTCTGGGCTTTACAACTATCTGCCGCTTGGAAAGATCATGCATGATAAAATTTCACGCGTGGTAAAAGAGGAGATGAACGAGGCTGGAGCGCTAGAGGTGAGCTTTAGCGTGGTCACTTCAGGCGAGCTATGGAAGCAAAGTGGCCGCTACAACGTCTTTGGCAAGGAGCTTTTGCGCTTTAAAGATAGAAAAGAAAATGACTTTGTCATAAGCCCGACAAACGAAGAGGCAGCCGTTGCTTTGGTGCGTGGCAAGGTGACTAGCTACAAGCAGCTACCGCTAAATTTATACCAGATAAACACTAAATTTCGTGACGAGGCAAGACCACGCTTTGGCTTGCTAAGAGGGCGCGAATTTACGATGAAAGATGGTTATAGCTTTCACTCAAGCAAAGAGGATCTTAAGCGTGAGTTTGACCTTATGGAAGCAACTTACAGCAAAATTTTTACCCGTTTGGGGCTAAATTTTAGAGCTGTTGAGGCTGATAGCGGAGCCATAGGAGGAAGTGGCAGTAAAGAATTTATGGTGCTTGCAAGTAACGGAGAGGACGACATACTTTGCTGTGAGGCTTGCAGATACGCTGCAAACGTTGAGGCTGCAAGACGCAAACCAAGAGTTAGCGAGGCTGAAGCGCCAGAGGCGGACGCGGCTAAATTTCTAACGCCAAATGCAAAAACTATAAAAGATGTGGCGGAGTTTTTTAAAGTTAGCGAGTTTTATTGCATAAAAGCTGTTATGAAAAAGGCGATTTATGAGGATAAAGAAGAGGTCGTGGTCTTTTTTGTAAGGGGCGACGATGAGCTTCAAGAGACAAAGGCGCAAAACGCTTGCAAGGCGCTTGAACTTGTCGATGCTAGCGAGGCTGACGTGGTTAAAGCTGGATTGTCTGCTGGATTTTGCGGGCCAGTTGGGCTAAAAGATGTGAAATTTTTTATAGATAACGAGCTAAGGGGCGCAAATAACATGATATGCGGCGCTAACGAGAAGGACTATCACTTTGTTGGCGTTAGTGTTAGCGGATTTAACGAGGAGAGATTTAAAGACCTTGTAAAGGTAAAAGAGGGCGATAAATGCCCAGTTTGCGGCGGAAATTTAAAACTTAGCAAAGGCATAGAAGTCGGTCATATCTTTCAGCTAGGCGATAAATATTCAGCTGCGATGAATGCGACATATCTTGATGAAAACGGCAAGGCAAAGCCATTTTTGATGGGCTGCTATGGCATTGGTATTAGCAGGCTTATCGCTGTGATGATAGAGGCTAGCCACGACGAGAAGGGCTGCATCTGGAAAAAAGAGTGCGCGCCGTTTGATGTGGAGATCATCATCTCAAATTTAAAAGATGAAGCGGGCGTGAAATTTGCATTTGAGCTTTATGAGAGCCTTAAAAAAGCTGGCGTTAGCGTCATCATCGATGATAGAAATGAGAGATTTGGCGTTAAGATGAATGACTTTGAACTTATCGGCTTTCCTTATGCGCTTCTTGTGGGTAAAGAATTTGCAAACGGCAAGGTCGAGTTTATCACAAGAGATGGGCTAAGCAAAGAGACGATCAACACAGACGACGCCTTTAGAAAGATAAAAGAAAGCTTATGAGATTTTTCGCATTTTTGTTTTTTTTGATAGAAGCGGTCTTTATCTATCTCTTTGTTGATAAATTTGGCTTTTTGAACTACTTTCTTGAGGTGCTGGTCTCTGGATTTGTGGGCATCGCACTTCTTTTAAATAGTGGATTTTCTAGCTTAAATTCGCCTCAAGCGGCATTTAAAAGCTTTCTTGGTGGAAAATTATTTAGCCAGTTAGGACTTAGCTTTGGCGGAGCGCTGCTCTTTTTACCAGGGATTTTGACAGATGTTTTTGGTATCGCCGTGGTCGTTTTTTCTTTGATATTTAAGAAAAATGTGGCAAAAAATGAGAGCTATCAGGAGTTTAAATTTCAAAATTTTAGCGAGCGCACCCCAAGAGAAAATGAGGGCGAGATCATCGACGTTGAGGTCATCGAAGAGCCAAAAAGAGTAAATTAGGAGAGATGATGAAAGAGATAAAAATAGCAACTAGAAAGAGTATCTTAGCGCTTTGGCAAAGCGAGCATATCAAGGCTAGGATCGAGGCGCAGCACAAGGGCATGAAGGTCGTGCTTGAGGGCATGAAGACAAAGGGCGACGTGATCCTTGACACGCCACTTGCAAAGATCGGCGGCAAGGGACTTTTTACAAAAGAGCTTGAAGATAGCATGCTAAAAGGCGAGACTGACATCGCCGTGCATAGCCTAAAAGATGTCCCTGTTGTATTTCCAAAAGGGCTTAAGCTAGCGGCTATTTGCTCACGCGAGGATACTAGAGATGCGATGATAAGTGAGAAATTTGCTAAATTTAGCGACCTACCGCACGGTGCAAAGGTTGGCACAACGAGCCTGCGCCGAAAGATGCAGCTACTTATCATGAGGCCTGATCTTGAGATCATCTCGCTTCGAGGTAATGTGCAAACTAGACTTAGAAAGCTAAAAGAGGGTGAATTTGATGCGATCATTTTGGCGATGGCTGGCATAAACCGCCTAAATATCAAGGCTGAAGTGGCACACATCTACACATTTGGCTTTGACGAGATGATACCTGCGATGGGGCAGGGTGCTCTTGGCGTCGAGGCTAGAGACGAGAAGCAAATTTTAGAGCAGATTGACTTTCTAAATGACGAAAATGCGGTCATCGAAACGACCATAGAGCGTGACTTTGTAAGCGTTTTAGAGGGGGGCTGCCAAGTGCCAATAGGCATAAGCGCAAGGCTAAAAGGCGATGAAATTTCTATCGATGCGATCGTTGGCCTGCCTGATGGAAGCGAGTTTATAAAAGATAGCTTAAAGAGTAGCAAAGATAAATTTCAAAGCATCGGCAAAGAGCTAGCGCATAAATTTATAGAAAAAGGGGCGAAAGAGCTTTTAAAACGCGCTGAAGAGATGGCATAAGCGTGTTTGAGCTAAATTTTAAAGCAAAAGCCATAAGCGCCACTAAAAATAGCAAAGACAACTACTATATGATCGGTCTTGCGGACGACAAATATAACTACAAAAACTACATAATCTTTCAAAGACCGATCAAACTAAAAAAGGGCGACGACGAAAACGCCGACATAAACGGCCTATATGCAGAGTGCAATGGCGATGTTTGTTATAACGCTTGCAAGCGGGTGACGATCTCTGAAAAAACTATCATTTTTGAGATACAAGATAGTCTCATTTGCGTAGATACCGAGGATGTTAAGCTTAATGAGCACTTTATGAGATATAGCAAAGAGATATTTGGCGAGCTGCTAGAGTGTAGCGTACCAAAATAATTTGTTTAAATTTAGAGATAAAAAGACGAAATTTTCTAAAATTTGCCGCCGTTTCAGGAGACGTGACGCTACCTAGCGTGCTAAATGCTGCAAGCCAAAACGCGGATAAGATATCGAGAAATAAAGCCGCGATTTAAAAGCGCCTTTTAAATTTGACCAAGCGTCAAAACCGTAGTCGGACTAAATTTTTATATTAAAATCCTTTGCGATCTTTGTTTTTAAGTCCGCACCGATCTTTTTAAACATAGCGTTCATTTTGGCATTTTTGTCCATAAATTTCTCTATTTGCAAATTTGCCTTGTCGCTGTTTTCTTTTATCATCTCGCGAGCTTTTTTCTCCGCGCTATCTTTCGTAAATTGTGCAAGCGCGGTAAATGATTTTACGAGAGTTTCTTTGATCTCATCTTTGGTCTGTGCACTAAAAAGCTCACCTATGATCTGCCCCAAATATGGCTCTATCTCGCTAAAAATGGCGGAATTTTGCTTCGCATTTTGCACCTGTTCGCTCACATGCTCGCCAAATATGCACTCGCTGCAAAAATGCTCGCAGTTGTTGATGAGTAGGTTGTATTTTTGCTCGCCTATGCGCTCTTTAGCCCGAAGCGCCACCTCCTGACCGCTAAATGGCGCATTTGCATACTCTTTTATCTGCCAAGTATCGCCGCTAGCAAACTCCTCGAGGCTAGTCATCTCTACCTTTGCGATGTTGCGTTTATCTAGCGGCACGACGTTGCTTAAGATCTCCTCAAAACAGCTTTTTTCAAGCACGATCCCACGCGCCAAGCCGTTATAATGCACGACCTTATCATCTCCGACGTAGATGCCGTGATGCTCGTAAAGCTTTACGCCAAGCACACTTCTGTCTACGAAGATGTGATCGCCTATTTTTGGTAAATTTTGCATATCTATCTCTATAAAATTTATTAAAAATCGTAATAAAACGACAAATTTAGCCCAAATTTGCTAAATTTAACTTTATTAAAATTTGGATAACTAAGTATAAATTTATAAGGAAAAATATGGACTACATCAAGCTTTTAAAAGATAATGGCCTACTTAGGGTGATCGATGAGCCAGTGGATATCGACCTAGAGATCGCGCACGCTAGCTACATCGAGGTTAAACGCGAGGGCTCACAAGCACTACTTTTTACAAACCCGGTCTGCAAAAAAACTGGGCGTAAATTTGCCCCAGTACTTACAAATATCTACGGCTCAAAAAGGGCGCTTGAGCTGATATTTGGCGTGCAGCCCGATGAGATAGCAGCTGAGATAGAAAAGCTTTTAAAGCCCAAAAAACCTGAGAATTTCAAAGAGAAGCTTGACTTTTTGGCCTATCTTTTTAGCATGAGAAAGATTTTTACCAAAAGGCTAAAGGGCGAGGGCGAGTGCCAGCAGGTCAAATTTATGGGCGAGCAGGCTGATCTTTTGAGCTTGCCTGCGCTAAAGACCTGGCCGCATGACGGAGGTGCTTTTATTACGATGGGGCAGGTCTATACGAAAAGTCTAGACGGCACGTTGCAAAATTTAGGCATGTATAGACTGCAAATTTATGATAAAAATCGCCTTGGCATGCACTGGCAGATCCACAAAGACGGCGCAAATTTCTTTCATGAGTATAAGCGCGCAGGCCGTAAGATGCCAGTCTCTGTGGCGATCGGCGGCGATCCACTCTATATCTGGTGCGGTCAGGCGCCACTGCCAAAGGGCGTCTTTGAGCTGCTACTTTACGGCTTTATCCGCAAAGAGCCAGCCAAGCTTGTAAAGTCGCTAACCAATGAAATTTACGTCCCGCACGACGCCGACTACGTGATAGAGGGCTTTGTGGATACTGCTAAGAGCGAGTTTGAGGGGCCATTTGGCGATCACACTGGCTTTTATACGCCAGTTGAGCCGTTTCCAGTGATGGAGGTCACGGCGATAACTAGCAAGCAAGACCCCGTATTTCACGCGACCGTGGTTGGCAAACCGCCGCTTGAAGATAAATACATGGGCTGGGCGACTGAGCGCATTTTCTTGCCGCTTTTGCGAACGACCGTGCCAGAGCTACTAGACTACAATATGCCTGAAAATGGCGTCTTTCACAACCTTATCCTAGCCAAGATCAACGCCCTTTATCCAGCGCACGCAAAGCAGGCGATGCACGCTTTTTGGGGAGTTGGACAGATGAGCTTTGTAAAGCATGCGATCTTTGTGGGTAGCGATGCACCAGAGCTAGCAGAATACGACAAATTTGCGGACTTTGTGCTTGATAGATTTGGTAGTGAGAGTGTGCTGATAAGCCAAGGTGTGTGCGATCAACTTGATCACGCTAGTCCAAACTCGTGCTTTGGCGGTAAGCTAGGCATCGACGCGACGCAGGACTTTTGCAAATTTAGTCCTGCGGTTTTAAGTGACGATGAACTTTTGGCTAAATTTCAAAGCGTTGTGCCAAATATTAAGGAGCTTAGGCAGTTTAAAAAGCAGAGTAAAACGCCTATTTGCGTGGTGAAATTTGAAAAAGATCGCCCTGTAAAAGAGCTATTTTCTAAGCTTTTAGAGTTTAGGGAGTTTTTCAAGCTTCTAATCGTAGTAGATATGCAAAACTACCTAGAAAACCCATATATGCTGCTTTGGCGCGTGACAAATAACATAGATGCCTTGCGAGATATCTACATAGATGGCGAAAATTTCTGCGTGGATGCGACGAGCAAGAGTGAGCTGGAGGGCTACACGCGTGGTTGGCCTATGCAAACTGACTGCGATCGCGAAGTGGTGGCTGAGCTTGTGAAGCGTGGCGTAGTAAAAGATGAGTCAGAGCTATTTCATAAATTTGAAATATTTGGGTAGGGTTGTAGCCTAGTGGCTTTGGCACGGTCGTGCGCAAAAGCGGTAAGAAAATGCGCTCAGTCGCCCAGCCCTTGTAGTTATATTCAAGCGGCTACTTGCCAGTCGCAGTCGTGTGAAATGCTGCCCCCTGTTTGCTAGGCTGTCTCCATCGCTAAGAATGGCTCGGTCGGCGCATAAAGCTAGCCTGATCGCTCAAGTTCGCTCTTGGCCATATAGGCAAAGCTCTTGATTATTAAGCTTTAAATTTGATTTAGCATTTTGGCTTGATAAAATTGCTTTTAAATTCAAAATAGATCGTTTTTTACACTTAAAATGGTTTAGCTTAAGGTTATTTTTATACTTTGACATAAATTTCTTGCCATTTGATGAAAATTTCTAGTTAATTTTTTCTGTTTTTCTGGGTTAACTGGGTTGACTTGAAAACTACGCCAAATTTTACACCAGCAAACACAAATTTTTAAATTTAGCACTTCAAATTTCTTAAAATACTAAAAATAATATGCAAAAATTTACGTAAAATAATATGATTTTGCTTTATTGGAGGTAAAATTTAGAGTTGTGCGCTAGAAAAATTTAAATTTGATCTATTGCGATGAGCGCAAAAACCTTTAAATTTAAAAGCTAGAAGTGTAAAAAGATTTAAGCTTAACAAAATTAGCAGATTACAGGCGTATTTTTTATAAAGCTGCGTTGTGCCAGTTTTGGTAAATTTGCATGTAAATATAAAGCCTGTCTGGCTGATTTTTGCTAATATTTTTCAAGCTTTTAAATAGTTGAAGTAGCGTATTGGATCAAATTTAAAACAAAGACCTTGCAGAATTTAGAATAAAATTAGCAAGCTATAGATTTTTTAAAGATAAACTGTGCCGTATTTTTTGACAGGTTTTGGTTTAAATATAAAATCTTGCTTATTATTCTTTTGCTTTAAAAAAAGTTGATGCAAGCGATCAAATTTAAACAGTGAGCTTATGGAATTTAAAATAAACTAGCAAATTATAGATTGTATTTTAAATCAGACTGTGCGCTTGTTTTGGGCTAAAATATAAAACCTTGCCTGCTGGTCTTTTGCCTTAAAACAAGTTTGGTGTAAGAGAGCAAATTTAGAAGAAAAATCTAAAATAAAGCAAGTAAATTTAGGCTATAAATTTGCTAGATAGGGGCATTAAGTAGCGATATGTTTGGTTATTTTGGCTCGCACTATTGTGATGTGATAGGCTGCGGTGTTATAAAATTAGATGTAGCCATTAAATTTTTACTAGATCAAGTTTTAAATGATTGTTTGTTAGTTTGAGTAAATTTCGCCATTTTGTACTGCAAGGCAAATGTAAGCATAAATTTTAGAAGTGGCTAGTAAAAATGGATCACAAATTTGATAACTCTGGTTTGAAATTTTGCCTTTAGCAACCGACGTCTTGCCTTTTAGGTTGTAGTCTTGGCACAAACCTAATTTACAAGTTTTACTAGTGTTTCAAATGTGTATAGATCGCATGAGCGGTCAAAATTTAGAACAAGACATTTGAAAATTTAATAGGCTCGAAGCGGGTTTTAAAACTCTTAAATTTTAGATTTATCTAAAATTAGGTTGTAAATTTGCTATCTGACCTTTAAAAACACTTTCTGATTTAAGTACTTTGGTTTTTGTTGTTGGCTTTGGCGGCAATCAATCTATGGCGTATTTTTGCTAGCTATCAAAGCATTATCTAAACTCGCAAGAGTTTAAAATGGCTTGTTTTAAATGATGCTTTTTGTTTTTAGAAAAATTATAAACCCTAAATACAATATTTAAAATCGCACGAGTGTCATAATGCTTTAAATTTGACTTAGTAAATTTAGCTCACAAATTTACCAAACCAACCTTCAAAACATGCTCTTTTAGCCCGCTTGGTATCTCGCCATTTTCAAGCGCCATTAGCTCGCTCGCTTTTAGGACATAAAAGTCTTGCAAGCTTCTGTTGGCAGACTTCTCAAGCTTTCTTGCCAGCGTGTCAAAGATATGAAACTCAGCCTCATTGCTTGCTAGTAAAAAGTCAGCCCCACTATCAAATGCAGCAAAAACTATCTTGCTAGCAAGCTTGCAGGCTAGCTCTTCATCGGCCTTTAAAAGATCATATCCACAAGGCATTTTGGCATTTAGCTCTATAAAATTTGCCTTGTATGCGCTTAAATTTGCAGGCAGTCTGTCTTTTATGGCTATCTTAAACTCTATAAATTTACTAAGTTTTTCTATCTTTTCAAGCTCATTTTCATATTTTGGCGCAGCTTTTACGCCTAAAATTTCTTTGAAAAATCTAATCGCCTCACTATAAATTTCGCTACCTTCAAATAGTAAGTCATCAAGCCCACAGGCTATCAAAACGCCGTTTTTATCGCCAATTAGCTTTAAAATTTCATCATTTTTCTCATTTTTGTAAAGATGATGAGCTAGCATTATCGCGGCAGCTCCTATAAAATTTGGCTCGTAGTCTTTTACAAAATCAGCGTAAAAATAGGGCTTAAAGCTAGCGTAAAGCTCTTTGTCAGCTCTTTTGCAAAAGCTAGCAAATGGCTCAAATTTCGCCCAAAAGTCATCATCATTTATAGCAAGGTCCAAGAGCGCTCTTTTTTCATCAAGCGGGGCTATGCAAAGCTCGTCTCCAAATTTTTGAGCTAAATTTGCAAGTGGCTTGGCGGTGCTAACTACGACGTCATTTACCTTGACAAAGCCTTCAAATGGGCTAAAGTAGGGATCTATGCTCTTTACGTGGGCAAAAAGCTCGTTTAAGTTTGCAAAGTCTGAAATCTCTAAAAAATATGGCTTAAAATATGCCAAAACATCTCTTTTCGCGTCAAATCTAAAAATCTCAACTCTTTGCATCTGTATCCTTTTTTTGGGCTTATTTTATCCTAAATTTAAAAGGAGTTTCATTATAATAGCTCAATGGATAAAGAAAATTTTACGATTGAACGCTTTAGTAACGCATATATCGGCGATGATGCGGCGGTTGCTGGCAAAATGGTCTTTAGCAAGGACATTTTTGCGCAAAATTCGCACTTTAAGCTTGGTTGGCTAAGCCTTGCAGAGATCGGCTACAAGGCGATGATCGTAAATTTTTCAGATACGATCGTAATGAACGCAAAGCCTAAATTTGCCCTTCTTGGGCTTAGTCTGCCTAAGAGCTTCACACCTCGGCAGATAGACGAGCTAAGTAGGGGCATAAATAGGGCGTGCGAGGAGTTTGGCGTAAAGATAATAGGCGGCGACACGATAAGTAGCCCCATTTTAAACATAAGCGTTAGCGTGATCGGCGAGCTAAAGGGCAGGGCTGTGCTTAGAAAAAATGCTAAATTTGGCGATCTTATCGCATTTACTGGTAAGCTTGGAGGCAGCCAAAAGGGGCTAAACTCGCTTTTAAGACTGGCTCAAATTTCTAAAAACTCACGCTTTAAAAGACCTATCTTAAGAGATAAATTTTTTTACAAAGCAGCTCATCTTATAAACTCTGCCATGGATATCTCAGATGGGCTAAATACCGACCTTGGCAAGCTTTTAAAAGCTAGCAAAAAGGGCGCTAAATTTACAAAAAAACTAAGCAAATTTGAGCTTAGTAGCGGCGAGGAGTATGAGGTTTTATTTACCTTTAGCCCTAAAAATTTAAGCGCTATCAAAAGGATCGCCGCAAAAACTAGGACAAAGATCAATATCTTTGCAAAAATTTCACACAAAAGGTTAAGACAAAATGCAAGAAGCCACCACTTTTAAGCCGCTCTATGCGCTCACTCATGCGCCCATCGAGGCATATTTTTCTAAAAATTCAGATGATTTTGTCGTGCGCGAGATACCACTTTATGAATTTAGTGGCGACGGCGAGCACTTGATCGTTGAAATTTCTAAAAAAGATATGACGACAAGCGATGCTTTGCACGCCTTAAGCGAGGTTACAGGGGCAAAAATGCGTGACTTTGGCTATGCTGGGCTAAAGGACAAGCAAGGCATGACTACGCAGTTTATCTCTATGCCTCGTAAATTTGAGAGTGCGCTTGCAAACTTTAGCCACGAAAAGATGAAAATTTTAAACCTAAACGTGCATAAAAACAAGCTTCACATCGGACATCTAAAGGGCAATAGCTTTTTTATCCGCCTAAAAAAGGTGCTGCCAAGTAGCGCTAAAAAGCTCGAGCAGGCATTTACTAATATCGATAAAATGGGCTATGCAAACTACTTTGGCTATCAGCGCTTTGGTAAATTTGGCGACAACGCAGTAACTGGGCTAGAACTTCTTAAAAACGGCACGATAAATGGCAAAAAGAGTAAAAATGTAAAGCTAAATGACTTTTTGATCTCAGCCTATCAAAGTGATCTTTTTAACCGCTATCTTAGCAAAAGGGTCGAAATTTCAAGGTTTGTAAGCGACTTTAGCCTAAATGAGCTAGGCGAAATTTATAAAAAATTTAGCAAAGGAATTCTCCAGGTGATGAAGTCGCAGGAGAGCTTTTTTAAGCTGCTTCCTGGAGAGGTTTTGGGGCACTATCCATTTGGTAAGCTCTTTTTGTGTGAAAATTTAGATCAAGAGGCGCAAAGATTTGCTAGGCGCGATATCACAAGCCTTGGTCTCATTGTCGGTGCAAAGGCCTATGAGGCAAGCGGCGTAGCAAAAGAGCTTGAGGATGAAATTTTCGCTGAGGCGTTTTTGCTTACTTCAAAGATCGCTGGTTCAAGGCGCTTTAACTGGGCGTATCTTGAAAATACAAGCTACAAATACAACGAAGAAAACGCTCATTTTAGCTTAAATTTCACACTTCAAAAGGGCTCATACGCCACAGTCGTATTAGAAGAAATTTTGCATAAAAATATATTTGAGTAGGGTAAATTTTCGGACTTTCCTCTTTTGCGTAGTGTAAAAGCGACTGCTTACCGTGCCAGAGCGAAATTATGGCGGTTTTTGCTTAATTTTCTAGCCTTAAAAATTAAACTTTGCGTTTTAATTATTTTCTTTATTTATAAGGCAGATTTGCAGACAAAAAGTGATTTTATAGGGAAAATGCTCTGAGTAAATATTTGGCGTATGTTTTATCAGAGATCGCATAAATTTTTATCTCAAAGCGCAATAAATTCAGCATTATTTATAGGTCGCAAATCGTACAAGTCCCCAAATTTCTCCATTATCTCGTGAGTAGCCTCCACAAAAGGCTCACAGTCAAAGTGCGGCACTACGCAAAAATCAACCAAATTTAATCCTGTAAAATCACTCATGTTTACACTACTTTTATCCATAAGCGTAGCATATCTCGTGTCTGGTGCGGCCACGATCGCCCCTGCTGACTCACCGACGTAAATTTTACCAGCTTTAACCGCGTTTTTTATAGCTTGTTCGGCGCACGATTTTCGCAGCTCATTAAGCAGATAAAATGTATTTCCACCGCTTACATAAATGATGTCGCACTTATTAATAGTAGCTAAAATTTTATCATCTGCAACACAAAACTCATCACATTCAGAAATCTGCGTAACCAAGTTTTTAACACAAGAAATATCAATACGAGTCAGCTTCGCACCAAATTTTTCCAAAATTTTCACCGCTTCATCTACGTAAAAATTCACCTCTTCAAATTTTGCTGCAGTATCGATAAAAGCAACATGCTTACCTTGAAAATCTACCACTTCATTGATCTTGCTCGCAACCTCCGCGAAGTAGGAGCAAAGAAAAATATTTGCCATTCCTTTATTCCTTTTAAAAGATATTTAAATTTAAGAGCCAATTATATCCGAAAATAAGCTTAAAAGATCCGCATTTTGCAATCGTCTGTCGCTCACAAGCTTCCCATATCTTGCGCTACAGCTTAGTATTTAGAGATTTATAGTGGTTTGTATTTTTAGTATACATGGTTGAGTAAGAAAAATTTAAAAATTTAATTATGAATTTTAATGCAAAAATTTAAGGCAAAGTATCGCAATATTTTTTAAGAGTTTTTTCTCTTGTGATAGCAACTGCAAGTAGAAACAACGTAAAAATTTAGCGAAGATAAGAGATATAATCTATCAAGCCAAATTTTTACTAGTTTTATAAAGATAGGTTAAAAAGGCTAGCTAGCTAAATTTAGCTAGGTGAAATTTAAAAAGGTCTAGCCAAAGCTAGACCTAAAAATATTAGCTTAAGAAATAAAAACTTAAGTTCTAAAGACACTTAGTTTTGTATTTAGCGCATCTGTCATCTTATTTAGATGTTCAGCCGCAGAAGCTATCTCTTCTACGCTTCTAGCATTTTCAGATGAAATTTGATTGATATCTGAGATGCCATCCATGATCTCATTTACATTCTTACCAGTTGCGATGTAGTCTTGCATAGTCTTATCAGACATCGCTATGGCGTTATTCATCGTTGCGCTCATATCATTTATCGTCTTTTCAACTTCGCTTGCCACGTGGGTAAGCTCTTGAATTTGTTTAGAGTTGATGCCCATTTGCTCGCTGCTATCATTGATCGCTTGAACGATAACGTTGATAGTTGCATTTATCTCTGTTAGAGATTTTTGAGTTCTCTCAGCTAGCTGTCTAACTTCATCAGCTACGACTGCAAAGCCACGTCCATGCTCACCTGCACGTGCTGCCTCAATGGCTGCATTAAGAGCTAGTAAATTTGTCTGATCAGCGATGTCATTTATAACCACAAGGACTGATTTTACCTGCTCAGCATCACGGCTAAGCTGCTCGATCTTGCCAGCCATTTGATTTTCTACATTAGCAGAGTCTATGATCTGAGATGATAGAGATCTGATAGCCTCGGTAGCTGTTTTTATATGAGTGCTTGCCTTTTGAAGGTCGTCTTTGCCAGCTTGAGCTACCGCTAAAGACTCTTTCATGCTTTCTTGCATAGACTTGCATCTTTGATTTGTCTCTTCAACGATCTGGGTTGATTCTTCTACGCGTTTGCCTGTTTGAAGAGATGTAGAGCTTAGCTCGTTTGCAACTGAGCTGTTTTCACTTGAAAGATTTTTAGTGTCGCTTATAAGCACTCTTATGCGCTCTATGAAGTTATTTATATCATTGCTTATTTTAGCTATCTCGTCTTTGCCGTAGATTGGGATTTTAAGAGTAAAGTCAGATGTTATAGCATTTAAATTTGCTCCTAGTCTATCGATAGGATTTGCAACTAGCTTTTTAAGCAAGAAGATAGATACTATGATAAGAAGCAATGTAACTATAATGCTTGCGATGATGAAGTTTTTGCTAACTACTTTTTGAGGTGTTAAAAAGTCATCAGTAACAGCTGAGCCAAGCACGATCCAGTTAAGCTTGTCAAATGGCTCAAAAGCAACTACTCTCTCAACTCCATCAACATTTATGAGTTTGACACCTTCTTTAGTTTTTACTATATCATCAACTATATCTTTTAGCTGACCTTCTGGTGCTTTGCCAGCTAGTTTTGGGTGGATGTCATAGACATTTGTCTTTGTATTAAAGATTGAGAAGTATCCACGCTCGCCTAGCTTCATTTGTGCCATTGTCTTTTGAAGATCTTCTAGGCCTTCAGTGAAGTCATAACCTATAAATAAAACTGCTACAACCTCGCCGTTTTGAATGACTGGCTCATAAACACACATATAGTTTCTACCAAAAATATTTAGAGCTCCAACATATGTCTCTTTGTTCATCATCTTTGGATAGATCGTTTTATTTAGCATACCAAGCGCTCTACTGCCATCATCTAGTAAAAGTGAGGTAGATACAGCAGCAAATTCATTGCCTGATTTTGCAAAGATGGTTGGGATACCGCCGTTTGTTAGCTTTTTGATCTTATCAGAAATTTCATGGTTGTTATTTAGCACACCCATTTTATCTGAGATAAGCTCTACAGCATCGTCGTTTTCTGTTTTTATGGTTTGGCTAGTGGCTCTTATATTACCTAAAGCCTCTTTTAAGACATGCATATATAGTTTTGCATTATCTTCGTTATCTTCATCAAATAGCTCAACTGTGTCCATCGCAAGCGCAACGTTTTGCTGGATAGTTGTTTCTACTCCCTCCTTGATCTCACGCTCTAAGACATGTGATATAAAAAATACAAAGCAAGCCATACAAATGGCAAGAACTAAAGCGATGATCGCTGAGACCTTGACTAAGATGCTACGCAAATTCATCTATATCCTCCTTGGTTTAGATTTTAAGGGTTTATTATACAAATTTTTTCTCGTAAAACATATAGAATTTTGGGGAAAAATAACGAATTTTAAATTTTTGTTTGCTTTGTATTTATAATTATAACTTTTATGAAACTGGAGTAAAAATTTATAAAAAATTGCTATTTAAATTTAGCTTTTTAAGCAAAATTTATAGTTTGGTAAAAGCAAGAAAATTGCGCTTTTGAGGGATTAAAATTTAAATTTGTATCGTTTTGTTGATTTGTCGTCTATTTTATTATATTTATTTAAGCTTCAAAGCAAAATAACAAAAAAGTGAAATTTGGAGCGTTTTACTCTTGATTTTGTAAAGAAATTTTAAAAAGATTAAATAAAAAAATTAATTTCATACCAAGTTGTGACAAAATTTAGGCCCAAAAATCAAAAAAATTCCCGAGATAAATTTAGAAAATTTGATGAAAAATTTAGCCGCAGGGTAAATTTATATATTTTTAAATATAATCACGCTCTGGCACGGTAAGCGGTCGCTTTTGCATCTTGTAAAAGAGGAAAGTCCGAGCTGCGATAAGACAAAGTTCCATCTAACGGATGGCTAGGGAAACCTAAGGGATAGTGTAACAGAAAGCAAACTTCCGCTTCGGCGGTAAAGGTGAAACGGCGGGGTAAGAGCCCACCGGCGCGCTTGGTAACTTGCGCGGCCATATAAACCCAACTTGCAGCAAGAAGGGATGGTTTTGGTCTTATATTAAAACCCTTCGCTAGAGCTTGTTTGCAAAAGCAAGCGTAGATAAATGATCGCTCAAGACAGAACTCGGCTTAACGCCGTGCCTTCGCTTAAATTTAGAGTAAATTTCAAGTAGCAAGCAGTTAGTAAATTTGAAAGTTTTTCAAGACAGAACCGGCAAATATACCGTGCCTTGAAAGTTTGAGTTTAGATTAGTTTTTTACGTATTTTTGAGCTTTTTGTAGCTTTGTAAGCTCGTTTTGGATGTGTGAAGATTTAGTTTTAAAAAGCTCTATCGCACCACCTATCAAGGCCTTTGCCTCTTCAGCTGCAGCTAAGCTTTTAAACATATCTTCGCTAAAGCTTTGTGATAGTGCAGCTAGCTTTCTTGTATCTTCGTTTATTAACGCTAGCTTAAATTCATTGATCCAGCTATTCACCTGATGTTACCTCCCTCCATGCTTCTGATAACTGCTTTACGACATTTGTTACTTCATTTAGCGCGTTAATATCATTTTGGATATTTGCCATAGCAAGAAGCTGCATCTGTCTTGTATAAAGTCCGCTAAGGTAGTGAGCCACGTCGCCTTGAGAATAATCAAGCGAGTTTAAAAGCTCGACAAAGATAGCGTTTGCTCTGTTTATATAATAGACCTTTTTCTCTATATCTCCAGCTTCGATCGCTTTTTTTGTGCGAAATATAAATTTTAAAATTCCGTCATAAAGCATTTCTATTAATTTAGTCGGGGACTCGATGCCCCCGAAACTCGACTGTGCGTATGCACTATATGCACTTTGATTCATTTTTCTCTCTTAGTTCTTATTGTTTAGCTCAGCATCTATCATTGATTTTAATGTAGCAAACTGATTTTCTAAACTTGCGATGATAGCGTTATACTTGATGAAGCGCTCTTGCATCGTTGTATATTTCTCATCTAAAAGCTTTTGAGTGCTCTCTTTGTTTTTAGTGATAGACTCACTCTCATCTTTTAGCTGATTTTGCATAGCGATCATCGTACCTTCTTTGCCAACAGCACCATCAAGCATCTTAGCTAGCTTTGTAAAAAGTCCATCAGTTTTTTTAGTCACTGGATTTACAGTGGCTTCACTCATACCAAGAGTTGCTAGTGCAGAAGCTTTGCCTTTTACTTCGATATTTTCGCCATCGCTTCTTTTTAAGATGATCCTCTTGCCACTTTGATCAAGGCTAGCTGTGACACCGTCTATACCAGCGTCATTGATGGCTTGTTGAAGCTTTAGAGCGTTGTCCTCAACTGTCCCGCCAGCTGCGGTTGAAAATATAACTGACTTACCATTTATCGTTAGATCGCCAGCTTGGATATTTAACGCACCTGCGCTAACGGTTGAGTTACCCATGTAACTTATCGGCTCGGTCTTGCTTGAACCCATGAAAAATTTCTGAATTTCTTCTGGATCTTTGCTAAGAGCTGCGTTAAATTTGTTTAGATCAAGCTGAAGCTGACCGTCTTTATCTGGTACTATGCCAAATTTACTTAGCGCTTTACCTTCGCTATCTTGACCATTTACTAGACGTCCGATGTTTGATCTAAGGCTTGAAATTTCACTCACACCTTGAAAAGTACCAGCACCTTTTTCTTCGTCATATTTTGTAGCGATCTCAAGGTTCATAGTCATTAGGTTGTAGTCTTTTATAAACTCTTCAACCGCTTTTACGACCTCTTCAGTGTTTTGAGAGATGCTGACATTTGTCTTGCCAGTCTCATTTAGCGTGATATTTACACCCGGTCTTAGATCATCAAAGCTATTTTTGCTTCTTTTGATATTTACGCCGTTATATGTAAATTCTGCATCTTGCGCTTTTAGAATTCTATTTTTCTCCAAATTTGATGTCATCTTTGGCGTGCCATCAGGATTTGTTAGCGCTGTGCCGTGCTCGTCTGTGTCTTGAAACTGCGTATCATCCCAGCCAAGCTTGTCTAAAACGCCAGCAGTGTCGTTTGAAAATTTGATAGTCTGTGTAGCGCCAGTGCTGCCTGATTGAAGCATTATTTGATTTGGTTTATCGCCACCAACATTTAAAATTCTAGCTTGCAATTTACCGCCACTTACGTCATTTATCTTATCAACGATATCTTGATACGTTGTAGATCTTGTCACGCCGATAGAGAATTTTTGTCCATCGATCTCAACATCAAACGAGCCAGTATTTGTCGCACCCACCATGCTTGAAGAATTTTTGAAATTCTTGCTTTGAAATGTATCTTTTTGAGCAAGTTTTTGCACATCGATACTAAAGCTTTGCACGCTAACGCCGTTTGCCGCTGAAGCTGTGACGCTTTTGCCAGCGTTATTTGTATTTCTTTTTAGATAAAGTGCCTCGCCGCCAAGTGTTTTACCACTAACATTTACGTTGCTAACAAGAGTTTTTAGCGCCGCAAGGTCCTTTTGCTTAAGCTCATTTTTCTCTAGTCTTGTTGTAAGTGGTTTGATCTGTCCGGCCTCATCAGCCTCTTTTAGTTTCTTGATAAGCTCATCGTTTAGGCCGCTATTTTTTGTACCGATGCCTAAATTTGTTACGTTACCTACTGCCATTTTTAACTCTCCTTGTCAAAAAGTATTCCGATACTTTCTTTGAAATACTCGCTGATTTTTATAGCTTCTTTGCTCGGAAGCTGTGTTATCTCTTCGCCTGTTTTGGCGTCTTTTACTTGCACTACCATTAAATTTAACTTCTCGTTGTAAGCAAATCTTACATTAGTATCGAGCTGCTGCATCTGATAGTTTAGCCTATCAGTGACCTCTCTTGTCTTTCTAGCAAGATCCTCGTTGCTAAGTCCGTCAAGCTCGTTAGCATCCTTTGATTTGCCGTTTTTATCGGCATTTACTTTGACATCTGAGTGCTCGATAGGTCTGCTATCAATTTGACGCTGAGCCGACGTGCTCATGCTTGCATCAAGTGTTTGATTTGCCGCTGCTTTGAAAATTTCCATAGTTTTACTCCTTAAAACTTACGCTAGCTCCTACATCGGTAAAATTTTAAATTCCTTTAGTATTTATATAAATTTTTGATTATTTAGGTTAAAATCGAGCAAAATTTATAGGACGGGATATGAAAATTTCATTTGAATGCGACTGCATTTTGCTGCAAAAGACCTTACTGCTTTTTTGTGGAAATTTAGCCGCTCATCATAAGGATTGTGATTTTGTAGTAAGTGACCGCGAGATCGTCACAAAAAAACCGCTATTTATAATAGGTAAGAACGCCCATCTTTCTCATCCATTCACAAGAGCCACTCTTCTTGATACACTCGAGGAGTTTTACTCAGCCACGCAAATTTCAAAGGCAAAAGAGCCAGATCAGATAGTAAATGAAAAGAGTTTGGAGCAAAAAGTATCACTCTTAATTGATAAATTTAAAGCCGATCTGTTTGAAATTTTAAGGGCAAATCAGTGAAACTTTACACCAAAATATCAAGTGGTAAATTTAAAGGCAAAAGGCTTGAATTGCCAAGTCTAAGCACGACAAGAAGCACAAAAAGCATCGTAAAAGAGTCCTTTTTTAACGTCATCAGAGATGAAATTTACTCACTTACATTTATAGAGGGTTTTGGCGGAAGCGGCGTGATGGCAAGCGAGGCCGTTAGCAACGGAGCACGCGAGGCTATCGCTATCGAAAAAGATAGGGCTGCTTTTAAGATCACGCAAAGTAACCTTGCAAGCCTGCAAAGTCCAAATTTAAAAGCTATAAATGGCGACAGCTTTGCGCTTTTGCCTGATCTTGTAAATTCGCAAAATGGCAAGGTTTTGCTCTATCTTGATCCGCCATTTGACATAAGAGCTGGCTTTGATGATATCTACGAAAAGCTCGTAAATTTGATCTCACAGCTAAAAAAAGAGAAAATTTATATGATAGTTTTTGAGCATAACAGCGACTTTAAATTTGGCGATGAAATTTCTGCGTATAAGCTTGTTAAATTTAAAAAATTTGGAGCCACTTCTCTCTCTTATTTTCAGTAAATTTTGGAACATCTTTTGCTTTAAAAACCTAAAATAGCTAAATTTTAGGAAAAAATATGAATAAATTTTTATCTTTTGTAGCAGCTTCAGTGATAGCTACTTCAGCCTTTGCTACGCAGATAAAAGAGCTTGCAAACATCGTTGGAGTAAGGGATAACCAGCTAATAGGCTATGGTTTAGTCGTCGGACTAAACGGCACAGGGGATGGCTCAACGTCAAAATTTACGATCCAGTCGCTATCAAACATGCTTCAAGGCGTAAATGTCAAGATAAATCCAGATGATATCAAGTCTAAAAACGCAGCTGCTGTTATGGTGACAGCAAAATTGCCTGCATTTGCAAGGCATGGCGACAAGCTTGATATCGAGATCTCATCTATCGGCGATGCAAAAAGCTTGCAAGGTGGCACACTTCTTATGACTCCACTAAAAGGCGTTGATGGCGATATCTACGCTTTGGCTCAAGGACCTCTAAGCATCGGTGGCAAAAGCGCAGGCAGAAGTGGCGGCAACCACCCAACCGTTGGTACTATCTTAAATGGTGCCCTTGTGGAGCGAGAGGTTACTTACGATATCTACAACCAAGATAGCATAAAGCTAAGCCTAAAAGATACAAATTTCAAAACCGCTCTTGATATCCAAAACGCCATAAATGCAAACATCTCAGACGATACTGCAAAGGCGATAGATCCAAGAACGGTTATCGTTAAAAAGCCAGATGACGTTAGCATCATCGAGCTTGCGAGCGCTGTGCTTGATCTTGACGTGGAGTATAAGCCAGATGAGAAAATCGTAGTTGATGAGAGAACTGGCACGATAGTTAGCGGTATAAACGCAGTAGTTAGTCCAGTCGTGATAACTCACGGCGCCATAACTATAAAAATAGAGCCAAACAGCTATGAAGAGGCGGCGCAAAATGATGTAAATATAGGTAGCGACACCTCGGTGGCTCCTAGTCAAAATTTACTTAAAATTTCAGGAGAAAAAACGACCGTTGCAAACGTGACAAGAGCACTAAATAAACTTGGCGCAACACCAAGTGATATCATCTCGATACTTGAAAATTTAAAAAGAGTTGGCGCGATACAAGTCGATCTGGAGATAATATAATGCAAATAGACAACACCCTAGCACTAAATTCATACAATGACATCTCAGCAAACAAGATAAAAAATGCAAATGCCAAACAAGATGCACTTTTAAAAGAGCAAACTGACGCTTTTGAAGCATTTATGGTAAAAGCTGTTCTTGATATCGCTTTAAAAGAGGATGACAAGAACTCACTCTATCCAAAAGCCGCTGGCAGCGACATTTACAGGTCTATGTATAATGACGCTATGAGCAAAGCTTTGAGTGGAAATTTAGGTTTTTCAGAACTTTTATACGATTTTTTGAAGAGAGACTCTTAAGTAAATTTATATTTTGCCGATGTAGTGATATAAACATTTTATTTTAAGAGGTATGGATATGATAACTCCTTTGAACCAAAGACCAAACTACCAGGCAAATACGCTAAATAAAAATAGCGATGCTAGAGTTGAAAATGAAAACAAAGAAGTAAAAACAAACGAAAACGCAAGAGTAAAAGAGATAGCTGATGCAATAGCAAATGGCACCTATCAGGTAGATATCTCTAAAACAGCAAAAGCTGTGGCTGATGCGTTGCTCTAAATTTAAAGGAATTTAAATGATAAAGAAGCTTTTGGACGAGGCCATAGGCGAGCTAGACGAGCTTATAAATTTAACGATGCAAGATATCGCCAACATAAAAGAGGCGAAGCACTCAAGTGTTGATGAGAGCGTGAAGAAGAAAAATGCTCTCGTGCGTGCTTTTGAAGATACCAAAAGAGCTTTGGATAAAGAGCTACTAAGGGTTTCAAAAGAGAGTGGCACTACGACACTTGCAAGCGTTTTAGATGATGAAGTGAAGTCAAAGCTGGTGCTTATGCGTTCAAAGCTTGAAATTTTGCATAAAGTAAATAAAGAATATGCAAGACACGTCGTTGTTGTTAAGGAGTTTTTCGACTCGCTTAGCAAAAAAGTCTTTGGTACTCAGACTAATGAATACGGACAAGACGGCAGCGGCACAGATAATAATTTTTACAAATCAAGGGTTTAAAAAAATGGCTAATATCTTTATGTCATTAGGCACAGGCGTTTCAGGGCTAAATGCAGCCCAAGTGCAAATAAGCACAACTGGAAACAACATCACAAACGCCGATAGTAACTACTACACAAGGCAGCGTGTAGTCCAGTCAGCATCTCCAGCGATGAACACAGTCCCTGGCGGAGTTGGCACAGGTACGCAAGTAGATACTGTGACAAGGCTTCACGATGAGTTTGCCTATTCAAGACTAAAATATTCATCATCAAATTTAGAAAATACAGGCTATAAACAGAGAATTTTACAAGAGGCGACAAAATACTTCCCAGATCTAAAAGATAACGGCATGGTAAAAGATATACAGGAGTATTTTGCTGCGTGGAACAACTTTGCTTCAAACCCAGACGAGGGCGCTCAAAAGGTAAATTTGATAAACAAAGCTAGCGTTTTAACAGGTAGCATCAACCGCTCATCAAAGATGCTTTATGATATGCACACGCAGATAGATGAGACTATAAAGATAAACATAAACGAGATAAATTCACTTGGCAAGCAAATAGCAAATATCAATAAGCAAATTCAAAGAGTTGAATCTGGCGCAGATGCTGGCATCAAAATAAATGCAAACGATCTTCGCGACAAGCGCGATGAGCTAGAGCTTGCTATGTCAAAGCTAGTAAATACAGCTGTTTATAAAAGCGATCTAAAAAGCGAGTCAAGGATAGATACGGGCATAAGCGATCAAGGAAGATACTACAACCTAAATATCGGCGGTGTGAGCATAGTTGATGGTGTAAATTTTCATGAAATTTCTATGAGCTCAACCGAGAGTGGGCAATACACTAAAATTTATTATGAAAGAGAAGATGGCAGACGCATCCCTATGGAGGAGAAGATCACAAATGGCAAGATAGGCGCTGCACTTGATCTTAGGGGCCGTAACTACGAGCCAGATAATGATAAATTTAGCGATGGTATCATCCAAAAATATATCGACAACCTAAATACATTTTCAAAAACTTTAATAACTAGCACAAACAACGTCTATGCCGAGTCTGCGGTTGAAATTTCAAACTCAGATCCGATCAGCTATCTAGAAAACGACAAGACGCTGATGAACCACGACAACAGCATAAGAAACGGCAGTTTTGATGCTATCGTTTATGACAACAAGGGTAACGTCGTAGCTAAAAAAACTATCGAGATAAACGGCACAACGACGATGAATGATACAAAATACGGCAACTCTGTTGTGCAGGATTTTAACTCAAATTCAGACGATAATAACGACAACAACATGCTAAATGACGTCGATGACTTCTTTGAAGCGTCGTATTTTTATGATAAAAACACGCATCAAGGCACATTTGCGCTCATACCAAAGCAAGCTCAAGGGCTTTATAGCATCTCAATAGTCGATCACGGCACAAATTTCCCAGGCGTTGTTGGTATCAACAGATTTTTCTCTGGTACAAACTCAAATACAATAGGTATCAATCAAAATTTCACCCAAGATCATACAAAACTTCGTGCCTACTCAAAGCCAGTTGTCGGAAACAACGAAGTTGCAAACAAGATGATCCAGCTTCAGTACCAAAAGCAGACATTTTACTCAAGTGGCACTGCGCTTGATAGAGATGAGACGATCGAGGGGTATTACCGCTATTTCACAACCGATATGGCGAGCGATACCGAGGCGAACAACACTATCCACGACACAAACACATCTTTGCAAAGGACTGCTGAAGAGGAATTTCAATCAACAAGTGGCGTAGATACCAACGAAGAGCTTACAAACTTGATCCGCTTTCAAGCAAGCTACGGCGCAGCAGCAAAGATCATCACGACCGTTGATCAGATGCTTGACACCCTTCTTTCACTAAAACAATGAGCGAACTAAAGAGCCTTTTAGACGCGCACGTACTTAGTAAAAATACAAATTCGGGGCTATTTGACGCCCCAGACCCACTCCAAGTAGCTACTAAATTTAAAGAGCCAAACGTAGCACTCATTTGCGCGTTATTTGCCTATGGCAACGCAAAAATGATAGTGAAATTTCTAAATTCACTTGAATTTAGCTTGCTTGATGAGAGTGAGCAAAATATCAAGAAAAATCTGTCAAATTTCAAATACCGCTTTCAAAATGAAAATGATGTGAGAGAAATTTTCATCACGCTCTCACGCCTGAAAAAAGAGGCTGACATAGAAGAAATTTTGCGCCAAGGTCTAGCAAAAAATGGCGAGATGATAGAGGGCGTAAATGAGCTTATTAAATTTATATATGGGCTAAATTCTTACCGCTCGGATGGATATGAGTTTTTCTTTGGTAAGAGCTTTGATAAAGAGCCACAAAGCCCATATAAACGCTACAATATGTATCTTCGCTGGATGGTGCGAGATAGTGACATTGACCTTGGACTATTTAAAAATTTGCCAAAAGATAGACTTTTGATGCCACTTGACGTGCATACGCATAGGGTTTCACTAAATTTAGGACTTATAAATAGAAAGAGCTACGACTTCAAAGCGGTGATGGAGCTTACAAAAAAACTTAGAGAATTTGACGAGCTAGACCCGATAAAATACGACTTTGCGCTTTACAGGATAGGGCAGAGCAAAGAGCTAGAAACTATCGTAAAAAATCTTAAAAAATAAAAATTATTGCTAAATTTTTAAATTTAGGATAGACTTACCATACAATTTTATCCATAAGGAGCTTGTATGAAAAAAATCGTTTTACTAAGTGCAGTTTTAGGAACTTTGCTTTTTGCTCACGAGAGTCATCACTTTGATCCAAAGGCTGGCGAACATCTAGTCATACCTGTTAATGAGCTAAGCGAAAAAGGCGATAAGAGCGTTGGCGAAGTAGTAGCTGTTAAGACAAACTACGGCGTTGCGTTTTTTCCAAATTTAAAAGGTCTTCCTGCAGGACTTCATGGCTTTCACGTTCATCAAAATGCTGATTGTGGCGCGACTGAAAAAGGTCTAGGCATGAAAGCAGGCGGTCACTGGGATCCAGCTGAGACAAAGATGCACTCATTTGCATGGGACGATAAGGGTCACAAAGGCGATCTACCAGCGCTTTATGTAGATGCTGAGGGCAATGCAAACTACCCAGTACTAGCTCCAAAGATAAAAAACCTTGACGAGCTAAAAGGTCACTCACTAATGGTTCACGTCGGTGGTGACAACCACAGCGACCAGCCAAAAGCACTTGGCGGTGGCGGTGCTAGAATGCTTTGCGGCGTTATTAAATAATTAAGCCCCACAAAAAGCCTTTAAATTTATATGTTTAAAGGCTTTTTTAAATTTTGCGCTCAAATTTAACCCCCGTTTCTAAGATGAAATTTCAAAATTTTAAACTACAATCCGCTTTTTAACTTAAATTTACAAAGAACAAAAATGGAATTTGACCTACTTAGCTACACTGTCTTTTTTATCGCCGCGTTTTTGGGTGGTTTTATCGATGCGATCGCAGGAGGCGGCGGACTTATCACTTTGCCAGCTATCATGGCAATGGGCGTGCCACCTCATCTTGCCCTTGGCACAAACAAGCTTCAAGGCGTCTTTGGAAGCTTTACTGCAACGCTAAATTTCACTAAAAAAGGGCTGATTAACTATAAAGAGTGCTTTATTGGCATAGTTTTTACATTCATCGGAGCGGCCATTGGAGCGACACTTATCTTATTTTTAAATGCAAATTTCTTAAAAATAATCATCCCATTTTTGCTAATCGCCATCTTCATCTACACGCTTTTTATGCCAAAAATAGGCGAGAACGACAGGGCTGCAAAGATGAATGAGAGGCTTTTTTATGTCATTTTTGGACTAATTCTTGGCTTTTATGATGGCTTTTTTGGCCCAGGAGCAGGCTCGTTTTGGATGTTTGCGATGGTGGCTTTAATTGGGCTAAATTTAAAAAAGGCGGTCGCTCACACGAAAGCTTTAAATTTTACTAGCAACATCGTAGCACTTGGTGTTTTTATAGCAGGTGGGCAGATACTTTGGCTGGTTGGCTTTTTAATGGCTGTAGGGCAAATTTTAGGAGCTTATTTTGGCTCAAATTTAGTCATCAAAAAAGAGGTTAAATTTATTAGAACGATGTTTTTGATAGTTGTCGCAGCGACCATTTGCAAACTACTTTTTGACTACTTCAAGGCTTAAAATTAAAAATGTTTTAACAATAATTTTGTTACAATCACGCAAAATTCTAAATCTAAGGTAAATCAATGAAAGATTTGTTTCTATTCTCAAATTTGCTAAACCACTCACACGCCTTCATCTACGCGTTTCACTTTTGCCTTGTAGCTTTGATCATCCTCATCGTTGCTTACATCGCAAGGAGTAAAATGCAGCTTGTGCCAAGAGGCCTTCAAAACATAGTTGAGGCTTATTTAGAGGGCGTTATCTCTATGGGCAAGGATACTTTAGGTAGCGAAAAGCTAGCTAGAAAATATCTCCCACTTGTCGCAACTATCGGCTTTATCGTATTTTTCTCAAACGTCATCGGCATCATCCCTGGCTTTGAGTCACCAAGCTCAAGCTTAAATTTAACTCTAGTTTTGGCTTTGGTTGTATTTATTTACTACAACTTTGAGGGCATTAGAGAAAATGGCTTTTTCAAATACTTTGGACACTTCATGGGACCAAACAAATTTCTAGCTCCTATTATGTTTCCAGTCGAAGTCATCTCACATCTTTCACGTGTAGTTTCGCTATCTTTCCGTCTTTTTGGTAATATCAAGGGCGATGACTTGTTCTTACTTGCGATGCTTACACTTGCACCTTGGTTTGCTCCACTTCCAGCCTTTGCACTTCTAACACTTATGGCTGTTTTGCAAACATTTATCTTCATGATGCTAACTTACGTTTATCTAGCTGGCGCAGTCGCTATTAGCGGAGAACACTAAAATTTAAAGCCATATTTTTATATGGCTTCTCTCTTTTAAATTTATTCTCCAAAAACATTTTTAACCTATATAAATATATTACCAAAGCTCCCCTTTAGATATTTTAAAAGAAAGTATCGCTAAAATACGCACTAAAAATTTGCATAAATTTAAAGGTAAAAATATGTTTGAAGTCGTTATCGGTTTAGAAGTTCACACTCAGCTTAATACAAAAACTAAAATTTTCTGCTCTTGCTCGACTAGCTTTGGCGACGAGGCAAACACTCACGTTTGTCCGACCTGCCTAGCTCTGCCTGGAGCGCTACCCGTGCTAAACAAAGAGGCTGTTAAAAAGGCGATCAGCTTTGGCACAGCGATAAACGCTAAGATAAATAAAAAATCAGTCTTTAATAGAAAAAACTACTTCTACCCAGACCTTCCAAAGGCATATCAAATTTCACAGTTTGAGATACCTATCGTAGAAGGTGGTGAGCTCATCATCGACGTAAATGGCACTAAAAAACGCATCGGAGTAACAAGAGCACACCTTGAAGAGGACGCTGGCAAAAATATCCACGAAGAAAACGAGAGCTTGGTCGATCTAAACAGGGCCGGCACGCCGCTTCTTGAGATAGTTAGCGAGCCAGACCTTAGAAGTAGCGACGAGGCGGTGGCTTATCTTAAAAAACTACACTCGATCCTTCGCTTTTTAAACATCAGCGACGCAAATATGCAAGAAGGTAGTTTCCGCTGCGACGCAAACGTCTCTATCCGTCCAAAAGGTGACACTAAGCTTTACACAAGGGTTGAGATAAAAAACCTAAACTCATTTAAATTTATCCAAAAGGCGATTGATTACGAGGTAGAGCGCCAAAGCGCAGCGTGGGAAGATGGCAAATATGACGAAGAGGTCTATCAAGAAACAAGGCTGTTTGACACGACAAATTTAGTGACAAGATCGATGCGTGGCAAAGAGGATAGCGCGGAGTATAGGTACTTCCCTGACCCTGACTTGCTGCCTGTTGAAGTGCCAGAAGAGATGTATAACGAAGCGATCAAAATTCCAGAGCTTGCCGAGCAAAAGGTCGCAAGATATGTTAGCGAGCTAGGCGTAAAAGAGAGTGATGCGCTAAATTTAACCCAAAGCGTTGAGATGGCTAGATATTTTGAGGAGCTAATCGCCGCTGGAATTCAGCCAAAGCTTGCTACTACGTGGCTCATAGTCGAGCTTCTTGGCCGCTTAAATAACGGCGTAACGATCGAGACAAGCCCGGTTGGTAGCGCTAAGATGATAAATTTACTAAAACGCATAGAAGATGGCACTATAAGCGGCAAAGCTGCAAAAGAGGTGCTAGACTATCTAATGGAGCATGATGCGGACGTAGATAGCGTCATCGAAAAGCTTGGCTTAAAACAAGTGAGCGACGACTCAGCGATCATTGCGATCATAGATCAAATTTTAGCTGCAAACGCCGACAAAGTAGAAGAGTATAAAAACGGCAAAGATAAGATGTTTGGCTTCTTTGTCGGTCAGGTGATGAAAGAGGGCAAGGGTGCCTTTAACCCAGGCAAGGTCAATGAGCTTTTAAAGGCCAAAATAGGCTAAAAAAGGGCTAAAATGAGCATAGCAGTCATCGGAGCTGGCAAGTGGGGCAGTGCGCTATTTCACGCATTTAGTGAAAATAACGAGTGCGTCATCAGCTCAAGAACGCCAAGAGATATGCCAAATTTTGTAAGCTTAGAAAAGGCTTTGGAGTGCGAATATCTAGTCTGCACGATCCCAACGCAAGCTACAAATTTATGGCTAAAGCAAAACTACAAAAACAAAGGTCAAAAGATACTAGTCGCCAGCAAGGGCATAGACACGGCAAACCTTAAATTTCTAAATGAAATTTACGAGGATTTTGTTGATAGAGAAAATTTGGCCTTTCTTTCAGGGCCGACCTTTGCAAAAGAGATCATGCAAAAGCTGCCTTGCGCCTTGGTGGTAAATTCTAAAAATCAAAATTTAGCTTTAAAATTTGCCTCATTTTTCCCAAGCTATATGAAAGCCTACACCTCAGATGACGTGATCGGCGCTGAGGTGTGCGGAGCCTATAAAAACGTGATCGCCATAGCTGGTGGCATCTGCGACGGCCTTGGTCTTGGCAACAACGCAAGGGCGAGCCTCATTTCGAGGGGGCTTGTTGAGATGGCTAGATTTGGCAAATTTTTTGGTGCAAAAGATGAGACATTTATGGGGCTTAGCGGCGCAGGAGATCTTTTCTTGACCGCTTCATCGATACTTTCACGCAACTACCGTGTAGGTCTTGGTATCGCAAGGCACGAGAGATTAGAGAAAATTTTAAATGAGCTTGGCGAGGTGGCAGAGGGCGTCGATACGGCAAGGGCTATTAGCAAGATCGCTAAAGAAAAGAGCATATATGTGCCGATTGCTAGTGAGGTTGAAAATATGCTAAATGGCAAAGACGTTTTTGAGAGCGTTAAATCGCTTTTGGGAAGAAGATGAGAGCTTTTAAATTTATACTTTTTATGGCTATTTTTGCTTTGGGGTTAAACGGCGCAGAGGTGAGCCTAAGAGCCAAGGTCTCGCAGATGATAATGGTCGGCTTTAACGGCGCTAGCACAAAAGACGCTACGTTTCGCGCGATGTTAAGCGATGCTGGGTACGAGAGATTTGGCGGAGTTATGCTGCTTGGCAGAAACGTCACCAGCAAAGCCCAGCTAAAAGCTAGCATAAAGGCGATCAAAGAGAAAAGTCCTAAAATTTTTATCGCCATTGACGAAGAGGGCGGCAACGTAAGCCGTATGAAAGACAAGAGCTTTGACGGCCCATATCCTAGCGCATACGAGGTCGCAAGCACGCTTGATATCAAAAGTGCATATGATCTATACTCAAAAATGGCTATAAATTTAAAAGAGTGTGGCATAAATTTAAATTTCGCCCCAGTGGTCGATCTGCACGATGAAAACTCGCCAATCATCGCCGCTAAGCAAAGGGCGTTTAGCGAGTATGCAAGCAAGGTAGTGATCTACGCTGATGCCTTTATGGATGCATTTAAAGAGCAGGGCATCCTAACGACACTTAAGCACTTCCCAGGACACGGCAGCTCAAAAGAGGACTCACATAAAAATAAAAGCGAGGTCACGCTAAGTAAAGATGCGCTTTTGCCGTATAAAGACGCTATAAGCACAGGTAGAGCGCAGATCATCATGGTCGGACACCTTTTTGTAAAGGGCATCGACGAGGACAATCCGGCCACACTTTCTAAAAAAATAATAACCGATCTCTTGCGAAATGAGCTTAAATTTAATGGCGTGGTTATCAGCGATGATATGCTGATGAAAGGTGTTGGAGATGAGACTTTGGCGCAAAAAGTGGTGAAATTTATAAACGCTGGTGGCGATATCTTGCTCTTTAGCGAGTTTAAGATAAATAACCAAAGAACGGCCGACCTGGTCACTCAGATCATAGTGGATGCTGTAAATGAGAAAAAGATCAGCAAAGAGCGGATAGACGCTTCATATAAGAGGATAATGGCTCTAAAAGCGAAGCTTTAAATTTGGCTCTAAGGAGTTTAAATTTACTCAATTAAAAAATGTAAATTTGAGTAAAAATTTAATAGTTTGGACACAAAATTTAGAATTTGCTAAAAATACCAAAGTCACTTTCACAACCCATCAAATTCTTTTTTTAGTTCGTCCCTTAGCTCCTCGGCTCTATCTTTACCGTTTTTGAAATTTGCCTTTACAAAGCCATCGATCTCGTCTAAAATTTCAACCAGTTTGCTCTCCCAGTTTGCATTTTCTTGTTTCAAAAGCGCTTCTAGCTTATCTCTTGTCTGCTCGAGCTGATCAAGAGCTTTATCCTTGTCACTAGCCTCGTTTAGCGCATCTTCAAAGAGTATGTCTTGCCTTAGAGCGTTTATCTTTTTTAAGATGACATTGCAAAATTTAGGGTATTTCTCTGCGTTGCTTAAATTTTCTAAAACATCTTGCGCAGCCTTTTGATAGGCAGGCACCGCCCCCTCATCATCAAGCTTTTTGGTTAGTTTTTGTATCTGAAAATATAAAATAAGCGCCGCAAAAAACGCAAGCAGCAAATAAATCGTAACGCTATTCATTTTTACTCCTTTTTCTAAATTTATCCACGCTAATTATCGCAAGCGCCAGCCAGATCATACAAAATGAGATGACTTTGTAGCCATCTAAAATTTCGCCATAAATAAAGACCGCGCAAAGGATCGCGATGGTTGGCGAGATGTATTGCAAGTAGCCGATAGTCGTTAAATTTATCCTTGTCGTAGCTGCGTTAAAAGCTACAAGTGGCACGATAGTGACGATGCTTGAAGCGATCATTAAAAGTGAGTCCTCGTTTAGTCCAAAGTGGCTTTGTGAGTGAAAAACCAGCCATAAAACGTAGCCAAGCGCAAATGGAAACATAAAAAATGTTTCGATAAAAAGCCCGTTAAATGCGCTAATCTTCGCCATCTTTCTAACCATCGCGTAAAATCCAAACGAAAGTGGCAAGATGATAGAGACAAGTGGCAGGCCACCTTTGGCGTAAATTTGCACGCAGACGGCTGCGATGACGATGCAAACGGCTATGGCGCTAGCTTTGCTCAGGCGCTCTTTAAAGATGATGACGCCAAGGAGCATGCTTATCAAGGGATTTATAAAATATCCCAAACTCGTATCTAAAATTTTACCGCTACCCACCGCATAGACATAAACGCCCCAGTTTATGGTGATAAAAATACCGCTTAAAAATAGAGCCTTTAGCGAGCGGATATCCTTAAGAAGCGCAAAAATTTCGCCCATTTTGCCATTAATGCAAAGCACTGCTACCATCAAGAAAAATGACCAGATGATCCTGTGGGCTAAAATTTCATAAGCATCGACATCTTTGCTAAATAGGTTGAAATAAACCGCCAAAAACCCCCACATAAAAAAGGCGCTAAGCGCGAGAATAACGCCTTTTTGGCTCTCATTTAGTCTTGGTATTTTTGTCGCCTTTTATAGAATTTATACTATCTATCATCAAAAGTGTGACAGAGATGGCTAGGCAGATCATCAAAAAGTATGAGCTTTTCTCCAGTCTCTCGCCGATAGCAAATGAGACAAAAAGCATCATTATAGGCTCAAAATATGTAAGCAAACCAAGCACATTTATCGGTACGAGCGTGCTTGAGAGGATCTGGGCGATGAGGGCTATGCCGCTGATAGCACCAAGCAAGATGAGTAGATAGTAGATGTTTGGATTTTGGCTCATTACGTAGTTCATGTCGGCTGTGAGCGCAAAATAAAATGAGAATAAAAACATAAAAATTATCTCGATAACAAAGCTTGAGAAATTTGCAAGGTTGTAGTATTTTCTAATGGTAAAATAGACTGGATAAAGACAAAAAACTACAGCGCTCTCCCACGAGATGCCACCACTAATGACTGCTGTGCTAAAGACGCCAATGGCAGCGAAAAATATCGATGCTAACTTTGTTTTTGAGAGGTGCTCTTTGAAAAATATCCGTCCAAAAAGGACCATGACTATTGGCATGATGAGGTAGCCTATCGAGACTTTTAGCGCTGCGCCGTTACTTGGAGCCCAGAGATAGAGCCACATCTGAAATGAGACGATGAGCGAGGTAGCTAATAAAATGAGCAAAATTTTAGGTTTTAGCTTTATTTTTAGAAGTAAAAATTTGAAATTTCGCTGCTGTTTTAACAAAAAAATGGCGGCGATGACAAAAGGCATGGCAAAGATCATGCGGTATCCAATAAGAGCTTGCGTGCTGATGGGGTTCATGAGCACTGACATGTAGTAGATGCAGTTAAATAAAACTGATGCCAAAAGCGAATAAAAAATGCCTTTTATCATGAAAAAAATCTTCTCTTTTTCTGGGTAAATTTAAAGTAGCGATTGTATGTAAAATATCTTTAATAACCCATTAATGGCTTTTATTTTTTAAGTTTTGCGTGATATAATCTGCGCTAAATCAAGGTAAAAGATAGGAAAAATTTATGACTTGGAACAGAGATAGCTGGAGAGAATTTAATATCTTACAACAACCAACTTATCCAAATTTAAAAGAGCTTAAAGAGGCTGAAGAAAAACTAAAAGCACTTCCACCTTTGGTATTTGCTGGCGAGGCTAGAAGTCTTAAAAATGAGCTTGCAAAAGTTTGCAATGGCGAGGCCTTTTTGCTTCAAGGTGGCGACTGCGCTGAGAGCTTTACAAATTTTAACGCAAACAACATCAGAGATATGTTTAAGGTCTTACTTCAAATGGCGATAGTTTTAACCTTTGGCGGTGGCTGTCCAGTGGTCAAAGTAGGCCGCGTAGCAGGGCAGTTTGCAAAGCCTAGAAGTAGCGACTATGAAGAGGTAAATGGCGTTAAGTTGCCAAGCTATAGAGGTGACATCATAAATGGCTTTGAATTTGATGAAAAGGCTAGAGTTGCCGACCCAAAACGCATGATAGAAGCTTACTATCAAAGTGCTTCTACGATGAACTTACTAAGAGCCTTTTCAAGAGGAGGTTTGGCAGACCTTCATCAGGTGCATAAGTGGAATTTAGGCTTTGTTAAAAGGCCAGAGATCGGTGAGAAATACGCAAAACTAGCTGACGATCTAACAAAAACTCTATCTTTCATGGCAGCTTGTGGCATCACTTCGGCAAATACCCCAGCGATAAATCAAACCGCAGTCTATACATCTCACGAGGCACTGCTTTTGCCTTATGAAGAGGCACTAACTAGGGTTGATAGCCTTAGTGGCGAGTGGTATGACTGCTCGGCTCACATGCTTTGGATAGGCGAGAGAACACGCGGTATAAACGATGCTCACGTGCATTTTTTAAGTGGTGTGAAAAATCCTATCGGCGTAAAGATCGGACCAAGTGCAAAAGCTGAAGAAGTTGTCGCGCTTGCAAATAAGCTAAATCCAGAAAATGAAGCTGGCAGACTAAATGTGATAATCAGAATGGGCGCTGACAAGATCGGCGAAAATTTACCAAAAATTTTAAGAGAGCTAAAGCGCGAGGGGCTAAATATCGTTTATAGCATCGATCCGATGCATGGCAACACCGTTAAGACCTCAAACAACTACAAAACTCGTGAATTTAGTAAAATTTTAAGCGAGGTTAGAAACTTTTTTGAAATTCATAAAGCTGAGGGCACAAGAGCAGGTGGCGTGCATCTTGAGATGACTGGCAAAGATGTGACAGAGTGCACTGGTGGCGCGCTAAACATCACTGAAAGCTCGCTAAAAGAGAGATATGAGACGCAGTGCGATCCAAGACTAAATGCCGATCAGGCTTTAGAGCTTGCATTTTTGATGGCTGATCTAGTTAAAAAAGCTTAAAATTTATAAAATTTGGAGAAAAATATGGCAAATATTTATGATCTAATAGTAGTTGGCGGCGGACCTTGCGGCATAGCTAGTGTAGTGGAGGCTAAAAGAAATGGCTTAAGTAATGTTTTGCTCCTTGAAAAAGGCGACAATCACAGCCAAACGATCAGAAAATTTTATAAAGACAATAAACGCGTAGATAAAGAGTATAAAGGTCAAGATAGCACGATACATGGGCTAGTTTCGTTTGAAGATGGCACAAAAGAGAGTACGCTTGATTATTTTGACAAGCTACTTGACTCTGAGAATATCGAGGCGTTTTTTAACTCTGAGGTCGAAAGCGTAAAAAAAGAGGGAGAAATCTTTAAAGTAACTACCTCAAAAGCTGTCTATGAAGCCAAAAACGTGATGGTTTCGATCGGCAAAATGGGACGACCAAACAAACCTGACTATAAGATACCGCCATCACTAAATTCAGTTGTAAATTTTAACCTTGATAACTGCACAAACGGCGAAAAAGTGCTAGTTGTGGGCGGTGGCAACTCTGCAGTTGAGTATGCTATCGAGCTTTGTCAGTATAACAAAACGACAATCGCTTACAGAAAAGATAAATTTAGCCGTGTAAATGAGACAAATTTAAGCGCACTTTGGGAGCTTGAGAAGCACAATAAGATAAAAGTAAGGCTAAATCACGATATAACCGAGATCGATAATGAATCAGGCAAGGTAAGAGTGCATTATGAAAATGGCAAGATCCGTGTCTATGACAGGGTTGTCTATGCGATCGGTGGCTCAAGTCCGGTTGATTTTTTACAAAAATGTCAGATAAAAACTGATGAAAAAGGCACTCCGATAGTTGATAGCAATTACCAAAGTAGCGTGCCAGGACTATATGTGGGAGGCGACATTGTTTTAAAAAATGGTGGCTCGATCGTAGTCGGACTAAATCACGCTCATAGCGTCATCAAAGATATCTTAAAAGGCAAGGCACAAGCTTGATAAATAAAATCGCACTGGCTATTGTTTGTCTGATAGCTGGCTTTTGCCTCTCGTTTTTGAAATTTCAAAAAGAGGACGAGGTGCCAAAAGATACTAATCAAACGATTTATTCTATAAATTTTGATGATCTCCCCGAAGAAGAGAAACAAAGATATGTAAGCAAAGATGATCTTTACGAGTATGGCGGCTACATCACGCCAAAGAGCTACATGCAAAATTTTGTTGATGATAAGGATCTAAATTTATCAGACAATGTAAAAGAGCTTCAAGAGCAAGTGCGCGAGCTAAGCAAAAAAAATGAAATTTTAGCCGCTGATAATGTCGATATGAGCGAGAAAAATTTAGACTTTATAAGCAAAATTTCAGAGATGAAAAGAAATATCGAAAATGAAAAAAATGAGATAGTAGAAAAAAATCAAAAGGCTCTTGGCGAGCTTGAGGCGCAACACTTTGAAAATATCCAAGCTTTGACAAAGCGCCTAAATGAAGCGCAAGCTGATATGATAGAGAGCTCAAAGGCTTATGAGAAAAAGATAATTGACCTTGAAAATGCGATAAATGACGCTAGAAATGGCGATGAGAGTAAACTTAAAGATGCCGAGGCCAGCTTTAATAAATTTAAAGAGAGTTTTGAGGCAAACTACACCGCTTTAAAAGAGCAAAATAACGAGCTAAACGCGACACTTGCGCAAAAAGAAGCTCTTATAAAAGAGTATGAAAAAGCTCAAAGTGAAAAAGATAGAGGCGAGAAAAAAGAAATTTTGCTTTTAAAAGAGGAAATCGAGCGAGTTAAAAACGACGCTAACACTCAAAAATTTAGCTATGAAAAAGAGATAAATGCGCTAAATGATGGCTTTGAGACGCAAAAGAGCGTTATGGAGGATGAGCTTTCTAAAAAGGTAAATAAGATAATCGATCTGCAGGAGGCTCTTGAGTCAAACAAGACTGCACTAAAAGATAGAATTTACGAGCTTGAAGAGATCAAGAAAAATTTAAACTCAAAAGATCTAATGGCGCAAAGCTATAATGGCAAAAATTTAGAGCTAAATGCCTCGCTTGCGGCACTTCATAAAAGCTTTGATGATCTAAAGCAAAAGAGTTTAAAAAGCGAGCAAGAGAATAAGCTTGCAAATGAAAATATAAGCTCGCTTAAAAAAGAGCTTGAGAGGGCAAATGCTCTAAATAAAAAGCTTGAAAAGCAAAATTTAGACGCAAACTCAACTCTAAATGAGCTAAGTAAAAAGCTAAGTTTAAGTGAGGAGAGCTTTAAAAAGAGCCAAGAAGAGCTAAAAGCGCTTGATACAAAGACAACTAAATTTATAAAAACGCTATTTGATCAAAACCAAACCATCTCTTTGCAGTCACAAAAACTTGGCTCAAACGAGGGCGAGCTAAAGAATTTAAGCGCTAAACTTGATCTAAAAGATGCGAAGATAAAAGAGCTTGAAGAAAATGTCACAAAGACAAGCCAGATGCTCCTCTCTAAGCAAAATGAGCTAGAAACTCAAAAAAGAACGCTAAAGATCGATATGCAAAACTACGAAATTTTGCGCCAGCAAATAAACATGCTACAAAAAAAGATAGTTGATACCTCAACCTTTTTAACTGATAACAACAAAAGTGGTGGCAAAAATTTACTAAGCTTGCAAAATGAACTAGAAAATGCAAAGCAAAAGCTAAACGAGAGCAATAAGACGATCGAGCGGCTAAATTCAAAGATAAGCGAGCTAAGCTCGAGCGGTCATAAAGGCGGAGCCGTAAATGCCCAGATCATCGAGCTTCAAAAAGATATCGAGCAAAATTTAAACAGACAAGACGAGCTTGAAAACGAAAATGTAAATTTAAAAAATATCTTGCAAGCTACGACAAAGCCTGAGACTCCAACAAAGCTCGTCCTCATCTCTAGCATCGAGTGTGACGATATGGACGCAAAGGACAAAGTGAGCATAATGTGCAAAAACAGAGTGAGCGAGTTTTTGCAGAGATTTAACTCAAACTACATGTATGAGATCATCCCGATCGTGGATAAGAAAAATTTTGTCATCCCATCAAATGTCGCTCAAAATATCAAAAAAGATGACCTTGGCAAGCTAAATAACTACGTAAATTACGGCGTTGGTAAAGAGCGTGCAAAGGCAGCTGCTGAGCTTATAAAAGAGGAATTTGGCGACTTTGCAAGGATCAGCTTTAGCTCTGAAGTGATCGTAAAAGATGTGACGCGCGGCTTTATCATCAAGGTTTATAGATGATCCTAGCTCAGCTTGAAAATGGCTATCGCTACAACAGCGATACGCTCGTTCTTTATGATTTTATTTGCATGAGCTTTGGCGAAATTTCTGGCAGAGTTTTGGATGTTGGAGCAGGGTGTGGGATACTTGGACTTTTGCTTAAGCGTGACTTTAAAAAGATAGATCTAAGCATGCTTGATCTTTTGGAGCTAAATAGCGAAATTTCTAGCTTTAACGCAAAGAGCAACTGCTTAGAGGCTAGAGCTATAACGGCTGATTTTGCAAATTTTAAAGATAGTGAGAAATTTGATCTAATCATCTCAAATCCGCCCTTTTATCATGACGGTGTTACAAAAAGCCAAAATGAGCACATAAAAGTTAGTAGATATGCAAGCTCGCTAAATTTAAAGGATTTTATAAGAGGCATAAGCGTAAATTTAAAGCCACATAAAAGGGCATTTTTTTGCTATGCGCCAGATGATCTTAGCGAGATAGCGGCATGCTTAAAAGAGCATAAGCTAAATTTGGTGAGCTTAAAATTTGTCCATACCAAAAAGGATAAGCCAGCAAATTTGGCTTTACTTGAAGTGCGAAACAACTCAAACTCAAAGCTAAAAGTCCTGCCGCCTCTTGTGATGAGCGAGGATGGCTCGCACACGAAAGAGGCAAGCGAGATCTTTAAAAAAGCTGATACAAACAGCATCTCTTACAAGGAGATAGCGTGAGAGCTGAGGGTTTTAGCTATGAGTTTGATCCTAGTTTTTGTGAGAGTTGCGGAGGCAAATGCTGCACTGGCGAGAGCGGCTACATCTGGATAGATGAGGGTGAAATTTTAAAATTTTGCGCCGCATTTGATATGTCAAAAGATGAGTTTGAGAGCAAATTTCTAATAAAAGTGGGCGTAAGGCGAAGCATAAAAGAAAAGCCTTATGATGACGGTTTTGCTTGCATATTTTTTGATGAGAAAAATAAAAACTGCTCGGTTTATGAGCTAAGACCTAAGCAGTGCAGGACATTTCCGTTTTGGGATTATTTTAAAAAAAATTTAAAGGAGCTAAGAGCAGAATGCATTGGCGTAAATTTTTAATAATTTTTATAAGCGTATTTTTTAGCACGCATCTGCTTGCAGATGACAACAAAAGTGTCAATTTACGCCTAATGCAAGCTCTCATCTCGCAAGATAGTGGCGATGTAAATGCTAGCATCCAGACCTATCTTGGGCTTTTTAAAGAGACAAATCAAAAGACCTATCTAAAAGAGGCGATCAAGCTAGCATTTGCTACAAAAAATGAAAATTTAGATAGCCTCATGAGTGATGGCGAGAAGAGCTTAAAAGATGATAGCGATTTTATCAGGATCAAGGTTGCAAATTTAGTCAATCTCTCTAAGCTAAACGAGGCAAAAGAGTTGATGCAAGAGCTTGCCACAAAAGAGCCAAACGCTCAAAATTTGCTCATGCTTGGTACCATTTGTATGATGCAAAATGATACGGTAACGGCGCTAAAATACTTTGAAGAGGCATACTCGCTAAAGCCTGAAGAGGAGAATTTACTCCGCATCGTTGATATCCTTTTAAACCGCATGGATAATGTAAATGATGCGACAAAATACCTCGAGAAATTCCGCGAGGAGCAGGGCTGCACTCAAAAGACATGTGAGCTTTTGGCTGAAATTTACTCTCAGCAAAGAAATTTCCCAAAGGTGATCGAGCTTTTTGAAGAGATCTATGATATCACTCACGATACCACTTATCTTGATAAGATCGTGCAGTATTTTATCTATGATAAAAATTACAAAGCGGCTATTGAAATTTTGAAAAAATATGGCTACAACGACGCCACGCTTATGGATCTTTACGCTGCGACTGGAAATTTTGGCGATGCATACGTTTTGGCGGTTAAAATTTATAACGACAGCAGGGATCTAAATTTCTTAGCAAAGGCAGCCATTTACGAGTACGAGATGAACAAAGATAGCCTAGATGAAAAAAAGATCGCTGATATCTTAGATAAATTTGAAGCTAGCGTGCCAAAGCTTAATAATGATATGTTTTTTAACTACTACGGCTATTTGCTAATTGATCATGAGATAGACCCTAGAAAGGGCGTAGAGATGGTGCAAAAAGCGCTTGAGATCTCGCCAGACTCGCCTTACTATGAGGACTCGCTAGCGTGGGGATATTTTAAGCTTGGTGAGTGCAAAAAGGCAAAGGGCATAATGATTCACGCGATGAAAGATGTTGATTTTAGGACTTCAAAAGAGGCAAAAGAGCATTTACATCTAATCGAGCGCTGCATAATAAATTTAAACAAAAGGCTTAAAAAATGATACTTGATGAGATCATAAAAAAGACAAAAGAGGATCTAAAAAAGCGCAAGGCAGACTTTCCTATGGAGTGGCTAGGTCGCTCTCTGGCATACAATCCATACATGCCAAGAGACGTTCTGGGCGCACTTAGATCAAGTAAAGATGAGCCTATAAAGATCATAGCTGAGATCAAAAAAGCAAGCCCAAGCAAGGGCGTGATAAGAGAGGATTTTGAGCCGATAAAAATAGCGCAGGAGTACGAGCGGTACGCAAATGCTTTTAGTATCCTAACCGAGCCTCATTGGTTTAAGGGAGACATAGAGTATATCACGCAAGTTCGTCGCTACGCTTCAAGGCCGATCCTGCGAAAAGACTTTATCGTTGATAAGTATCAAATTTTAGAAGCGCTTGTTTATGGGGCGGACTTTATCCTGCTTATCGCCAAAGCGCTAACACAAGGCGAGCTAAAAGAGCTACTTGAGTACGCGCACCACCTGGGGCTTGAGGTCTTGGTAGAGACCCATGACGCGAGCGATGTGAAAAAGGCGATCTTTGCAGGAGCAAATATAATAGGGATAAATCATAGGAATTTAGATGATTTTACGATGGATATGAGCCTTTGCGAGAAGCTCGTGCCACTTTTGCCAAATGGCAAGATAATAGTCGCTGAAAGCGGACTTTACGAGCATGAGCAGCTTCGCGAGCTAAGTAAGATCGGAGTTGATGCTTTCTTGATCGGAGAGCATTTTATGAGGCAAGATGATATAAAAAATGCCGTTAAAAAGATAAAGGAGGGCGAGTGATGCAGCACCTTTGTGCCCCTTGGAGAAGCGAGTATTTCAGCGCAAAAAAAGATAGTTGTGTCTTTTGCGAGGTCATAAATTCAAAAGAAGACGACGAGAAAAATGGCGTGCTTTTTCGTGCTAAACACTGCTTTGGGATAATGAATTTATACCCGTATTCGCCTGGACACTTTATGATCATACCAAACCACCACACCGACAAGATCGAGGAGCTTGACGAGCAGACGTGGTTTGAGATGAGTAAATTTGTAAGGCTTGGGGTTGAAATTTTAAAAAGGGAGCTTCACGCTCAGGGCGTAAATATCGGTATGAATTTAGGCAAGGCAGCAGGCGCTGGCATAGCTGAGCACGTGCATTATCATCTTGTGCCAAGGTGGAGCGGGGATACAAATTTCATCACAACGATCGCTGATGTGAGAGTAAATGGCACGCCGTTTCATCCGCTTTATCAAAAGCTAAAAAAGGCTTTTAGTGGCGTTATTTGAGATTGATATAGAGCAGTGGCTTGAAAAAAGAGGCGAGTTTGAGCTCTTAATAGACGCTAGAACGCCGCATGAGTATGCCTACTCGCACATAAAAGATGCTCTAAATTTATACGCGCTTGATGATGCTGAGCACAAAGAGGTAGGCACAATCTACAAAAGCGACAGGGCCCTAGCCAAGAGCCTTGGTGCAAAATACATCTGCAAAAATTTGCAAAATATCATCGACGAGGTCTATAAAAGGGCTAAGGTCGGCTCAGCTATTGGCATCTACTGCGCAAAGGGCGGACTTAGATCAAGCTCGGTTGGCTTTGTGTTAAGCATGATTGGGTATAGGGTTTTTAGGCTAAATGGCGGCTATAAGGCTTATAGAAACCATGTTTTGGAATTTTTAGAGCGTCCTTTAAGCACGAAATTTATCACTCTTTTTGGCAACACTGGCTGCTATAAAAGTAAGCTAATAAGGGCACTTACGCCATCAATAGACCTTGAAGCGATGGCAAATCACCTAGGCTCAGTCTTTGGCGCGATAAACGGCGCGCAGCCTAGCCAAAAGTGCTTTGAAGATGCGTTATTTGAGGAGCTTTCTGCACTAAAAGATCAAATTTGCTTTATCGAGGGCGAGAGCAGAAGGATCGGCTCGCTAACACTTCCAAAAAGCCTTTATGAAGCGATGCGAAGAGGCATCTGCGTTGAGGTTAGCGCGAGCTTGGAGAATAGAATTTCTTGCATCACAAGCGACTATAAAAGTGTGGATAAAGCCTTTTTTGATGAGTGCATAAAGAAAATTTCGCCCTTCATCGACAAAGAGGCCAGAGATGAGGCGGTGGCCAAATTTAATGAAAACGACATTGCCAAAGTGGCTGAAATTTTACTCACAAAATACTACGACAAGGTCTATAAGAAAAATGAAAACATTAGCGTTTTTGTAAGCTCTGATGACTTTGATGAGGCTGTAAAAAAGCTAAATTTGATAAGAGATGAGGCTAAATTTTAAATCCTTTTGGCGCTTAGTTTGGGCTAAATTTCACCTCTAAATTTAAATTTACTCTCTTTGGCTGGGTTAAATTTACTTTTAAATTTAAAATAGATCGTTTTTTGCACTTAGAAATGGCTTATTTTAAGGCTGTTTTTATACTTCAATATAAAATTTCTTGCTATTTTTGTGAAATTTCTAGCCAAATTTTCTGGGTTACTGGGTTAAATTTGATTGGCTGGATTGGCTGGATTGGCTGGATTGGCTGGATTGGCTGGATTGGCTGGATTGGCTGGATTGGCTGGATTAAATTTGGTTTCTGTCCCATCCGTCTATTTTATAAATTTTTACTATAAAATTTGCCAAATTTATCAAAATACTAAAAATATTACGTTAAATTATATGTAAAATACTTTGTAATATCCTTGCTCCAGCGTTAAAATTTTTTCAAAGAATTTAAGATAACGCCTAAATTTCGCTAAAAAGTTAAAATGGATTTAAAATGCTTTGGGATATAATTTGCGATAAATTTATCAAAAGGCTAAAATGATGATAAAACAAATTTCTGGTTCGCAGATGATAAGCGAAGCCTTGCATGAAGAGGGCGTTGAGATAGTTTTTGGCTATCCTGGCGGTGCAGCTTTAAATATCTACGACGAGACATATAAACAAACTTATTTTAAGCACGTCTTGGTTCGCCACGAGCAAGCAGCCGTGCACGCAGCAGACGGATACGCTAGGGTTAGTGGCAAAGTTGGCGTAGCTTTTGTGACAAGCGGTCCTGGCTTTACAAACGCAGTCACTGGTCTTGCCACAGCTTACAGCGACAGCATCCCAGTTGTGCTTATAAGCGGTCAAGTACCAACCTTTATGATAGGTACAGATGCCTTTCAAGAGATCGATGCAGTCGGCATTTCACGCCCCTGTGTCAAACATAACTTTTTAGTAAATAGCGTCGAGGAGCTACCTCGCATCATAAAAGAAGCGTTTTATATCGCAAGATCAGGCCGCCCAGGACCAGTTCATATCGATATCCCAAAAAACGTAACTTCAAAGCTTGGCGACTTTGTCTATCCAAAAGAAATTTCTATCCCAAGCTACAAGCCGACCTATAAAGGCAACTCTAAGCAGATCAAAAAAGCAGCTGCTGCGATAAATGAAGCAAAAAGACCACTTCTTTACATCGGTGGTGGTGCAGTCGCATCAAATGCAAGCGAGATCATACGTAAATTTATGAAAAAAACTGGCATCCCAGCGGTTGAGACACTTATGGCTCTTGGCATGCTTGACGCAAAAGATGAGCTAAATTTAGGCATGGCAGGCATGCACGGCAGCTACGCTTCAAATATGGCGCTTAGCGAGTGTGACCTTCTTATCTCACTTGGAGCTAGATTTTGCGATAGGGTCACAGGCAAAACTGACGAGTTTGCCAAACATGCAAAAATCATTCATATCGACATCGATCCAAGCTCTATCTCAAAGATCATAAACGCTCACTATCCGATAGTTGGCGACCTTACAAACGTGCTAAGCGAGCTTTATGAGGAGGTGAAAGGTGAGCCTAAAAACTATGCACCTTGGAGAGAAATTTTAGATAGATATCAAAAGCTAAATCCACTTGGCTACACAGATAGTGACAAGGTCTTAAAGCCTCAATGGGTGGTTGAAGAGACCGCAAAGATAGTTGGCCCTGAGGCTATCGTCGCAACTGACGTTGGTCAGCATCAAATGTGGGTGGCGCAGTTTTATCCATTTAACCGCGCAAGACAGCTTGTCACAAGTGGCGGCCTTGGTACGATGGGATACGGCCTGCCTGCAGCGATCGGCGCAAAGTGTGCGATGCCTGAGCATTTGGTTGTAAATTTCACAGGCGATGGCTCGATACTTATGAATATCCAAGAGCTAATGACCGCTTATGAGACAAATGTCCCTGTCATAAACATCATCTTAAACAACAACTTCTTAGGCATGGTGCGCCAGTGGCAGACATTTTTCTATGAAAAGCGCTACTCATCAACTGATCTTAGCTTGCAGCCTGATTTTGTAAAGATAGCTGAGGGATTTGGCGGCGTTGGCTTTGTTTGCAAGAGCAAAGATGAGTTTAAAAAGGCTTTAAAAGAGGCGATCAAGAGTAAAAAATCAGCACTTATCGACGTGAGGATCGACCGCTTTGAGGACGTGCTTCCTATGGTTCCAGCAGGGGCTGCGATTTATAATATGATATTAAAGAGCAAGGAAGAAAAATGAGTATCAGAAGAACGATTTCGGTTATAGTTTTAAATGAACATGGCGTTTTGGCTAGAATTTCTGGGCTTTTTGCGGGCAGGGGCTACAACATCGACACGCTCACAGTCGCTCCGATACCTGAGAGCAACTTCTCAAGGCTAAGCATCGTCACAAGCGGCGATGAGAGGGTTTTAGAGCAGATCGTAAAGCAGCTTCATAAGCTCATCCCAACATATAAAGTCATAGAAAGCGGCGAATTTGTTGAAAAAGAGATGGCACTTGTAAAAATCCCACTTGGTGAAAATTTCGCCGGCCTTGAGGCGATACTAAAGACATACAATGGCATCGTCACAAACACAAATGAAAACTACATCGTCGTCATGGTGGCTGATGATGCGAGCAGGGTAGAGAGCTTTTTAAAATCGATAAAGAAATTTAACCCAGTTGATGTCGTGCGCGGCGGATCTGTGATAATGGATATATGATGAAACTAAGTGAAATAGCCTTAAAAGTAGATGCTACTTTTAGCGGAGAAGATCTTGAGATTTTTGCTCTAAATTCTTTAAAAAATGCAAATAAAGCTGAGCTAACATACTGCGATGGCGAGAAAAATGCCAAATTTATAAGCACTTCAAACGCTGGAGCTATCTTGGTGACAAAATCGCTTTTAGACTTGGTGCCAGCTGGCATGGTAGCGCTTGTGTGCGACAACCCGCACCTTGCATTTGCCATCCTTAGTAAAATTTACGCTAAGCCGCTTTTTTGCGAGCCAAAACCATCAAATATCGCCCAAAGCGCCATTATAATGCCAAATGTCTATATCGGCTCAAACGTGAGCGTTGGCGAAAACACGATAGTGATGGCTGGGGCATTTTTAGGAGATAATGTAACTATTGGTAAAAACTGCATCATTCACCCAAATGTCGTCATCTATAACGACTGCGTTATCGGAAACGAGTGCCACCTGCTAGCAAACTGCGTCATAGGCAGCGATGGCTTTGGTTATGCGCACACAAAAACTGGTGAGCATGTGAAAATTTATCACAATGGCAACGTTGTTTTGGGCGATTTTGTCGAGATCGGCGCTTGCACGACGATAGATCGTGGCGTTTTTGAAAGCACGATGATCGCAAACTACACAAAGATAGACAATCTCGTTCAAATAGGCCACAACTGCGAGCTTGGAAATGGCTGCCTCATCGTCTCACAAACTGGACTTGCTGGCTCAACAGTGCTAGGCAGAAACGTCGTTATGGGCGGACAAAGCGGCTCAGCTGGACACGTAAGCGTTGGAGACTTCGCTCAGATCGCGGCACGCGGCGGCGTTAGCAAAGACCTACCTGGCGGCAAAAAATACGCTGGAGCTTATCCGATAATGGAGCTTTCAGAGCAGTTTAAACTACAAGCAAAGATATTGAGATTTTTCAAGAAAAACTAAATTTGGCGGAGCTCTCCGCCAAATAGTTGTCGTACTTCTATAATTTAAATTTTTCTATTTATTTTATTTCACCGCAATCACAAACTAACATTTATGGCTAATAAAAATAGCCAGCAAGAGATCTAATTTAAGCATTAGGCTTAAATAAAATTTAATGCTCATAATAAACGGCTGAACTAATATGAGCAAAGTGTTATAAGGTGTAGTAATTTTTATATTTAATGGTGTAGAGAGCAGTCTATCTACTAAAGCTTGTTTGCTCGTGGCGGTAAAAAGCAAATTTGGATACATGCTTTGATATATAAAAACTTCTAAAAGATATTAGTAAAACGCTGGTGGATAAAATTCCTTTTACTAAGGTGATTTGTCTAAATTTATAAGGTAATATCACACCAACATTTACTTTATTGCTTATTAATTTTAACTCTTTATAGTGGTTACATAAAATGTGAATTCTAGAAAAGAAATTTACAAAGCTAAATTTATTTTCTGTTTTCGTCTAGGACTTTTTGCATGCTCTCTCTAGTCGCCTCTAGCCAGTTTTGTTTTGAGGTATCAACTAGATCAAGGCAAAAGAGCTTGATGTCTGCTTTTTTAAAGCTAAATTCTTTCACTTTCATCGCATCGCTTCCAACGATCACGATAGGCTGAACCTTTAAATTTAGCTTTTCAACTAGCAACTTTGCGCCACCTTTAAATGGTAGCAGCTCTTTAGTTTGAGACCTTGTGCCTTCTGGAAATATCGCTAAAACACGGCCATTTTCTACTCTGTCTTTTGCTTCGCTTAAAAGCTTTATTAGCGAGTGCTTATTTTCTCGCTCGACCGCTATCATCTTTGGAAGGCTCAAAATTTTACCGATGATCGGGATCTTACCTATCTGCGCCTTTGCGATCCAGCAAAGATTTTTAGGGTGCACCTCTTCAAGCACGATGATATCAAGCATGCTTTGATGATTTATTAGTAAGATATTCGCCTCATCTTTAAACTCACCTACCACCTCAAGTGTATAACCGCCAAAAAATCTCTGAGCTCTGCCCCAAATTTTTCTAATAGGTCTATTTTTCGAGTTAAAAAGCCACATAAAAAATACCACGACAAAAACGCTAAGAACAAATGTGATAGAGAAGAAAATAGCTCTAATTTTTGACAAGATCACCCTTTCTTACCCAGCCGATTTTGCCATCTGCGAATAAAATTTTTGAGTAGTCATCTTTTGTGTCTAAAATTTCAACATTTTCGTTTTTACGAGATGTATAAAAAACGGTTGAATTCTTAGTTGGCAAGATAGTGACGCTCACATCTGGCTTAAGCACTGCTTTGCCAAAAGGATTGTAAGTGTAAATTCCAAGTGCGATAAAAACAGCTGCCACAAAGAAGTAGCTTAGCTTTCTACGCCAGATCGCTAGCAAGATAAAGATAGCGACCAAAGAGTAGATCGTGATATCTTTGTAAGTGCTAAATTCGCTTTGTTTTGGATTTAGACCGATTTGCGTGCTAACCTCGTCCTCTTCGACGCTCACAGGCAGAGAAAAGCTCTCAAATTTAGCTTTTTTTAGGTTGTAGTAGTTAAAGTCAAGCGTCTTTTTGTTTGGCTTAAATACTGCAAAATAATATGCACTTTGCGAGTTAAAGTCGCCATTTATCGTATCTACGCCTTGCTTTAGGATCGTTTTATTTTCGATATTAAAGGCGCTTAGATCGACATTGTTGCCGTAAATTTCAACGACCATGATGTTGTTTATGTCATCAAATTTAGTCGTTTTAAATTTCTTCACCTCAAGGTTGTCAGCGACGATATGGTTGTAGTTTTCGTCGCTTCTAAGCTCTTTTAGCTTTGGTAAAAAGATATTTATGTTTGAGTTTTGATAGTTCTCGCCATTTCTTTTTAGATCCAAGCTAACTCGTAAAGTCTTTGCGTCAATGCTCGTTGCTTCAAGGTAGAAAGTGCCGATGTATTTGTTTTCATCGCCTTTTACCCATTGAAAATTCTTCTTATTTAGCCATTTGATATTTGTCTCATCAAGCTGTGTCTCAAACTCAAACTCAAGGTCACTTTGTGTATCAGCCACGATCTCAACGCTAAAAATTTCTCCTACTACGACGTTTTTAGGGATATTTGTCGCTTTTAAAAGGAGGTCTTTTATCTTGATCTTGTCATAGACTTGATTATCAGGGACGCTAATGTCTGGTTCGTTTGTCGGGACGATATTTCGCATCTGCTCTGGAGTGATACGCTCTGGTTGTGGGGCGATAGAGCGTGGAGAGACGAGCTTTCTTGATATATCTTCTTCGCTTGGAGTCTTTGCTTGCGGCTTTGATGCTTGGCTATTTACAAATTTATCCTCTCTTGCCTCATCCATCATGTCAAAAACGCTGACTTCATCAGTGTTTGCGGCAAATAAATTTAGCGCGAGTAGGGCGATAAAAAGTGTTCGTTTTACCAAACTAGCCCTTTTAACATCTTCATGCCATCATCTGTGCCTAAAATTTTCTCGCAAGCGCGCTCTGGGTGAGGCATAAGACCAAAGATCTTTTTGCTCTCATCGCAAATCCCAGCTATACTATCAACTGAGCCATTTGGATTTATCTCATTGCCGTGGCTGTCGCAGTATTTTAGCAGGACTTGCTCATTATCATATAGACTTTTTAGCGTATTTTCATCAGTGTAGTAGTTGCCCTCGCCGTGAGCGATGGGGATATTTACCACTTCGTCTTTGGCTAAATTTGCTAGGAATTTATTGCTATTTGAGATCACTTTTAGATGGTGATATTTTGAGACGAAATTTAAATTTTCATTTCTTCTCATCGCGCCTTTTAAAAGTCCAAGCTCAAGAAGCATCTGAAAGCCATTGCAAATTCCTAGGATGTAGCCGCCTTTTTTCGCATGCTCTTTTACAGCCTGCATCGCTGGGCTAAATTTAGCTATCGCAGCCGTTCTTAAGTAGTCGCCGTAGCTAAAACCACCAGGCAAAACGACTAGATCAGCATCGATCTTATCTTCTTTGTGCCAGATGATCTGCGTTTGGCAGCCAAGTAGTTTAAAGGCGTGAGCTGTGTCTTCTTCGCAGTTTGTGCCAGGAAAAAGTATGATGGCTACTTTCATAGCACGATCTCGTAGTCTTCGATGACGGTGTTTGCTAGAAGTTCTTCACACATCACTTTTAGCTGCTCTTTTGCTTTGCTTTTATCGCTCTCGTCGATGTCTAAAACGATTTGTTTGCCTATCCTGACATTTGAAACACCGCTAAATCCAAGCGAATTTAGCGCGTGCTCCACTGCCTTACCAGCAGGGTCTAAGACCCCACTTCTTAATGCTATATTTACGACAGCTTTCATCTTTGTCCTTAAGAAAGAATTCTTCTTAAAACTTCTTCGTAAGCTACTTTTACGCTACCAAGGTCTTGTCTAAATCTATCTTTGTCAAGTTTTTCATTTGTCGTAGCATCCCAAAATCTGCAGCTATCAGGGCTTATCTCGTCAGCTAATATGATGTTGCCATCTTTGTCGATACCAAATTCGACTTTGAAATCAACTAGTTTTAAATTTCTCTCTGCAAAGAATTTAAATAAGATAGAGTTGATCTCTCTAGCTGTGTGTCTTAGTGTTTGAAGGTCTTTTTCACTCTTTACTAGCCCCATGATGATGCAGTGCTCATCAGTAACTAGTGGATCGTGCAAATCGTCATTTTTGTAGTAGAACTCAACAAGTGTAAAAGGTAGAACGGTGCCTTCTTTTATGCCAAGCCTTTTGCTAAGTGAGCCAGTTGCGATATTTCTCACAACAACTTCAAGAGGTATGATCTCGCATTTTTTGACAACTTGCTCAGTGTCGCTTATTGTCTCAACTAGGTCAGTCACGATACCTTTGCTCTCTAGCAGTTTAAAAAGCTGAGTAGAGATTTTGTTATTTAGTGCGCCTTTGCCAGCTTCGTTGCCTCTTTTTTGAGCGTCAAATGCTGTTAGGTCGTCTTTAAATTCAGCCACAAGTAGATTTGGATCGTCTGTGGCGTACATTTTCTTGCCTTTTCCCTCGTAGATAAGCTCTCTTTTTTGCATGTTGTTCTCCTTTAGATTATTGTTGTTTTATCTTTAAAATTTTGATCGTATCAATCGCTGTTTTTAACTGAATATCCTCATCAACTTTTTTCTGTGTGATTATATTTTTATCATCTTTTGCTTCGGTTTTATTGCCCTCGCTTGTTGGATTTATCTTGTTTAGCTCGCTTTTTAGGTGTGCTTTTAGCTCGCTCTCTTTGATGCTAAATGCACTATCATCGCTTTGCGGCACTTTGCCAGGATGCACGACTACATCAGGTGTTACGCCAACAGCTTGGATAGTTCTGCCGCTTGGCAAGTAGTATCTTGCGATGGTTAGTCTTAAGGCTTCTGTATCATCTATTGGCAAGATCACCTGAACGCTGCCTTTACCAAATGTGTTTTCGCCAATTATCACCGCACGCTTATGATCTTGCAGTGAGCCACTGACGATCTCGCTAGCACTTGCGCTTCCGCCATTTACAAGGACAACAAGTGGGAGTTTTGATAAGGTTTTGCTAGCACTTGCTTTATACTCTACATTTTCAGATGCATCACGACCTTTTTGAGATACGATGATGCCATTATCTATGAAAAGATCCACTAGATCGACAGCTTGATTTAAAAGACCGCCAGGGTTGTTTCTAAGATCAAGTATGATGCCATTTGCTTTTGGATGCTCTTTGATAGCATCTTTTACCTTTGTAACGACGTTTTTGTCAAAATTTGTGACGCGTATATAAAGGATGTTTTCATTTTCTATCATTTTTGCATAGACAGACTCAACTTTTATAAGATCTCTTATGATCTTTACGTCAAATGGCTTTTGCTCGCCTTTTCGCAAAATTGTAATTGTTATCGGAGTTTTTGGCTTGCCGCGCATCTTATTTACGGCTTCATCTATCGTTGTGCCGATAGTCGAGTTGCCATCGATCCTTAAAATGATATCGCCTGCTTTTATGCCTGCTTTATCAGCTGGAGTGTCCTCGATAGGCGAGATAACGGTTAGTGCGCTATCTTTCATGCCAACTGTTATGCCAAGTCCGCCAAATTCTCCGCTTGTTTGCACCTGCATATCTTTATATGCTTTTTCATTTAAAAAGCTCGAGTGAGCGTCTAAATTTTGCATCAAACCAGCGATGGCTTTGTCAATTATCTCTTTAAATTTAATGTCATCAACGTAGTATTTTTCAACAGTTGAGATGGTTTTTGTAAGTTTTGAAAGTGCTTCAAGTTTTGCACTCGCCTCATCTTCAGTTTTGGCAAAAAGTGCATTTACTGCTACGCTTGAGATGAGTAGGGCGCCTGTTATTTTTAGCGCAAAAGATCTAGTAAGTTTGTTCAAAATATCTCCTATATTTTTTGGCTCAATTTTATTAACATTTGGCTAAAAAAAGCATAAATTTAACCTTATATTTTTAGCTTTTGTCTATTTTTAACACAAATTTATAACAGCAAATTTTAGCAATTATATAAAAAGAGTGACAAAGGCTATAAAAATACTTGACAATATAAGACTAAAGTTATATAATGCCGCCATTATAAAATAACTTAAGGAGCTTTAATGGCTGACATAACAGAAAATTTAACAGCGCAGATGCAAGAGACACTTGAAAAAGGCGTTAGCTTAGCGATCTTTTCTAAAAATCCACAAGTTGTGCCACTTCACGTCTTTTGGGCTTTGCTCGCTGATAGCAATTCTATTTTAAATCAAGTATTTAATAAGATGAACATAAGCAAAGACGCAGTCGAGCTTGAGATAAAAAGCAAGATCTCGTCACTCCCAAGCAGCTCAAACGTTACAAAAGATAACGTTTCAGTTTCGAGAGAGCTTATAAATTCACTTGAAAATGCAAAAGCTTTAATGGTAAGCATGGGCGATAGCTACATAGCTGTTGATACTTGGATCATCTCGGCTCTTGAGCTTAGTGAGATCAAACAAATTTTAAGCAAATTTTGCGACATCTTAGAGATTAAAAAGAACCTTGAGAGCATAAGAGGCGGTAAAAAGATAGATAGCCAAACTGGCGATGATACCCTTGATAGCTTAGAGAAATTTAGTATCGATCTAACGCAAAAAGCCCTAAATAAAGAGCTTGATCCAGTCATCGGACGTGATGAAGAGATCACTAGAATGATGCAAATTTTAATAAGAAAGAGCAAAAATAACCCTATCTTGCTTGGTGAGCCAGGCGTTGGTAAAACAGCTATTGTTGAGGGGCTAGCTCAAAAGATAGTGGCTCGCGATGTGCCAACAAGCCTTGCAAACAAGCGTGTCATCGCACTTGATATGAGCGCAGTTGTAGCTGGAGCAAAGTATAGAGGCGAGTTTGAAGATAGGTTAAAAGCTGTCATCGACGAGGTCAAAAAAGCTGGCAACATCATACTTTTTATAGATGAAATTCACACCATCGTTGGAGCTGGTGCGAGCGAGGGTGGAATGGACGCTGCAAATATCCTAAAACCAGCTCTTGCGCGTGGCGAGCTTCACGCTGTTGGTGCGACAACATTAAAAGAGTATAGAAAATACTTTGAAAAAGATGCAGCGCTTCAAAGACGTTTTCAACCAATAGACGTCAAAGAGCCAAGCGTAAATGAGGCACTTCAAATTTTGCGTGGTATAAAAGAGCGTCTTGAAGTTCATCACGGCATCACAATAACTGATAGCGCACTAGTTGCCGCAGCAAGGCTAAGCGACCGCTACATCGCAAACCGTTTCTTGCCAGATAAAGCAATAGATCTTATCGACGAGGCAGCAGCTGAGCTTAAGATGCAAATAGAGAGCGAACCATACGAGCTTTCAAAGATAAAACGTGAGATCGTAACGCTTCAAGTAGAAAAAGAAGCTCTAAAGATGGAGGATGCGGATAAAAACAAAGAAAGACTTGGCGAGATCGAAAAAGAGATAGCTGATCTAAATGAGAAAAAGCTAGCGCTTGATACTAAATTTGAAAACGAAAAGGCCGTTTTTGGCGGAATTTCAAAAGCGACAAAAGAGATCGATAGCTTAAAATCACAAGCTGAGATAGCAAAAAGAAATGGCGATCTTCAAAAGGCAGCTGAGATAGAATACGGCAAGATAGCAGACGCCAAAAAGCACAAACACGAGCTTGAAGAAAAATGGGAGCACATGAAAAAAGAGGGCGTGCTTCTTAAAAATCAAGTCGATGAGGAGCTTGTGGCTGAAATTTTGAGCAAATGGACTGGAATTTCAGTTAAAAAGATGCTAACAAGCGAAAAAGAGAAATATTTACGCATCGAAGAGCATCTAAGAGAGAGCGTTGTCGGTCAAGATGACGCACTACACGCACTTGCACGTGCTGTTAAGAGAAACAAAGCAGGGCTAAATGAGGGTCAAAGGCCGATTGGCTCGTTTTTATTTCTTGGACCGACAGGCGTTGGCAAAACTCAGTCTGCTAAGGCTTTGGCTAAATTCTTATTTGACGATGAGAAGGCGCTTATCCGCTTTGATATGAGCGAATATATGGAAAAACATAGCGTGAGCAGGCTTCTTGGTGCGCCTCCAGGATATGTAGGCTATGATGAGGGCGGTCAGCTAACAGAGGCAGTTCGCAGAAGACCATACTCAGTCATACTTTTTGACGAGGTTGAAAAGGCTCACAAGGACGTATTTAACATACTTCTTGGCATACTTGATGATGGGCGCGCGACTGATAATAAAGGTGTAACGGTTGATTTTAAAAATACTATCATCATTTTAACTTCAAACATCGCTTCAAATTTCATCATGGAGCTAAAGGGCGAAGATCGTGATGTAGCTGTTAAAAACGAGCTTAAAAACTACTTTAAACCTGAGTTTTTAAATAGGCTTGATGATACCATCATCTTTAATCCTCTAAATGAGCAAGGTTTGATATCTATCGTAGAGATCATGTTTAAAGAGCTTGAAAAAACTCTTCACAACCGCGGTATCAAGGCAGTTTTAAGCGAAGAGGCTAAGAAATTTATCGCAAAAGCTGGCTTTGACATAGTTTATGGAGCAAGACCTCTTAGAAGAGCGCTTTATGAGCTAGTTGAAGACAAGATCGCTGATATGATCTTAAAAGATGAGCTTGAAAGTGGCGATGAGATCACCATCGATAGCGATGGCGAGAAAATCATCATAAAGAAAAAATAACTTCAAATTTACTTGGCAGGTTGGATCAACTTGCCAAGCTTCGCATAAATTTAACTAATATCCTTATTTGTTCTGTAATAAAATATAAAAAATAGCACGCAAAGCATCGCTACAAAGGCAAAAACTATCAACGTACCATCTTTAAATGAGCTTAAAAACATGCCATTTGTATTCATACCAAAAAAGCCAGTGATGAAATTTAGCGGTAAAAATAGCGCCGAAAGCAGCGTCAAAAGGTAGATATTTTTGTTTATCTTGTCGTTTTTGTCGTTTTGTATAAATGAGTAGATGTCCTCGACCCTGAGCGAATACTCGCTTATCATGCTCTTTAGCACGCCGCACTTATGTATGCTGTTTTTTAGCTCCTTTTTTAGCTCATTTTGCTCAGCCGCACAAATTTGCAAAGCCTCATAAATTCTAGAAATTCTACTCTCAAATTTCCTGATCTCATATCTTAAAACGTGATATTTTTTGGCGAAATTTACCACCTTTGCGCTGCCTGTGTAAATTTGCTCGTAGTTTTCAAGCTCACTTTCGTGCTCTAAGATTTTATTTAAAAAGTTATCGAGCAACTTTTTTATCGTCTCTAAAAACTCATTTTTATCACAAGGCGAGCTTAGATCTTCTTTAAAAATTTGCCCATTTTTAAAGAGAAATTTCTGCGAATTGGCGCCAAAATTTAAGATTATATAGTCAAATTCTTCGCCGTAAAAATATCCACTAAGACTAGCACTCATTATTTACCCTTTTTGCGTAGAAATTTCGCTTAAATTTAGCAAATTCGCCGACCTCTATCGCCTCTCTCATCTCTTTCATCAAATTTAGATAGTAGTGTAGGTTGTGAAGGCTTGCTAGTCTAAAAAACGTGAGCTCTCTAGCCTTAAAAAGGTGGTTTAGATAGCCTCTTGAGTAGCGCTTGCAGGTGTAGCACTGACACTGCGGGTCTATCGGCGCGTGGTCGTTTATAAATTTGGCTGATTTTATATTTATCTTGCCAAAGCTAGTAAAGAGCGTGCCGTTTCTTGCGTTTCTAGTTGGCATGACGCAGTCAAACATATCGACGCCTCGCTCCACGTTTTCTACAAGATCTTCAGGCGTGCCAACGCCCATTAGATAGCGAGGTCTTAGCTCATCCATAAATGGCATAACTGCCTCAACCGTGTCATACATCGCCTCGTTGCTCTCGCCAACGCTTAGCCCACCTATGGCAAGGCCGTCAAATGGCATCTGATTTAAGGCTTCAGCGCAAAATTTACGTGCCTCATAGTCGGTGCCGCCTTGAACGATACCAAAGATATTTTGCTGCAGGCCAACGCCCTTGCTTTGCATAAATTTGTGATAATCAATCGCCTCTTTTGCCCATTTTATCGTTCGCTTTATGCTTAAATCAATCCTTTTTGGCTCAGCTGGCAATGCAACCAAATCATCAAGTATCATCATGATGTCGCTGCCAAGCTCATACTGCGTGTCAAGGACGGATCTTGGCGTGAAGTAGTGCGTGCTGCCGTCGATGTGGCTTTTAAATTTTATCCCGCCATCGTCGTTTTTGGTGTTTGACCTAAGCGAAAATGCCTGAAATCCGCCGCTATCAGTTAAAAACGAGCGATCAAATTTAGAAAATCCATGAAGTCCGCCAAACTCACGCACGACCTTGCTGCCAGGGCGCAGATACATGTGATAGGTGTTTGCTAAAATTATCTTTGCGTCTAAAATTTCACTCATATCAAAGGCATCTAAGCTTTTAACTGCGCCAACCGTGCCAACTGGCATGAAAACTGGCGTTTGTATCACGCTGTGGGCTGTGGTGAGAATGCCGCGCCTTGCGTTGCCATCTTTTTTTATAACTTCAAATTTCATCTAAGTCCCTTAATTTTTTGATTTTTTATTTTAACAAAATTTATAATATAATCCAGAAATTTTAAGGCAAAGGAACTTTTTGCAAAAGAGAAATGATATCGTTTTTACCGAAGCAAACGGCACTGCGACCATAAAATTTGCAGGTGAGTTTAGCTACAAAGAGGCTAAAAATTTACAAAGCATCTTTAAAAAAATCCAAAAGCTTAACGGCAATGTTAAATTTGACTTTAGCGAGCTAAAGAGCATTGATTACGCTGTTTTGATCCTTTTAAAAAACACGCTAAATGGCAAGAAATTTGAGATCATCACAAATGACGAGAAGATAAAGGCGATGGGCGATCTTTTAAATGATGAGAAGATTGATTTTAAATATATGCCACCGCACAATAGCCTAAATTTTTTCTCACGTCTCGGTGAGAAAATTTGCGAGGGATTTGTAAATTTGCTTGAGTTTGGCTCGTTTTTGGGCGAGTTTTTGATAAAAAGCGTGAGGATTTTATTTAATCCTGCAAATTTAAGGTTTAGAGAATTTAGTAACTACATAAAAGATGGCGGTGTAAATGCCGTTTTTATCGTATCTCTCACCGCTTTTTTGATAGGCGTCGTGCTTGCATATCTTGGTAGTGCGATGCTTGCAAGCTTTGGGGCAAGTATATTTATAGTAGAGATCATGGGTATGCTAACGCTTAGAGAGGTCGCACCGCTCATCGCTGCTATCGTAGTGGCAGGCAGGTCTGCCTCCAGCTTTACCGCACAAATTGGTGCTATGAAGCTAACTGAGGAGATAGACGCGATGAAGACGATGGGTTTTGAGCCATTTAACTTCTTGGTCTTGCCTCGCATCATCGCCATGGTGCTTTGCGTGCCAGTCATCATCTTTATAGCTGATAGCATAAGCATTTTAGGGCAGATGATCATTTGTCAAACGATACTTGATATCAGCTTTAGCGACTATCTCAATAGATTTCGCGAGATGGTCGAGCTTAGGCACTTTGCTGTTGGCATGATAAAAGCGCCGTTTTTTGGCGCTGTAATAGCGATCATTGGGTGCATGAGAGGATTTGGCGTTAGCCAAAACGCCCAAAGCCTTGGAGCGATGACAACTGTTAGCGTTGTAAATGCGATATTTTGGGTCATCGCGCTTGATGCATTTTTTGCGATAATTTTTATGTGGCTAAAGATATGAACGAGATAATAGTTGGAAAAAACATAACGACAAGTTATGGCGATAAGATAATGCACGATAACGTGAGCTGGAGTATCAAAGAGGCTGAAATTTATGGCTTTTTAGGCGGTAGTGGTGCTGGTAAAACGACGCTTATGAAGACGATGATATATCTAAAAAAGCCAAGCAAGGGCGATATAACGTTTGATGGCGTCAATATGTGGAAAAGTAGCCCCAAAGAGCAGCAGGAGATAAAGCTAAAAAGTGGGACGATGTTTCAGTTTGGAGCGCTTTATAGCTCGATGACGATACTTGATAATGTGGGCGTTTTACTGCATGAGTACTCTAAATTTAACAAGCGTCAGATTGATGAGATAGCGATGTTTTGGATACAAAAAGTAGGGCTAAAAAAAGAGGTATCGATGCTTTATCCAAGCGAGCTAAGTGGCGGTATGAAAAAGCGTGCTGCGCTTGCAAGAGCCTTGGTGCTAAGCCCTAGGGTGCTATTTTTGGACGAGCCAAACAGCGGCCTTGACCCTGTTAGCTCGCGCCAGATGGATGCGCTCATAAAAGAGCTTCGTGATAGCATCGGCGTAACAGTCGTTATGGTGACGCATGATGCCGATAGTATTTTTGATATTTTGGATAGATTTTTGATAATAGATAACAAAAAAATAGCCTTTGAGGGAGATATAAAAGAGCTTGAACATCTTGAAAATAACCCGCTTGAAGAGCTATTTAAAATGAGGAAAAAGTAGATGGAAAATAGAAATTCTTATACCATTGTTGGCATGTTTTTCATAGCCTGCCTTACAGCATTTGCGATATTTATCTGGTGGATGACTAGCAAAAATAACACAAAAGTTGATTTTAAGGAGTATTACATCCACACAAGCGAGCTGCCAAGCGGACTAAAGGTTGATTCTACGGTTAAATTTATCGGTGTGCCAGCAGGAAGCGTCAGTGATATAAATTTTGTCGATGATAAAAACGCTCTTATAAACATCACAATGAAGATAAGAGAGGATCTGCCTATCAAGGCTGATAGCGTGGCTAGCATCGAAGTTCAGGCTATTAGCGGAGTAGCAAGTATCAATATAAGCCGAGGCACTAAGGATTTTAAACCAGGCGATAAGCCTATCTTAAAGCTTGAAGAGAGCCTTCTTTCAAAGCTTGGAAACAACGCTGAGAACATCACTTTAAAGATAAATCAAACCCTTGATAAGGTTGATGGCTTTTTCTCAGCTGAAAATATCTCTCACATCGAGTCAATCCTAAGAAATATCGATAAATTTACTCAGGTTTTAACCGATGAAAATGGTCTAAGCGAGGTTGATAGCATCGTTAAAAATGTAAAAAATTTCACCGACAGCCTAAACAAAACAGACACAAAAGAGCTTGCTAAAAATTTAAACACGCTAATTGCAAGTGCAAATTCAGTTTTCAAATCAGCAAATTCGGCTGTCACTGGATATAGCTCGCTTCAAGATATACTCACTCAAAAGGTAAAAAACGGCGAGTATGACCTTAGAAACACGGTCTCTCCGCTTCTTAGAGAGGCTAGCGAGTTTTTAAATGGATTTGACAAGACGCTACGTGAGTTTAGAGGCGCGCTTCAAAGGCTTGAGGACAACCCTTACGAGTTTTTCTTCACAAATCCAGTGCCAAATACAGATAAAAAGGACAAAAAATGAGAAATTTGATATACGCAGCGACTGCATTTTTATTTCTTGGCTGCTCGCTAAAGACCGACGTACCACAAGCTACGATGTATGAGATACACTACTCAAACAAAGAGTGCTCAGCTGAAAATAAGCAAAAAGAGCTAAAAAATGTCTTCATCGAAAACGTGAGCGCCCTTGATATGGTCGATACTAGAAAAATTTTAATCGTCGCTGAAAACAATAAGATAAGATACCTGAGCGATGCTAAATTTGTCTCTGAGCCAAGCGAGATGATCTATAAATCGCTCGTAAAAGGACTATACTCAAACTGCGCTGCAAAGCCGATATTTTCGCCAAATGCAAAGGATCTTAGGCTAAAAGTTAGCGTCATCTCACTTCAAATAAGAGGCGACAAGGCCGAAGTTTCGCTAGCTTATGAGCTATTTAACGCAAATACCTCGCTAAAATCAGGCATGATCACAAAAGAAATTTTCTGCCCAGATCCAAGCTCAAGCACCATTTTTGAGACGATAAATAAGGCTGCAAATTTAGCTATCGATACTTTAATCTCTGAAATAATCTACTAAAATTTTCTTAATTTTTTTGGCTGTGAAAGCTTAAATTTACAGCCAAAAATAGCTTATTTTAAAGACCTTTTGTTATAATGCGGCTTTAAAATACGGAGAATTAATGAAGAAAATTTTAATAATCGCAGATGGAGCTTTTGCAAGAAATTTTTTAGATAGACTTCTTGGAGCAAAGTCAAATTTACACCACTACATCGTTGTTTCAAACGAAGATCACAGCCAAAAGGCAAATTACGAAAATTTTACATTTTATCAGTTTGACCCAACGAGCCTTTCAAAGCTAAAGAGCATAAGTGATGGCTATTTTAGCCAGTTTTGCATCGTGAGTGACAATGAAAAAGAGGCGGTTGCTGTTTATGAAAATTTAAGACAGATCAGCACAAAAACAGAGACCATTTTTATGAACTCATGGGAGCTAGATGAAAAGTGCAAGGAGACTTTCGCGAGTGATAAGCATCTAAGCGTGGTTGATATAAGAGATATCGCAGCTTCAAGACTCATGGACTATCTGCCAGATATGCCTGTATATGCTGATAATATCGGCTTTAGTGAGGGCGAGATCATGGAGGTTAAGGTGCCTATTGGCAGCTCATATATGTATCGCCATGTAAGCTCGATCGCTCAAAAAAGATGGCGGATAGCGCTTATTTACAGAGGTGCTGAGATCATCTTGCCAAAGCCAAATACAATGATCCAGCCAAGCGATATCTTGCTAATCGTTGGCGATCCAAACGTGCTTCAAAATGTTTATCGTTCGATAAAACGCGAAAGCGGGCAGTTTCCAAGTCCATTTGGCAGCAACATCTACACGCTAATCGATATGAGATCAATGAGCAAAGAGCGAGTTAGCAAGCTCATAAAAGATAGCTTATATGTGCATTCAAAGCTAAATAACAAACGCCTTATTTTTAGAGTGATAAATCCAACTTTGGGCGAAAATTTAGAGACGCTAAAAGCTATAAAAGAGAAAAATATCCTTGTTTTGATGGATTATTTTAATAGTGACAATAAATCGATAAAAGATGACGTTTTAAAACACGACATCGGACTAATCATAAGCGATGATAGATACTTTTTTAAATTTCAAAAGCTATTTTATGAGCTTAAAATCCCAGTGTTAAAAACGGGTAAAATTTTGCTCTCAAATATAAAAGAGGGCGTGATACTGGGCGATCAAAGCCAAGAAGTGGAAAATCAATCAGCCGTCATTACAGACTGCTGCGCGCAGCTTGATTTGGAGATGAGATTTTACTATTTTGATAACAAGCATAGCGACGATGAAGCGCTAAAAGAGCACTTTGAGAGCATTAGCACGCTCTTTTCAAAGCGCATAAAGATAGAAAATCACAGCCTTAAAAACCCGCTTGTAAAGCTAAAAGGCACAAATGATCTGCTTCATTTTGTGATGTTTACTAAAAACGTGGCAAATGGCAGCGCTTTTGCCTTTTTATCGACAAATTTAAATAGACTTTATAAAAAACTAAGCCAAAACGCACAGCTTTTTGTGCCAGTAAGTGAGTAGAAAATGCAGATAAATTTAAACCTTAAGGAAAAGGCGTCAAGCTATAAAATTTATATAAACGAGCTTGAGAGGTTAGAGCTAAAGGGCAAGGTCGGCATCGTCACAAATGCCAAAGTGGCGGGGCTTCACCTTGAAAAGCTACTTAGCGTTTTAAAGTGCGATGAGAAATTTATCATAAGCGTGCCAGACGGCGAGGAGTATAAAAACTTAACAACGATAGAGCAAATTTTAGAGCAGCTTTTTGTTAGTAAATTTGACCGCTCATCTACACTCATAGCTCTTGGCGGTGGCGTCATCAGCGACATGACTGGCTTTGCGGCAAGCATATATGAAAGAGGGATAAGCTTCATAAATATCCCAACCACGCTTCTAGCGCAAGTCGATGCTAGTGTGGGCGGAAAGACTGGGGTAAATAACAAATTTGGTAAAAACTTAATAGGCTCATTTTATCAGCCAAAGGCAGTTTTTTGCGAGATAAATTTCTTAAAAACATTGCCAAAGAGAGAATTTGCAGCTGGCGTGGCTGAGGCTTTAAAGATGGCTGTGACATTTGATAAAGAGATGTTTGGCTGGCTAAAGAGCGTAAATTTAGACGATGAAAACTTGGCAAAACTCGTTGAAAAGTCTATAAATTTAAAGGCTAGGGTGGTCGAGCAAGATGAAAAAGAAAAGGGGCTAAGAGCCATCCTAAACTACGGACACACCTTTGCTCACGTCATCGAAAATGAGACAAATTACAAAGAATTTTTACACGGCGAAGCAGTGGCGATAGGTATGAATATGGCAAATCGCCTAAGCGTTAGACTAGGTCTCATGAGTGAAGCGCAGGCAGAAGATATCAAGCAGGTTTTAGTGAAATTTGATCTGCCTGTAAGCTACAAAATAGAAAATGAATATGCATTTTACGAGGCGTTTTTTATGGATAAAAAGACAAAAGGTGATAAGATAAATTTCATCATCGCAGATAAAATCGGCAGTGCGATCATCAAAAATGACGTCAAAAAAGAGGACGTTTTAGAAACTTTGAGAGAATTTAAATGAAAAAGATCCTAGTTTTTCTACTTTTTTGCTTTGCGCTTTATGCTGAAGAAAACGCTACGCTTGAGCAAAATGTCTCACAAAATTTACAAAATAGCGAGCTTATAAAAGAAATTTCAAACTTAGATAACTCCCTAAAAAACAACATTTGGATCACAAGATACGCCAACTACAACACCTATCAAAAGCTTCTTGATGAGCTAGAGCAAAATGAAAATGAGCTTAAAAAGCTTGATAAAGGCTCAAAAAGAGGTGGCGATCTCATAAAGAGAAGTCAAACTCTAAAAGAGCAGATAAATTTGCTAAAAGAGTATGAGAAAACGCCATTTTCAAATATGCTAGCAGCCCCAGAAATGGAGACACCACCTAGGATAAATAGCCCAGTGGCGCTGGTATCTGGCTTTTCATACATCAAAAAGATAAGAAGCGACAAGATCGAATACCAAAGGCATATCAAAGAGCTTGACACCTTGCTTGAAAAGCTTGAAGCAAAAGAGAATTTGCTAAATAGACTAAATTTGATAGATGACAGCGAGCAAAATAGAGCAAGTCTAAACCTTGCAAAGCAAGAGATAGGCGACTTCAAAGCGGCAAAACAGATCGCTGATACCACTTATAGCGTCTATGAAAAAAGGGCAGATGAAGCGGTAAATATGACGACATCTGACATAAAGGCTCAGTTTTTAAGCATGGGTTACACAGCCATCGTCATCCTTTTAACGATCGGACTAACATTTATCGCTAAATTTATCGTTAAAAGAACGATCACGGATAACGAGAGATTTTACACGGTCAATAAATTCTTAAACGTGCTAAACATCACCGTTATCATCATAATTTTGCTCTTTTCATACATCGAAAACGTCACATATCTAGTAACCGTGCTAGGTTTTGCCTCAGCTGGTATCGCTATCGCGATGAAAGATATGTTTATGAGCATGCTTGGCTGGATGGTTATCATGTTTGGTGGCACGATCCACGTGGGCGACCGCGTCAGAGTCTATCACGACGGGAGCGAATTTGTGGGCGACATTATCGATATCTCGCTACTTCGCCTAACCGTTTTTGAAGATGTTAGCTACTCAACTTATAAGACAAACCGCCGTGCAGGTAGGATCATCTTTGTGCCAAACAACTACATCTTTACAGACCTCATCGCAAACTACTCACACTACGGTATGAAGACCGTTTGGGACGGCATAGATGTCGTGATAAGCTTTGATAGTAATCACAAAAAGGCAGCCTATCTAGCAAAAAATATAGTAAAAAAATATTCAAAAGGCTACACCGACATCGCAAAACGCCAGATGAACAAGCTAAGAAGCCAATACAGCATCAAAAATCCAAATGTAGAGCCAAGAATTTATACATTTTTTGAGCCTTACGGTATAAATATCTCATGCTGGTTTATGTCAAACTCATACGCCACGCTCGCTCTTAGAAGCACGATAAGCGCGGAGATAATCGAGGCATTTTTGGCTCACGATGATATAAAGATAGCTTACCCAACGCAAACTATGTTTATAGGCAAAAAAGAAACGCCAAGCGATCACGTAGCTCACGCTGAGCAAGAGGGCGAAAATATCTAATGCAAAAGATATTTTTTAAGACATTTGGATGCCGCACAAACATCTATGACACCGAGCTTTTAAAGAGCTACATCAAAGACTACGAGATCACAAATGACGAAGAGGTCGCTGATATCGTAGTCATAAACTCATGCACCGTGACAAATTCGGCTGATAGCGGCGTTAGAAACTATATAAACGGCGTAAAAAGACGTGGCGCAAAGGTCATACTAACAGGATGTGGCGCAGTTAGTAAGGGTAAGGAGCTTTTTAGTAGTGGCGTCTTTGGCGTGCTAGGAGCTAGTAAAAAGAGCGACATAAACGAGCTTTTAAAACAAGAGAAGCCATTTTTTGAGCTTGGAAATTTAAACTCAGTCGATAAAAACATCGTCACAAACTACGAAAATCACACAAAGGCCTTTATAAAAATTCAAGAAGGCTGCAACTTTAACTGCAGCTACTGCATCATCCCATCAGTGCGTGGCAGAGCTAGGAGCATGGATGAGGCGATGATACTAAAAGAAGCTAGAATTTTAGCTCAAAATGGCTATAATGAGCTCGTCTTAACTGGCACAAATATAGGCAGCTACGGCAAGGATACAAATAGCTCTCTTGGCAAATTGCTAGCAAATTTAGGCAAAATTTCAGGCATCAGACGTATAAGACTTGGCAGTATCGAGCCAAGCCAGATAGATGAGAGCTTTAGAGAAATTTTAAAAGAGGAGTGGCTGGAGCGCCATCTTCACATCGCACTTCAGCACACGAGCGAGGCGATGCTAAAGATCATGCGCAGGCGAAATAACGCATTTAGCGACTTAGAGCTTTTTAATGAGCTTAGCTCCCTTGGTTTTGCTCTGGGGACTGACTATATCGTGGGTCATCCAGGTGAGAGTGAAGAAATTTGGGCAGAAGCGGTGGAAAATTTCAAGAAATTTCCTATAACGCATCTGCACGCTTTTGTCTATTCGCCTAGGCGCGATACGCACTCAGCGACGCTAAAGAGCGACGTTAGTGGCGACGTGGCAAAGGCAAGGCTGAAAGTTTTACAGGGCATTGCTTTTAAAAACAATGAAAATTTTAGAAAAAAACATAACGAAACTTTAAAAATTTTAGTCGAGCAAAAAAACGGCGACTTTTACGAGGGCTTTGATCAGTTTTACAACAAAGCTAAAATTTCTAGTCAAAATGACATAACAAAAGAGTGGTTGGAGGTAAGCGAATATGAAATTAAGCCAGATGCCAATTATGCAAAAATTTAAATTTAACAAGAAAAATATCCTGATAATAGCCGCTATGGCTCTGATAATAGCGCTACTTTTTGCTGTGAGCAAAGAACCACGAAACATCACCTATTCGCAATATATGCAACTAATGGATGGAAATTTCATCGATAAAGCGGTCATCGACGAAGATGAGGTCATCCTCTATGCGCAAAATAACCGCTTTGCCATCATAAAAGAGGGTATAGACATAAAAGAGCTCATCAAAAAGGTTCCAGTCGAGCAAAGCGTGCAGTATATCACGCCAGGCATGGTTTGGGGAAGCATCATCTTTGTTTGTCTTGTGCTTTGGTACTCCTATATTTTTCGGGCTATTAAGAAGAAAGAGGAGAGCCTTTTAAGCAAAAAAGACGGCGCTTTTGAGATAGAAAGCGTGCTAAATCAAAATGCGATGCCAGTCATCTCAAACGTGAGATTTAGTGATGTGGCGGGCATTAGCGAGGTCAAAAGCGAGCTTAGTGAGATAGTTGATTTTCTTAAAAATCCGCAAAAATATAGAAATTTTGGTATCAAAATGCCAAAAGGCGTGCTGATGATCGGCCCTCCAGGCGTTGGTAAGACGCTTGTGGCAAAGGCAGTCGCTGGCGAGGCAAATGTGCCGTTTTTTTACCAAAATGGCGCAAGCTTTGTGCAAATTTATGTCGGTATGGGCGCAAAAAGAGTTAGAGAGCTCTTTAGCAGAGCCAAATCCTACGCACCATCAATCATCTTTATCGACGAGATAGATGCTGTTGGCAAGAGCAGGGGTGGCACTAGAAACGACGAGCGAGAAGCCACGCTTAACCAGCTGCTAACCGAGATGGACGGCTTTGAAGATAACTCAGGCGTCATCGTCATAGCTGCAACAAATAGGATCGAGATGATCGACGAGGCGCTACTTAGATCAGGCCGCTTTGATAGGCGTATATTTTTATCAATGCCTGATTTTAACGACAGGGTGGCGATCCTAAACACATATCTAAGAGATAAAAACTGCGAAGTGCCAGCCGAGGACATCGCTAGGATGAGCGTTGGCTTTTCTGGTGCGGCACTTAGCACGCTTGTAAATGAAGCAGCGATAAATGCCCTAAGAAACGGCGAGAGCGTGCTTAGGATGAGGGACTTTGAGGCTGTTTTAAACAAGGTCTTGCTTGGCAAGAAAAAGGTGCTAAGCTACAGCGAGAGCGAGAAGAAAATTCAAGCCATCTATCAAGGCGCAAAGGCGCTAAGTGCCTACTGGTTTGATGTGAAATTTGAAAAAATTTCGCTCATTGAAGATCGCTTTATGGCGACTGAGCAAGAGATCGAGTCAAAGTCACAGATGCTCTCACGCATAAAGGTTTTAATCTCTGGCATGTGCAAGCTCGAGATAGATGAGAACGATATCTTTTCAAACTCAAGCAACGATCTAAATTTAGCAAAAGAGATCGCTTCAAAGATGGTTTATGAGTATGGCATGGGAAATTCTTTCGTGCCAAATCCAAACGATGTGGAAGAAATTTTAAAACAAGCAAAAGATGAGATAATGTCCTTTTTAAAGGGCACAAACGAGCAGATCGCAAGGATAAGCTCATATCTGCTTGCTTACGAGAGCGTAGATAAAGAGACGCTTGCTAAAATTTTAAATGAAAACTACTAATAAAGGAGAAAAAATGAAAGCAAAAATAGGAATTCTAACTATGTCCGATCGCGCAAGTGAGGGCACATACGAGGACAAATCAGGTCCAGCGATCAAAGAGGTGCTTGACGGCTGGATAGTAAGCGAGAGAGAGTATTTTTACGAGGTGATCCCTGATGAGCTTGATCTCATAAAAGAGAGGCTCGTGCACATGATAGACGTGCTAGGATGCGACCTTGTGCTAACGACTGGAGGCACAGGACCAGCTGTAAGAGACGTCACTCCAGAGGCTACTGAGGCGGTTTGCGAGAAGATGATGCCAGGCTTTGGCGAGCTAATGAGAGCTGCGAGCTTAAAATATGTCCCAACTGCAATCCTATCACGCCAAACAGCAGGCATAAGAGGCCATGCGCTAATTATAAATTTACCAGGTCAGCCAAAGGCGATAAAAGAGTGCTTGGAGCCAGTATTTCCAGCGGTGCCATACTGCATCGACCTGATCGAGGGTGCATTTATCGAGACTGATGAAAATGTGATGAAAGTTTTCCGCCCAAAACAAAAGAAAATCTCGTAAATGAGTTTGACAGATAGCCTAAATTTAAAAGCCGCTGCCTTTGCAAATAGGTGGCGACTTGTTATTAAAATTTGACTTATTTTTTCTTTTTATCCTATGCGCTGGCCTACTATCTTGGGTTAGAGGTTTTTGGCTTTATCTCTGCCATTTCTATCTTTGGCTGTGTTTGCCTGCTAGCCTTTAGCTCACTTCTTTGGTTTATCGCTAGCCTTGTATTTTTGCAACCTTTGGTATTTTTACTACTTGAAAAATTTGATGAAAGCATTACTGTTTATGCTTTAGCCTGCGCAGTTTGGTTGCTTGGCTGGATCACTTTGTCGCTTGTGGTCGATGATAAATTTGCAAGGCTGGGAAATGACATCTTGCTAAAGATCACTCGTATAGTTCTTGTTAGCGAGTTTGCCTTGCTATATTTTTTTAACTACAACAGCAGCTTTGATATAGAGACTTTAATAAAGTCAAATTTGACAAAGTCGCTGCTTTTAGTGCTAAACTCCTATATGCTGCCATCTCTTGTGACGCTACTTATATTTGATATAAAAACATATATCGCTAGCAAAAATGAGTAAAATTTTACGTATTATTTTATGTAATTTATACTAAATTTAGCCGTTTTTGCTCTCTACTATCTTTTTTATAAGCTCTATATCGCCGTTCATTGCTAGGCTCATAAAGCAAATGCCGTTTGCGCCAGCTTTTATGGCCTCTTTGTAGTTTTTGCTATCTAGTCCGCCAAGTGCGTAAATTTCTTTGTCTAAGCTTTTTAGCTCACTTATAAAATTTACCCCTTTTGGCTCTAAACCCGCCTTGCAAGAGGTGGCAAATTTTTATTTTATCCACTACTGCTACCTCTTTAAATTTGATGCTTTTTAGCTGCTATTTTGATCTTTGCTTTCGTATGTATCTTTTTTGACTAGTTTTTAGGTTTTTTACTGTTGCTAAATTTGATGAAATACACAGCGTTTATGTTATATTTTGCGGATTAAGTCAGAGTGGCGAAAATTTGCAAAGCATGGCATTAAAGATTGCTCGCATAGTGATTATTGGTAAATTAAATTTTTTAAAGCGGCTATTATTTGCATGCCTTTCAAGTCAAACATCACAGAACTTTTTTAGTTTTCAAACTCAAATTTGCCACCTCATGCAGCGTTAAAAGATAGATAAAACGTTTAAAACTTCAAGCCAATCGTTTAGATTTATTGGTCTTTGATCTTTGTTATCCATTTATATCGATATTTGTTTCTTATTTTGAAAGACAGACTAGCAACATTTTCTAAAAGATTTATAGCTAAATTTGCATTATTTTAAATAAATACTATACAAAATAGCATTTTAAATAATAAAAATTAAATACAAATTTTTATTTTATTTATAAATTACCATATATGCCTAAAAAATTGTTAAAAAACTTGATAGTAATGCTATCAAGGTTAAGTATATTTTTATCACTTTGTGCTATAATCTGCCAAAAATTTAAAACAAGGAAAAGAAAATGGCAGATAAATTTGAATTTCAGACCGAGGTCAATGACCTTTTAAATTTGATGATCCACTCTCTTTACTCAAACAAAGAGATATTTTTAAGAGAGCTCATATCAAACTCAAACGACGCACTTGATAAGCTAAACTACCTTTGTTTGACTGATGAAAAGTATAAAAGCTTAAGCTACACTCCAAGGATCGACATCAAAGTAGATGAAAAAGCTAAAACTTTAACCATCAGCGACAACGGTATCGGCATGGATAAAGACGAGCTCATCGCAAATTTAGGCACGATAGCAAGAAGTGGCACAAAAGGTTTTATGCAAAGCTTAAGCGGCGATGCCAAAAAAGATAGCTCGCTGATCGGCCAGTTTGGCGTTGGCTTTTACTCAGCATTTATGGTGGCAAGCAAGATCGAAGTCGTCAGTAAACGAGCACTAAGTGACAAAGCCTATAAATGGACATCTGATGCAAAAAGCTACGAGATCGAAGATGCTAAAAAAGATGGCTTTGGTACGGATATCATCTTACATTTAAACGACGATGAATTTGCAAATTCTTGGCGTATTGAAGAGATAGTTAAAAAGTATTCAAACCACATCCCTTATCCTATTTTTATGGATAAAGAGAGCTACGTCGCACCAAAAAAAGGCGAAAAAGAGGGCACTTATGAGACTAAAAACGAGCAGATAAACAAGGCAAATGCGCTTTGGAGGCTAAATAAAGCCAGCTTAAAAGAGCAAGACTACAACGACTTTTATAAGCAAATTTCACACGATAGTAGCGATCCGCTCCTTTATATCCACACAAAGGCCGAGGGCAAGATCGAGTACTCGACGCTATTTTATGTGCCAAGCACAGAGCCGTTTGATCTCTTTAGGGTTGATTATCAAAGTGGCGTGAAGCTCTATGTGAAGAGGGTTTTTATAACTGACGATGCAAAAGAGCTTTTGCCGCCGTATCTAAGATTTATCAAAGGTGTGATCGACGTTGAAGACCTGCCGCTAAACGTTAGCCGCGAAATTTTACAAGAAAATGCGATCATGCGAACCGTTAAAGAGCAAAGTGTGAAGAAAATTTTAAGCGAACTTGCAAAAGTAAAAGATAACGACCGTGAAAAATACATAAAATTTTACAAACTATTTGGCAAGGTTTTAAAAGAGGGACTTTACGGTTTTAATGCTGAAAAAGAGCAAATTTTAGACCTTTGTCTATTTAAAAGTTCAAAAAGAGACGGACTTATCAGCCTAAAAGAGTACAAAGAGGCGATGAAAGAGGATCAAAAGTCGATCTACTACATCAGCGGCAACAACGAAAATATGCTAAGAAATTCGCCGCTTCTTGAGAGCTTTAAGAAAAACGACATCGAAGTGTTAATAATGGACGAAGAGATCGATACGATCGTCATGCCAATGGTCAATGAATTTGACAAAACACCTTTAAAATCAGTCTCACACGCTGATATAAACGACGAGATCAAAAACGATGAGAAGGTCGATGAGAGCAAGGTTGCAAACACACTTGTTAAGATGAAAGAGATCCTAAAAGACGAGGTAAAAGATGTTAGGCTAAGCTCAAGGCTCTCAAGCTCGGCTGCGGTGCTAATATACGACAAAAACGACCCTGATTACGCTATGCAAGAGATGCTAAAACAGATGGGACAAGGCGCAAATGCTCCAAAAGTTAAGCCGATCTTGGAGATAAATGCTGATCATGAAATTTTTGCAAAACTTGAGAAAAATGAGGCAATGATTTATGACATAGCGCCTTTGCTTCTTGATATGGCAAGGCTAAATGAGGGCATGAGCCTAGAAAATCCAGCTAAATTTTCAGAGCTTCTAACAAAAGTGATGATAAAAGCTATATAAAATTTGTAAGCCCAAAGAAATTTGGGCTTTTTAAATTTCTAGTCTAGTAAAAGCCTAAAATACGAGCTAAATTAAATTTGGCTCCATTGTTAGTTTGGCTTTTTCTTATTTTTGCTCTTTGTATTTTAAAACTTGAGTGTAAATTTCATCTTTTAGTTTTAATTTTTCTTTTTTCAAGGCATCAAGCTCAGAGGCTTGCACTGCTTTGCTATCTATCTTTTCATTTAGCTCGTCATGCTTTTTGCAAAGTGCGGCAAAATGAACATCAACTTTTTTCAACTCATTTATGAGATCAGTGTATTCGTGTAACATACGTAGCTCCTGTAAAAAATTTATAAATTCTAACAAGGCTTTGTAAATGTTTGGCTATCTAAATTTAGATCCATAAAAGCTTCTAGTATATAGCGGTTAAGCCAAATTTATCACAAAATGCAAAACTAAACGAACTAAACGTATTTTAGCTCTTCTGGTTTGTGTTTGCTCTTTACTAGGCGTTTGGTTAGACGTATGCCATCAACTGTACCGATGACTAAAAGCTTTGTGCCTGTGCCAATTAGAGTGTCACCATTTGGCATTGGGATAAATTTATTATTTATGTCTCTAATGCCTACCACGTCTGCATTTGTGATATTTCTTAGGTGCGTCTCTTTTAGTCTTTTAAACCTGATCCAAGAGTAGTCAGGCACAAGAATTTCTTCTATGTCGATAGGCGAACTTTTTGTGTATAGAAATTGCTCGAGTAAATTTTCCATATCAGGTCTTACGCTCATGGCACTTAGACGCTGTGCGACTAGGCGAGATGGGCTTACGACGTTGTCAGCACCAAGTTTTTTAAGCCTTTGTGTGTCATCTTCACTATCGGAGTTTGTGATGATATGGTAAGGTTTTTTGCGGCCTATCTCTTTTTCATAAAGTCTAACAGATGCGATAAGTGCGATATTATCAGCGATATTTGGGCTAAGAGTGATTAGTCCTTTTGCACTTGAAAGATGCGTTTTTAAAAAGGCTATTTGAGTGTGAGGCTGAGCTTTTATGAAGTATGGATACTTGTAAATTTGAGCTAATTCTGCGATATCTTCTCTGTCATCAACCACTACAAATGGTATGTGATTTTCACGAAACTGAGCGCTAAGCTCGATCGTGTAGAGGTTGTGATAACAAATAACGAAGTGATTTTTTAGTCTTGCGATCTTGTAAAGCATACGCCTTTCCTTTAAAATGCTAATTAATGTGCCTCTTTTTAGAACTTCTACAACGATACCGATTGATAGCGTAAAAATGATGAAGCCAACAAGGATAAATGTTATAGTAAAAATTCGCCCCTTTGGAGTTATGGGCGCAACTTCGGTAAAACCGACCGTCGTGAATGTCATACCTGCTTGGTAAAAGGCATCTATGAGAGAGAAGTTATCTATAAAGATATAACCTAGTGTTCCAAAAAGTAACAGTAATACGACTGAAATTAGTGGAAATCTAAAAGGTTTTAGTTGTTCGTAAAGCTCAGTATCTAGGCTTATTTCTGGTTTTGCAGAGTTTGACCAGTTGAGGAATTTTAAAAGTCTTGAGAGAAAAGACATAAATTCCTCTTCATTTTATCTCTTAGTTTGACTGCTTTTTCATAGTTCTTAGAGTAGAAGCAGCAACTTTTATTCTTCTTGTTGTGCCATCTTCTAGAGTAACACGGATAGTTCTAAGATTTGGTAAAAATCTTCTTTTAGTTTTATTGTTGGCGTGGCTCACGTTGTTGCCTACCATTGGTCCTTTGCCAGTTATCGCACATCTTTTTGACATTTTTTTTCCTTATAAACAAAAATTTCTGCTGATTTTATCTAAACAAAACCAAAGTATTGCTTAAAATGAACATTTATATTTATAAGTTTTGTTGATTTTTTATTTAATTAAGGCTAAAATAGCCCCAAAATAAAAAATCGGTAAAACAAAAATGCTAACTAAAAATCAAATAGATGAAATTTCAAATTTTATCTATACAATGCCCGATGCTTTTTATGAGTGCCAAAAGCACTTGGATGAGGGCGACATCACTGCTGCTATGGAGCTTTTGAGGGGTAGTGAGACTTTTAAAGCGTACTTTGCTACGATAGTAAATTTAGGCGATTTTGGCGTTCAAAACCACACTAGAGATATCTATGCTATGGCTTATCCGCTAGGCATAGACAACCTAAAAATGATAATTTGCTCTTATTTTGTTTTTATCAAATCTCCAAAAAGATATAAAAATTTTGGCGTAAATTTACACTCGATGATGGAGTTTAATGCCAAATTTCTATCTGACTGGAGCAAACTTCTAAACTATCTTGGGCTAAAAAATCAAAAAAATTTATTTCTAGCTGCCTACGCGCTAATTTTGCTTATATTTTGCGAGCTGATCTTTTTGAAGTATCCACACTCGCTTAAGCATATCGTTGGTTTTTCTGATATGAGCTTTGATAGGATCTTGCAGCGAAGGTTTGATATTTCGCTATTTGGAGTACTTTTAAAGCTTGCAGGATGGGAGAGCGATAGGCTCACTAGAGAAGAGGTTTTGGTCTTAAAATACTTTAAAATTTTGCTCTCTTATGAGGCAAGCACTGCTAAATTTTTTGACTTTGGTATCGACAGGATCACCGATGTTAGCGTCCATGCTTCGGCTGATATGGTTATAAATTTAAAAAAGGCTCTTAGAAAATGAAAGTAACTTTTGAGGGCTCTTTAGCCATTGTTAGGCCATTTGGATTTTTAGAGGTTAATATCACCCCTTCAAGCATCAAAAAGGCTGAAGTAGAGCAAATTTGCGCAAGGCAGATAAGTGCCATTTTGCTTTCATTAAAAAATGTCACCTTTTTTAGCCCTCTTTGGCTAAATAGCACGTGCGAGCATCTCTCAAGCATCGCCAGAGAGATAGGCGCTGAGTTCGCAGTTTGTGACTATGACGATACTTTTTACGAGCTTGTAGCAAAGACTTCAAAAAATATTTTGAGATTTTCACTCTTTGAAAATGAAAGAGTTGCGACGCTATTTTTAAACGATACGCTATCAGATAGTAGCGAAGCCATCGTGATTTATAACAAAAATGAGCAGTATAAAGACTACATCAACTCGCTTTTGGAGCAAAAGTGCTACAAGTGTAAATTTGTAAAAAGCGTGGAAGAATTTAATGCCGCCAAGCAAGCTTACAAATACACCATCAGCACACTAAATCACATCGTTTTAGGCAAAAAAGAGTTTAGCACCTTTGTAAGAGGCGACGTCGTTATCTACAAGACAGTAGGGCTCATGGATAGCTCTTTTGTGCAGAATTTTGACTATAAATTTCACGAAAGATTACAAAAGATAGGCTTTAAATTCTTTGTTTTTTGGTCTGATTCGGTAGGTGCTTTAAATACCATAGGTGCTAGTTTTTTGATAAAGCTATCTGAGCTGAGCCAAAAAAGTGGCGGTATATTGGCGATTTGCGGCTTAAATGAGGGCAACATCTCAGAGACACTTGCCTCAAATTTAAAAGCAGCAAAGATACTTTTATATAAAAAGATGGATGATTTTTTCAAAGATGACTCGACGCTTTATTTTAAAAAGCGCCTTATCGACATTGAGCCTACAAAGATGAATAAAAGCTTAGTTGAGTTTTTGCCACTTGTGATCTCAAGTGTCACAGACGTGCTCTCGCCTTTGATAGAGAGTGAAATTTTATGCCTTGATGCGAAGATTAGCAACTTTAACGTAGAGGGCGAAAATGACTATTTGCGGGCTTGCGTCCTCTTTTATGGCGACGTACAGATGAGAATTTTGCTTGGTGTTAAAAAGGACAAGCTTGGTAAAATTTGCTCTATTTTTTCAGATAATGGCGATCTGGAGTGTGGCTGTTTAAGCGGATTTTCTCAAATTTTTAGTATCATTGCAAGCAAAATTTTAGATATTTTCATTGAGAGAAATTTAAAGGTAAAACTTAGCAACTTTAAATTTTTCGAAAATGAGATGTTTTTTGACAGAGCAAGCAGTGGAATTTTTGCCACATTAAATGCAAAAGAGAGCCAAACTGGCGTGATTTTTATAAGTAAATAAGGATTTAAAATGTACGTTGCACCTAGTATTTTGTCGGCTGATTTCGGAAATTTGGCAGCTGAGATAAGAGCCATTTGCGAGGCTGGGTGCGATCTGGTGCATGTTGATGTTATGGACGGGCATTTTGTGCCAAATTTAACCATCGGGCCAGTCGTGGTAAGTGCCGTTGCAAAGGCTACTACAAAGCCACTTGATATTCATTTGATGGTTGAAAATAACTCATTTTTTGCTGACCTTTTTTTGCCGCTAAAACCAAAATTTCTAACCTTTCACATAGAAGAAGAGAAACATCCGATGAGACTCATCGATCACATCAGAAAAAACGGCGTAAGTCCTGGTATCGTGCTAAATCCGCACACGCCAGTTAGCGCGATCGAGCATATCATCGATGAAGTCGATATGGTGTTATTAATGAGCGTAAATCCCGGCTTTGGTGGTCAGAAATTTATGCCAGTCGTGCTTGAGAAAACAAGAGCGCTAAGAGAGCTAATAGAGCGCAAAAACGCCAAGTGTCTCATCGAAGTAGATGGCGGCGTAAACGGACTAAATGCGCCTGATCTTGAAGAGGCTGGAGCTGATATCTTGGTGGCTGGCAGCTATATCTTCTCATCAAATTCATACGAACAAGCCATTCGCGCCATAAAGCTTGAGTTTTGAAACCAAAAAAACAGCGTTTAGAAAATAGCATTGAAATTTTAGCTAGGCAAAATTTAGGCTATCACGAGTTTATCTTAAGATTTAGCGATATCGAGGAAATTTCATCGCTCATTGACGTGCGTGACCTTGATATGTGGCGAACTCTTGGGCTTGACATCACTAGAAACGAAGATAATGAGATCGAGCTTGGCACGAGATTTAGAGATATTAGCGAGCAGGAATTTTGCGTGGTTGATATCGAAACGACTGGTGGCACGACAAATGGCCAGATCATAGAAATAGGCGCTATAAAAATGAAAAATGGCACCGAAATAGGGCGCTTTGAAAGCTTTGTGGCAGCTAGTGTGGTGCCTGAAAATATCACAGAGTTAACCGGCATAAGAGCGAGCGATCTAGTTGGTGCGCCAAATTTGCTAAACGTGCTGGAGCGGTTTAAAATTTTTCTTGGAACTAGCGTCTTTATCGCACACAACGTAAATTTTGACTATGGATTTATCTCGCATAGTCTAAATGAGATCGGCCTTGGCATACTGCTAAACAGAAAGCTTTGCACCATCGATCTTAGCCGCCGCACCATCGCCTCGCAAAAATACGGCCTTGGCTCGCTAAAAGAGCTCCTTGGCATAAATAACACCCACCATAGAGCCCTAAATGACGCAATAGCAGCAGCCGAAATCTTTAAAGTCTGTCTCACGCGCCTGCCTTTTAGCATCCAAACGACAGAGGATCTCATAAACTTTAGCAAAAATGCCCCAAGCGTAAAGCTAAAACCAGAGCCAGTTTTAAAAGCTTTGGAGTAGGGCTGGTTTAAATTTAAGCCACTTGGCTGGGAATTTAGAAATTTGATTTAGTTGAGGACTTTTAAACTAGACTTTATGTCCTTGTGTAGTTTGCGGTCATCATGCTTTCAAAAACGGCGCGTTCAATCGCCTTGCAAGCGCTGATCTTTACAAAATCCTTGAAACAACGTCGCCGTTGTGATAAATTTCTCGTGAATGCCAGTTTTGTATGCGTAAAATAGCCAAGCCGTCGCTACTGATGACGCAGTTTGCTAGGCGGGTTGCTTTTGTAGCTAAATTTAGAGCTTGCACCAATGTGAAATTTTACTTTTGCTAAAATTGCTAGCTAAATTTGGAGTTAAATTTAGCTAGAAATTAAAATTAGTCTTTGGATTTAAGATTTAGGATTAATAGTAAAAATGGCTTCTAAACTTAAATTTAAAAGCCATTTATTTTTTAGCTCTCTTTTAAAAGCTTGCTTGCAAGCATGTCAGCTTTTGCTTTGTCGGTGTCTTTTTTGACGGATTTATAAATTTTAGAGATATAGTTTTCTAAAACTTCGTGGCAAGAGATCACTTTTTCGCCCTCGCGTCTAGCTACTTTTACATATTCGCCGTTATTTTGTAGCTCAAATGCTAGGTCGTTATCGCTTAGCTGAAGCTCTAAAATTTCAAGCAGTCTCTCTTGCAGTCTTGGCTCAAAGATAGGCGTCATGAGCTCCAAGCGGCGCTCTAAATTTCGTGGCATCCAGTCAGCGCTTGAGATGTAAATTTTTGGGTTAGCGTGTTTGAAATATAAAATTCTAGCGTGCTCCAAGTATTTGCCAATGATCGAGCGAACTCTTATGTTTTCACTTTTGCCTTTTACGCCAGGCCTTAGTCCGCACACACCTCTGACGATTAAGTCGATCTTCACACCTGCGTTTGAGGCGCGGCTAAGCTCGTTTATCACGTCTTCGTCTATTAGTGCGTTCATCTTGGCGATGATCCTGCCCTCACTGCCTTTGCTAGCTTCCACTCTTATCTTTTCGATGATGCGCTCTTTTATCTGAAAGGGCGACATGCTAAGGGCGTTTAGACGGCGGTTTTTGTTATATCCTGAGAGGATGTGAAAAAACGAGGTTGTATCTTGGCTAAATTCCTCTTTGCTAGTAAATAGGCTAACGTCGGTGTAAATTTTTGCCGAGCTACCGTTGTAGTTGCCAGTGCCAAAGTGCATGTAAAATTTGAGTTTATCGCCGATCTGGCGGATCACTTGGCTAACTTTTGCATGGACTTTAAAACCTGTGATGCCATATATCACGTGTGCGCCAGCATCTTCAAGCGCCTTTGCCCAGTGCAAGTTATTTTCTTCATCAAACCTTGCTTTAAGCTCGACCATCACGGTTACTTGTTTGCCGTCGCTTGCAGCGTCTATTAGGCTTTGAATGATCGGCGAGTTTTTATCGACCCTGTAAAGCGTCATGCGTATAGAGATCACCTTTGGATCTTTGCTCGCTTCTCTTATAAAGCTAACGACTGGATCAAAGCTCTCAAATGGATGAACTAGCAGCACATCCTCTTTGTCTATGGCGTCAAAGATCGAGACGCCATTGCCAAATGGAGGCAGGGTTTTTGGGGCGTAGGGCGGGTTTGCTAGGTGGCTAAAGTTCTTACTCCCAGCTATCTCCCAAAGAGAGCTAAGTGTGAGCGGGATGCTTGAAAAATAGATATCTTTGTGAAAAATTTTCATATGGAAATTTAAAAACTCTAAGATATCAGCGTCCGCATCTTTATCTATCTGCATACGAACAAAAGCCCCTTTTCTACGAAGCTTTAGCCCTTGCTCAAGTATCATCATAAAATCATCCGCCTCTTCTTCTTCGATGACGATATCAGCGTTTCTTGTCACTCTAAAAGCAGCCGAGCTAATGAGCTTATACCCTGGGAAAATTTCTTCTGCGTGGCGGTGAACGATCGTCTCTATAGGCACGAAGACGTTGCTACTTGGCTGGGTAAATCTTGGCAGAACTCTTGAAATTCTTATCATGCCGTATTTTAAAATTTCAGGATGCTCTATGTCAGCAAGCTTAACGGCAAGCGAGAAGCTAAGGTTGTTTAGGTGCGGAAATGGATGTGTAGCATCAACAGCGATAGGCACGATAACTGGCAGGATGTTTGAGAAAAAATACTCGTCGCATTTTTGCTTTAAACTATCATCAAGCTCGTCATAGTTTTTGATAAAAAGACCCTCTTTGCTAAGCGCATCAACGGTGCTTTTGTAGTGGCTTTCAACTAAATTTTGCTCATCTTGAAGATATTTTCTGATCTCACGTAGTTGATCAAGTGGGCTCATGCCATCGCTGCTACTTGTCGTCACTCCAGCTGCAAAAAGCTGCTTTAGACCAGCTACTCTTATCATATAAAATTCATCAAGATTTGTCATATAAATGGCTATAAATTTTAGCTTTTCAAGTAAAGGTATATCCTTTTCACACTGAGCGAGCACCCTTGAGTTGAAGCGTAGCCAGCTTAATTCGCGGTTGATAAAAAGAGTTTCATTTTCGCTCATCATTTTCTCCTTATAATTTTTGATTATTTTATGATATGTGCGGTTATAAAGTTCTTATTTTGTTAAAAATTTAGTTACAATAGTGCAAATTTTAAACATAAAGGTTTCTTATGTCGGATTATATTATTTTAGTTGGCATTTTTATTGTGGCGGTTGTTGTCTTTGCGCTTATCAAAAAGGTCTCATTTTAGCCTTTAAATTTCTCCCACCACAAGTAGGCAAAGATGAGCCCAAAGCCCTTGACCTTGCTCTCATCAAAGGCAAATTTCATCATATCTTCTCGTTTTATAAAAACTAGCTCGATATCCTCGCCATCGACGCCACCACCCGCATTTACTTTCATACTCTCATCGATCTTTGCGTAAAACATCGTTTGAGTGTTGCCACCAAAGCCAAAAGCGCCATACGTCATCGTGATATGCTCCATCTCTTTTAGCTCATATCCGACCTCTTCGACTGCCTCTTCTCTAGCTGTTTGCTCTTCGCTTAGCCCCTTATCCATAAGCCCTGCGCAAAGCTCATAGGTAAAGCCTTGCTCATTTGTTTTGATGCCTTCTTTTTCTTGCGAGTACCAAACAGCTGGGCGAAACTGCTTGACAAACAAAAATGCATCTTTTTGCTCGTGATATAAAAATATACTAACGCTATTCATCACTTTGACGCAGTCCCAGTCCCTTTGCAAGCCATTTTGTTTAAATTTCATCTTAAATGGCTTTAGGTATTTTGACTCACCAAGAGGTAAAATTTCTAAATTTGTTATAGTAGTATCCATTTTGCAAGTCCTAAAAAGCTAAAAAATCCTATCGCATCAGTAAATGTAGTAAGAATGACCGCCGAGCCAACGGCAGGATCGATGTTAAAGCGCCTTAGCGTCAAAGGTATGATCGTGCCAAAAAAACCAGCAAAGAATAAATTTGTAACCATACTAAGGCCAATAACCACGCCAAGCATGCCTTTATCAAACCAAACAGCGGCGATGACGCCCATGATAGCGCCAAAGATGAGGCCATTTACGAGTGAGATCGTCACCTCGCGCTTTAAAACGCTCTTTGCATCTTTAAATTCTATCTCGCCAAGTGCCAAACGACGAACCGTAACGGCAAGTGCTTGCGTGCCAGTGTTGCCACCCATTGAAGCAACTATTGGCATCAAAACTGCAAGTGCGACGTAAGCTGCGATCGTCTCATCAAAAAGTCCGATGATAGATGAGCTAAAAAGTGCTGTTAGTAAATTTACACCAAGCCAAACCGCACGGCCACGACCCGCTTTAAATAGCGTATCGTCCTCTTCTGACTCGTCATCAACGCCAGCTAGGTTATAAATTTGCTCTGTAGCGCTCTCTTGGATGTAGTCATGGATATCATCATACGTGATACGACCAAGCAGTATGCCAGTGCTACTTGTAACTGCGATAACGTTTAGATCGTACTCTTGAAACATATCAGCGACATCTTGCATGAGATCCATATCGTTTGCCATGTGAGGCTTGTAGTGGTCGATCTGGGTTGATTCGATATTTTGTTTTAGCGTCTTTGTAAAGTCAAAGAGGATGAGATCTTCAAGTGGGATGGCGTATTGCAAGACGCTATTTTTATCGATGATGAAAAGCTGTGAGACATTTTCTAGTTTGCCTTCTTGCTTCTCTTGTCTTAGTCTTGCGACTGCGCTGCCAAGCTTCTCTTCAAGATGAGCTGAAAATAGCTCTGTTTGCATGTGCGCACCAGCTCTATCTTCGTCGTAGCTTCTAAGTCTTAAAATTTCGTTTTGATTTTCTTTATCTAGCTCGTTAAAAAGCTCTCTAGCCTTGTCCTCATCGATATCCTCGATGTATTGAAGTAGGTCTGTCGCATCGTCACTCTCTAGCTCTTCAAGCGCTTCTACGATCTTTTCAGCTGGGAGCGTGTCGATCACGTCTTTTAGCATGTGATCAGGTAACTCTATCGCCACATCACCCAAAATTTCAGGATCTAGTTTTTCAAGGTACTTGGCAAAAAGCTCTTCATCGTGCTTTTTAAGTGTTTTAAGATGCTGGGCTAGCTCGTAAGGGGAGAGCTCACCGTCTTCTAAATTTTCATTTAAGTGCTGATCTATCAGCTCTTTTGCTTCTTCTAGTTCTTGGCTCAAGTTTTACCTTTAAAAATCTATTACGTTAGGGAAAAATTCCACCTTGTGATACTCTTTGTCGTTGTTTAGAGCTTGTCTTATCAGCTCATCATCTCTATTTATGACTGCTTTAAATTTAGCCGACTCTTTTTTATCTTCTATATTTTTTACGACTTTGATGGCGCTTTCTGGATTGATCGGCTTGCCACCTAGATAGAGGCCAAAGTGCAAGTGTGGGCCAGTGCTCATGCCGCTTGTGCCAACGTATGCTATTAGCGTGCCTTGTTTTACTTTAAGACCGCTTCTTATGCCCTTTGCAAAGCCATTTAGATGAGCATAAAGTGTCTCGTAGCCGCCAGCGTGAGAGATGATGACGGTTCTGCCATAACCGCTCTTTTGTCCGACAAATTTGACCGTGCCATCGCCTGCAGCCTTGATCGGTGTGCCTTTTGGAGCACCATAATCAACTCCAAGGTGCGCTCTATATCTTTGAAGGATCGGATGCCATCTTTTTAGGGTGAAATTTGATGTGATCCTAGCGTTTGCAAGTGGGCGAACGAGCAAAAATTTATCATTTTTCTTGCCATTTTTATCATAAAATTTATCTTCAAATTTATACATCACGTAGCGTTTGTTTTTAGTTTCTATCATCGCTGCGTAAATTTCAGGCGTGCCAAAAGAGCGCCCCATGCGTAGTTTTTGGTTATAAACGATAGCGATCGTATCGCCTTTGTTTATCTTTTTAAAATCAATCCCGCTGCCGCTAAAAACCTCTTTGAAACCAAGTGCTAGCGTGCCAGAGCCAGTGTAGTCAAAGATATCTTCAGAGACTGATTTATCGACTTTTAGGGCTAAAACTTTATCTTCGCTTTGGTATAAGATCGGGATAAACTCAAGCTGAAATTTGCCCTTATCATCTCTATAAATATGTATCTGAAGCTCGTCACTAACGGGGATGAGAGCTTGTTTAACCTCGCCGTTATCGTCTTTGTAAATTTGATATTTTGTGCCGGCGATGATCTCTTCTGTTAGCTCTTGATCTTCGCTTGCTAGGTTGTAGTAAAGTGAAAGTGGGATTTTATTTGTCTCTAGGAAATTTAAAAAGCTGCTGCCATTTGGCCAACTAAGCTCATCAACAGTTGGTTTTATGGCATATAAATTTATACATAATATTGCAAAAATCACAAAAATACGAGGCATCGATATCCTTTTAAAAAGCTGGGAGAGATTTTAACTAAAACTTGCTTTAATTTTGCAAAAGATAAAGCATTTTAGGCTATAATCGCTCTAAAAATTTAAACTTAGGAGATATTTTTGAAACGTATAATCGTGATTTTATCGCTGTTTTTTGGCTTTGCTTTTGGGGCTGATTTTTCTTTAAATGAGTATAGAACTCCTCTTATTAGCGTCGAGAGTGACGGCACAGCAACGATAGTTGATAGTCCTGAAATTTTGATCGGATCAAGCGGCGTCGTGCTCCATAAATTTGACACTGATAGCTCTATCATCGCAAGAGTGAGCGTTGTCTCAAAAAATGCCGGCTTTGCGAAGGTTAGATTTGAGGTGTTTGACCTACTTGAGCAAAAGGCTCTCCCACTCCCTGGCATCGCACCTGCAAGTGGCGATATAGTCGTGCTAAACTACCTTTATAACCGCTCGCTAATCGTCGTGCCAAATAAAGAAATTTATGAAGAGGTTTTGGGCGCATTTCCTAATATGATATTTATCCATCCAGACCTTGTCGGAGCATACTTAAGCTACGAATACAAGCCAAATCCAAGCAGAGATGACTTTAGAAAGATGTGCGCTCAAAGTGCAGCTGGACTTATCTTTGTCGCGATGGATGGCAGAAGCGTTTTTGCTGATTGTCAAAGCTTTAAGGTGCTAAAGGAGTTTAAAACTGGCGAGGTTGAGTACTATCAACTACCATTTTATACAAGAGTTAGCGACATAGACACTGTATTTTGGAAGCTAAATAGCGAGCACATCAACAACTACGACGCTCACTACGAAAAACTTTTTGAAGAAGACAACTGATAAATGAGCCGTTTGTCCTTAAGCAAGAGCGATTTAAAGAGTGGTTTAAATTTGCTAGCTGCTCTTAAGGACAAAGAGCTCTTTCACTACGCAGCAAGCCTTAGTTTTCACACGATCTTATCGATCATACCGATACTTCTTATATCGTTTTCTATCTTTACAAAACTTCCTAGCTTTGAGGATTATTACGCCAAAATTCAAGACTTTGTCTTCTCAGCTCTTTTGCCAAGCAACCAAGAGATCATCTCAAACTACTTGCAAAATTTTCTCCAAAATAGCGGAAATTTAGGCATAGTTGGCTTTGTGGCGATGATATTTACTTCAGCTATGTTTTTTAGCGACTATGAATACGTAGTCTTAAAAGTGACAAGAGCTAGTAAGGCTAGGGGATTTTGGTCGGCACTTAGCTCGTACTGGACGCTTATCACACTTGCACCACTCGGACTCGCTGGCAGCTTTTACCTCTCAAGCCTTGTGCAAGAGATGCTAAACTCGACTAAATTTACAAGCTGGATAAATTTCTTAAGCATCGTGCCATATCTCATCATCTGGGTGATATTTTGCGTCACATATCTCATCTCAGTAAATGACGAGATAAAATTTAAAAGCGCGTTTTTTAGCTCATTTGCCGCCTCGCTCGTTTGGTATCTTGGCAAGTCAGCCTTTGTCTATTATGTCCTTTACAACAAGACCTATCTAAGCGTCTATGGCTCGTTTTCAGCCGTGCTTTTCTTCTTTGTCTGGATCTACATCTCGTGGATCATCTTTTTATATGGGCTTAAATTTTGCGCCTATCTCTCAAATAGCTCTAAATTTAAAGGATAAATTTATTGCCAGCTGGCTATTTTAAATTTACCAGCTAGCAGGATATGTAATATTTTACGTTAAATTTTTATGTATCTAGCGTTTAAACTCGCAAATTTCTATCTTGATATCAAGCTCTTTGCTAAATTTGCTAACAGCCTTTTCAAGCTCGTCTTTATCAAAGCAGATAAGATCAACATAAGAGTGCTTAGTGCCAGTCGCTGCGCCCATACTCTCGCAAAAAGTACTAGTTTCAAGCTCATCTTCTATCTTGTTTTTGCTATCAACACCAAACTGCACATCGCCACCGTGATCAAGGGCTAAAAAGCAGAAATTTATGCCAAGCTCGTAGGCTTCATTATAGATATCGCTTTTGCCGTCATAGTATTCATTTAGTAGCGAGGTTAGGCTCGTATATCCCATAAATACATCATCTCTTAGTGCGTCTGAGCGGGGTTCAAGCTCATAAAAGCTAAACTGCTTTAGCGGTTCGCTCGAGGCCTCTTTGCCAAATTTATCATCTATAAGATCGGCAAAGTCGGTAAGCGCGACGCCTTTTTCTCTTGGCTCATCTACGATCTCAAAGTCTCCAAGTGTGTTTATCATCGCTGTCTCGCCAACAACATTGTCGCAAAGTATGAAAGCTAGTGTGTAGGCCTTGTTTTCATCTTCGCTTTTTAGCTTGCTTAAAGTCTCGTTGTATAGGCACATATCCACGCTTTTTTCTTCAAAATTTGCATAGACCATGACCTCATTTGCATCAACACTCACGCCATACATCTGTATAGTGGCTACGTCGCGTGGTGCACGTGGTTTGCCAAGCGTGCAAGTAAGCTTTGTCTCATACTCTTTTGGCATGCGTGATTTGATAAATTTAAGCCAAAAAAGCCTATATTTCATCCCTTCTGGTGTTAGCACTAGATCGATCTTATTATCAACAAGGCCTATCATAAAAGTTGGATCTACTAAACATAAATTTAGCGCCTCCTCAGTCATTTTACTCGCTGTTTCGTAATTTTTATCCTCTAAATTACGCTTGATGACATCTAAATTTTTACCAAGTTCGCTCCAAAATTTATCAACCCTACTAGCAAAGCTAGAACTCTTTTTAGAAAACCACATCTTTATCCTTTTTGTTAAAATTTTCAACATTTCTTTGCGTATAAATTTTCATCGATGGAAATTCTAACGCACTTAGTTTGTCATAACCAACTTCATTAAAAACGCAGCCAGTGTCGATATCTGCGCTATTTTTATAAAATTTTACCTCTCTTACTGGCGTGTGACCATAGACATTAAATATGCCACTAACTTGCATCTCGTCGCCTCTGCCTGAGAGCAGGTGCCTTTTAAACTCTTCACTAGCGTATTTGTCGTTTCTTAGCTCCCACATATTGCCAACGGCTGAGTGAGAGACGACTAGATGCTCGCCATTTTGGGTTTTATAATCTTTAAATTCCAGATAAACTGGCCTGCTTTCTAAAAAATCCACATGCCTTTGCTTAAACTCTACGCTTTGTCCAAGATATGATCTATATGTCTCTTCTCCGCCGTTTCCAAAGAACCAGCTCCTGTCAAATGGCACTTTGTTGTTTAGAAATTCAAGTTTATTGCTTAGCAGTCTTCGCTCGTGATTTCCCATGACCATTTTATAGTCATTTTGCATGATAAGTTCGACCACGTCGCAGCTAAAAAGCCCACGATCTATCACGTCGCCAACAAAGCAAATTTGAGATTTTTCTTTGTTTGGAAACTGCTTGATAAGCTCTAAAAGCGTGTTAAAACAGCCGTGAACGTCGCCGATAATGTAAATTTGCTCGCTCAAATTTTCTCCTTTGGCGCAAATTTTAGTCTATTAAACTTAAAAATAAAGATTGTTATTTGTTGATAAATTTAGAATGAAATTTTATTTATGAAATTTAAAGCAGTAGGGGGGCAAAACCCCCTAAAATCATTGTGCGTAAAAGCCGCTTACTTTGCCAGTGAGATCTATCATGATGTTTTTCATCTGAGTGTAGTGCTCAAGTATGATCTTGTGCGTCTCACGGCCGATACCTGAGTTTTTATATCCACCAAATGGGCTGCCTGCTGGGATTTGGTTATAAGTGTTGATCCAGACCCTGCCAGTCTCCATAGACCTTGCGACACGAAGTGCTTTTGTGATGTCTTGCGTGAAAATTCCGCCACCAAGGCCGTATTCGCTATCATTTACCATTTTGATAAGCTCGGCTTCATCTTTAAATTTGATGACGACGCCAACTGGTCCAAAAATTTCTTCCTGAGCCACTCTCATATCGTTTGTCACATCAACTAGCAGCGTTGGCTCGACAAATGCGCCATTGTTGCAACCATTTGCAGTGTAGGCCTTGCCTCCGACTGCTACTTTTGCACCTTCTTTTTTGCCGATCTCGACATATTCTAGAATTTGCTCGGCTTGTTTTTTATTGATCTGAGAGCCCATTTGAGTCTTAGGATCAAGCGGATCGCCAACTTTTATGGTACTAAATTTCTTAACAGCAGCCTCTATAAATTTGTCATAAAAGCTCTCTTCTACGAAAATTCTAGACCCTGCGCAGCAAACTTGACCTTGGTTAAACAAAATTCCAAGCTGAAGGCCGTCAAGCGCCTTGTCTAAATTTGCGTCGCTAAAGAAGATGTTTGCGCTCTTGCCGCCAAGCTCAAGTGTAGCTGGGATGATACGGCGAGCCGCAGCTATGGCGATATCACGGCCGATCTCGGTTGAGCCAGTAAATGCTAGCTTGTCAAGGCCTGGGTGGTTTTTGATCCACTCGCCGCTCTTGCTGCCTTTGCCCGTTACTATGTTTATCAAACCTTTTGGCAAAATTTTATCTATCAGCCTAAATAGCTCAAGCACGCTTAGGCTTGTCTCGCTTGAAGGCTTAAACACGCTCGCATCGCCTGCTGCGATCACTGGAGCTAGCTTCCAAGCTGCCATTAAAAATGGAAAATTCCAAGGCACGATCTGACCCACGACGCCTATTGGTTCGCGCAAAACGATAGAGAGTTGCTTCTCGTCAAGCACATTTGCGCTGCCTTCTTCGCCCATGATAACGCCAGCAAAGTACCTAAAATGCTCAGCTGCAAAAGGGATATCGACATTTAGCGTTTCACGGATTGGCTTGCCGTTGTCCATACTCTCGACTTTTGCGAGGTGCTCTTTGTGTTCGTCGATGATATCAGCGATCTTGTTTAGTAGCTTTGCTCGCTCGCTAATTGTGGTGTGTTTAAATTTCTTAAAAGCTTCACGTGCAGCACGAACTGCGTCATTTACATCTTCTTCGGTAGCGTCAGCGATCTTTGCAAGGTGCTCGCCGTTTGCTGGATTTTTGGCATCAAGTGTAGCACCGTCTTTTGCGTCACGCCACTCACCATTTATGAAAAGCCCGTATTTTTCAAGTAGTTTCATACTTTTCTCCTTGATTAAGATTTTGTAAAAGGATTATAATATTAATAAAATTTATCAAAAATAAATTTTGGGTATAAATTCTTTTTTTTAATAAATTTTATTATTTAGAGTAGGGTAGTTTTAAATTTAGCTCTGCCAAGAGAGCAAAAACGTAGTCTCGCCATCAAGCTCGCTTTGGCATTTTACGGCGATGCCATTTTTCTTGCAGCACTCTTTTACTAAATTTAGCCCTATGCCAAAGCCGCCTTGATCGTCGTTAAATCTCGTGTAACGATCAAAAATTTTCATCTGCTGCTCTTTACTGATGCCACGTCCAGTGTTGCTTATGCTAAAGAAATTTGGCCCTAAAATGATGCTAACCTTTGAATTTGTCGCTGCATATTTTGAGGCGTTGCTTAAGAGGTTGTCTAAAATTTTACTCACATCTTCAAGGTCTGCGTTTATAAAACTAGGCTTTAGGCTAGCGTCTATCTTAAGTCCGCGTTTGGCAAAAAATGGTGAAAAATAGTTTAGCCTTTGCGTGGTTAGCAAATTTAGATCTATTAGCTCTTTTTTGCTTGGCCTATCAAGGTTAAAACTTAGATGAACGAGCGCGTCATAGATGCTGCCTAGGCTCTTTGCAGCAAGGCTGATGTTGTTAAAGCGCTTTAAATTTCGCTCATTTAGGTTTTCACGATCGGCTGTTTCTATGCTCATCGAGATGACGCTTAGGGGCGTGTTTATCTCGTGTGTTGAGTCTTTTATGAAGTGATTTAGCGTATCTATCTTTTCATAAAGTGGCTTTAGGCTTAGTTTTGCTAAGTAAAAGGCGATGAAAAGCAGTATAAAAAGGAAAAATATAGCATCCATAACGCATGAAATTACAAGGGATAAGATCTCTTTTTTGATGTCCTTGCCAACTAAAAATATCTCAGCGCTAGAAAGCTCATCTGTTATGTCGTTATCCATGCTTTGGATGTTTTCAAAGATCGTAACCTTGCCGTTTATCAAATTTATATTTTTTTCTTTATCTATGTTTTCGCAGGCAAAGTCTTGATAAATTTTCGCTCCATTTTTTGAAATGATGCAGGCTTTTACCCCTTTTTCTTTTGTTAGGCTTGAAACCGAACTAAGACCATTTGTCCTTGCTTTCATGTAAATGCCCATCTTGATCTCTTTTAGGCTTTTTACCTCGTTTAAGATGAGTGCTTCTTTTTTATTTTGGTAGTCGTGTATAAAAAAATAGCTCAAAAATAGCACAGAGCTAACAAGATAGAGGGATAAAATTTTAAATAAAATTTGCGTCTTTTCAGACATAGATGTAGCCGTCTCCACGCTTGTTTAAAATGGCATCTTTGCCTAAAATTTGGCGTAAATTTTTGATATATACACGAAGGCTAAGCTCGCTTGGCTCCTCGTCAAAACTCCAAATTTTATTAAAAATTTCATCTTTGGTTAAAATTTTGCCCTTGTTTTGCAAAAATAGGGCGAGCAGGTCGCTCTCTTTGCTCGAGATATTTACATTTTCGCCGTTTTTACTTAGAGTTTTGCTCTGTGGGTGAAAGCAAAGATCATCTAAAATTTTGATATCTTCGCCGTTTTGGTGTGAGAAATTTCTTTTTATGAGAGCTTGCATGCGGATAAGTAGCTCTTTTAGCTCAAATGGCTTTTTTAGATAGTCATCGCAGCCGCTTTTGTAGCCTTTTTCAAGGTCGTCTATGGTGTTTAGCGAGGTGGTAAATATGCTAGGTGTTGTGACGCCAAGCTCACGTAGCGATGAAAGTAGGGAGAAGCCGTCGCCTTGCGGGAGTTTGACGTCTAGTATAAGTAGGTCAAAATTTCGCTCGTATGCAAGATCTAGTGCGTCTTTGGCATTGTTTGTAGTGGTGACATCGTAACCATTTTCGCCCAGATACTCGCTTATTAGATCAAGTAATGTTTCATCATCTTCAACAAGCAAAATTCTGACCATCAAGTGCCTTTACATGCCTTTTTTCATTTCGTCTTTCATGCCCATGTCGTCTTTTTTCATACCCATGTCATCTTTTTTCATTTCGTCTTTCATGCCCATGTCGTCTTTTTTCATACCCATGTCGTCTTTTTTCATTTCGTCTTTCATGCCCATGTCTTCTTTTTTAGCTTCGTGTTTTTTGACAGGATGTTTTTTAGACATATCATCTTTCATCATCTGCTCTTTCTTCATCATCTCATCTTTGCCCATCTTGTCCTTTTGCATCATTTCAGTAGCATTTGCAAGACCGCCAAACATAAACATAGCACCAAGTGCAACTAAGATTAACTTTTTCATAAAGTCTCCTTTAAATTAAATTATGTTGCAATTGTAGTCACTTAGTGTGAAATAAGTGTGAATTTATGCAAATACAAAATAGATAACTGGTAACGTGATAAATGAAAAAAGCACACCGATAGCTACTGATGAGATGGCTAGAGAGCTATCAAGTCCAGCTTTTATGACCATCGCACTTGCAAGGGCTGATGTCGGCATCGCACATTGAAAGAGACCAACGACCCAAGTTTTGCTCATCTGGATACCTGAGACTTTTAATATGATAAAAAATACGATAGCTGGCAAGATCATTTTGCACAAAAGCACGACGCTAACGCCTTTATATGAGCTTGTGATACTGCTAAAGTTAAGACCAACGCCGATCGCAAAAAGTGCGACTGGAGTGACGCTGCCTTCAAACATCCTAAGTGGCGCAAAGATAAAATCTGGAAGTGGGACTTCTTTTAAGATAAGACCCATAATAAGCGCGATAAATGGTGGAAATTTTAAAATTTTCATTGTATTTTGAAATAGAGAAACCTTCTCTGGTGCGGCAAAAGATAGGATGAGTGGTCCAAGGATCGAGAGCGGGATACCAGTGGCTATTTGATCATAAAAGATGACCTCATTTACCATTGCATCGCCAAAGAAGCCCTGAATGACAGGCATACCGACAAATAGTGTGTTACCAAAAAGGCTTAGCATGACCATACTAACGGTTGTTATTTTGGTAAATTTAAAAACCTTACCTATGACAAATGCCAAAGCGGCGCTAATGGCGGTTGATGCAAAGCCAATAAGGATCGTGTTTATAAGTGAGGCATCGACATTTACGTGGTAAATTTTGTCAAAGATTAGCGCAGGCATTGCAAAACAAAGGACAAAATCCACAAATGGGATCGAGTGCTTTTGCTCAACAATGCCGACTTTTTTAGCAAAAAAACCAGTTGCGATTATAAAAAATATTGCAAAAAGTGGTGTGAAATTCATAGCAGTCTCTTTTAAGTTTGGAATTTACAAAGAATTGATTATATGCCCCAAAAGATTAAATTACAATAAACTTTTTTGGATTTTACCCTTAAATTTAAACCCTAGTATCAACCTTTTTGTAAAATTTATCTCTTTCATCTATCTTTTCTTTATTTTTTAGATCGTTTTCAAGATAGCTAATATTATAAATTTCTCTTGCAGATATGCTTTTGTATTGTTTGATTTTAATTATATAATAGGTGTCTTTAGAAATTTTTACTTTTTTGTGCTGTGGGTATATAAATATTTTAATTTAGATGTTATTAAGTTCTAGCACTAGCTTATGAATAGTAGTTGACGGGTTGTCGCTTTCTGGTTTATGGTTGTTCCCGTAGTTGGTCAGAAGTTTTTCTGCATTTTTGATAGCTGTTTGCTGTTTTACCAATAATTTTTCATATATCTTTTGCGTCTGTTCTTTTGTCTTTATATTTTCTTCATTTAAATTTTGAAATTCGCCTGGAAAATTTCTTTTGAGTTCAATAATAACATCTTTTAGAATTTTATCTCTCATTATGCTGGTGTCTATATATCTAAAATGCAACAAATACCACAATTCAAAGCTGTCATTTGCATAAGCTACTTTTATATCTTTTTTATTTGCATCTTTTATTGCGTTGTTAAAGTCTTGTATATCATGCCCAGATCTATCACATCCCATTTTTGCATCTCGGTCTATAACTATCCATTTACTATTAAAGTCTTTATATGTTATATTCCCATCCTTATAATTTTGTAAATCTTGTAAAACTCCTTTTGGGTTATTGTGTCTATGATTTGCTATAACAAAAGAATGTGGTGTAATTTTTTTCTCTTCCTTTAGTTTTGAAACAATTTGTTTAAAATATTCAGGAGATGAAACACTGTCTTCACATGCTATGATAATACCGCAAATTTGCTCTCTGGTATTTCTACTCCTTTTCATTTTTAGCCTTTGAAAAATCGAAATTTATGTAAGGCAACGCACCATAATTTCCCATTTTATAATGTTTCGCAAAATTTATACCATTTCTTACGCCCTTGATATCTAAAAGCGAGTAAAATTCAGATGCACCGAATTTATCCTTTTGGGCAAACCATATCTGATCTCGGTTGAAAAGCGAAAAGACATTTAGGTCGTGAGTAGTAAAAATAAGTTGTGCTCCATTTTCATTATATTCACTATTAAAAAGCTTAACGATAGTAGCTGTAATAAACGGGTGCAAACTAGCTTCTAACTCATCTATAAGTAAAACGTTTCCATTTTCAAGCGAATCAAATACCGGTCCAAGTATCTGAAAAAGTTTTTGAGTTCCAGTGCTCTCATCGTTTAAATCAAATAATTCTTTGCCAATTAATTCATTTTTCTCATTGTATGCGTCATGGCTTGTGTTTATACTGATTGCTTTCATTTTATCAGGTGATATATCATTCGGAAAATTTGGGAAATTTCGTAAAAAATCAAGCATATCAGCCGGTATATCTTCTTCCTTGTGATGAATATCTTTTATTCCAGTATCCATTTTTTGTATGAAATCAACTATCTTTTTTCTTAAGTTATCATCATCTTTGATCATTTTATTAGTAATACCAGTATAATTATTTGATTCGCTCGCGTCTATTAGTTTTATATTCGACATATATTTTAAAATTTTATGCGATATTTGACCTTTTTCTTCGTCGCATTTCCATAAAAATAACCTATTGTCAAGTAGTTTAATTTTTTTATTTACTTTATCAAAAAAAGGCGCCCCTTCTTTAAATTTGCCTGCATTTACATAATCTTCGCCTAGGCCATTTCTATAAAAAAGTCTTGAGTTTTTACCTTTTTCATCTGCATACAAATATTCTTCATAAACCTTATCTGCATCATTCGAAAAGCCGTATGTATATTTTGTGTCATCTATTGTAAATATCATTTCAAACTTGGAAGGTTTAACCTTATTTTTTGTATTTAACAGATAAGGGGCATAGCCCAGCTTATCTACTGATTGAATTACTTTATTCATATTTCTGGTTAGATTTTTAAAAAAAGATAATGCTTTTAATAAATTTGATTTTCCGCTAGCGTTTGCACCATAAATTACAGCAGTCTTTAAAATTTTATTTTTTCTAAAAGCAACTGAATTCTTATCGTTGCCATTGTCTGCAAGCATACTAAATTCTATTTTACCTTTAAAAGATAAAAAATTTTCTGCATAAAAACTAATCAACATGTGATTTTCCTATAAATACATAAGATACTTTGGAAGTATATCATAATAAAGGTAGATTTTGTAAAAAAAATACAAATTATGCAATTAAAATATAAGAGGATAAATTATATTAATTTAATATATTGTGTACATTTTTGATTTATAGGTATTTTATTTTTTGTTGCATAAATTATACTCTTATACTTCTTGTGTTTAAAAATGTTTAATGA
>NZ_CABPUY010000001.1:30980-116194 GCF_902460575.1 Campylobacter concisus | reverse complement strand
AATCCTTTTTATAGGTGCTTTTATATATATTTGTATGTCTTTGGATTTTTTAAGATATTTTATAATGGTGCCCGAGGTCGGACTCGAACCGACACAAGGTTGCCCTTATCAGATTTTGAGTCTGACGCGTCTACCAGTTTCACCACTCGGGCTAAGTTAAGATTGAAATTTTAGATTTGTGAGAAGAAAGAAAAGGGGAGACTTGCTCCCCGAAAAAGAAAATTATTTCTTTTTACCTTTTTTAGCAGCACCAGCAGCAACTGCTTCTTTAAGTTTTTTGCCAACTTTGAATTTGACTGCTTTGCTAGCAGGAACGTCGATTACTTTCTTAGTTCCAGGAACTCTAGCTTTCCTTGCAGCTCTGTCAGCAGTACCGAAAGTACCAAAGCCTATAAAGCTAATTGTATCGCCTTTTTCAAGAACCGCTTGGATTGTCTCCAAAGTAGCATCAACAACTTTTAGAGTATCTTTTTTTGAAAGACCAGCCTTGTCGGCAACCGCTTGAATAAATTCAGCTTTTTTCATGAACCATCCTTTTAAGAAGTTATGCGGCAATTCTACACTCTTTTAAAAAAAAATACAATACTTTTTCCCTAAATTTAGCTCTTTTTTTGCATTTTTTTAGTAAAAAAGACCAAATTTTGAACTTTCAGTCGCAAATTTCAAACGTAAGCTCGTTTTTTAGCCCTATCTTTTTCATATCTACAAGCTTTAAATTTTCAAAATTTAAACCCATTAGCTCATCTTTGTTTGTCACTTTAGCATTTGCGATCTGGCGCAAAACCTCACCTCTATATGCTTTTGCATGGTGGCTTAGTATCTTTTTGTTTTTCAAAAAGCAAAATGTTGTAAATTCTTTTTTTACCACATAAAATTTTTCATAAAATTTAGCTCTAAGATCTAAAATTTCATCATTTTCTAAAAAGCTATCGATTGCCTTGCTAAAATTTTGCTCATAAAATTTACAAATATCAAAGCCAGCCAGCTTTTCGCCTTGCTTTAGTTTATACTCAGCTATCTCATCTTTTGCTAAAATTGGCCCAAATAAATTTGAAAATATCAAAACATTATTATCTATATATTTTTGAGCATCATCGCTTAGTCCGCGGTAGTTTAGGTGCTTATAGGCAACTCCGTCATATCTTAAGATGGCTTTTATGCTACCTTTTTTAGATAGACTTTCTCGCAGTTGCTCGCTATCTTCAAGCTCTTTTAGTCCAAAAAGCTTTTTTATCTCGTCTAAATTTGCACTTTTTAAAAACTCATCGTATCTTTTTAAAATTTCAGCCCTTTTGTCAAAAAGCTCAGAAAATATCAAATTTTTACCATCAAATTTATCATTTGTATTTAGAGAAATTTTGCTTTCGCTTGGTGAGAAGAGGATTTTTAACGCCATTTTCTTTCCTATTTTATATATGTAAATTTTGGCAGATTATACAATAAAACTTTTTTGCACTAAAAAAAATCAAATTTTCACCGATATATCACAAAGCGGAATTATTCTTGCTTAGAGTGAATAAAAATTTAGGGAAAAATTATGAGAATTACAAATCAACTACGTTTTAGTCAGACTTTGCACGACTATCAAAAAAATATGGTTGGCGTAAATAAAAGCTATCAGCAGCTCTCAAACGGACTTAAAATTCAAGATCCATACGACGGTGCTGCAGTTTATAACGATGCTATGAGGCTTGATTATGAAGCGACCACTCTCACTCAAGTGGCAGACGCTACCGGTAAGTCAGTAAATTTTGCAAAAAACACGGACAATGCGCTGAAAGAATTTGAAAAACAGCTTGAAAATTTTAAAACAAAAGTCGTTCAAGCAGCCAGTGACGTGCATAGCACAACATCTCTTGAAGCTTTGGCAAACGACCTTCAGGGCATCAAAAACCACCTTGTAAATATCGCAAATACCTCTATAAATGGGCAGTTTTTATTTTCAGGAAGTGCTGTGGATACTAAGCCGATCGATGGCTCAGGTAAATATCAAGGCAACCGCGACTATATGAAAACTTCAGCTGGCGCGCAGGTCGAGCTACCTTACAATATCCCAGGATTTGATCTTTTTTTAGGAAAAGATGGCGACTATAACAAAATTTTAACAACAAACGTGATGCTAGCTGATCAAACTAGAACTGACATCGCTTATGCGCCAAAATATCTTGATGAAAATAGCAAGATAAAAAATATGATCGGTCTAAACTACGCAAGCGACTCAGTTGTGGGCAGTGATGGCTCTTATAAAGGCACGATCGAGCCTGATTTCGACTTTTTGGATACTTCAAATGTAAATTTCCCTGACACATACTTTTTCATGCAGGGTAAAAAGCCAGACGGCACGACATTTACGAGTAAATTTAAGATGAGTGCCGATACGTCAATGGCTGGTTTGATGGAGAAGATCGGTATGGAATTTGGCAACACAAAGACGACAAAAGTTGTTGATGTGAGCATAAATAACGACGGACAATTTAATATAAAAGACCTTACTAAAGGCAATCAAACTATAGACTTTCACATGGTTGCAGCTACTTCTGTGGCGGCAAATCGTGGTGCGATAGCTCCAAATAATACACTTGATACGATAAATTCGCTACAAAGCCTTGAAAATATGGCAAATGCTGTGCCAAAAACGGTTCATATAACTGAATTTACAAAGAGCAAATACCTTGATAAAGATGGAAATTTAACAAACGCATTTGACTATGACAAGGTTAGATTTGAGCGAAAAGACAATGAATTAATAGCAAATTTACCTCAAGTAGCTAGAAGAACAGGCGAGTTTGCAACTGATCAGACAAAGCTAAGCGAGGTCTCTGGCACAAAAGAGAGCTACAATAGAAATTTATACCCAAAAGATGTCGATGCTAGAAAGAGGGAGCTTTACAATATAGATAATCAAGAGATAGGCCTTCAAGTAAAATCGATCACCGGCACAACATACGACATCAAAGTAAAAATGGGCGAAGCAGGTGGCGTAAATACCCCAGTGCAGTTTCAAATAACATCAACAACTGCTGCTGGCGTGGTATCTCCAACTAGAAATTTGACCGTTTATAACTCAGATGAATTTGGTAGTTACAGAACATACGCAAGTGACTTTACATATCGTCAGCTAATGGACATCGTGGCGATGGCTGCAAGCGATAATATCCCTGATCCTCAAAACGTAGAAAATGCAAATTTTGATACAGATATCGAAAAGGTAAGAAGAGATCAAAACTACAATGCCTATAAAGAGGCTTTGTCAAAGACTAAAGGCGCAGTAGAGGTAAATTTAGATGATAAAGGCAGGATGGTACTAACTGACAAGACAAAATCTGTCACAAATATAGAGCTAACTATGTATGATGCGAAAAATGGTGATATATTTGACGGAGATAGCACCGGCATGAACACAGCTGGCGCTGCAAGCCACCCTCAAGGCAAGGGCTCAGTATTTAGCTTTAACGAAAATAATGCTTTAACGATAGATGAGCCAAGCACAAGCGTCTTTCAAGACCTTGATGATATGATATTTGCCGTTAGAAATGGCTACTATAGAGCAGACGCTAACAATCACGACCCACGAAATACAGGCATGCAAGGCGCTTTAAAAAGGCTTGATCACTTGATAGATCACGCAAATAAAGAGCTTACAAAGATAGGCTCTCAAACAAAGCTTCTAACGGCGACAAATCAGCGTGCAGAGATCATGAAAGTAAATGTGCTAACTGTAAAAAATGACGTCATAGACGCAGACTATGCAGAGTCATATCTTAAATTTACACAGCTTTCACTCTCATATCAAGCTACTCTTCAAGCAAGTGCTAAGATAAATCAACTAAGCTTGCTAAACTACCTAAACTAAAATGATAAATCAGCAGGCCTAGCTTGCTGATTTTTTAAAAATTAAACTCAAGCGTGCTATAATAAGCCTTTTTAACAAAAGGATCTAAAATTTTAAGACATATATTATTTACTATTTTTGTTTGTTTTTTTATATATTTTGGTATCGCTACGGCTGCTCCGACTGCTGATTTTGTAGGCTCACTTGGACAAAGCCTTGGCGTTTTTAATATTAAATATTTTGGACTTATAGCCTATGTTTATCCATTTTTACTTATCGTTTTAGGCTATTTTGTATATAAAAATTTTAAGAAATTTGACTTTGATTTTGCCCAGTTTGTAGTTGGGATTTTTCTATTTTTTATCGCATTTTTGATGTTTCAAGCGCTAAGTACTTCTGGGGCAAATAGCGGCGTGATAGGTGGCTTTATAGTCTCAGCGCTAAAAGAAGTCATCGGCGCTATCGGCACTGCGGTTGCTATACTTATGATATTTATTATCTCACTTGGACTTGCTTTTAGAGAAAATTTTATCATCGTTTTAAGAAAGGCTTTTGTAGATAAAGAGCCAAATGGCTATGAAGAAAAAAGCAGAAGCGTAAAAGAGGTAAGGGCAAGGCAGATACCAAAGATAGAGCGCAAAAAGCCAAAAGCTGACGAGATAAAAGAAGAAGAGCTTATAGACGCTCAGGTGCTAAATGATGATGAGTCAAATTTAGATAGTGAGCCAGAATCTGAGCCAGAGCCAGAGATGGAGCTGGCACAAGAGAGCAGACCTGTAACCATAGGCGGGGTTGAAATTTTAAATGAAGTGGCTGAAAACAAAAAGCTTCTTGATCAGATAGAGCGCGGCAAGGTTGAAAAGCCAAAAGACTTTGTCTTGCCGCCGCTTAAATTTCTAAACGACCCTCCAAAGCGCTCGCACAATATAAACGAGGCCGAGATCGACCAGCAAATTTCAAATTTACTCGATAAACTGCGCAAATTTAAGATAGATGGCGACGTGGTGCGAACCTACACTGGCCCTATCGTCACGACATTTGAGTTTCGCCCAGCCCCGCACATCAAGGTAAGTAAAATCCTCACTTTGCAAGATGACCTAGCGATGGCGCTAAAGGCTCAAACTATCCGTATCCAAGCGCCGATCCCTGGTAAAGATGTCGTTGGTATCGAGGTGCCAAATCAAAATTTAGAGACGATCTATCTAAAAGAAATTTTAGAAAGTGAAGTCTTTAAAAACGCGAGCAGTCCGCTAACCATGGCTCTTGGCAAGGATATCGTGGGCGCTCCTTTTGTGACTGACCTTAAAAAGCTCCCACATTTGCTAATCGCAGGTACAACGGGATCAGGCAAGAGTGTGGGTATAAATGCGATGCTTTTAAGTTTGCTTTATAGAAATAGCCCACAAACTTTGCGCTTAATGATGATCGATCCAAAGATGCTTGAATTTAGCATATATAACGACATCCCACACCTTTTGACTCCGGTTATCACAGAGGCTAAAAAGGCGATCACAGCGCTTTCAAACATGGTCGCTGAGATGGAGCGAAGATACAAAATAATGAGCCAAACTCGCACAAAAAACATCGAGAGCTACAACGAAAAGATGAAGAGCGAGGGCGGCGAGCAGTTCCCATACATAGTCGTGATCATCGATGAGCTGGCCGATCTTATGATGACTAGCGGCAAGGACGTGGAGCTTTACATAGGCCGTCTAGCGCAGATGGCAAGGGCTAGCGGTATACACTTGATAGTCGCTACTCAGCGTCCAAGTGTCGATGTAGTGACTGGTCTTATAAAGGCAAATTTACCAAGCAGGATAAGCTATAGAGTAGGGCAAAGGATCGATAGTAAGGTCATCTTAGATCAAATGGGAGCTGAGAGCTTGCTAGGGCGAGGAGATATGCTATTTACACCTCCTGGAAGCCCTGGTGTGATCAGGCTTCATGCGCCATTTGCAAGCGAAAAAGAGATCGAAACAATCGTAAATTTCTTAAAAGAGCAACAAGACGTGATCTATGATGAGAAATTCCTTGCAGAAGAGGGCTCTAGCGCAGGCTCAGCCGCTGGAGTATTAGGCGAAGATGAGCTTGATGAGCTTTATGAAGAGGCAAAAGAGATCATCTTAAGTGAGCAAAAAACATCGATCAGCTACCTACAAAGACGCCTAAAAATAGGCTATAACAAAGCTGCAAATATAATCGAGCAGATGGAGAAAATGGGCGTTTTAAGCCCTGTAAACGCAAAAGGCCAGAGGGAAATTTTGGTTTGAATTTATATAGCAATGTAAAGATAAAGGAGTAAAAATGTTTAAATTTGGAGCTATCTTTTGTATTCTTTTTATGCTAAATTTCTGTTTTGCTAAAGATCTTAATACGAGTAATGTAGAGAAAAACTCAGCATCTATACTAAAAACTCTAAAGCAGATGAACATACCTTTTTCTGGCGATGAGTATGAGATAGAGAATTTATCCAAGCTAGATGATAAGATGCTAGTGGCTGTAAAAGTATCATTGCCAAAACAAACTACGCTATACGATGCCACCAAGGGTGATCTAAATAAAGATGGCATAGAGGATGTAGCTGTGGTAATTCAAGAAACATTTAAGGATAAATTTTTACCTTTTAGTGAAGGTTGCGACGAGAGTACTAAAGACGACAAATGGTGTCAAATAGTAAATAAAAATCGTCGTGGTATCGTGATCTTGCTCTCAAATGGTGATAAATATGAGGTCGTAGTAACTAAGCGAGATATCTTTGAGAGCCCACATGAAGATGGTGGCGCTTATGATCCACCAGAGCTTGCAGTAGAGATAGAAAATAGTGAGCTAAAATTTTTTTATAGACATGGCAAGTATGGATACTGGGTGTATGTTTTTGTATTAGATGGAAAAGATTTTAAACTTATAAAACATTTTAGTAGTGATAATCATGGTCCTAAACCAGAGCATATAGTGCAAATGGACTTTATAAATCATAGGCTAGAAAAAAGTGCAAATTTGCTATACCAGGGCAATGAAGAGTATAAAAGATACGAAGAGTGTATAGAAAAGTACAGATCTTTTGATGATGCGCAAGGAGAGGAAGATTATGATGCAATATTGATTAGAAAAACTTACGAGCTAAAAACGCAAAAAATTCTACTCTCAGAAGTTAAAAAGGTTGATTATATAGATGGTCGTTGGCTGGAGGATCTACAAAATTCAAAAGAGTTAGGGAAAATTTTGAAGATTGATTTTTGGGGTGATGAATATCTGGGCGATAATGCAGATGAACTTGCTAGATGTGTCGCGGATAAGATATAAAAAGCCTTGTGTTAATTTATCTACTAAATTTGATGATTAACGAAATTTTACAAATTAAAATTTCGTTAAAAATTTTAAAATGAAATTTTGAAATAGCTAAAAATATAATCAAAAATATTTAAACTCTTTAGAGTAAAAATAGTGGCGCGCCTCATATATACGTTATTTAATGCCTTAATGAGCTTTATTATAACTGCAAAAAGTAATGCCTCACTGCCGAAATAAATTTGATGCCTTAAATTAACTTTATTATAGCTACAAAGACTTACCCCTAGATAAGTGTCCTATAACTCACCTAAATCACGATACAGCGAATCGTATGTGGTGGGCTGTGAGAAACCATCTTGGATATTTAGGGACTAGCAATACTCACGGGCTTTACGTATTACGCCATACAGTGGCTTCTAGGTTAGTGAGTTTGAAGGGATTTAATGCTCATAAACTGATGGCTTTTATGGGTCACACAGATATTAAAAGTAGCCTGCATTACGTGCATCTAAATGTTGATGATATACGTGATGGTGTGGGAGTTAGTGTTTAGCTAAAAGGTGGTAAAAGTCCTTGGTATTTGGTTGCGGAGGACGGATTTGAACCGCCGACCTTCGGGTTATGAGCCCGACGAGCTACCACTGCTCTACTCCGCGATAAGAGTTGTTTGGGATTTTAAAAAGTGGATGGGGTAAGAGGATTCGAACCTCTGAATGACTGGACCAAAACCAGTTGCCTTACCGCTTGGCGATACCCCAATGTTTTTAAGAGTTGTAATTATATAGACTTTAATGCCATTTGTCAAGGTTTTTTAAAAAAATATGTAAATTTATTTTATTTTTCAAAGTAGCTTTTTAAAAATTTAAAAATAAATAAAATACTTTTATAGCGTATAAAATTTAACCATAGCTTTTAAAACCCATGCGAAAATTTACATGGGTTTATCTAGTTTTTAACACAAAAGCTCTTTTGCGATCATGCTTATGCGTTTTGCTTCGGCGCTCGCTCCGATCTCATCTTTTGCCGTTTTCATCACAGCGCCTAAATTTTTACCAACCTTTTCAATTATGCTTTTTATCTTCTCTTTTAACTCATCATCACTTAGCTGAGCTGGCAGATACGTCTTGATTAGCTCGATCTCGCTCTGCTCTTTTTTGGCGAGGTCCTCTCTTGCTCCCTTTAGATAGAGCTCAACCGAGTCAGCTCTCTTTTTGATCTCTTTTTGAAGTAGCGGGAGCACGACCTCGTCGGTCATCTCGATCCTTTGATCGACTTCAACCTGCTTAAGTGCTGCATTTAGCGTCCTTAAAGTGTCTCTTTTAAACTCATCTTTTGCTTTCATAGCCTCTTTTATGTCGGCTAAAATTTGCTCTCTTATGCTCATTTTTTCTCCTTTAAATTTTTGAAATCATAACTAAAATTTCGTGATAATTTCTTGAAATATGCCTTTTAAATAAGCCGCCCCAACGCCCTCTCTAAGCCCATCGTCGATAACTATAAATTTCGCATTTTGCCCGCTTAAAAGCTCTTTTAAAAGCAGCGTTCCAGCGATGAGCGGATACTTTCTACTTCTTCCAACCGCCACGTCAGCGCTTCTATCATCCATTTTTAAAAGCTCATTTATAAACCAAGCAAGATCGTCATTTTTAAGCTCATATCCACTCACTTTTTTTGGATCATAGCTCTCGTAGTTTAGCCCAAGTTTTAGCGCTGCGATAGTAGTTGGCACGCCAGAAGTTAGCACGATAAGTCTATTGTCAAGGCTTGTTAAAAATTCCCTTGCCTCTTTTGTATAAATTTTTGCATTTTCTTGCATCAGATCAAGCGCTTTAAACCTCTCGTAAAAGGTGATGATGCCAAATTTAAAGCTTATAAATTTGCCATCGTCGCCTATCTCTGAGCTTGCACCGCCGATGTCGATGATGCTAAATTTATCATTTATGCCAAGCTTTCTTAAGGCATTTTGCACGCCTAAAAATGTAAGTTTCGCTTCAACTTGTCCATCAATGATATGAAAATCTATGCCAAATTTCTCTCTTATCTCGCTAAAAATTTCTTCGCTATTTGACGCCACTCTAAAAGCTTCAGTCGCAACTGCCACACATTTAAATTTAGTAAAGTCAAATTTACTTTTAGCCTCCACTATCGCTTCAAAAAGCCTATTTTTAGCCTCTAAGCCTATCTTGCCACTTTCGTTTAAGCCCCTTGCAGCTCCAACTATCTTTTCATAAATTTGCTCGTTAGTAAAACCATTTTGCTCTTTTTTTATAAGTGCCACGCGAAAGGTGTTTGAGCCAAGATCGATCGCTATAACCAAAATTTATCCTTAATATTTTTGCCAAATTCTAACATATGATAATTTAGTATCATTTAAAGTGAGAAAATTCTAAAAACTTTAATAATTTTCAAGATATAATTTTGCTAAAAACTCTTACAAGGGGGCTTGATTGCTTCGAGATAACTTCTTGGCGTTAGTTATTTTTGCGATTTGCAGCGTTGGATTTTTCGTTTGGGGCTATCAATACATCCCGACAAATAACTACTTTTTATTCTTGATCGCTGGTATGTTTGGTCTTTTTATGGCGTTTAATATCGGCGGAAATGACGTTGCAAACAGCTTTGGCACAAGCGTCGGCGCAAAAACACTCACACTAAAACAAGCTCTTGTAATCGCAGCCATTTTTGAGCTTAGCGGTGCGATATTCGCAGGATCTGAGGTTACAAATACCATTAGAAACGAGATCGTGAAATTTCCAAGCGACATAAACCCGATGAAATTTGTCATCATCATGATCTCAGCCCTTCTAAGCTCTGGTCTTTGGCTATTTTATGCGTCTAAAAAGGGTTTGCCAGTCTCGACAACTCACTCGATCGTTGGCGGCATCGTTGGCGCAGGACTTGCCATGGGTTTTATGATAAAAGATCCTGAGCCACTTAACATGGTCTCTTGGGGTGAGATCGGCAGGATCGCCGTTAGCTGGGTCATCTCACCACTACTTGGTGGCGTGATGTCTTACATCATATTTGGCTACGTAAAGAGCAAAATAATCGAGCCGACGCACGAACTAAAGACAAATTTAAAAGCGCTAAAAGCTGAGAGAAAAGCCTATAAAGAAAGCTTTATAAAAGCGCTTAAAACAAAGCCAGCTGAGGAGCAGATAGCCACTCTTTCAAAGATCGCAGTTATCGATGAGGACGAGATCGAAACCACTGAATACAGCGAATACCGCTCAAAAATTCGCATCATGAAAGATAGCGAAAAAGAGATAGATACCTTTAAAGCGATGAAAAAGCACATCCCAATCATCGCTGGATTTGCTGCGATGGTCATCTCATCGATGATGCTTTTTAAAGGGCTTGAGCATATAAATTTAGCCTTTAGCATTATCCAAACTATCTGGATCATCTTTGTTATCGGTGCCCTAGCATATCTTGCAAGCCTTGCTATCATAAACGTCATGAGTAAAAATGATAGCGAAAAGAGCATCAATAGAATTTTCTCATGGTTTCAAATTTTTACCGCTTCATCTTTTGCATTTTCGCACGGTGCAAACGACATAGCAAATGCAGTTGGACCATTTGCTGCTGTGCTTGATGTGCTAAAAACTGGCTCTATAAACGAAAGCTCACCCATACCAAGTATCGCAATGGTAACATTTGGCATCTCACTTGTCGTTGGACTTTGGTTTTTGGGCAAAGAGGTGATCACTACTATCGGCTCAAAACTAGCTGAAATTTTGCCGACGACTGGCTTTAGCGCCGAGCTTGCCTCAAGTATCGTCATACTTCTAGCTACAAAGCTTGGCATACCAGTTAGCTCGACGCATATCCTGATAGGCGCGGTTTTGGGCATTGGCATCGTAAATAAAAATGCAAACTGGAAAATGGTAAGACCTATCATCCTAGCTTGGCTCATCACACTGCCTGCAGCTGCTATCTCATCGGCTATATTTTATTTTGCCCTTGCTAAATTTCTAGGCGTTTAGAAAAATACTCTGCTTGTAAATTTAAAATTTGCAAGCAAATTTCATTTAAACTAAAATTTCTAATTTCTACAGACAAAAAACTATCAGAAAAATAAAATTTTACTTACATTATTTAATAGATTAATTTATTAAAGATTAATCAATTTAGGCTAAAATACGACCATTTCAACAAAAGGACAGCTATGAAAAAAGATGTAAAAAAAGTTGTTTTAGCATACTCAGGCGGACTTGATACAAGTATTATTTTAAAGTGGCTTCAAGACGAATACAAATGCGAAGTAGTCACATTTACAGCTGACATCGGACAAGGCGAAGAGCTAGAGCCTGCACGCAAAAAAGCCCTAGCACTTGGTGTAAAACCTGAAAATATTTTTATAGAAGACTTAAGAGAAGAATTTGTACGTGATTATGTATTTCCAATGTTTAGAGCAAATGCCATCTATGAGGGCGAATATCTACTTGGCACATCAATCGCGCGCCCACTTATAGCAAAACGCCAAAGCGAGATCGCAAGACTTGTTGGTGCTGATGGTGTGAGCCACGGAGCAACAGGCAAAGGCAACGACCAAGTTCGCTTTGAGCTTGGCTACTACGCACTTGGCGACAACCTAACTATCATCGCTCCATGGCGCGAGTGGGATCTAAACAGCCGCGAAAAACTTTTGGCATACGCTGAGAAAAACGGCATAGATATCACCAAAAAACCAGGCAAGAGCCCATACTCAATGGACGCAAATTTACTTCACATAAGCTATGAAGGTCTAGTGCTTGAAGACCCAAGCCACGCACCAGAAGATGATATGTGGAGATGGACAGTAAGTCCAAAAGATGCTCCAGATAAGAGCGAGATCATTGAGATTGGCTATGAAAAAGGCGATCCAGTGAGCATAAACGGCAAAAAAATGAGCCCAGCTGAAATTTTAACCGAGCTAAACCGCCTTGGCGCAAAACACGGCATCGGCAGACTTGACATCGTAGAAAACCGCTCAGTTGGTATGAAGAGTCGCGGCTGCTACGAAACTCCTGGCGGCACGATAATGCTAAAAGCTCACAGAGCGATAGAGAGCATCACGCTTGACCGCGGTGCAGCTCACTTAAAAGATGAGATCATGCCAAAATATGCCGAGCTAATCTACAACGGCTACTGGTGGTCACCTGAGCGAAATATGCTCCAAGCTCTCATCGACAAGAGCCAAGAGCACGTAAATGGCTCTGTAAAAGTTGAGCTTTATAAAGGAAACGTGACTATCCTTGGTAGAAACAGCAAAGATGATAATCTATTTAGCGAGGCATACTGCACATTTGAAGAAGATAGCGTTTATGATCAAAAAGACGCAGCTGGATTTATCAAACTAAACGCACTTCGCTTTATAATCGCACGCAAAAATGGGCGAAAATTTGACTAAAAATAAAATTTAAAAGGATAAAAATGAAAGTATTATTAATAAAAGATGTAAAGGCGCTTGGCAAAGCTGGTGAGATAAAAGAGGTAAAAGACGGCTATGGCAACAACTTCTTAATCGGCAAAGGCTTTGCAAAAGCAGCCACTCCAGATGTCCTTCGTCAATACGAAGCGGCTCAAAAAAGAAAGGCTGAAGAGCTAAAATATGAGATCGCAAATTTAGAAAAACTAAAAGAAGAGCTTGCAAAAGTGACAGTCGTCGTTAAGAAAACTCTTGGTGCAAATGGCTCGCTCTTTGGCTCAGTTTCAAAAGAGGAGATCGCAGCAGAGCTTGAAAAGACACATCATTTGGTAGTTGAGAAAAAGGCTATCGACCTGGACACTCACCTAAAAGCAGTTGGTCTTTATGATGTCTCTATAAAGCTTGGTCACTCGATAAATGCGACCTTAAAGGTTGATGTTCAAGGAGAGTAGATGTTTCATGCGACAACCATCTTAGCCTACAAAGGCAAAAATAAAGCGGTCATCGGCGGTGATGGACAGGTGAGCTTTGGCAATACCGTCTTAAAAGGCAATGCCGTAAAAATCCGCAAAATTCACAACGGCAAAGTCCTAGCTGGCTTTGCTGGCAGCACCGCTGATGCGTTTAATCTCTTTGATATGTTTGAGAAAAATTTAGAGCATACAAAGGGGGACTTGCTAAAGGCGGTGATAGAATTTAGCAAAGAGTGGCGCAAAGACAAGTATCTAAGAAAGCTTGAAGCGATGATGCTTGTGCTTGATAGGGATAAAATTTTCTTACTTAGTGGCACTGGAGATGTAGTAGAACCAGAAGATGGCAAGATAGCAGCTATCGGAAGTGGCGGCAACTACGCCCTTTCAGCGGCCCGTGCCTTAGATAAATTTGCCGATATCGATGAAGAGGAGCTAGTCAAAGAGAGCCTTAAGATCGCCGGTGAAATTTGCATCTATACAAATACAAACATCAAAACTTATGTTTTAGAATAAGAGAGAAAATGAACTTAACACCAAAAGAAATTGTTAAATTTTTAGATGACTATGTGATCGGTCAAAAGGACGCCAAAAAGATCATAGCGATCGCACTTCGCAACCGCTACCGCCGTATGAAGCTTGAAAAGAGCTTGCAAGATGACATCATGCCAAAAAATATCTTGATGATCGGCTCAACTGGCGTTGGTAAAACCGAGATCGCAAGGCGCCTTTCAAAGATGATGGGGCTGCCATTTATCAAGGTAGAAGCTAGCAAATATACTGAGGTTGGCTTTGTTGGTCGTGACGTTGAAAGTATGGTAAGAGACCTTGCTATGGCGTCATATAATCTCGTTAAAAACGAGCAAAGCGAGAAAAATCAAGATAAAATCAACGCCTACATCGAAGAAAAGATCGTTTCAAAGCTACTTCCGCCACTTCCAAAAGGTGCAAGCGAAGAGAAGCAAGCAGAGTACGCTAAAAGCTATGACAAGATGCTAAATAGGTTAAGAAACGGTGAGCTTGACGAGCTAAGCATCGAGATAGAGGTGCAGCAAAACCCACTTGAAGCTGGCTCAAATGTGCCACCTGATATGGCGCAGATGCAAGAGAGCTTTATAAAGATAATTGGCATCGGTGGCAAAAATATCAAAAAAGAGATGAAGGTAAAAGACGCTAAAAAAGCCCTTCAAAGTGAAGCAAATGATAAAATTTTAGATCTTGAGAGCGTAAAAACTGAGGCTTTAAGAAGAGCTGAAAACGAGGGCATTATCTTTATAGACGAGATCGATAAGGTTGCCGTTGGCTCAGGTAGCTCAAACAGGCAAGACCCAAGCAAAGAGGGCGTGCAAAGAGACTTGCTACCTATCGTTGAGGGCTCAAATGTAAATACCAAATTTGGAAATTTAAAGACAGATCACATTTTGTTTATCGCAGCTGGCGCCTTTCACATAAGCAAACCAAGTGATCTTATCCCAGAGCTTCAAGGCCGTTTCCCACTAAGGGTCGAGCTTGATAGCCTTGATGAGGATGCGCTTTATCAAATTTTAACACAGCCAAAAAATTCGCTTTTAAAACAATATATCGCGCTTCTTTCAACTGAAAACGTCGAGCTAGAATTTGATGATGAAGCGATAAAAGAGATAGCAAGGATCGCTCACGCAGCAAATGAAAAGATGGAAGATATCGGCGCTAGACGTCTTCACACGGTGATCGAGCGCGTGATAGAAGATATCAGCTTTGAGGCTAGCGAAAAGAGCGGCGAGAAGATAAATGTGACAAAAGAGCTTGTAAAAGAGCGCCTAAAAGACGTGGTTGAGGATCAAGATCTAGCGAGGTATATACTTTGAAATCAGGCTTTGTTAGCATCATAGGACGCACAAATGCTGGCAAAAGCTCGTTTTTAAATGCCTTATTGAACGAAAAGATCGCCATTGTCTCGCACAAGCAAAATGCAACTCGCAGAAAGATAAATGGCATCGTGATGAATGGCGAAGATCAGATCATCTTTACCGACACGCCAGGACTTCACGAGAGCAACAAGGCGATAAATCAACTGTTAATCAGCCAAGCTATAAAATCGATGGGAGACTGCGATCTCATCGTATTTTTAGCGCCTATTCATGATGACACAAGCGACTATGAGAAATTTCTAGCTCTAAATCCAGAAAAACCGCATATCTTAGTGCTAACAAAAGTCGATGAGAGCTCAAATGCAAAAGTGCTTGAAAAGATCACACAGTATCAGAAATTTCAAGATAAATTTGCAGCTTTGCTTACTTTTAGCACCAAGCAGCCTACATATAAAAAGCCGCTTCTTGATGAAATTTGCAAGCTTTTGCCAGAGCATGAGTACTTTTATGATCCAGAATTTCTTACGCCGACAAACGAGAAGGAAATTTTTAGAGAATTTATACTTGAAGCGATCTATGAAAATTTAAGCGACGAGATACCATATCTTAGTGATGCGATCATAAAAAGCGTAAAAGAAAAAACAGGTATAACTGAAATTTATGCGAGCATCATCACAGAGCGTGACATCCATAAAAGTATGATCATCGGAAAAAATGGTGAAACTATTAAACGAATAGGAATTTTTGCAAGAAAGTTAATACAAAATTTAACCAACACAAAGGTCTTTCTAAAGCTCGATGTAGTCGTTAAAAAAGGCTGGAGCAAAGAAGAAAAGAGCCTAAATCAGATAATCGGCTATTGATTTTTTATTTTAAAGATATTAAAATACCCAACATAAGCGTTTAGGAAGGTTTTTTGATTCATGATGAATATTAAAAAAAATAGTGAAATTTCTATAGTTGCACTAGATCCGTATGACTATAAAGGATTTCGTTATCACAACAGCAATGTAGAAGCTTTTAACTTTTCAAAAACAGTCAATAAACGCGACTTTTTCATCTCATACATAAAATTTAAAGACTTAAAAACAACAACTATTTTTATCCCTAGAAGCGTTGATAACGACACCCTTTACGAGGAGCTTTATTCAAAGGTCTATGCAGAGCTTTCACTAGATCCTGCGCTTGATAATAAGATATTTTTCTCAGAAGGCTCTACAAAAGCTCAAGAGAGAATTTTTACTGTTTTTGCTATCACAAATGAAGATATAAATTCGACATTTAAAGCAGTTGCAAAAAAGGTCCCATATATCGACTACCTTGCGCCTGAGCCTTTGATCTACTCTGCTATTTATAAAAAAGGCTTGCTTCCTAGCACTCAAGCAGACTGCTTTATCGCGCTTAGAAAAGATGAATCATTTTTAAGTATATATTTAGATGGTGATTTTTTTACAGCTAGAGAAATCCGCTATAACCTAAACTATCTTAAAGATAAATTCTTAGAGCAAAGTGGCGATCGCTTGAGTGATGAAAAATTTATCGAAGTTTTGTCTCAAAGAGGACTTGTAAATAAAGATGATGATGGCTTTAACTACGATCTAAACACAGTTTTTGAAGATTATATTTTTTATTTTAACGATATATTAAATATTATAAATAGCCAAAATGGCATATCTATAAAGAAAATTTACATAGATTGTGACTATGAGATCAAAAATTTTGCAAATTTCATCTCAACTAAACTTGGTTTGGATGCCGAGTATATAAACATAAAAGTTGCAATAAATAATAAAAACTATACTATCAACGAGCGTTATAACGTTATGGCTTTATATGGTAGATTTTATACCAAAGAGCCATTTTATGAGAACTTTAACCTCTCAAATATGCTTCGCCCAGATCCATTTGTTAAAAGAAAAAGTGGTAAATTCTTGCTCACTTGCGCTGCGGCATTTGTGTTAAGTATGTTATATCCAGCTTACAACTACATAGCTGGTCTTGTTTTAGAAAAAGATAGCGCAAGGCTAAATGACGAATATAGCGTCCTAAACGCACAAGAGATGCAGATAAAAGAGACGCTAGCTAAAATTTCAAGAGAACAAGAGGCGGTAAAAGAACAGACTCAAAAAGAGAATGAAAAGCTAAATTTCAGAAAAGGTCTGCTTGCTGAGATCGAAAATAAAAAAGATAATTACGCCATGAAGGGTTTAAATCTTTTTAAAATTACCGATATTTTAAATCTAAACGCAGTTCATATCACAAACATCGTAAATAACGATAGAAATTTGACCATAACTGCAGTTAGCGATAATGAAAAAAGGATAACCCAGTTGATCAAAGATATCAGCAAAGATGAAAAATACTTGGTAAATACTAAAAAAATTCGCTCTGATGACGCTAAACACGAGTATGAAAGTAATATAAGCATAGAGATTAGACAATGAGACAAGATATTTTAAGCAAAATAGATCAATACTTTGATAGCAAAAAGCCAAACGAAACAAACCTTATTTTTCTTGGCTCAGCGCTTATCATAGCTTATCTTGTCTATATGCTATGCTTTGATCCTGCGCAAAATTTCTTTGATGAAAAGCTTGATAAACATACGAGAATTTCTACAAAGCTAGAAAACACCAGAAACTATCTAGCCTCAGTAAGCTCTCCTGATGGCGATAGAAATTTTAAGATAAATGAAGAAAATAGAAATTTAAGCAATCTAAAACTACGCTACACGAATATTTTGAAATTTAATACCTATTTTGATTCAAAGCTTAAAGAGCTTTCTTTTTTGCTTTTTGACAATCAAAACTGGGCAAACTATATAGATAGTATCGTGCTTTTGGCAAAGCAAAATAATATAAAAATTTTAGAGCTTAAAAGCGATATAAAAGAGCCAAATTTCCAAAAGATAGAGCAAATTTTAAATATAGATGTCACTTGTCTTGGAAATTTTAAAGATATGCTTAGCTATATAAACGGACTTGAAGAGTCAAAACTTGTAGTAGATCTTCACAAAATGGATATAAATTCCACTCAAAAAGATCTAGGAGCTAAGCTCTCTATCTCAGTGTGGGGTATGAAGTACTGATGAAAAAATTTGGTTTATTTTTAATTTTATCTCTTTGTCTATTTGGCAGTGAGTTTGAAGGCGAGATGAAAAACTATGATGAAGTTTTTGTTAAGATAAAAGAGCAAAGAAAAGGGCTTAATGGAAGTGAAATTTCTAGCTTACAAGATCCTTTTAAGCTAAATTTGCCAGTTGCTCCAAAAGGCGATCAAAACACTACAAAATACTCTTCTGCAAGGGGGTTTATGCTAAAGGCCATTTTGCTAAATAAAGCAAATATAAATGGCAAGTGGTATAAAGTGGGAGATATGATTGATGATTACAATATCACAAGTGTTCAAGGCAGCAAGGTTATCATCGTAAAAGATGATGAGAAACAAGAACTAACTCTTAAAAATGGAAGTAAAAATGTTGGTATCAAAATTAAGTAAATTTATTATAACTGTGGCGTTAGCTTCATTTTTAGCTACCCCTATAATGGCAAAACCAAGCACATGCTTGAGTAAAAATTTTAGTATGAAGATCACAGACGATATAAGCCTTGGCGATGTTTTAAACCAGCTCTCTGAAATGTGTGATTTTAGTATCGTTGCAAAAGATGCTTATAGCAAAAAGGAGCTTGATGATAAAGTCTTTGGCGTAAATATAAGAAACATGAGCCTAAGCGAGGTCTTTGATCTGCTTTTAAACGAGAAAAATTTAAGCTATGAGTTTTCAAATAATGTCTTAAAAATCTCATCGCTTCAAACAAAAATTTTTAAAATAGACTATATTACCTCTATCCGTGAGGGCACAGCTATCACAAAAGCTTCAGTTGATGCCTCTCCGTCAGAGGTTGGTAATAGCTCAAGCAGTGATACTAGCTCAAACGACATAAAAAATGAAAACAACTTAATAAGAACAACTGAGAAATTTGACTTTTGGGAGAAGCTTGATGCTGAGCTAAAAGCTATCTTGAATAATAGCAGCGAGCACATCACAGCGCCAGATCCTATCATAAACCAAAATGCTGGACTTATCACGGTTACAGCGACCCCATCACAGCTAAAACGCGTTGAAAAATATATAGCGGAGATGCAAAGAAGACTTAAAAAACAAGTCATCATCGATGTTTCTATCATCGCAGTTGATCTAAATAATGAGTATAAGCAAGGTGTTGATTGGAGTAAATTTGAGCTTGGATTTAACTCATATATAGGCAACCAAGGCTCTAGCACCGGCTCAAGTGCAAGCTGGACAAACAAGGGCAACAGCTTAAGCGATGGCTTTGGTCGCACACTAAATATCGCTGCAAATTTAAACTTTAGCCTTGATGGTATGATAAATTTCCTTGAAACAAATGGTAAAACAAAGGTTGTTTCAAGTCCAAAAGTAACCACTCTAAACAACCAACAAGCGCTAATCTCTGTGGGCGATAATATAAACTACCGCGTGATGGAAGAGACAGATAATGGTAACAACAATAACAATAACAACAGGCTTACAACAACTTATAAGCAATACTCTGTATTTATCGGTATCTTGTTAAATTTGCTTCCAGAAGTCTCAGATAACAACAAGATCATGCTTCGCATAAACCCAAGCTTAAGCAGCTTTAAGTATGCAGAAGATGACACAAGATCACAAAATACAGCCATTAGAGAGATTGCCCCTGATACAGTTCAGAAAAAACTCTCAACCGTAGTTCAGGTAAATAGCGGCGATACGATCATACTTGGCGGACTTATCGGACAGACCAAAGATAAGCAAAACACAGCTGTGCCACTTCTAGCCGACATACCTTTAATAGGAAGCGTCTTTAAAAGCACAAGAGATGGCGTAAGAACTACTGAGCTTATCTTTGTCATCACGCCAAGAGTTGTTGATCTTGAAGATCCAAAACCAGTTCAGCAGTCGCTAAAAGATCTAGGATTTTCTAAATCGATCTATGAGTAACGAAAATATTTATACGCATATAAAAGATGTTTTCATAGATGAAGACGAGAGTTTAAATTTCGTAAATTTAGACAACTCTATAAGCTGCTACAACAAGATAGTTTTAGCTCTAAAAAAGCCACTAAAGCTCATCTTGTTTTATGGTAAGCCAGGTAGCGGCAAGACCTTTTTGCTAAACAAGATCGCAAATGATCTAAAAGAAGATAAAAGTCTCATCTTTTTCCCGCATCCATTTTTTAGCGAGGCGACATTTATCGAGGCACTTTGTGAGCAAATTTATGGAAAAAAGCTTGAAGATATAAACAACTTTGAGAGCTTTATAAAATTTTATTCAAAAGACTTTAGCAGTAAAGATGAAATTTTAAAAAATCAAATGACGGTTATCCTAGATGAAGCGCAGCTCTATCCGACTGAGCTTATCGAGAAGATAAGGCTTATGGCTGACACTAGGATGTTTAAATTTCTCTTTACGATACATAAAACTGAAAATGAAGATATTTTGGCGAAAGATTATTTTCAGACTAGAATTTGGGAGAGCATCGAGCTAAGTAGTGCTGATGTAAATGAGATCATCATCTACTTGCAAAGAAAGCTTAGTCAAAAAAACTATGATAAATACCTTAAATTTGACAAAAAAGACTACGAATGCGCCTACTCATTTTGCGGTGGAAATTTAAGAACGCTAAACAAGATCATGTATAAATTCTATGAAATTTGCGAATACTACGAGCAGTATCAGCCTTCAAAGCTTAGCGGTGATAAGGCAAATATCATGATACTCACCATGGCTGCACTTGATGCGGGGCTAATCGATGCTTGAACCACAAGAAATTCAAAGACTAGAAAAGCTTTATGAGAGCTACAAGAAAAAAAATGGTGGCTTTTTGCATAAAATTTTTAATGCCAAAAACTCTAAAATTTTAATCATCGAGCTTTTGCTTATCATCATTTTGTTGGCTGCGTTAATAGTGCTAAGTTTAGAAAAAGCTCCAAGTCTTGCTAATAAAAGTGATAAAGTTTTAGCCAAAAATGCAACCACAGTAAAAATGGTAGAAAAAAATGAGACAAATGTAAGCGTTCTTAGTGAGCTAAAGCAAAAGAGTGAGGTTGCTAAGGCTAAATTTGAAGAGGGTAAAAAGCAAGACGAGCTAGCTGACAAGATAGCTAAAAAGCTTGAAGAGGTTGTAAAGATAAACGAGACAAACGATACTTCAAAAAATGACCCAAAAAGGCAAAGAAGCTCACAAGGTTGGCTTAAGCTAAACATCCCTGATGAAGAGCCACTTACCGAGCAAAATGGTATAAATGGCATAAGCGTGCCACAAGATGAAGTGATAGATCTTGAGTCAAAGCCAGCCAGAAAGCGTGTAAATATACAAGTAACTTCAGCATCAAATGAAGAGAGCGTGCTAAGAGAACAATTTTTAAAGACAAATAATCCAACTATTGCGCTCGAGCTTGCTAGATTAAATTTTAGAAATAATAATTTCAAAGAAGCTATAAAGTGGTCGCTTGCTGCGAACGATATAGATAATAGCCTAGAGGAGTCGTGGATCATCTTTGCAAAGTCAAAATATAAGCTAAAACAAAGCGATGATGCCGTCAAAGCTCTAAGGGAGTATAATAAAAACTTAAACAAAGCTTCGATAAATGAGCTTATAAATAAGATAAAAAGTGGAACATTATGAAATTTTTTGTTATTTTTTTGGTTTTTGTTTGTGAAGTTTTTGCTGTTAGTCTAACCGAGATAAGGGATGACTTTAACAGCGCAAACTATGCAAAAGTCTGCAACCAAAAGGTTGAGGAATTTTTAAAAACACAAAATAACGAAGAGCAAATTTCTATGTTTGGCATCGCTTGCATAAAGATGAACGATCTAAACAGGCTAGCAACTCCGATCGATAAGCTAGTAAAGAGCGAAAAATCAAGAGAAAATGCTGCCTATTTTGCTGACATCTTATTTAAGAAAAAGCTCTTATTTCACGCTATGATAGATGGCGTTGATATAAGCTATATCAGGCTTCCAAAGAGTGATTATATACTTTCATTTTTGTTTGATAAATTTGTAAAAAAAGAGTATGTCGAAGAGCTTGGCACATTTATCTTTGAAGAGCCAAATTCTGACACAAGGTATGAGATCAGTCCGACAAATGGACAAATACCAAAGCTAGTGCTTAAAATTTTTAAAAATAACGACCTGAAATCACAAATAGAGTATAGATAATGAAAAATGTAGAAAATGTAATCTTAAAAAATATAGAACAAAACGGCAAACTAAGCACATCAGATATAGAAAAGATAAAGCAGATAAGCGAGCAAGAAGGCAAAGGCCTTGTTAAAATTTTAAGAGATGAAAATTTACTAAATGACGATGACTTTATGGAAATTTTGTCTGATATTTATAGGAGAGGGCATGTAAATATCGATGAAATTTCAAACGACCTTGAGCTTGATATCAAGGCTTTTGTTAAATTTATAAGCGAGAAATTTAAGGTTTTATACTTTGATCTTGATGATATCGACATCGACTACCGCATCAGCGAAAAGCTAAGCACCGCTCAGCTAAAGACATATAGCGCGATCCCAGTAAAAGAAGATGAGATAAGCGTATATGTCGCTTTTAAAAATCCATTTGACGTTATGGCTCAAGATAAGGTGCAAAATTTATTTAATAGAAAACTACTAAAAGTTGCCATCGCTCAGCCAACTCAGATAGAAAAATATATAAGCAAGCTAGCACTAAATGAGAGCATAAAAGATGTGATAACAGAGATCAGAAGAGAGCTTTCAAGCTCGGCTAGCCAAGGTCAAAACAGTGAAAACTCTGGAATTTTAAAGCTAATCGAGATCATCTTAAAAACATCTATCCAAAGCAGAGCCAGCGACATCCACATCGAGCCAACCGAGACAAACTGCATCGTAAGAAGCAGGATCGATGGCATGCTAAGTGAGACATTTATATTTGATAAAGATATCTATCCGCCGATGGTTAGCCGTATGAAGCTACTTTCAAATATGGATATCGCAGAGCGCCGCCGCCCACAAGATGGTAGATTTTCTGCTCAAATTTTAGACAAAGAGTATGATTTTCGTATCTCGACGCTACCTATCTTAAACGGCGAAAGTATAGTTTTAAGAATTTTGGATAAGTCAAAGGTCATTATAAATTTAGAAGATCTTGGCATGCATCCAGATAACTTCGCTAAATTTAAAAAGAGTATGAAAGCGCCTTATGGCATCATCCTAGTTACCGGCCCAACAGGATCAGGTAAGACTACGACGCTTTATGGTGCGCTAAATGATATAAAAAGCGTAAAAACTAAGATCATCACAGTTGAAGATCCGGTCGAATACCAGCTAAATATGATCCAACAAGTGCATGTCAATGAAAAGGCTGGTCTTACCTTTGTCTCAGCACTTCGCTCTATCTTGAGGCAAGATCCAGATGTCATAATGATAGGTGAGATCAGGGATCAAGAGACGCTCCGCATAGCGATACAAGCGGCACTTACTGGTCACCTTGTCTTTTCTACGCTTCACACAAATGATGCCATTAGCGCACTTCCTCGTATGATAGATATGGGCATCGAGCCTTATCTAGTAAGTGGCGCGCTCGTTTGCATAGAGGCTCAAAGGCTTGTTAGAAAGCTCTGCCCACACTGCAAACAAAAGATCACTCTATCTCAAAAGGCATTTGACGAGGTTAAGAAATTTGTCCCTGAAAACTACCAGTTTTATAAAAGCGTCGGATGTCCGCAATGCTCACAAACAGGATACTTAGGACGTGAGATGATAAGTGAAATTTTACCTATTAGTGACCATATAGCAAGTATGGTTGCAAATGGTGCTTCTAAAGATGAGCTTAAAAGCGTAGCTTACGAAGAGGGCTTTATAGATATGTTTCATGATGGTGTCATAAGGGCGGCAAATGGCATAACCACGCTTGAAGAAGTTTATAGGGTTGCTAAGATATGAAATACTTTGAGGTTGAGTACATCCAAAACGGCAAACGCCACAAGATGAGCCTAAGAGCGAACAATAAAAGCGAGATCAAAGATAAAGCAAATGTTACTGGCATGATCGTCAAGATCAAAGAGACGCAAACTTCTAGCATAAATAACTTTGAAAATTTACAAAACGTGATCGCAAAGGCTTTTACTAATCCAAAGGTGAAAATCCCAAATTTAGTAGCCACCATAAGGCAGCTTAGCGTTATGACAAATGCTGGAATTTCTATCCACGATAGTATTAAAGAGGTTGCAAACTCCACCGAGGATAAGCGCCTTAAATTTATATTTCAAACTATAGATGAGGAGCTAAATCAAGGCTCAAGCCTCACAAATAGTATAGAAAATTTTAAAGAAGAGCTTGGCGACGTGACGCTTGCGATGATAAGACTAGGGGAAAGCACTGGTAATATGGCTGACGCGCTTGCAAAGCTTGCCTCTATCTTGCAAGAGGTCTGGGACAATCAGCAAAAATTTAAAAAAGCTATCCGCTATCCGGTAACAGTCATTTGTGCGATCATCATAGCCTTTGTCATCCTTATGATACTTGTTGTGCCACAGTTTAGAGAAATTTTCGAGCAGTTAAATGCAGAGCTACCACTGCCAACTAAAATTTTGCTAAATATCGAATACGTCATGACAAACTACGGCTTTTATATCCTTGGAGCACTTGCATTTATCGGATATTTGCTTAGAAAATACTACCTTGATAGTGAAGAATTTCAAGATAAGGTCGATAAATACCTTTTGAAAGTCTATCTCATCGGTAAGATCATATTTTATTCAAATATGAGCAGGTTTAACCTCATCTTTACAGAGCTTGTTCGAGCTGGTTTGCCTATAGCAGATGCCCTTGATACGGCTGTGATAACGGTCTCAAACAAGGATATCAAAAAGAAGCTAAGTGGCGTTAAGATACTTGTTGGTAGGGGCGTTAGCCTAACGGAGGCCTTTAGAGATACAAATTTATATGAAAATATGCTCATACAGATGATAAGCGCTGGCGAGCAAAGCGGTAGCTTGGATGATATGACCGGAAAAGTAACTGACTATTACAGGATGAAATTTAACGATATCATTGATAATATCTCAAACTATATCGAGCCTATCTTGCTTGTTTTTATAGCGGGCATGGTGCTTTTACTGGCTCTTGGTATATTTTTGCCGATGTGGGATCTATCAAAAGCCGTTAAAAACTAAAATAATTAAAATCTTAAAGGAGAGAAGATGTCTGAAAATAAAGAACACATGGTCGAAGAGAGCGCCTTTTTGGTCTCAAAGACCGATCTAAAAGGACGTATTACATATTGTAACGAGCCATTTTTAAAGATAGTTGGAGCAAAGCAAGCTGAAGTCTTGGGTAAGCCTCACAACATCATAAGACACCCAGATATGCCAAGAGCTGTTTTCAAGCTACTTTGGGAGCGCATAAAAAATAAAGAAGAAATTTTTGCTTATGTTAAAAACAAAAGCTTTGATGGTGGATACTACTGGGTCTTTGCAAATATCACAACTTCGCTTGATGTGCAAAATAATCCAGTTGGCTACTACTCAGTTAGACGCAAGCCAAATCCAAAGGCGATTGAGGTGATAGAGCCTATATATCAAAAGTTATTATCGGTAGAAAAGAGCGGTGGCATGGATGCTTCGATGAAATTTTTAACTGAATTTTTAAAAGAAAAAAATATAAGTTATGATGAATTTATAAATAACCTACAAAGGCTATAATATGTTTGGAAAAAAACTTGACTCTATAAATGAAATTTTAAGCGTAGTAGGCTCGGCTAGAAACGGCATCTTAGAGCCTAGGATAGTAAATGTAAAAGAAAATGACCCACTTTATGAAGTAGCACTTGGTATAAATGACTTGCTTGATCAAGTTGAGGCGCTTCAAAGAGAAATTTCAACCTCAATAGACGCTGCTCAAAGCGGACTAACATATAGAAATATCTTTACAGAGGGATTTCGCGGTATATTTAAACAAAATGCCATCTCTATGAGTAATGGCGTAACTGGCATAAAAGATAGTCACAAAAGTAAAGTAAGAGGTCTGCTTTCAAAAGAGCTTGATACACTTGGCAATGGCAACGACGGCATAGAAGATGTTAGAAACGATCTAAATGAGAGTATCAAAAACCTTAGCCAAATGGCACTCATGGCAAAAGATACGGCTAGAATCGCCGAGGATACGACGCAAAGCATCAATGAGCTAAGCGTAAATATGAGCTCGCTTGAGGAGCTGATAGAGGGCTCAAGCCACGCCATAAGCACGCTAAATAGCAGAACAGACGACATCACTTCGGTTGTAAATTTGATAAAAGATATAGCTGAGCAGACAAATTTACTAGCTCTAAACGCAGCCATCGAGGCGGCACGCGCAGGCGAGCATGGACGTGGCTTTGCAGTTGTCGCTGATGAGGTTAGAAAATTAGCTGAAAATACCCAAAAAGCGACACACGAGATCGGCGTAAATATCCAAACACTTCAGCAAGAAGCCAAAGATATAGATGAAAATTCTAAAAAGATAGATGAAATTTCAAAGATCGCCACAGCAAATGTTGAAAATTTCAAACAAACTTTAGCTAGCTTTAATCAAAATGCAAAAGAGACAGCCCAAAGATCAAAATATGTAGAAGACAAGACCTTTGGCATCATCGCAAAGATAGCTATCATCGTCTATAAAGTGGGCGTTTATTCAGACACTGTAAATGAGCAAGGTTACGGCGATGATATAGCAAAAGACGCGGACGATCTTGTAGCGTGGTATGAAAATGAGTGCGCAAAGAGCTTTAGTCACACTAAAATTTACGAAAAATCACGCCATTTAGTGGATGAATTTAACAAAAACATCAAAGCCATATTGACAGAAGCCGGCAAGGGCTATAACGAGAAAAATTTAAAACATTTTGTCACTGAGTTTAGAAAGCTTGAAGATCTTAGCAGAGAGATATTTAACTCATACAACGAAATGGTCGCTTCAAAATAACTTCAAATTTGCTAGACTCGCATTGAGTCTAGCTCCTCTTAGATTGATTTAAATTTTATTTTCATAAATTTTTCTGTATTGTTATTTAAAATTATGATAATTAATATTGTTTTTATGCTTGCTTTGTTAAATTTGCGTTTCGCTTTCATTATCAAAAATTAAATTTAACAAAAGGATATCCGTGAATAGATCAAAATTTATTGCCATTTGCCTTAGTGCTTGTGTGGCAAATTCTCTCTATGCAGTAGAGAAAGATAATAACGAAACCAAGCTAGATGGCGTCGTTGTAAGCGCGAGCGGCTTCTCGCAGCAGATAAAAGAAGCCCCTGCAAGCATAAGCGTAATAAAGGGCGAGGAGCTAACAAAAGATAGCTTTACCTCACTTCACTCAATCGCCCAAAAAGTGCCAGGCGTAAATGTCGTTGGCGGCGAGGATGGTCCAGCTAGTGGCATCTCGATACGCGGCATGGAGAAGTCTCAAACGCTAGTTTTGATTGATGGCAAAAGAGTAAATTCAAGCAGTGCAAACCCAAAGGGCGGAGCAGGGGACATGAACTCAAATTTCATCCCACCAGCCGAGGCGATCGAGCGTATAGAGGTCATCCGTGGCCCTATGAGTTCGCTTTATGGTAGCGACGCAGTTGGTGGTGTGATAAATATCATTACCAAAAAGGACTTTTCAAAATTTAGCGGTAACGTCGGCATCTCAACGATGATAAACACTCACAAAGGCATAGGTGATGGCAGGCAGGGCGACTTTTATCTAAATTTGCCTCTTTATAAGGACCTTTTCGCACTTCAGCTTTGGGGATACAAAAAGCTAAGAGATGAAGACAACTACAAAGGCGGTTATCAAAAGAGTGATAAGAGAAATTTAAGCGCAAAGCTTTGGATCACTCCAGATGAGCACAATAAATTTTTCATCCTTGGCTCAAGTGAAAAACACGACTACTCGCGCACCGTCGGCAAAACAGCCACTATAAAGACAAATAAGGTTTTAAACGCCTATGACTATGAGAAAAAGAGCTATGGAGTGGGCTACCTTGGAGAATTTGATAGCCTAAATGCCGATATCAGCTACATTTATGACCAGACGCAAAGAACGAGCCTTTTTGACAGCCTCATACCTGCAAAAGCTAAAAATCACAACTTCAACTCTAAATTTACAACCTTTTTTGGCGCACACACTCTAACTTTTGGCTATGACTTTAGCAAGCAAAATGTCGGCACGACCTTCATCGTCTCAAACGCTTCAAGAAACGGCTTAAAAGATCCAAAGACCTACTCGATGAGCGAGCATGCGGGATTTATCGAGGATGAGTGGCAAATTTTAGATGAGAAGCTATTTTTAACGCTTGGCTCAAGGCTCACGCACAATGAATTTTTTGGCAACCACCTCTCGCCAAGAGCTTACCTAGTCTATAACGCCACAGATACGCTAAGCTTAAAAGGTGGCGTAGCAACTGGCTATAAAACCCCAGATGTCAATCAAATTTCTCCAGAAGTAGGCACTATCCAAGGTGGCTGGAGGATAGTTGATTTTGGTAATAAAGATCTAAAACCAGAAAAGAGCACGACTTATGAAGTTGGGGCATATTATGACAATCAAGCTGATCTTAGAGGCTCGGTGACGCTTTTTAGAAATGAATTTAAAGATAAAATCCTAGACACCGACGGCAGTAATGTAAATAAAATTCCAGCCTTTGGTCCTTGCCCGCCAAGCGCAAAAATCCCAAGTGTGGGTTGCCCTGGCTGGGGAACTTACTTTAACATTGAGGGTGCAACCGTTTGGGGCGTAGAGCTAAGTGGCGACTATGACATCCTTTCAAACCTAAATTTAAGCTCAAACTACACCTATAATAAGTCAAAGATAAAAACCGGCAACCCAACGATAAACACGCCAAGAGGCCCTATGAAATTTAGCGAGACAGACCTAGCTAGACTTGATGGCAAAAGCCTAACAGCAACGCCAGAGCACACACTTCACGCTACGCTTACATATAAGCCTGTAAAAAGCGTCAAGACATTTTTTGGCGCAAACTACGAGAGCAAGCTAACAAGCGTAAATTTCGGTGCTGGCAACAGAGTAAGAGAGAACACAAAAGACCTACTCACCTTCGATACAGGCGTCAGCTGGGACGCAAACAAGCACCTAACGCTTAGCCTAAATGCCTACAATATCTTTGATAAAGTAAGATACGATGAGGCGTTAGCAGACGACGGCAACTACTACTGGTATCCGCAAGAGGGCAGGAGATTTTGGTTTAAGGTCGCTGCAAAATGGTAAGAGCGTTTAAAATTTTGCTTTTTACGCTTGGTGTGACGCAAATTTTGCACGCAGGACCTAGCCAAACGCCTGAGCCACTTAGCCAAAAAGCTGCTAGTAAATTTGAAATTTCAACCTTTAAAATGAGCGCAAATGATGAAATTTATAAAATTTTCACAGCTAAGCTAAAGGGGCAAAATGAGTTTAAAAATGTGCTTTTCTTGCTTGATGCAAATACCCAGTTTAACATGCTTTTAAATGAATTTGATGGCAAGGCTGCCCCACTAATAATAGGCATAGGATATGACAGCAACAAAAGCTACGAAGTAGAAAAACGCACAAGAGATCTCACGCCAAAGGCAGAGGGCGAGGAGTTTAGCAAAGGTGGTGGCGCAGATGCGTTTTACCACTTTTTAACAAGAAATTTAGTGCCGTTAGTTGATGAGAAATTTAACGTGCAGGGCAGCCAAAAGAGCCTTTATGGACACTCTTTTGGCGGGCTTTTTACGCTTTACGCCTTGCTAAAAAATGATGGCATCTTTTCAAATTTCTTTATCGCTTCGCCATCTCTTTGGTGGGGCGAGTCTGAAATTTTAAAGCAAAATGTGAGCGAGGGTAAATTTAAAGAGAAACTAAAAGCTAAATTTGTCTTTCTTAGCGTTGGCGAGCTTGAAAAGAGAAAGGGCAAGACAGAGAAAGCTGGCATTTTAAAGGCGAGCGATTTGGCTTTGATTTTAAAGCAAAGTGGCGTAAATTCTCACTTTGAGCTTTTTAAAAATGAGACGCACGGCAGCGTCATACCTCTAAATTTAAAAGAGCTTTTAAAATATCTAAAGGATTAAAAATTTAAGGCTATTTTTGTTAAAATCCGCCGCATGAGAGTAGATAAATTTTTAAACGTAGTAAATATCACCAAAAGGCGTGCCGTTAGCGAAGATATGTGCAAAAGCGGCGTTGTGAGCATAAACGGCATGCAGGCAAAAGCGGCAAAAGATGTCAAGATCGGCGACGTGATCACTATCAAATTTCTAGCTCGTGAGGCGAGATATGAGGTGCTAGCGATCCCAACTACAAAAAGCATACCAAAAAGCGCCCAGAGCGAATATGTAAAAGAGCTTTGATGGTTTTTGAGCTTTTAGAAAATGAGCTTGATGAGCTTGTGCGGCTGCTGCCAAAAAGTGGCGTGGTGCTACTAAGTGGCGATCTAGCAAGTGGCAAAACGACTCTTGTAAAGGCGATCATTAAGGCGCATGGCATAGAAGATAGCGTGACGTCGCCCACATTTTCTTTGATGCAAATTTATGGTAAAGATATCTACCACTACGACATCTATCAGATCGGATTTGACGGGATGGCAAAAAATGGCCTTTTTGAAAATTTATTTGAAGAGGGGCTTCATCTAGTAGAGTGGGGCGATGAAAATTTAGAAAAAGCTCTAAAGAAAAACGGCGAGAGCTATACGTTAGTAAAAATTTCTCCTAGCAAAAATGGCAGAAAATACGAGGTTATAAGTGCATAAACTAGAAGTAAAAGATCTAAAAAAGACGATTAAAAAAAGTGAGATCATAAAAGGTATATCTTTAGAGGTAAATAGCGGCGAAGTCGTGGGGCTTCTTGGGCCAAATGGTGCGGGAAAGACGACCACTTTTTATATGATCTGCGGGCTCATCTCGCCAACTAGCGGAGATGTCTTTTTAAACGACGAAAAGATCACAAACGTCCCGCTTCACAAAAGAGCGCACCTTGGTATTGGCTATTTGCCGCAAGAGTCAAGCATATTTAAAGAGCTAAGCGTTGAAGAAAATTTGCTCCTTGGGGCTGAAATTTTAAATCAAAGCAAAGAAGAGATCTCTAAAAGAGTAAATGAGATGCTAAATATGCTAAATATCGAGCCTATCCGCCTAAGAAATGGCGTTAGCCTAAGTGGCGGCGAGCGCAGACGCTGTGAGATCGCTAGAAGTCTCATCATAAAGCCAAAATTTTTGCTGCTTGATGAGCCATTTGCAGGCGTCGATCCTATCGCAGTTAGCGACATCCAAAGCATCGTTAGAGACCTTAAAAAGCTAGGCATCGGCGTTTTGATAACTGACCACAATGTCCGTGAGACGCTAGCCATTTGTGACAGAGCCTACGTCATAAAAGATGGCTCGCTGCTAGCAAGTGGCAGTGCGAGCGAAGTGGCAAACAACAAGCTTGTTAGAACGCACTATCTTGGCGAAGAATTTAAGCTACTTGAGTAGATGATGCTAAGGCAAAAGCAAACTTTAGCGCCAAAGATCAAACTAAACCAAACGCTAAGAAGCTGGCTTCCTATCCTTCAAAGCGGGCTTGATGAGCTAAAAGAGACGCTTGAGCCTTTTATAAAAGAAAACCCATTTGCCACGATCGAGCATAAAAATTTAGAAAAAAGCGAAAAAAAGCGAAATTTTTTCGAGCAGGTTAGCAAAAACTCGGTTAGCGAGAGCATCGAGGCTTTAAGCATATATAAAGAAAGCCTTTATGAAAAGCTCGTTAGCCAGATAAATCCACCACTTTTTCCCACGCAAAAGTCCCAAGATATAGCATATAAGATCATCGAGTGTTTAGATGATGAGGGATATTTTTCTTATGATGATGAAATTTTTACTGGCTTTTGCGAGAGCGAAGTAGAGCGAGTTAGGGCTAGATTTGCCTACCTTGAGCCATGTGGTGTGGGTGCAAAGGATGTGAAAGAGAGCTTTTTATTTCAGCTAAGCGAGGCAGAGGCAAGTGAAGAGATCATAGAGTGCGCAAGAAAGATCATCTTAAATTTTGAAAATATAGAGAAGCTTAGAAAGCTTAAATTCTATGACGACGCGCTAAAAATAATAAAGAAATTTAAAAATCCCCCAGCCATTGAGTATCTTGAAGATGAAAAAGAGGCGGTGCCTGACATCTTCGTGCTAAGCACAAGTAGTGGCATAAGTGTGCAGATAAATGACGACTATTATCCTGAAATTTCTATCGACACCGAGGGACTAGACGAGAAAGAGGCCTTTGTAAGCTCGCGCATAAAAGAGGCTAGCGAGCTCATAGACGCCCTTGAGATGAGAAAGGCGACACTTTATAAGATAGGGCTCATGATAGTTGAGTATCAGTACGACTACTTTTTGGGTGGCGACATAAAGCCTATGAAACTAAAAGACCTAGCAGACGAGCTAGGGCGCAACCCTTCAACCATCTCAAGAGCGATCGCAAACAAATATCTAAGCTCTCCAAGAGGCACGGTCGCACTTAAAAATTTCTTTGCAACTGGCTTTGACGAAGAGACTTCAAACGCCGCGATAAAGGAATTTTTACTAGAGCTTATCAAAAATGAAGATCACAAAAAGCCTCTTTCTGATCTAAAGATCCAAGAGCTCATCCAAGCTAAATTTAACATCCAAATCGTTCGCCGAACCATCACAAAGTACCGCAAAATTCTAAACATCGGTAGCTCAAGCCAGCGAAAAAAGATATATCATATAAACGGCTAGCTACCATTCATTTATGGCAAAAAGAGTGGCTTTATGCATCTGTGTAAAAAGCTCTGCACTAAGCTCATCATATTCTTTGCCTCGTTTTTTATGCTTCGCCCAGCCTGCTGCGTCGTCGTTCCATGAGCCCATACCACCAAAGACATCAGCTGCACTTGCCGCATTAAAAAGAGCCAAATTTAGCTTTGGCATAAGTGGCGCATTTAGGATATTTTGCTCTATCTTTTCTGGCTCGTTTAGCGCTTTTAGCCCCTTTCTAAAGCAATCGCCAAAATTCTCACACTCTATCTCATCTGCAAATTTAGCGATTTTTGTGAGAAGATCCTTAAATTCCAAAGTGTTATCACTAAATTTTTGAATCTCCGGCATGCCATTTAGACTAAATTCTTTATAGACTATATCCCAGCCCTTTTTGTCTTCTTCAAAGCTCCAGTGAGGCACGAGATAGCTCATTTTATCTTTATAAATGCAAAGAATAGACTTGTAGCTTACGTTTGAAAAGCCTTGCAGCGAGCGCTCCTCTGATGTGACGCTCAAATTTGTGGCATATCTCACGTCGCTTAGCCCAAGCTTTAAGGCGTGCTTAAACCACTCATTTATGCTAGCTTGCTCTTTTTTTTCTGGCTCATCACCTAAGATAAAGTCAAAAACTAGGCTTTTTATATATTTTTCGCTTTTGTAGTTTAGCTCTAAATTTGACCTTAGAGCTTGTTTTATTGAGGCTACGATAATGCAAGAGTTAAAAACTTCACCATTCATTTTTGCTCCTTTTTTGAGATATTTTATTAAAAGAAGTATAAATATCTTTTTAAGAATTGCAAGCGAAAACTTCAGTTTTTTATAGTAAAATAGCCAAAAATTTCAAAGAGGCAAAATGGATTTTAATGAGATTGATAAGCTGATAAATACGCTTAAGAAAAACTTGGAAGTTATCGAAAACAACGGCGTTGTCGAGCCTGAGACAAAGATCGATGCGCTTACTTTTAATAAAAATGTCGAAGAGATCAAAAAAAGACTTTACAGCACAACAGATGAGGGCAGTTTTTTTAAAAACGTCTTTAATACTGAAGATTACTACGAAAACATTAGCTCATACCTCGAGCAGACAAACAAAAGCCTATACTACAAGATAGAAAAAGCCGGAGTGAGCCTAAAGACTAATCAAAATTTACAAGAGAGCCTGATAAACATCTCAAACATTATGCAGGTCTTAGTCGCTGAGTATCAGATACAAAACAAAAAAAAGAAGAAGAGTATCTTCTCAAGAAGTGGTGATACAGCGATGATAAGAGGACTACTTGCAGAGCTTATGGAACTACAAAATAGGATGAATAAAATTTTACATCTCGACTCTCAGATCGTCTCAAACGTTGTTTTGGAAAATTTTAAAACTATCTACACATTTTTTTATAACTGCATAAGAGTGGCAAAACAAAGGGGTGATGAGCTACTTTTGGTTGAGATCGCAGGTATCACAGATAGGATCATCGAGATGATAAAGCCAGTGCTTTCAGGCAAGAGCCTAAAGACAAACGAGCTTATCTACCACTACCTTATTTACGAGCTACGAGAGCTAAAAGCCTACGCCATAGGCGAGGATCTAGCTTAAAATTTTATCCATTATCTCTTTTGCCCCATTTGGCAAAAGGATCTCTTTTAGTGCTTTGCTACTTTTGTTTAGATCAAAGCTCTCGATCATTTTTATAACCTCATCTTTGTCTAAATTTTCGCCATTTTGCAGGCAAATTTCAGCTATGCCTTTATCTTTTAGAAATTTAGCGTTATAAAACTGGTGGTTGCCAGCAGCATAAGGAAATGGCACAAAGATAGAAGGCAGGGCATTTGCGCAAAGCTCCCAAAGTGAGCTAGCTCCAGCTCTTGATATGGCAAGATCAGCCTCGCTCATCTTCTTTTCTATCTCTTTGCTAAAGTCAAAAATTTCTAAATTTGCCTCGCTAAATCCAAGCTCATCATATCGCTTTTTAAGCTCATCAAGGGCGTTTTTGCCGCATTGATGAATGATCTTTATCCCTTTTTCTTTAAGATATGGGGCTAAATTTAGAGCTAGCTCATTTATCGCTTTTGCCCCTTGTGAGCCACCTAAAAATAGTATAGTTTTTAGCTCACCTCTTATTCTTTGGCTTTCAAAAAATTTATTTGCCACAGGGTAAGGGCAGGGTGAGAGCTCATCATAAGAGCTAAAAAATCCCTTTGCGTATGGCTTTAAAATTTTATTTAGCTTGCCGGTTACGGCATTTTGCTCGTGGATGAAAAGTGGTGTTTTTGAGATGATGGCTGCTATGGCTGCTGGCGCTGCTGAGTAGCCGCCCACGCTGATGACCGCTTTAACGCCATTTTCTTTAAAAATTTGCCTGCATTTTAAAGCTAGGCTTATGATATTTGTTAGTGATTTTAGCTTTGCTAAGCCTCTTTTATTTACGACGCCACTGCTTGGTAAAAAGAATTTCTTTGCAAATTTATCATCATTTTCAAACCAAAATTTATCCTGACCGCTAGTTGAACCGATGAAGATAGGCTTTATGCCTCGTCTATTTAGCTCCTCGCAAAAGCTTCTAGCGATCGCCAAATGTCCGCCAGTGCCACCACCACAAATAACTATCATAGTTTCGCCTTTTTACTAACCATCAAGACCATGCCGATGCCGATGCATATAGCAAGCACGGAGCTACCGCCATAGCTCAAAAATGGCACAGCGATACCTTTTATCGGAGTGATCGATGTGATGCCGTAGCTATTCATCAAAAATGAAAACGACAAGATAAGCCCAATACCAAGTGAGAATAGGTGATAGACCTTGTTTTCGCTCCTAGCTGAAATTCTAAATATCCTATAAAGTAGAGTGATAAAGATCGCTGTGATGCACAAAATGCCAAAAACGCCGACCTCTTCAGCTATGCCAGCTAGCACAAAGTCCGTATGCACCTCGCTTAAAAAACCAAGCTTAAATATCCCAGCTCCAAGCCCCTCGCCAAAAAACTCGCCGTGTTTAATTGCATTTAGTGAGTGAGAAATTTGATAAGGCTCTGGTGCGTCTGCCACTCTAAGCACGTTTGCCACGCTATCTGGCAAGAAAGAGAGAACCATGTTTTGTATCGTGCCCCACCATGACTTTATACGCAAAATTCTGTGTTCTGAGCTAACTATCGCCACCGTCATGACAAAGGCAGCGCCTAATATACCGATACCAAAGAGCCTAACGCTAGCCCCTGCAAAAAGCGCCATCGTCACAAAAGTAAGTGCCAAAACTACAACCTGACCAAGGTCGTTTTGCATAACGGCGATAAGAAAGATAGCGATACCAAAAAGAATGATATAAGGCAAAAGTATCTTTAGCTCAGCCATCAAAGTTCTCTTGCCATCGCTAAATTTTCTAGTAAAGCTCCACGCCAAAAAATAGACAAAACCGACTTTGAAAAACTCAACTGGCGCAAGCGAAAAGCCAGGCAGCCTAATCCAGCGTCTAGCGCCTCCAGAGTCAGTCACCATCGAAGCTGGCAAGGCGTGCATGAGCCCCATAGCGATGCCACACGAGATAAGCAGTCCAAAGCCTATCCAAACGAGCGCTTTGTCGGGATTGAGCCTTGAGAGCCACCACATGAGAAAAATTCCTATACAGCCGACTGCAAACTGGCGGATGAAAAAGTGAAATTCGTCGTAGTTAAAAAATAAAACTGTAAAAACTGGCAAAGATAGTGAGAAAATGATACTTATGGCGATCAAAGTCGCGCAAAGATAGAAAATAACCTTATCAACTGCCAAAATTTAGCTCCAACTTTAAAATGAGCCAAAGTATAATAAAAAACGGCTTACAAAGATATTATTTGCTATAATTGCAGGCTTTAAGGATGGGAATGAAGATAGGTATATTTGACTCGGGACTTGGCGGACTTAGCGTCTTAAACGAAGCTTTAAGTAGGCTTAGTGAGCATGAATTTTTATATTACGCAGACGTAAAAAATGTCCCATACGGACAAAAGAGCAGGGATGAAATTTTAAAATTTAGCTTTGACGCGGTGAAATTTCTTGTTAAAAATGGCGCAGAAGCTGTCGTGGTAGCTTGTAACACAGCTACAAGCGTGGCGATAAAAGAGCTTAGAGCAAATTTAAGCGTGCCGATCATCGGCATGGAGCCAGCTGTAAAAAAGGCTCACGATCTAAGTCACGATGACGCCCTAAAAACGCTTGTCATAGCTACTCAAGTCACCGTAAATGGCGCAAAACTAAAAGAGCTAATCATAAATTTAAATGCAAAAGATAAAACCGAGCTGCTAGCTCTGCCTCGCCTTGTAAATTTCGCTGAAAAGGCTGAGTTTGAGAGCGAAAACGTGAAGTCATATCTAAAAGAAGAGCTAGGTAAATTTGATCTAAGTAAATTTGACTTTTTGGTGCTTGGCTGCACACATTTTAACTATTTTAAAGATAGCTTAAGAGAAATTTTACCTCAAAATATAAGCATAATAGACGGAAACGAAGGGACGGTAAAGCGCCTCATAAGCGAGCTTAAACTTCAAATTTCAAATGTAAATTTAACTCCAAATATAAAATTTTTCTACTCAGGTAACGAGGTGTACGAGCAAAGTGAGCTAGAGAAAATTTCAAGAAATTTAGCTAGATTAGAAAAAATGAGAGCGATCAGCTAAGTTAAATTTAGCTAAAAATTTGAGCCAAATTTAGCAAAATACACTAAATTTTATGTATTTTTATATGTATTTACCTCTTTCTTTGCTTTACTATATAGATAACACTTATTACCGCAACCACAGTTAAAAGAGCGATCGTGATCGTTAGAAGCGTCTGTTTGTCTGGATTTGAGCCTAGAAAATAGCCAACTCCAAGCAAAACCGCACACCAAATCCCAGCGCCAAGTGTGGTAAATAGGCAAAATCTAAAAATATTCATCTTAGCTAGCCCAGCTGGCAGGCTGATATACTGACGAATTCCAGGGATAAGGCGTGAGTTGAAGGTTGAAATTTCGCCGTGTTTATTAAAAAATGCCTCAAATTTATCCATCTTTTCATGAGTGATGCCCACAAATTTGCCGTATTTTAAGATGATCTCACGTCCAAAAAAGTAGCAAAGATAGTAGTTAAAAATGGCTCCAAGCAAGCTACCAAGCGTGCCCGAGATAAAAGCAAGCGCTAAGCTCATCTCGCCTTTGTGAGCTAGATATCCAGCTGGTATCATCGCCACTTCGCTTGGAAATGGAAAAAACGAGCTCTCTAAAAACATCATCACAAATATACCAGCATATCCCCAACTACTCACGCTTGAGACGATAAAATCAATAATGTCATGTAGCATTTTTACTCCGAAAATTTAATAAAGCGAGCCATTGTAGCAAAGCTTTATTTACTAATAGTAACTAACATGGAGTGATAAAATTTAAATTAAATGGGGTAGTAAAAATTTATAAGGAAGTAGGGCGAAAGCTCGCCCCGTTTTAAAATGCAGGTATAACTTCGCCTTTGTAGCGAGTGATGATGAAATTTTTAGTATCAGGGCTAAGAACCGCATCAACTAAAGCTTTGATCTTAGGGTTGTTCTCGTTGCCAGCTCTTGTGACGATGATGTTTGCATAAGGGCTGTTGGCGTCTTCAAGTAAAAGTGCGTCTTTTGCCACGCTCATGCCAAGATCAAGGACAAAATTTGTGCTAATAGCAGCGATATCGACATCATCAAGCGTCCTTGGGATCTGAGCACCTTCTAGCTCGACAAATTGTAAATTCTTAGGATTTTTAGTTATGTCATTTACAGTTGCAACTTTTACGTTTTTATCGATCTCTATAAGACCAGCTTTTTCTAAAATTCTAAGCGCTCTGTTACCATTTGACGGATCGTAAGCGATCGCCACTTTTGAGCCATCTTTTAGATCTTTGATATCTTTTATCTTTTTAGAGTAAAAGCCAAGTGGCTCAACATGCACGCTCGCAACGCTTACAAGATGCAGGCCTCTAGCCTTGTTTTGCTCCTCAAGATATGGCAAATGTTGAAAGAAATTTGCGTCTAAGCTGCCATCTTCTGTGGCGACATTTGGTATCGAATAATCTGAAATTTCAGAGATAACAAGGTCATAGCCCTTATCTTTTAGCTTTGGTTTTACAAATTCTAAAATTTCAGCGTGTGGCACAGGTGAGACGCCAACAGTGATAGTGTGGTCTTTGTCGGCTGCGTGAAGGCTTAGAGCAACTAAAGATGCGGTTAAAAGTTTGATAAATTTCATTGTTTTTCCTTTTTTGATTTGATTTAAAGCGACGCTAAAAAGGTAAAAGCTTTTACGTCGCTTTTTATAAATTTAATTAAAACGCTGGGATGATAGCGCCGTTATACTTTGTCTCGATAAATTTCTTAACTTCTTGTGAGTTGATAGCTTTATCAAGGGCTTTAGTTTTAGGGCTGTTCTCGTTGCCAGCTTTAACAACTACGTAATTTACGTATGGGCTATCTTTACCCTCGATCACAAGCGCGTCTTTTGTTGGATTTAAATTTGCATTTAGCGCGTAGTTTGTGTTGATAACTGCGATAGTAACGTCATCAAGCGTTCTTGGCACTTGAGCAGCCTCGATCTCTTCAAATTTAAGCTTTTTAGGGTTATCAACTATATCAAGCGGAGTTTTTAGCGGGTTGTCATTTAGTTTGATAAGTCCAGCGCTAGCTACAATGTCAAGTGCGCGGCTCTCGTTTGTTGGATCATTTGGGATAGAGACCACTGCGCCATCTTTTAGTTCTTTGATATCTTTGATCTTTTTAGAATAAACGCCCATTGGCTCGAGATGCACGCCAACTGTTTTTACAAGGTGAGTGCCTTTGTTTTTGTTAAATTCTTCAAGATATGGGATGTGCTGAAAGAAGTTTGCGTCAAGGTCGCCGTCCTCTGTCGCAAGGTTTGGCGTGGTGTAGTCGTTAAATTCTTTGATCTCAAGTGCGTAGCCATCTTTTGCCAAAATAGGCTTTACAACCTCTAAAATTTCAGCATGTGGGATAGGTGTAGCACCGACGATTATTGTTTTTGACTTGTCAGCAGCATTTGCGCTAACGCTAAGGCCTAGGGCAACTAAAGAGGTAAGAAGTAGTTTTTTCATTTATTATCCTTTTTTTAAAATTTGCCAAGCACCAAAAAAGGATAAATTTAAACTAGAAGGTTAAATTTCTTTTTAAGCGCTTAAGCTAGTTCTAAGCACTTAAAAAGAAATTCTGTGCTTAGAGATTAGTCTTTCGACGACGCGTTTTTTAGTAGGCGGCACATCTGGCACATATCTGATTTCATTTTAGATCCTTTCGGTTAAATTAATTTCGCGCATTCTAAATAAATAAACTTTAAAAAAAAATAAATTTTAGAAATTTATCTTAGACTTTTTATGACACCTCTTGCATTTTTTGAGTTTTTGGCTGCTTTTTCCTCTAAAATATTTTTTAAACATTCCAAAAAATTTGGCAAACAGCAAATATCAACCGAGTAAAAAACATTAAGTCCGGACTTCTCGCTTTTTAAAATTCCCCCATTTTTTAATACCCCAAGATGCTTTGAAACCGTTGCTTGTTCTTTATTTAAAAGCTCGCAAATTTCACCTACGCTCATCTTTTTATCACCTAAAACCTCAACTATCCCGATCCTAACAGGATGGGCCAAAACTCTCATAAATTCGCTTTTTAGCGCAAGAATATCAACATATTGCATTTTTATACCTTTTTTATGATTTTAACTTAAAAGAGCTAAATTTATACTTGACTATATTCCTATATTAGTATATAATCATATAAAAAATTTAAAGGTAAAAAAATGCTCGATCTTTTTAATCAACACAATATATTTGAGTTTATCAAATTTTTCATACTTTATTTTACAGAGATTTCACTACTATTTTTTTGTGTCTCTTTTTTGGTATTTATCGTATCTGAAAAATTTAGTCAAAAACTCAAAAAGCACCTTATAAGCACAAAAATTTCAAGCTTTATCAAGGCGTTTTTGGTTGGCGCTATTACGCCGTTTTGTTCATGCTCTACTATACCGCTTTTAAATGGGTTTTTAAAAAGCGGCGTATCACTTGGCGTTAGTAGCGTATTTTTGTTAAGCTCTCCGCTTGTTAATCCTGTAATTTTAACGCTTCTTTTTATGAGTTTTGGGTTTAAATTTAGCATTATTTATTTTACGGTCATTTTTATCTCATCGCTTGCTTTTGGTCTTTTGTTATCAAAAGCAGATCAAAATCTATTTTTAAAAGATGATTTTTTAAAACCAAAATTTAGCCCATACAATCCAACTAAAGGCTTTGTTTTTACACCCGTTAATCAGACACAAGTTTGCTCTTGCAAGGATATAAAAAATAGTAAAAATATTTACAAAATGGCGCTTTTAAACTCGGTAAAAGAGTATAAAAAACTATTTTATTACATACTGCTTGCGATGTTTATCGGTGCCGCTATACACGGATTTGTTCCGCAAAAGCTTATCTCAAACTACCTTGGTTCTAGTGACATCGCCTCGATACTTATTTCGGCATTATTTGGAATTTTACTCTATGTTAGAGTAGAATCGCTAGTGCCAATTGGCTTAGCACTTCTTGCCTCGGGTGCTAGTGCGACCGCATTTGGAGCGTTTGTAATAACGGCGGCAGGGGTTAGCCTGCCGGAAATCATACTTCTTAATAGGTTTTTTAAGCCAAAATTTATGGCAATTTTTATCGCTTTTATCTTATGTGTAGCATTAGCATTTGCAATGTTTTTAAAATCATTTTTTTGAAATTTTATAGAGATAGTTGCCTAAAACTTGGAAAATTTGAACCATAATGATAAGAATAACCACGGTATAGAGCATGATATCTGGGCGAAATCTTTGGTATCCGTAGTTTATAGCAACAGATCCTAGTCCGCCACCGCCAACTGCGCCAGCCATCGCTGAAAAGCCGATATTTACGATAAGCGTTAGCGTAAATGCCGAGATGATACCAGGAAGTGCTTCTACAAACATCACGCGAAAGATGATCTGAAATTTCGAGCTACCAAAGCTTTGAGCAGCTTCGATGATGCCTTTATCAACCTCTTTTAGGGCATTTTCAATGAGCCTTGCCACAAACGGAGCCGCGCCAATAGTTAGCGGAACGATCGCAGCTGTGGTGCCGATACTTGTGCCTACGATCATTTTTGTGACCGGAAAGAGCACGATGATCAAAATGATAAACGGAAAGCTTCTAAGCACGTTTATAACGATATCAAGTACAAAATAAAGCTGCTTGTTTGGCTTTAGTCCGTCTTTGTCTGAAAGGATGAGCAAAACCGCAGGTATGAGGCCTATGACAAAGGCGAGCAGGGTAGAGACTATGCTCATATACAGCGTCTCGCCGATAGCTGGCAAAAGTATCCTAGAAAAAACATCTGGAAATTTAGAAAAATCAATACCAAACATCAAGCAACCTCCCACAAAACGCCACTTTGCTTGATATAGTTAAGCACGTTTTCTTTATCTTTTTCGTCTATGTTTATGACAAGCGAGCCAAGGACGTTGTCATTTAGCTTTTCAAGCTTGCCCCAGACTATGTTAAAGTCGATATTTAGGCTTCTTGCCATGTGTGTGATCACGCTGTTTTGAGCCACTTCTTTTGGGAAAAATAGCCTGATATTTGTGCCAGTGCTTGGCAAAATTTCAACTTCGCCCAAAAACTCTTTCATCTTCTCATCTGGCTTTAAAAATAGCTCTTCGATACTTCCAGAGCCTATGATCTTGCCGCCTTCTAGCAAGATCGCGCGTTTTGCGATCGATTTTACCACCTCCATCTCGTGCGTGACGATGACGACGCTGATCTCTAGCTCTTTGTTTATCTTTTCAAGCAGCTCTAAAATTTGATTTGTCGTGTTTGGATCAAGAGCCGAAGTTGCCTCGTCGCTTAGTAAAATTTTAGGATTTAAAGCAAGTGCTCTAGCGATAGCAACACGCTGTTTTTGACCGCCACTTAGCTCGCTTGGATAGCTTTTTGCCTTGCTTTCAAGACCGACTAAATTTAAAAGCTCTCTCACTCTTTTTTCAGTTTCATCGCTTTTGTAACCCCAAAATTTAAGCGGAGTAGCGACGTTTTCAAAGACGTTTTTTCTAGCCATCAAGGCAAAATGCTGAAATATCATCCCAACATCTCGTCTTAAATGTCTTTGTTGCATTTCATCTAAATTTTTTATCTCTTGATCAAAGACTTTTAGGCTGCCACCTTGATAGCTCTCAAGCCCATTTATGCACCTTAAAAGCGTTGATTTACCAGCACCGCTGTGTCCCACGATAGCAAAAATTTCACCCTTTTTAACCTCTAAATTTACATCAAAAAGGATCTGCGTATCACCATAAAATTTGCTTAATTTCTCTATTTTTATCACTATTTTTCTCCAAGAGCTTCTAGCTCTTCGCATACTTTTTTAAATTTAGCCTCAGCGCTCTGCAAAGCCTCTTTGTTTGTCTCTATGACCTCTTTTGGTGCGTTTGCCACGAAATTTTGGTTATTTAGCATGCCTGAGAGTTTGGCTATCTCTTTTTCAAGCTTTGTCTTTTGAGACCTTAGCCTTGTGATGATACCGCTCATATCAAGCCCTTCAAGTGGGACAAATGCCTCTAAATTTTCGCTCACGTCTCTTATTGAATTTTCGATTTTCTCATCTACAAAGCCGATCTCTTCGCATTTTGCAAGCAGCTTGATATACTCTTTTACTTCGTCAAGATCGATTTTTTCGTTAAATTTAACAAAGGCTTTTGCGATCTTTGAGTTGCCAAGATCTATGGTCGCTTTTGCACGGCGTATAGCCACGATCGCTTCGATAACTAGCTCAAATTTCTTCTCAACCTCTAAATTTCGCTCTTTTATCTCTGGATAGCTCATTACCATTATCGATTTTGCATTTTCAAGCTGTGTGCCGCTAAGCTCTTGAAATAGATACTCTGAGAGAAATGGCATGAAAGGATTTAGTAGCTTCATCGCCTCTTTAAATATGCTTCCAAGCTCTTTTACGCTCGCTTTGTCAGCCTTGCTAAGCTCGATGCCCCAGTCGCAAAACTCGTCCCAAAGGAATTTATAAAGTGTGTTTGCAGCGTCATTAAAGCGGTAGGCGTCGATGTTTTCGCGCACCTCTCTCACGCACTCGTTAAAGCGGCTATTCATATAAATTCCAAGCTTTGTTTGAAGCTTGATATCCTCTAAATTTGCAAATTTACTCTCATTTAGCATGAGATATTTGCTCGCGTTATAAAGCTTGTTGGTGAAATTTCTTACCTGCTTCATCTTAGCGTCACTTAGCTTGATGTCGCGTCCTTGAACGGCTAAAAGTGTTAGCGTAAAGCGCAAGATATCAGCACTATACTCATTTATGCTATCAAGCGGGTCGATGACGTTGCCAAGACTTTTGCTCATCTTTCTGCCAAACTCATCTTTTACAAGTGCGTGCAGGTAGATGTCGTCAAATGGCAGCTTGCCAAGAGCATTTTCACCCTGAAACATCATCCTAGCAACCCAGAAAAATAATATATCAAAGCCAGTGATTAGTAGGTTGTTTGGATAAAACTCAGCCAAGTCGCCTTCAAACCATTTTTCATTTTTTAGCTCATTTTCATTGCCCCAGCCAAGCGTGCTAAATGGCCAAAGACCAGAGCTAAACCACGTATCTAGCACGTCTGGGTCTTGGTGGATGTTTTTACTTTTGCACTTTTTGCACTCGCATGGCTCTCCCTCGTCAGCCCACATATAACCGCAATCATCGCAGTAAAATACTGGAATTTGATGTCCCCACCAAAGCTGACGTGAGATACACCAGTCTCTTAGCTCTCTCATCCACGCGTTAAAGCTGTTTATCCAGTGCGGCGGGTAAAATTTAGCAAGGCCCTCTGAGACCTTTTGTATCGCTTCATCTGCGATCTCTTTTTTTACAAACCACTGCTTTGAGATGTATGGCTCGACGACGTTTTTGCAGCGGTAGCAGTATCCCACTTGGTTTTCGTAGTCTTCTATCTTTTCAACATTGCCAAGTTTTTCAAGCTCGGCTACTACGATATCTCTAGCCTCAAGCCTCTCAAGTCCTGCAAATTTATCGCACTTGTCGTTTAAAATGCCCTTTTCGTCAAACACGGTAATAAACTCAAGGTTGTGTTTTTTGCCGACTTCGTAGTCGTTTTGATCGTGCGCAGGTGTGACCTTAACAAGACCTGTTCCAAACTCCATATCAACGTGCTCGTCTGCGATGATCTCGATCTCTCTATTTATGATAGGTAGCACCACTTTTTTGCCGATTAAGTTTTTATAGCGCTCGTCGTTTGGATTTACCATTACCGCCGTATCGCCGAAGTATGTTTCAGGTCTGGTAGTAGCAACTACGACATAAGCGCCTTGTCTCGCATGTGCCTTTGCTGGAGACTGCTGCTCGTTCTTCACTGCAATGCACGAAGAGTGCGCTTCATTCGAACTCGCATCGCAACCAGCAAATTCATCATGTGATACTTCTGCTTGATAGTTTTCTAAATTTTGTCCATCTGCAAAGTAGTATCTCAAATGATAAAGCTTACCTTTGTTTTCTTTATGTTCGACCTCGATGTCAGAGAGTGCGCCATCATGCGTACACCAGTTTATCATGTAGTTTTTCTGGACTATTAGCCCTTTGTCGTATAAATTTACAAAGGCTTTTTTCACAGCTTTTCTTAAGCCCTCATCCATAGTAAATCTCTGACGTGACCAAGCCGGAGTGATGCCAAGTTTTCGCATCTGATGGACTATCATGCCGCCACTTTTTTCCTTCCACTCCCACACTTTTTCTACAAATTTCTCACGGCCAAGCTCTTCTTTTTTGATCCCTTGAGCCAAAAGCTGTTTTTCAACGACGTTTTGAGTAGCGATACCAGCGTGGTCGAGGCCTGGCTGCCAAAGTGTCTTGTAGCCGTCCATCCTCTTGTAGCGAGTCATGATATCTTGAAGTGTGAAGGTTAGGGCGTGTCCGATGTGAAGCGAGCCAGTCACGTTTGGAGGTGGCATCATAATGCAAAATTTACGTCCATCTTTTTGGATATCTTTGTTTGCGTCTATTTCGAAGTATCCACGTTCTTCCCAAATTTTATAAAATTTATCTTCTATCTCTTTTGCATTGTAAAATTCTGCCACTGTTTGTATCCTCTTTCGTTTAAAAAATGCTTAATGTTATCTAAAATTTGTTTAAAAAAATCTTTGCAAAAGTGGGGAAATATGGGCTTGGGGCGGTTAAACGCCCCGGAGTTTAAATGGCTATTTGACAGTAAAGCTTCGCTGGGCTAGGTCGTAGTCGTTTTGTCTTTCGTTATACATATTTTCAGTTGTGACTGCACCAAGCGAGCATTTGCCACCAAGTCTTACGCGATAAGGCGTGTAAAGCACGGCGTCTTTTTCGTCACCACTTAGCGTGTAAAAGCTTAGCACGCGGTCATCTTTTACGCTTTTATACTCAACTTGCAAGCTGTTTTTTAAGTTCTTGCTAAAGTTGCTTAAATTTTCATTTATCGGCTCAAAGCAGCTACTTACAATCTCGTTTATAACGCCATTTTTAACCATTGTTTTTGAGTTTATCACTACTTTTGAGTAGATGACGTCATTTACTTTTAGGCTGTCAAGACCCAGCTCTTTGCCTTTTTCATCGACAAAAACGCGGTAGATGTCAAGCTCTTTTGGCTCGATCTTATGTTTGATCTCAAGCGGTAAGTAAGCGTAGCTTAAGATAGTCGCATAAAGCTTATTTGAGCCTAGTGGAGTGATGCTAAATTCGCCATTTTTTGTAGTAAATGACGTGCTTAAAAGACCGTCAAATTCTTTACTTTCGCCGTTGTAGCTAAGCTTAAATTTATTATTTTTCTCGCCACTATCTTTGCCAAAGTAGGCGTTTAGCGCTCTTAGCGTAAATGCACGCTCCTGCGTTGAGCTTAGCTCATTTAAATTTACTATCAAGAAATTTGCAAGGTCGTCTGAGTAGTCGTTTTTCTCAAAGTATTTTGCGTGCAAGTATAAGATAAAGGCGTTATCTCTTACTTTTGAGCTAAAATCAGAGGCATTTTCTTCGCTTGTTTTAGCATTTTTGATATCTTTTAGTGCGACCTTTGCCTCGTCATTTAGTCCGTTTAGTTTTAGAGCTGCTGCCATTAGGTATTTACTTAGTGCTGTTTTGTTGTAGGCTTTGTCGTCATAAATTTTATTTAAGATTGATCTGTCAGCCATACTTGCACGTGAGCTTACATAAAGTGCGTAAAGTGCTTCAAGGTCGTTGTTTGCATATTTTAAGAGCGAATTTAGAGCATTTTGTTTGACGCCTTTGCTTACCTCATATCCTGCCTCACTAAGGTCAAGAAGTACGTCTGTTGCAAAGATGCTTGCAAATGCATTTGTCTCGCCTAGATCGCTCCAGTAGCCAAAACTGCCGTCTGGCTTTTGCATCTTGACTAGCTCATCTATGCCGCTTGCGATAAATCTCTTTTGATCCCCTTTTTCAAGCTCATCTTTTGGTTTTAAATTTAAAAGCGCAAGCAGTCTTGAGCTCCTTTGCTCCGCACATCCGTAAGGATATTCTACTAAATTCTTTGAAGCTGCTAAAAGCACGCTTGAGACCGAGCTTGATGCATCAACGCTTACATCGTGATAGCCTTTTGGGAGTGAAATTTTACTCTCTTTGTCAAAGACGCTGCTCTTTGCGTAGGTGCTGATCGTATAAGGGCTAACGACGTCAAGTAAATTTTGAAGCGTTTTTGAGCCATTTTTGTCACTTATTGTGACATTGTATTCGCCAGCACCTGTTTCAAGGGCTGAAATTTTAAGCACAAATGCCTTATTTTCAAGCGGCTTAAGGTTGGCTTTTTCTTGCGTTTTGATGTTTAAATTTTTACTTGATGCTACATTTATAGTAAGGTTTTTGTCGGCATTTGTCGTATTTATAAGCCTTAAGTTTGCGCTTAATTCATCGCCTTTTAAAAGATATATCAAAGCACTTGGCTTAATGATCACATCATCTTTTACTTTTATCTCGCTATTTACGGCGTTCATTGCAGTTGCGTCATTTGCCACAGCATCTACTCTAATGGCGCCGTTAAAGCCATTTGGCGTTTTAAACTCGTATGAAATTTCGCCTTTGTCGTCTGCTTGAAGGCTCACTAAATTTGCATAAGTTTTTACATTTTTGCTATCAACTGGGCTTGCATGCTTTGCCATTTTTGCCGCCACAGCCATCGCCGCGGCATCACCGCCAAAGCTTAGCGTTTTGCCCTCGACCTTGTAGTTTGTAAGCATATTATAAATGTCGTAGTCAAAGACACCATCAGGTAAAATTTTGTCAAAAAACTTAAGCGGATCGGCTGGTTTTTGCGATGTGATATCAAGCACGCCAACATCTGTGATAAATAAATTCAGATAAGCTTTTGGCTTTGTTTTTAGTGAAATTTTGATATTTTCATCGCTCTTTGCGCTTTTTGGCGCTTCTAAGCTAAGCTCTATCTTTCTTGAAGATTTATCGCCGTTTGCATAGACCTTGCCGTAGGTTCTAAACGGAGTTAGCCCAGCGTCAGTCATGCGGTAGATATTTGCACTCACGTAAAGGCCATTAAAGTCAAAGTCTAGCTTAAATTTAACGTTTGCTGAGTTGTTTTTGATCTTGACGACTTTATAGGCTTTAACCCCTGCGTCCTCAAGCGTGATAAGCGCGATGCCTTCTTTTATCGCTGAGCTTATGTCTGCGCTTAGTTCGTCGCCTTTTTTATAGACGCTTTTGTTTAGCTTTATCTGAGACTTGCTAAGCTCTTTTGTAGGCGCTAGAGTTGAGTAGTTGTAGCCGCTCACATCGATGTCTAGGCTCGTGCTCGCGCCACTTACTAAATTTGCAGCAGTGATGACGTATGAGCCACTTTGCGTAAATTTATAGCTAAACTCGCCACTATTTTTATAAAAACTATCCACGTCTTCAAGCGTTTGGATCCATTTTATATAGCCATTTGCGTCCCTTTGATACTGCCATGTGACACGTTTTATATCAAATTTCAAATTTGACTTCACTGCCTTTTGGCTTGGCATATCAACGACGACTGTTCTTATCTTTACATCTTCGTTTGGATCAGCAAATGCCGTGCTAGCAGCGATACCAACCATATCTTTATAAGGATAGAGCGTAAAGCTTTTTGCGTCACTTACGTTTTTGCCATCATCATTTACATTGAAATTTATGACGCCTTTTATTATTGAAGGTGCGTTTTTGGTGTTAAAACTAAGATCTATCATCTGGCTTGATTTGCCATCTTTTGAAAGAGTTAGATCATTTTCTATGCTTGGATAAGCAGCTGCTTTTAGGGTGTCATTTTTAAATTTATACTCTTTAAATTCGCTATTTTTATACTCATCATCAAAGAAGCTAACCTGCATACTGCCAGCTAGGTCGCTAGCTGCTCCGCCAAAGAGATAGCTGCTTGTCAAATTTACCTTTACTAGCTCGTTTGCAAAGAATTTATCCGCGTCTATGGCTATGTCATTTTTTATCTTGTTTGGCACGAAGCTCTCGACGTAAAATGGCACACTCGCTACCACTTTGCTAGCGTAGATTATCTGCATGTTAAATCTACCGCTTAGATCGCTTAAAATTTCTTTTTCGAAATTTATCATGCCAACATCATTTGTATTTTGCGTGATCTGGGCGCTACTTTTGCCTTGTGGATCGATAAATTTGATCTTAACTGGCATATTTTTAAGCGGGTTAAAGTCCCTATCTCTTAGATAAATTGCTCCTTTTAAGCTCTCGTTTGGTCTTATGATATTTGAGGCAAAATGCGTGTAAGCATCGATGCTCTCGCTTGGATTTTGACTGATGAGCTTTGCCTCATTTAGCGCTTCGCCATCTTTTATAATGAGGAAATTTTGCTCCTTGCCAAGTGAGACGACGATCGATGAGATCTCTTTGTAGATATCTTTTTTGTTAAATTTAAAGACGCCAACATCATTTGTAGCGCCAACTGCGATCTCTTCGTTTCTTTTGCCATAAATTTTTACATTTGCGTTTGGTAGCATTGTATTTTCGCCAAGGCGGTTTGCAAAGACGAAAATTTCATCCTTGCCAAGCTTTGCATTTATGGCGATATCGCTTAGATAGACGACCTTTGAGACGCTCTTGTCTTTGCCGTAGTTTAAGCTTATCTTATAGACGCCATCTCCTGCTCCTGCAAAGTCAAGCTTGATCTTATTTAGCGAAATTTCGTTTAACGCACCCTCTAGCTTGTAGCTTTTGCTTGCTACTTTTGAGCTAAAGTTGCTTAGATCTTCGCTATTGTCGTTGAAATTTAAAAAGTATCTAAAATTTTGATCGCTTAACTTTTCAACGCTTACATTTAGCTCAGGTAAATTTGCACTTCTGATGCCGATCTCGCCTACGCTTGAGATATATGGCTCTTCGTTTGTGAAATTTGCAAATGGAGTGAAGTTGCTAGCGACCACCTCGTAGGTTTTGGCCTCTCTTACGACATTTCTATCGTCTCCAAAGCCCGGTTTTATTGTGATCTCGTAGCTATTTTGCGGTTTAAACTCATCGCTTGTGATATCGATGTAATAATCATACCCCTCAAGCTCAGAATTTGGCGCGCCATTTTCTTCGTCATTTTTATATGCCACGTCGCTTATGCTAAAGCTTTTTACGCCTTTTATCTTTATAAATTTCTTTAGATTATTATCATCGCTTAGCCACTCTTTTAGATAAATTCTAAATGCCAAGATGCCGTTATCAAGGCTTGTCGGATAAATTTTAGCTATCTCAAAGCTTTTTGCCTCAGTGTTTATGCTTGCACTCTCATTGCTTGCCTGCTCACTAAATTTCACCACGCCATCGCCTGCAAGTTTAGCGCCAAATTTACTCTCAAAATTTTCTCCAAACTCAAAAGTAGGCTCGCTTATATTTTTATCAAGATCAAGCTCAAAGCTGTTTTGAGAGAGCTGCAAGGCATTAAAGCTTGCACCTTTTACGGCTATTTTTTTTACAAGCTCATCACTAACTTCGTCATTAAATTTAAGGATAAATTTGCTATCAGAGAGCTTTTCTATCTTCTCAAGCGCAAATTCTTTCGTCTCAAAGCTAGCGCTGCTACCATTTTCTAACTTACAGCTGTATTCAGCACCTGCGTGCATATCTTTTGTAAAAAGCGTAAGGCTTTGAGCGTTAAATTTCACCGTGCCACTTAGTGCTGGCTCGCACGAGATAAGCTTTTTCTCGCTTAGCGTGCCTATGAGATTTTTGCTAACATCATCTTCAAGCCCAAATTCCACGCTTAAAGGCGACTTCACCTCGACATTGCCATTTAGACTTAAAGCATATAAATTTACTGCTCCTAAAAGTGCTAGAAGTAGCGCTTTTTGCTGCATTTTATCTCCTTAGTTTTATTGTTATTTCACTTTGATTTGAGTTTTGATCAAGGCATTTTAAAGTGTGCTCGTCAAGAGTTAGATCTAGCCTTTTTTCACTTGCATTTTCTATCTTAGAAAAGTTCAAATCATCCACTTTTAGGTAAATTTCATCACCTAAAAACGCGTAGCATTTTAGCATAATTTGTGTTACATTTTCATCTGTCACGATCTCTTCGCCGTTATATGGATAGGCAAAAACTGGCTTTTTATCTTTAAAAACTTCAGCGCAAGGGCTATTTTTAATTTCGTCTTTGTTTAAAAAGCTATTTTTTATCAAAAACTCAAGCTCCTCGCCTCTTAAACTCTCGCATTTATCTTGTAGTTTAACTCCAACTATCCTATCATCAAGCGCAGTTTTTTTGCACGTTTCATAGCTAAAAGCATCAAGGCAGGTTGGCACTTTTTCAATGCCCTCTGGCTCGCTCATAAAGCTTAAATTTCTTTTTTGAGCGATAAGTTTAAACATATCAAAAACGATCTTTGAGACGTCATTTAGCCCAGTTAGTTTGTCAGTTTTTTCAGCGTTAAAGTTGCCCACCCAGACGGCTATTGTATAGTCCTCATCAACTCCTATGGCGTAAAGATCGCGTGAGTTTGCACTTGTGCCTGTTTTAAAGGCGATTTTTGGCGTATTTTGCGCGTATTGCCAAGCATTTTTTAGATATGATCTTGAGGCCTCGCTCATCATTTTGGCGGTTAGATAGGCGCTTTGAGGCGAGATAAGGGTTATGTTTTTATCTTCATTTTTATAGTTTTTCCCAGCAAACTCAAGCGGCCTATAAATGCCATTATTTGCGTATATCGTATAAAGATGTGCAAGATCAAGCAGGCTCATCTCAGCACTGCCTAAAACTATCGAAGAGCCGTAAAACTCCTTGTTTTCATCAACTAAATTTACCTTTTCAAGCAGCTCATAAAGCGAGTTGTCTTTTAGCTTTAAGTCTAAATTTATAACTGGGATATTTAGGCTAAAATTTAGGGCGTCTTTAGCGCTTACAAGCCCCAAAAAGTCGTTACTAAAGTTCTTTGGTACATATTCATTTACATAAATTTGCGTATCGATTAGCTGCGAATTTGGCGTGATAAGGCCGCTATCAAGCGCAAGAGAGTAGATAAAAGGCTTTAGCGTGCTGCCGGTGTTTCTCTTCATATTTAGGGCTGAGTTTTTGCCGTCGCGTGCGCGCTCATCGTGAGAGCCTATAAATGCAACAACGCTCATTTTTTTATTGTCGATGACCACGGCTGCGGCGTTATTTGCGTTTTTAGCCTTTAGCGAAAACATCACATCTTTTAAAATTTTAAGCATATCTTTTTGTAAATTTAGATCCAAACTCGCCTTTGAAATTTGGTTTTTAAAAGCGACATTTGCATAATCATTTGCATTTACTACGGCTCTTATCCTTACATTTTTAAATGGCTCAGCTTGCGCTCTTTTAAACGCACTTAGATCGATCAACTTTGCCTTATAAAGCATCTTTATGACCCTGTTTTTTAGCGCATTTATGTTTGAGACGCGGTCAAGCCTATTTTTATTAGGATTTTTGGGTATTGTGCTTAAAAGTGCGGCCTGAGCGTAGCTAAGCTCGTTTAGTTCCTTGCCAAAGTAAAAGAAGCTTGCCGCCTTTGCACCCTCGATATTGCCACCATACGGGGCTAAATTTAGGTATAAATTTAAAATTTCATCCTTACTAAAGTGAAGTTCAAGCTGAAATGCTCTAAAAATTTCTCTTATCTTATTTTTATAGCTTCGATCTCCAGGCTCCAGCATCCTAGCTACTTGCATCGTGATAGTGCTGGCCCCTATGCGGTTGTCGCTTCTTAGGTTGTGAAAAAAGGCTCTAAAAATGGAGGCAAAATTTACGCCAAAATGGTAGTAAAAGTATCTATCTTCAAAGAGCACGACGCATTGTTTTAGCGAGTTTGGGAAGCTTTGCTCGTGAAATCTCCAAATTCCGTCGCTGCTAAGCTTCATATTTATAATGTTTCCATTTTTATCAAGCAAAATTTTGGCTTCATCTTTTTTTAGTGCGTCTAAATTTAGTGGATAAATTTGATCCAGTATCAAAAAAATAGCGACCATTAAAGCCAAAAATAGGGCAAGGAATTTTAGAAATTTAAACTTTTTCATCGGCGTGATTATAGCTGTTAAAGTTTAAGTAGCTATAATTAGTCCTTTTTAAAAAAGAGGAAACAATGCCCTTATCTAGGTTAAACAAAGAACAGTACACCGCCGCAACTGCGCCATTTGGACACAATCTCATCATCGCTTCAGCTGGCACTGGCAAGACTAGCACAATTGTCGCTCGCATAGCACATCTTTTAAATTTAGGCGTAAAGCCAGAGAAAATTTTGCTTCTAACATTTACCAACAAAGCAGCCAGCGAAATGATAGAGCGCTTAAATAGGTATTTTGACAAACAAATCACCTCCAAAATCACCGCAGGCACCTTCCACTCGGTCTCATTTTCGCTTTTAAAAAGCCTTGATAAAGGCGTCACGCTAAAGCAGCCAAGCGAGCTAAAGACGCTTTTAAAAAGTCTTGTTGAGAGACGTAAATTTTACCATTTAAGCGACGTCAAGCCTTACGGCGGAGCCTATCTATACGACCTTTACTCGCTCTTTCAAAACAGCGAACAAGGCACCACTTTTGGCAAATGGATAAGCGATAAGAGTGAAGAGCAGGGCGTTTATGCTGAAATTTATGAAGATGTTTTAGAGGAGTTTGAGGCTGAAAAGGCTAAATTTTCTTACGCTGATTTTAACGACCTTCTCATAAAAATGCGTGATGAGCTAAAAAATGGGGCAAATTTAGCTTATGATGAAATTTTGATCGATGAGTATCAAGATACAAACACACTTCAAGGCAGTCTCATAGACGCATTTAAGACAAAGAGCCTCTTTTGCGTTGGCGATTTTGACCAGAGCATCTACGCATTTAACGGCGCAAATATCGAGATCATAGGCTCATTTAAAGATCGCTTCCCAAACGCAAATATCTACGCTTTAAATGTAAATTACCGTTCAAGCTCAAGCATACTTGCCCTTGCAAATAAGGTGATAAACAACAATCCAAGGCTTTATGAAAAGCACCTCACAGTTAGCCGCGAGGGGAATTTCAAGCCTCCAAGGCTGCTTGTCTATAACGAGCTTTTTGATCAGTATCAAAATATCGCTGATATCATCTCGCTCTCGCCATTTAATAGAGAAAATATCGCCATAATTTTTAGAAATAACTCATCAGCAGACGGCATCGAGGTCGCACTAAAAGAGCGAGGCATCGGCTCAAAGCGAAAGGGCGGGGTGAGCTTTTTTGAGAGCCGCGAGATCAAGGCGCTCATCGACATCATGGGAATTTATGTCAATCCAAAAGATATAATGGCATTTATCCACATCTGCGAATACGCAAAAGGCGTTGGCAGCGCAGTTAGCAAAGAAATTTTTGACGCACTTCTTAAGCTTGGGCATGGAAATTTGATAAAAGGGATCCTTGAGCCAGATGAGAGCGTAAATATCTCATCAAATAAAAGGCGAAACTACCAGCTTGGCCTTTTTGACGACCTTGATGAATTTGCCGAAGTTTCAAGGTTTTCTAAGCTTGGCTTTAGCGATAAATTTCTAGGCCACCCTGTGCTAAAACTACAAAAGCTAAGTGAGAGTGGGGCGCAGTTTTTATATGAAATTTACAACTTTTTACGAGGCATGAGAAATATCTCAAAGCCAGCCACGATGATAAATGAGATAAAAACTAGCAAAATTTACTCGTTAATCGTCGAAAACATCAGCACAAAAAGGGCAACTCTAAAAAACGGCAACGTCGATCTAGCGCTCAAAGAAGAGGTCAAAGAGCGCATAATGGCAAAGAGCGTGGTGCTAAGCGAGCTAGCTAAAAAATATCAAGATATCAGTAAATTTTATAACTTCTTAGCCCTTGGAAGCAACGAGATGAGCGAAGGGCAGGGCGTTAGCTTGCTTAGCGTGCATGCGAGCAAGGGGCTTGAATTTGACCAAGTTTTTATCGTCGATCTCGCGCAAAACCGCTTTCCAAATTTAAAGCTAATGAGCATGGGCGGCAGCCTAGAAGAGGAGAGGCGGCTCTTTTATGTCGCAGTAACAAGGGCAAAAGACGAGCTATATCTAAGTTATGCAAAATACGACAAGATAAAAAAGGTGAATTATCAGCCAAGTAGGTTTTTGATAGAGGCTGGCATGGCAAAAGAGGAGGCTTAAAGAGTATTTACTCTTGTGAAGTAGAATTTACCAATTTTTTACAAAGAGAAGCGATGAAAAAATCTAAAATTTTAATAATCCTGCTTATTTTAGGCGTTGGCGGATACTTCGTCTATGATAAATTTTTCAAGGTAAAAGAAGAAGAGGTGGAGTTTATCACCAAAAAGGCAAAGAAGGGCTCATTTAGCAAGAAAGTCGATGCAACTGGAGAAATTTTCGCTACCGAGCTAATCGACGTGGGAGCTCAGGTGAGCGGTCAGATAAAAAAGCTATATGTTAAGCTTGGAGATCAGGTAAAAAAGGGCGATATGATCGCAAGTATCGATAGCTCGACCCAGCAAAATAGCATAGACAATAAAGAGGCTCAGCTTGCTATCTACAAAGCCCAGCTTGAAAGTGCAAAAGTGGCTCTAAATATCGCTAAAACGCAGTTTGATAGAGAAAATGCGCTCTTTTCTAAAAACGCCACCTCAAAGCAAGAATTTGAAAGCGCAAAAAACACATATAGTGCAAATAGCGCAAAGATAAAAGAGCTTGAAGCGCAGATCAAGCAGACAAATATCGAGCTAAGCACCGCTAAGATAAATTTAGGCTACACAAAGATCACCGCTCCAAGAGACGGCACTGTTGTAAGCGTGCAAGTTGAGGAGGGTCAGACTGTAAATGCCAACCAAACTACGCCAACTATCGTAAATATCGCTAATCTTAGCCATGTAAAGATGAAGATGCAAATAGCAGAAGGCGACATCACCAAGATCAAAGTCGGCACGCCTGTTGAGTACTCGATCCTCTCTGAGCCAACGAAGAAATTTCAAACGACTGTTAGCTCGATCGACCCGGGGCTTACCACACTAAGTGATGGTAGCTACGGCTCAAGTAGCAGCAGTAAGTCTTCATACTCAAGTAGCTCAAGCAGCAGCTCGGCGGTTTATTACTACGCGCAAAGCATCGTTGATAATAAAGATGGTATTTTAAGAATAGGCATGACCACACAAAATGAGCTTTTAATAGCAAACGTCGAGGACGCCATCATCGTACCAAGCATCGGCATCAAAAAAGATGAAAACGGCACTTTTGTCTATCTGCTAAAAGATGGCAAGCCAGTAAAAACAGCGGTCAAAACTGGCATAAAAGACAATCTCGATACACAGATCATCAGCGGTATAAACGAAGGCGATGAGATCATCACATCTCAAGGCTCATCAAGCGAGATCGCTAAGATGATCGCAAAAGAACATAAGAAGTTTTAAGTGATAAGCCTAAAAAACATCACTAAAAGCTTTAAGCTAGGCGACAATGAGATAGAGATCCTGCATGGCATAAATTTAGAGATAAAAAAGGGTGAGTTTATAGCCATCATCGGTCAGTCTGGCTCTGGCAAATCAACCCTGATGAACATCCTTGGCTGCCTTGATAGCCCAAGTGGTGGGCAGTATCTGCTTGATGGCAAAGACATATCAAAATTTGATAGCGACGCACTTGCTAAACTTAGACGAGATAAATTTGGCTTTATCTTTCAAAGATATAACCTGCTTAGCACGATGAATGCTCTTGAAAATGTGGCGCTGCCAAGCATCTACGCAGGTGCAAACAAGAGCGAGCGAGAGAAAAGAGCTAATGAGCTTCTTGGCTCGCTTGGACTTAGCGAAAAAGCGAAAAATTTACCAAATAAACTCTCAGGCGGACAACAGCAAAGGGTCTCCATAGCAAGGGCGCTTATGAATGGCGGCGAGATCATCTTGGCTGATGAGCCAACTGGCGCGCTTGATAGCAAAAGTGGGTTAAGGGTGATGGAAATTTTAGTTGATCTTTACAAAAAAGGCCACACCATTATCATCGTCACGCACGACCCAAAGATCGCAGAGTATGCGAGTAGAGTGATCGAGATAAAAGATGGTAACATCGTAAGTGATAATGTAAAAAATAGTGAAATTTTTGAGGCCAAAAAGCAAACTCAGCCAGAAAAGAGCAAATTTACCTACTATAAAGACCAGCTCATAGAGAGCTTTAAAATGTCGGTAAATGCGATGCTAGCGCACAAACTAAGATCGCTTTTAACGATGCTTGGCATTATAATTGGCATTACAGCGGTAATTAGCGTCGTAGCCCTTGGCAAAGGCTCGCAGGAGCAAATTTTAGCTGGTATCAGAAAGATCGGCACAAACACGATCGATATCATGCCTGGTAAAGGCTTTGGCGATATGCTCTCAGGCAAGGTAAAAACGCTCTCCATAAGCGATGCAAACATGCTTGCTAAGCAGTCCTTTTTAGACTCAGTCACGCCAAATACAAGCACCTCAGGCGTGCTAACTTATGAAAATATCTCGCTAAGTGCGAGCTTAAAAGGCGGTGGAGTAGGGAGCTTTGACGTAAATGGGCTAAAGCTAGAAGAGGGCAGAATTTACGATGATGACGAGGTTTTAAACTCAGATTCAGTCGCACTAATCGATCAAAACACCAAAAATAGCATCTTTAAAAACGAAGATCCTATCGGCAAGATCATACTTTTTAATAAAAAGCCACTTCGCATTATCGGCGTTTTGCAAAAGGATGATTTTAAGATGGGCGATTCAAGCACGCTTAAAATTTACGCTCCATACACGACCGTGCTAAACAAGGTCACTGGAGATAAATTTATAAGCTCGGTCACCGCCAAAGTAAATGAGGGCGTCAATGCGCAAATCGCCGAAAAAACACTAACCGAGCTTTTAGAGATCAAGCACGGCAAAAAGGACTTTTTTACAAGAAACTCAGACAGCATCAAGCAAACGATCGAAGAGACCATCTCGACCATGCGCCTTCTCATCTCAAGTATCGCCGTAGTCTCGCTCGTAGTTGGCGGCATAGGCGTCATGAACATCATGCTAGTCTCGGTCACCGAACGCACCAAAGAGATAGGCATAAAAATGGCGATTGGAGCCAGACAGAGCAACATCTTACAGCAGTTTTTGATAGAGGCGGTGCTACTTTGCCTAATAGGCGGAGCCATAGGCATAGTCCTATCCTACGCTATCGGCTACATCTTTAACAACTTCTTAAACGGCTTTAGCATGATCTTTTCAAACGGCTCGATCGTGCTTGCACTTGTCACATCAATGGCGATTGGCATCATCTTTGGCTACATGCCTGCCAAAAATGCCTCAAAACTAAATCCAATAGATGCGCTTTCAAGGGAGTAATATGAAATTTCTAAGCCTAGCATTGGTGCTCGTTTTAAGCGGCTGCGCTGTTAAAAATATAGATGAAAACTACAAGCAAATTTTACTTGAAGATAACGCCAGTAGCGACCTAAATTTAAACACCTCTTGGTGGAAGCAGTATCATCAAAGCTACCTTGATGAGCTTGTGGATATGGCTCTAAAAAACAACGCCGACTTAGCAAAAGCAGCGATAAATGTAAATAAAGCGCTCGCTCAAGCTGGCGTTTTGCAGGCAAATTTAATTCCAAGCTTTAACGCTGGCATCGAGGCATCAAGTAGCAAAAATATAAAAGAGGGTGGCGCTTCTAGTAGAAGTTTTGGCTCAAGCATAGGGCTTAGCTACGAGCTTGACCTTTGGCAAAAGCTAGCAAATAGCAAAGACGCGGCAATGTTTGAGGCAGATGCTAGCAAATTTGATCTGGAAGCTAGCAAACTAAGCGTCATAAACTCCGTGGCAGACGCTTATTTTCAAATTTTATATCTAAACGAGAGCATAAAAACTTATGAGCAAATTTTAGAAATTTATAATGAGCTAAATAAGATAGTTGGGCTGAAATTTGAGCTTGGCAAAGAGGAAGCGTTAAGCCCAAAACAGATAAACTCACAGCTTTTAAACGCTCAAAATAAGATAGAAAGTGCCAAAAAAGAGCTTGTGAATGTTAAAAAAACGCTTAGGATTTTGCTAAATGAGAGGCCAGAATTTGAGCTTAAATTTGAAGCTCTCACGTTAAGTCCAGTTAAAAGAGTGGGTGTTGATCTGGATGTGCCAACAAGCACCATAGCAAACCGACCTGATCTAAGAGCGGCCATTTACCGCATAGAAGAGGGCATCTTAAACTACAAAGCGAGCCAAAAAGAGTTTTATCCAAGCATCACGCTAGGAGCTAGCCTCAAAAGCAGCACCGACAAAAAAGAGGAAGCCTTTAGTCTAAAATTTCTAAATGGCAACATCGCTCTAAATTTACCATTTTTAAACTACTACAAGCTAAAGTCAAATTTAAAGGTTAGCGAGGCAAATTTCGAGCTTGCAAAGCTAAACTACATAAGCACTCTAAATAGCGCATTAAACGAGATAGACGCATTTTACAAAGGCTATTTATCCGACGAAGCGCTACTTACAAACTACCAAGAGCAGATAAAAAACTACGAGGAAATTTCAAAAATTTACGAGCTAAAATACTCTTACGGCAAGGTTGAGCTAAAGCAGTTTTTAGAGGCTAAAAATAGCGAGCTAGAGGCTAAAATAGGGCTTTTAAAAGCAAAATACACACTTTTACAAGATGAGCTAAATATCTATAAAGCGATGGCTGGTAAATTTAATAGGTAAATTTATGAGCTCAGCTTGGGACTACGAGGCAAACGCATGCAGCAAGGATGGCAAATTTAGCGCCAAATTTGAAGGCTGCGAGGTCGCCATGGGCGCTCCAACCATTGGCGAGCTACGACTTTTTATAAATAGCGAGCACTATCCAAATTTAAAAAATGAGCTTTCAAACCACACAAAAATATCATCAGTGAATCAAAATTTAGTTAAAGATGGCAGCACCCATCAAATTTTACTTAGCGAGAGAGCGACTGCTTGCTTTTTGTTTTCAAAGGACTCTAAATTTTTTGCTTTTTGTGAATGGATGGCAGATAAAATGCAGATCGTAAAGATACTTCGCCTAGCCGATATGAGCATAAAAACTGATAATAGGCGCAAAAGAGTAGTGGAATTTCTCTCATTTGATGACGGCGTGCTTAAAATTTTAGACTCACCGATCTTTATGCCCAAAAACTTCACACTAGATATCCACACGCTTTTTGACGATAAAATTTAATTCTTGAGCGAGCGCTTTATGTACATTTATCGCAGTTTTTGCAAGGTTAGTGCTCTGCGTTTAAAAGCAAGAACAACAAACTCCAAATATAGCTTTTGCTCACATTTTCAAAATAGGGTAGATCAAATTTTAAGTTACGTATAAGATAAATGTAAATTTCACAATTTTTGAAAAGTGTAAAATTTAACTCATTTTATTACAAATTTTTTTACGCTAAATTTAATGGATAAATTTAGATCACACAAAAGATAAAATGCAAAACCCAGCCAAATCTAGCCATTTAAAACTTTGAAAAGAGCAGAATCAAAATTTTAAAATATCAATTTGAAAATTACAGTTTTCAATACAAAATATATAAAATATCTTGCATTTTACCTTTTGTCATATTTTGACATTGCAATTATGGTTGATTTTAAAATGGTTAAATTTTAAAAACTAATCAGATCACAATAGATAAATTTGCGATTTTTTCTAAAACTTATCTCTGATGTTTCTTTGGGTGGTCAAAAAACAGAGCTTTTGTACTGCCCTCTTTTAGCTCTTTAAATTTACACTCAAACTCTATACAAAAAATTCCAGAAGTTGGGATATTATCGATCGATGAGTCACTTAGATACTCGCAAATTTCTGTTATGCTGGGATTGTGCGTGATGATGAAAATTTCATCTAAATTTTTGTCTAAATTTCTTACAAACTCCAAAAGATCTTCAAAACTTATGTCATAAAGCTCGTCTTTTATCTCTATGGATTTTTCTTTAAATTTTAAAGTTTTAGCGATGATTTTTGCTGTTTGCTCGCTTCTTTTAGCGCTACTTGAAAAGATAGCTCCTGGCATCACATCATACATTTTTAGCCTGCTAGCCATAAATTTAGCATCCTCTTTGCCTTTTGGGCTAAGCTCTCTTGAAGCGTCTTTTGCGCCGTCTTTGTTCTCATCAACTGCTTTTGCGTGCCTTATAAAGTAAATTTTGCTCATGATCTCTCCTTTGAGAAATTCTTTATCCAATTAAGCTCTTCCTCGCTAAAACCAGCCTTTAAGCGGTCTTTTTCGTTGATCTCTCTAATGCTTTTAAATGAATTTGGATATAAATTTAAGATGATATCAAAGTAGCTTTTCTCATCGACGCCCTCTTTTTTGCAGGCAAATTTAAACCATTTATCGCCTTTATAAACGTGAGAGACTTCCTCTTTTAAGATGACTTTTAGGCACTCAATGAGCTCTTCTTGCCCGCCCTCAGCTTCTAGCCTTTTGATGATGTGAGCGTTTGCGTCAAGCCCGTTTGCCTCCATATATCTTGGCAGTAGCGCCATGCGGCTAGTGAGCCTATCTGAGGTCTTTTGAAGTGCGATAAAAAGGCCGTCATGCACGCTTAGCTCGCCGTATCTGCCACCCTGCTTTGTGAGTAAATTTTCTATCATGCAAAAGTGCCTGATCTCATCCTCAGCCACCTCCAGCCAGTCCTCGTAAAACTCCCTTGGCAGCCCTCTAAATCTATAACAAGCATCAAGCGCGATGTCGATAGCGCTAAATTCGATGTGAGCGACTGAGTGGATGAAATTTAGGTTTTTATCTTTTGGCTTTACCTTTTTGTTTAGCTCTTTCATGCTAACAACATCGCAAAATTTAGCGTAGCACGGGGTAGTTAGCTCATTTGGCGCAGAAATTTCATCAAAGCAAATATCTAAATTTGATCTAAATTTCTCGTAAAATAGCTCAAATTTTAAAAATTTAAGCTCCACGTCGCCTTCGTTTAAAATGTCCCAGATCTCATCATAAAATCTCATCTGCTCTCTTTAAGTAAAATTTAGCATACAAACAGCCGACAGCCCAGCCTATAAAGTGCGCGTACCATGCGACATTTATGCCCATAAATAGTGGCAAAAAGCTCATGGCAACAACGATGGCAAAGTAGCCAAACCACGCCTTTTTATCGGAGTAAAGCACCGAGGTCGCCAGCATGCCAAAGAGCATACACAAAGCGCCGCTTGCACCGACTAAATTTGCAAATTTCTTATTTTCAAATGCAAAATATATATAAATAAAGCTTAAAATTTGCGTCAAAACGCCGCCAACAATATAAAAAATGATAAATTTCTTCGTGCCAAGATATAGCTCACTCATCGTGCCAACTTGGTATAAAAAGAGCATATTCATAAGCAAGTGACCTGCACCTGCGTGTATAAAGATAGATGTGAGGGGCTGAAATATATAGAGTTTTTCTAAAAAATAGATGTTTAAGCCAAGCGCGAGCCATAGCTCACGCGAGTGCAGAAAGGTGAGACTGAAAAATGCAGCTAAATTTAAAAGGATAAGCGCAAATGTAGCTGGGCTACTTAGCTTTGCCATATCCAGCAAATCTGTTTGCCGCTAGGCAGCTAGCGTTTGAGCACCTTACAACGTAGCTATTTATCTCTTTGTCGCCCTTTAGGTGCGTGTTTTTTTGTTTTAAATTCATATAGCTGTGGATTATCCTGCCGCCAGAGTTGTGGATAAATTTGACTGTTTCATCTGGGAGTATAGCTGTTACGATGCCGACGTGAGTAACATTTTTCTTGTCTTTATTTTTTTGTATGCCTTTGCCAAGGGTGTTTGAAAAGAAGATAAGATCGCCTTTTTTTGGATTTTTATGAGTGATCAAATTTTGGCTTTCATAGAAGTTGTAGATGGCTTTTGACTTTCTGCCACCCTTGCTGTAATAGTTATTGATGGTTTTTTCATCAAAATACATATTTTTATATTTTGCATTTACGATAGAGACAAAGCCTGAGCAGTCGCCCCCTGCTCTAGTGTTTAAGTATTTTTTAAAAAATGAACCAAATTCTTTATCTGCTCTGCCGTCATCTTCGTCTAAAAGCTCACTTGAAGTTTGTCTGCTAAAATCTTCGTTTGTAGAGGCGGTTTGATTGTAGTCATTTTGTGGGATTTTAGGCTCATTTGAGGTGAAAGAACAACCTGTAAAAAGTGCGATACAGAGTGCAAAAAATATTCTTTTGTTTATTAAACTTAACATATTTTTATCCAAAATAATTAATTTTCGTAATTTTAACTCTTAAATGTAAATAAAGCGAAAATAGCGCCCTGTTTTCTTTACTCTAAGTTTAAAAACAATATAATCGGCAAAAAATATATTTTCTTAAGGCAAAAAATAATGATGCACTATCTAAAAATAGAAGGCAATGCCAAATTAAGCGGCGAAGTAAAGATCAGCGGAGCTAAAAATGCCGCCCTACCTATCATCGCCCTAACCCTACTTGCTAAAAATAAGATAAATTTAACAAATATCCCCAATGTCGCTGACATAAAGACGCTTTGCCAGTTATTGGTTAATCTTGGCGCAAAGTGTGAATTTAAAGATGAAAACTCACTATGCATCGACACAAGCAGTGTAAATTCGACCACGGCAAACTACGATATCGTTAGAAAGATGCGCGCTTCTATCTTGACGCTTGGTCCGCTTTTAGCGCGCTTTGGACATTGCGAGGTGAGCCTTCCTGGAGGCTGTGCGATCGGGCAAAGGCCAATAGATCTGCACCTAAGCGCACTTGAGAAAATGGGCGCAAATATCGAGATAAAGCAAGGCTACGTCGTCGCAACCGCGCCAAATGGCCTAAAAGGCGCAAAGATAGTTTTTGATAAGATCACCGTAACTGGCAGCGAAAACATCATCATGGCAGCAGCCCTAGCGCACGGCACGACAGAGCTTTTTAACGTCGCACTTGAGCCTGAAGTGGTGCAAATTTGTGAAATTTTGGCAAAAAGTGGCGTCAAGATCGAAGGCATAGGCACGAGCGAGCTAAAGATCACTGGCAGCGGTCAAAAACTGCTTGAAATTTGTGATATCGAGGTTATCCCTGATAGGATCGAAGCTGGCACATACCTTTGCGCTGGAGCTATCACAAATAGCAAAATTTCGGTCACAAAGGCAAATGCAGCGCACATGACGGCCATTTTAAATAAATTTGAAGAGATGGGCTTTGGTATCGATGTGGATGGAGATAAGATCACGATTTTGCCGACAAATGAGATAAAGCCAGTCGAGATAAGAACGACTGAGTATCCTGGCTTTCCAACCGATATGCAGGCTCAGTTTATGGCGCTTTGTCTTGCAGCAAATGGCGTTAGCACGATAGATGAGAGGCTTTTTGAAAACCGATTTATGCACGTTAGTGAGCTAGCTAGAATGGGCGCTGACATCCGCCTAAACGGTCACATCGCAAGCGTTTATGCCCCTGCAAATTTAAATGCAGCTGATGTCATGGCGACAGATCTTAGAGCGAGCTCAGCGCTGATACTAGCCGCTTTTATCGCAAATGGCGAGAGCTTAGTGCATAGAATTTACCACCTTGATAGAGGCTACGAGAGGCTTGAGGAGAAATTTAAAAGCCTTGGTGCAAAAATCGTTAGGCTTGAGGAGTAAAAATGTTAGTAAATGACGCACTTGAGGCTTTAAGGGCTAAATTTAGACCAAAAAATGAGAGTGAAATTTTACCTCTTAGCGAGGCTCTTGGTAAAACCTTAGCAAATGACGTGATAGCCGTCAAAGACCTGCCCTGCTTTGATAACTCAGCGCTTGATGGTTTTGCGGTTAAATTTGATGAAAAAGATGAGCCTTATAAGATCATAGCAAGTGCCTTTGCAGGCGATAAAGAGCAGCTAAGTATCGGAAAAAACGAGTGCGTGAAGATAATGACAGGTGCTAAGATGCCAAAGGACTCTGACACGGTCATGAGGTTTGAAGATTGCGTAGTTGAGGGCGAGTTTGTAAAAGCACCAGCTAAGCTTAAAAAAGGCGAGGCTTACCGCTTTAAAGGCGAAGAGACAAAGGTTGGTGAGATTTTACTAAAAAGTGGCGAAATTTTAAACACAAGAAGCGTGATGATGCTTGCAGCTCAGGGTATAAGCTTTATAGAAGTTAAAAAGCAACCTAGTGTTGGAATTTACTCAAGCGGAAATGAGATCATAGAGCCTTGGCAAAGAGCAAGTGAGGATGAAATTTACAACGCAAACGCACTTGGCATCGCTGCACTTCTTAGCTCAATCGGTCAAAAAAGCTCATATCTTGGCATCATAAAAGATGAGCTTAGCGCCGTAAAGCAGGCATTTTTAAACGCTGCAAACTACGACATCGTTATCTGCTCTGGTGGAGCGAGCGCTGGTGAGGCTGACTTTATGAAGATAGCCTTAAGCGAGCTTGGATACGATGAAATTTTCTCACACCTTGACATAAGACCTGGCAGACCTTGCAAGGCTTACGAAAAAGATGGCAAGCTTGTTTTTATCTTGCCTGGCAACCCTATGGCTGCTTATCTTTGCACGATGATGCTTGTTTTGCCACTTCTAAAAAGCGAATGTTTTGTGACGCAAAAAGCTATAAATAGTGAAAATTTAAAGGTAAAATCGGGCAGAGCAAATGCTGTTTTTGGCAATGTAATTGATGGTAAATTTATAGCAACTGACGGCGGAAAATATGGCTCAGGCATGATAAATCATATATTAAAGAGTGATTTTGTGTTGATAACTAGCCCTGATCAAGGTGAAATTTTACAAAATAGTGAAATTTCACTCATAAAACTTCCATAATCCTTGACAAATGAAAAACAATCTGATAAAATGTGGACTTCATTTTGGTTGCGGGAATAGCTCAGGGGTAGAGCACAACCTTGCCAAGGTTGGGGTCGCGAGTTCGAATCTCGTTTCCCGCTCCATCTTTTTTATACTCATTTTTTTATTTTCCACAAAACTTTTTGCAAATGAAGTCAGCATCTATCCGATGTATTGTGTCGTAAATGATCAAATTTCACTCAGTACTTTTAGCTTTGAAGGCGAAGACAATGAAATTTTAAACTTAGAGGGCAAAAGAGCTGCCAAGATAGATAGCAAAAAACTCTATGAAATTCTAACAGCAAATTTTAAAACATATAATGACAAAAGCGGCGGTAGTGTGGCTTTTGTGAAAAACTGCTCTATCATGGATGAAATTCAGATGCACTTTCTAAGAGAGATCAGCAACGAGTACCCAGGTATCAGCGTGAGCGATCTTAGCATCAGCCCGCAAAACAAACTCCCTGCAAATTTTAAAGACTTAGTCTTTAAAAATATCTTCTTAAACGATCAAAATAGCCAAAAAGGCGTTTTTAGAGCCTCCTTTGAGGATGTTGATCTAAGCCTAAAAAGCCTTTACTTTAAATTTAGCTTTAACGCCAAAATGCCAGTTTTTATCGCTATAAATTCAATGAATACAAACCACATATTAAGCTTGCTTGACTACCAACCAACGATGATAGAGTTTAGTAAATGGCCGCGTGACGCGCTTTTTGGACTTAGTGCCTCAACACTTGTTACAAAAGTGCAGATAAGAAGCGGAGAAATTTTAACCAAACGCCAGTTTAACGCCATAAGCTTAGTCAAAAAAGGTCAAATGCTAAATGCAGTCTTAAGCGAGGGTGGCGTCAAGATAATCGCTGAAGTAAAGGCGCTTGAAGATGGAAATTTAGGCGATATGATAAAGATAAGAACAAAAGAAAATAAAATTTTACAAGCCACGGTTTCAGGTAAAGATGAGGCAGTTATAAGATGAAAAAAGTAGTTTTTGCAGCCACTGGAGCAAGCGGAGCTGGGCTTTTTATAAAGCTAATAAATGCCGCCAAAGATAGTTGTGAGGCACATGTCATAGTTAGCAAAAACGCCCTGAAAGTCTTGGAGGCTGAAGAAAATTTGAGGCTAAATTTAGATGATCTTGGCGTGAAAATTTATGATGATCAAGACCTTGGCGCAGGACCTGCTTCTGGATCGTTTGGCACAGAGGCGATGATCATAGCGCCCTGCTCTACCAACACCCTAGCAAAAGTTGCAAACGGCATAAGTGACACGCTCATCACAAGGGCCGCAAGCGTCGCGCTAAAAGAGAGACAAACTCTAGTTTTGGGCGTTAGAGAGATGCCATTTTCTGCGATCGCACTCTCTCAGATGCAGCTACTCTCATCTCTTGGAGCTACCATCGCTCCGCCAGTTTTAGGCTACTACGCAGGCATAAAGAGCCTTTATGATATGGAAAATTTCATTATCGGCAAGTGGCTTGATGCCTTAAAAATCCAAAATAATCTTTACAAAAGGTGGCAAATTTGAAAAAATCTTGCATCTATCCAGGGACATTTGACCCCATAACAAACGGCCATTTAGACGTCATCATAAGAGCTACAAAAATTTTTGACAAGGTAATCGTCGCAGTTGCAAAAAGTGATAGCAAACAGCCGATGTTCGCACATGAAAAGCGCATAGAGATGGCAAAAGAGGCAGTTTGCGAGCTAAAAAACGTAAGCGTTCTTGGCTTTGATAACTTACTTGTTGATTTTGCTAAATCGCACGGCATAAACACCGTCATCAGGGGGCTTCGCGCGGTTAGTGACTTCGAGTATGAGCTACAAATAGGCTACGCGAACGCTGCACTTTGGGACGAATTTGAGACGGTTTATCTTATGCCAAGCTTAAATAACGCCTTCATCTCAAGCTCGATCGTCCGCTCAGTCTTGCGCCACGACGGCGACGTGAGCAACCTAGTGCCAGCAAAAATTCTTAAAAATTTAAAGGCGTAAAATGTATGTTTTGTTTGAAGGCATTGACGGCGTTGGCAAGAGCACGCAGATAGAAATTTTAGCTTCTAAATTTAGTGATGCCATCGTCACAAAAGAGCCAGGCGGCACGCAGCTTGGTGAAAATTTACGTGAAATTTTACTAAGCTCAAGCATAAAAATAGGCAAAAGGGCTGAAATTTTACTCTTTTTAGCTGATAGGGCTGAGCATTTTGAAAAGCTAGTAAAGCCAAATTTGGGTAAGCTCATTTTAAGCGACAGAGGCTTTATCTCGGGCATCGCCTACGCTTTAGCAAATGATGAAAACTTAGATGAAAGCGTGCTTTTAGAGCTTAATAAATTTGCACTAAATGATAAATTTGCAGATAAGATAGTCTTTTTTGAAGCAAGCCGTGAGCTTATAAGCTCGCGCCTAAAGAATAGAGGCACAAGCGATAAGATCGAGGCTCGTGGGCTAGAGTATCTTTTAAAAGTGCAAAGTCTGATGAAGCAAATTCTTATCAAAAATGACTTTGAAACGCTTTTTATAGACGCATCTAAAAGCATAGAGCTAATTTCAAAAGAGATAGAAAATTTTATAAATTTTAAGTAAAATCACAAAAAAATAAAAAGGATAATGCGATGATAACGGCACTTCGTGGCATGAAAGATATGCTTCCAGCTCGCGCAAAACTTTACGCACAGATAATAAAAACCTGCGAGGAAGTCGCAAAAAACTACGGATATGAGCAAATTTTGACCCCGCACCTCGAGGAGACGGCGCTTTTTAAAAGAAGTGTCGGCGAGAGTAGCGACATCGTGGGCAAAGAGATGTATCAGTTTGAAGACAAAGGCGGAAACGACGTTTGCTTGCGTCCTGAGGGCACAGCTGGCGTCGTTAGAGCCTTTATCGAGGCAAAACTTGACAGGGCAAATGTGACAAAACGCTGCTTTTATCATGGCTCGATGTTTCGCTACGAGCGCCCACAAAAAGGCCGTTTAAGAGAATTTCACCAGTTTGGCTGTGAGTGCTTTGGCGAGGGTAGCGTATATGAGGATGCGAGCATTATCTTGATGGTGAGCGAAATTTTTAACAGACTAAATATCAAAACAACCCTAAAAATAAACTCCCTTGGCGACGAGAGCTCGATGAAGTCTTACAAAGCAAAGCTTGTTAAATTTCTAGATGAAAATGACGATAAAATTTGCGAAGACTGCAAAAGACGCAAGCTTTTAAACCCTATCCGTGTGCTTGACTGCAAGATAGAAAGTTGCCAAGAAATTTATAAAAACGCCCCAGTTATCACTGATAGCCTAAGCGATGAGGCGCAGGCTGATTTTGCAAAACTGCAAGAAATTTTAACGGCAAATGGCGTTAAATTTGAGATAGACACTAAGCTCGTTCGTGGGCTAGATTATTACTGCAAGACGGCGTTTGAGTTTATCAGCAACGAGATCGGCTCACAAAGTGCGGTCGCAGGTGGCGGCAGATATGATAGGCTCGTTGAATATCTTGGCGGTAGAGCAAGTTACGGCGTTGGCTTTGCGATGGGCGTTGAGAGGATAATGGAAATTTTAGGCGAAGCTGATGATGAGCGAAACGGAGTTTATCTTTGCGCGCTTGATGCGACGAATGTTGATTTTATCTATAATCTTGGCTCAAAACTTCGCAAAAAATATCAGGTCGAAATTTCATACGAAGCCAAAAAACTTCAAAAACATCTGCAAAATGCCGACAACAAAAATGCAAAAATTTTCCTTTGCGTAGGCGAAAACGAGATGAAAGAGAATAAAATTTGGTATAAAAATTTAGAAACCAAAGATGAAAAAACGATAAATTTAGATGAGCTTGAAAAGGAGCTGGGATGAATGATTTTGGACTTAGCATTTGGGGCAATTCAAATTTTGTGATAGAAGATGGCAAAGTCTGCATAAACGAAGCTAGCAAGCCAGCGATCATCGACATCGTAAAAGAGATAAGAGATGATGGCTACAGAGGACCGCTACTGCTTCGCTTTCCGCACCTTATCCAAAAGCAGATCGAGCAGATCCACGCGAGCTTTGCAAAGGCAAAGAAAGAGTTTGCCTACAAAGGCAGCTTTAACGCTGTTTTCCCACTTAAGGTCAATCAATATCCAGGCTTTGTAAAAAACCTAGTTCGCCTTGGCAAGCCCTATAACTACGGCCTTGAGGCTGGTAGCAAGGCTGAGCTACTTCTAACTATGGCTTATAACAACGACAAAGCGCCTATAACGGTAAATGGCTTTAAAGATAAAGAGATGATAAACATAGGCTTTATCGCTGCTGAAATGGGGCATAATATCACGCTAACAATCGAGGGCTTAAACGAGCTTGAAGCGATAATCGCCATCGCAAAAGAGCGCTTTAAACCAAAACCAAAGATCGGACTTAGGGTAAGACTGCACTCGACAGGCTCAGGACTTTGGGCGAAAAGTGGAGGCATACACTCTAAATTTGGACTAACATCAACCGAGCTAATAGAAGCCGTAAAGATGCTAAAAAAGGCAAATTTACTTGAAAACTTCACGATGATACACTTTCACATCGGCTCTCAAATAAGCGAGATCCATCCGCTCAAAAAAGCACTTATCGAGGCTGGCAACATCTACGCTGAGCTTAGAAAAATGGGCGCCTCAAATTTAAAAGCGATAAATTTAGGTGGAGGCCTTGCGATCGAGTACTCGCAGTTTAAAGAAGAGAGCAGCAGAAACTATACGCTAAACGAGTACGCAAACGACGTTGTTTATATGCTTAAAACCATAAGCGAGCAAAAAAAGGAGATCGAGCCAGATATTTTCATAGAGTCAGGTCGCTACATCGCCGCTTCTCACGCACTTTTGGTCGCTCCTGTGCTTGAGCTATTTTCTCAAGAATACACCGAAGAGAAGCTAAATTTAAAGAAAAACAATCCAAATTTAATAACCGAGCTAGTTGATCTTTACAAGTCAATCAAGCCTTCAAACGCCCTAGAGTACCTGCACGACGCTATCCACCACACCGAGAGCATCCTCACGCTTTTTGACCTAGGCTATGTCGATTTGCAAGATAGATCAAACGCAGAGGTGCTTTTAAGGCTCATTAGCAAAAAGGCTGTCGTAATGCTTGGCAACAAGAGCAACTCAAGCGATCTAACTAAAATTCAAAAAGAGGTTCAAGAGAGATACCTGCTAAATTTCTCGATCTTTCAAAGCTTGCCAGACTTTTGGGGACTAAAGCAAAATTTCCCTATCATGCCGCTTGACAGGCTCGATGAGCGCCCTACCCTGCCAGCTTCGATCTGGGATATCACCTGCGATAGTGACGGCGAGATAAGCTATGATGATGAGAAAAATCCGCTACTTTTGCACGACGTGGATGTGGAGAAGGAGGATTATTTCTTGGGATTTTTCCTAGTTGGCGCATATCAAGAGGTGATCGGCATGAAGCACAATCTCTTCACTCATCCGACAGAAGCTACCGTGGAGATAACAAGCGATGGCTACAAGGTTACAAATTTACTAGAGAGCCAGTCGATCCTTGATATCATGGAGGACATGGACTACGATATCTACGAGATCCAAGACACTCTAAATGAACGCTTAGAGAAATCAACTCTGATAAACGAAACACAAAAGAAGCAAATTTTGGGCGAACTTTATCTATTTTTAAATGATAATAGCTACTTAAAGACAATCAACTAAAAAGGACGAAAATGCAACTAGCAAACAGAATGCAAACATTAAGCGAATCAATCACAATCGCGATCAGCACAAAGGCCAAAGAGATGAAGGCTGCTGGCATCGATGTGATCTCACTTTCAGCTGGTGAGCCTGACTTTATGACTCCAAAAAAGATAAGAGATGCTGTAAAAAACGCACTTGATAACGATAGCAAAAGCGGCAAATACACGCCAGTGCCGGGCCTGCCTGAGGTTATAGACGCCATTAGAGTAAAGCTAAAAAGAGATAACGGACTTGACTACAAAGCAAATCAAATCGTCACAAACATCGGCGCAAAACACTCACTTTTTAATGTATTTCAAGCGCTTATAAACCCAGGTGATGAAGTCATCATCCCCTCTCCATACTGGGTGAGCTACCCTGAGATCGTTAAATTTTGTGGCGGCGTGCCTGTCTTTATCGAAGCAGACGAAAGCACAAATTTCAAAGTCACAGCCGATCAGCTAAAAAAAGCGATCACACCAAAAACAAAAGTCTTTTCACTAAATCACCCAACAAATCCAACTGGAGCCGTATATACAAAAGAGGAGATCGCGGCATTTGGCGAGGTTTTAAAGGGCACTGACATCATCATCACAAGCGATGAAATTTATGAAAAGGTGATCTACGGCAAAGAATTTCACGCAGTAGCCTCCGTAAGCGAGGATCTTTTTAAAAGAACGGTCACGATAAATGGCCTAAGCAAGTGTGGCGCGATGCCTGGCTGGAGATTTGGCTACATAGCAAGCTCGATGGACTGGCTAATTGCTGGCATCAAAAAGCTTCAAAGCCAAAGCACAAGCAACATTAGCTCGATCGTGCAAATAGGTGCTATCCCATCGCTTCTTGGAGAAACCGACGAAGACATCGAAAACATGAGAAAAGAGTATGAAAAAAGACGCGACGTGGCAGTTGAGATGATAAATGCTATCCCTGGGCTAAGCGTAGTTAAGCCTGATGGCGCGTTTTATCTATTTGTAAAATGCAAAGAGGTAGATGGCGACTCACTTAGATTTTGCAAAAAGATGCTTGAAGAGGCAAATGTAGCAACCGTGCCAGGTGTGGGCTTTGGTATGGAGGGATATTTTAGAATTTCTTTTGCGACAGACATCGAGAGCATAAAAAAAGCGATCGATAGGATCGCAAATTTTGTAAAAAGCTACAAAATTTAATGATCAAATTTATACTAAATGGCAAAATTTTCGAGCTTGAAAACGATATGAGCATTTATGATTTTTTAGCTCAAAATGGCTATGAGCTTAAATTTATAGCCCTTGAGCGAGACGGAGAAATTTTGCCAAAAAAGCTTTGGCGTGATAGCTTTATGAGCGAGGCCAAAGCCTATGAGATCGTCACTTTAGTTGGCGGTGGATGAGGAGAAAATGATAGAGATAATACTAAATGGCACAAAATTTAAAGTGCCAGTAAAAAGCCTTAGCGAGCTAAAAGAGCTTGCACTTGGCGATAAAGAGAGTGAAATTTATAAATTTTTAGAGAAATTTAACGCGACAAAGCCGGACATTTTTATCGTTGATGGCTTTGCTATAAAAGAAGATAGCGAGCTAAAAGATGGCTCAAATGTCGTATTTATAAGGCGTGGCGTGATGCCTGAGCGTGAAGTTTTACGCTCTATGATCGCCTCACGAAACAGCCCTGAGCTAAATTTAGCCCTAAGTAAAGCAGTAATCGGCGTGGCTGGACTTGGCGGACTTGGCTCAAATATCGCGCTAAGCCTTGCAAGAGTTGGCATAAAAAAGCTAGTGCTTGCCGACTTTGACGTCGTTGAGCCAAGCAATCTAAACCGCCAGCAGTATTTCGTCCGCCACATCGGCTTGAAAAAGACGCAGGCACTTAAAGAGCTGATAAATGACGTCAATCCCTTTGTCGAGGTCGAGGCTCACGATATATTTTTAGATGAAAAAAACGTGGCTAGCGTCTTTGGCGAGTGCGAAATTTTATGCGAAGCCTTTGATAACGTCGCTGGCAAGGCGATGATACTAAATGAAGCTGGAGCAAGCTTAAAAGAGAAAAAGATCATCGGCGCTTCTGGCATGGCAGGATACTTTAGCTCAAATCTCATAAAAACCATAAAATTTGCCAAAAATGTCTATCTTTGTGGCGACCTCACAAACGAGGCGAAGATCGGTCAAGGGCTCATGGCACCGCGCGTTGCGATCTGCGCAAATCATGAGGCAAATTTAGCTATTAGGCTACTTATGGGCTTGGAGGCGTAAGTGCAAAGTGATAGCTTGATCCTTGGCGGCAAGGAGTTTCAAAGCCGCTTTATCCTTGGTTCTGGCAAGTACTCACACGAGCTCATCGACTCAGCCATAAACGAGGCTGGCGCAGAAATTTTAACCCTTGCTCTTAGGCGCATAAACGAGAGCAAAGAGCGAAATATACTTGACTTTATCCCAAAAGGCGTGACTCTCTTGCCAAACACAAGTGGCGCTAGAAACGCCAAAGAGGCCGTTCGTATCGCTCAGCTCGCACGTGAGCTTGGGTGCGGCGAGCTTGTTAAGATAGAGATCATAACTGACTCTAAATTTCTCTTTCCAGACAACGCTGAGACGATAAAAGCGTGCGAAGCCTTGGCAAATGACGGCTTTGTGCCGATGCCATATATGTTTCCTGATCTAAACGCCGCAAGAGCGATGCTAAGCGCAGGAGCAAGCTGTATAATGCCTCTAGCTGCGCCCATTGGCTCAAACCAAGGGCTAGTTTTTAAAGATATTATTGAAATTTTGATAAACGAGCTTGATACGCAGATCATAGTTGATGCTGGCATCGGCAGGCCATCACAAGCGTGCGAAGCGATGGAGATGGGAGCGGCTGCTATCATGGCAAATACAGCTATTGCCTCATCTAAAAATATCCCACTCATGGCAAGAGCCTTCAAAGAGGCTATCATCGCTGGCCGCAACGCCTATCTAGCAGGCCTTGGCGCAAAGAGCAAAAGCGCAAATGCCTCATCACCGCTCACTGGATTTTTAGACTGATGAAATTTACAAGAACCGACCACATGCAGCTGCTACCTCACATGCAGGACATTGGCAGCGACATCATGGATGAGATTTTAAAAGAGCGCGCGAATTACAAGCCTGAAATTTACACCGAGGCTGACGTAAAAGCAGCTCTTAATGCAAAGCACTGCTCGCTTGAAAATTTAAAAGCTCTACTCTCGCCTGCTGCAGCGCCATTTTTAGAGCCAATAGCCAAACTCGCTCAAGCAAAAACAAGGGCAAATTTTGGCTCAAACATCACGCTTTTTACCCCGCTTTACATAGCAAACTACTGCGATAACCTCTGCGTTTATTGCGGTTTTAACGCTAAAAACAATATAAAAAGGGCAAAGCTAAGTGACGAGGAGATCACAAGAGAGTTAAGAGAAATTTCAAAGAGCGGCTTGGAAGAAATTTTAATACTAACTGGCGAGAGCGAGACCAACTCAAGTGTGGCCTACATCGCAAACGCCTGCGCTTTAGCAAAGAAATTTTTTAAAGTCGTTGGGGTTGAAATTTACCCATTAAATTCAGACGGCTACGCCCTGCTTCACAAAAGTGGCGCAGACTACGTGACCGTCTTTCAAGAGACCTATAATCCCACAAAATACGAAAAAATCCACCTTGGAGGCAACAAAAGGATATTCCCATACCGCCTAAATGCGCAGGAGCGAGCGCTTCTTGGGGGCATGAGAGGGGTTGGCTTTGCGGCACTTCTTGGCATAGATGACTTTAGACTTGATGCCTTTGCGACCGCACTGCACGCGAGCCTAGTTCAAAAAAAATATCCGCACGCCGAGATCGCATTTTCATGCCCAAGACTTCGCCCTATCATCAACAACGACCGCATCAACCCACGTGACGTGGGCGAGCGCGAGCTTTTACAAGTGATCTGTGCTTATAGAATTTTCATGCCAACAGCTAGCATAACGATTTCAACCAGAGAAAAAGCAAAATTTCGCGATAACGCCGTAAAAATCGCCACAAATAAGATAAGCGCTGGCGTAAAAGTAAGCATCGGCGCTCACGGCGAAGAGAAAAAGGGCGACGAGCAATTTGAGATAAGCGACGACAGAAGCGTGGATGAGATAAAAGCAATGATAAAAGCAAACGGCTTAGAGCCCTTGATGAGCGAGTATGTCTATGTTTAAAATTCTCTGCGTGGCTGACTTTGAAAGCTATGAGGGCGATGACTTTTTAAAAAGGATTCAGCTACTTTGTAAGGCTGGCGTGGATGAAATTTTACTTCGTGCAAAGGGGCTAGACGAGGCTCAATTTTACGACCTTGCTAGGGTTGTGGCTCAAATTTGCGAAAACTATCGCAAGAAATTTATCATTAATCAATTTTTTGACGTAGCTTGCAAGCTAAATAGCGACTTTTGGCTCACTTCGGCACAGCTTGATTTTTTTAAAAATCACGCCGTTTTTTTAGATGAATTTAGAAAAACAGCTAAAATTTACGCCCCAGCTCACGACCTAGAGCAGGCTAAAATTTCAGCTACAATCGCCGACGTACTCGTAGCTTCTCATATATTTGCCACCTCTTGCAAGGCGGGCTTAGAGCCAAAAGGGCTAAATTTTATAAGCGAGCTAAAAAGTTTTGATAGAGAAATTTACGCACTTGGCGGACTAGATAGTGGGAACTACAAAGAGGCCATAAAAGCTGGTGCAAGTGGCGTTTGCTTTATGGGCCTAGCGATGAGCGGCGATATAGAGCTTATAAAAAAGATAGCAGAGAGCAAAAACGAGCAAATTTAGCTTTGTTGCATAAAATTTTACATATTATTTTATATATAAAACTACATAAAATTAAATTTATAGACTATTCTTGCTCCTCTTGCGAGAACTAATATGAGTTTTACAACAGATCAACTTGCACGCCGTCTTGGATCTCGATAAAAACAGTGTGTGTTGATGGTATCAGTCTTCCATTGATAGTTTCTTGGCGATTAAAGGTCGCTTTGTAGACTTGATTTACCGCGTCTCCATCGCTTGTGACATCTACTTTGTTATAAGTGTCGCCAACAACGCTATGTTTATTATTTAGCGTGGTGATATCTGCTTTTGTAGCTTTTACAAAATCATGCGTAAGCTGCACCAGGTCTTTACTATCGCCTATAACCTTTAGCACGGTATTTACGCTCTCGCTGGCTGCGCTATTGCTCGCATCTCTTGTATTTCTACTATCTACGATGTCAAATATGCCATTTGGGCTAAATTTTATAGAAACAGCCTGATCTGCACTGCCAAGTTGTACTTTTTCAAAGTTATTTATCTTTTTAACATTGTCTAAATTTGAAAAATCCACATCATCAACCACTATAAGCGTATCTACTCCGCCCTTGCCGTCTATCGCCCTGCCCTTACTATAAACAAAAGCATCATCTAGGTTACCGCCCTTTACGTCACCTTCTTGCTTTAGATATACAGGGTCGCCAAAATTTGCCTCGCTATATTTGCTAGTGTTTATCTCGTAAGAATTTGTAGTGCCTATCTTTTTTATAAAATCATTTTGAATGAGCGCTTCAACGTAGTTGTTGCTAAAGAGGCGAGTACCGCTATGCTCTGAACCCACTAAAGCATCTAGTGGATAAGGACCATTTGGCGCACTAGCTTTTGGCATTATGTATAAAGATAAATTCATCTCGCCAGTTCCGTCCATATACTCTAAATCAAATTTATAAAAACCTGCCTTATTAAAAGTATAATCAGTGCTATACCATTGACCATTTTTGCCATATGATACTTCTGTGGATGGTTGTATAAATGTTGTTGCACTTCCAAATTTTAGCGTATTGCCATTTATGGTAAGCTCTGCGTAGTTGTGTAGGTCGGCTGCTCTTACTGAGTATGTTCCAGGAGCATTTACATATATCCAACCATCCATTTTCATGACAAGATCAGAGCCAACAGGGTTTGACTCTCCAAGCGTGTAGTTGCCAGGCTTTCCTTTTAATGTGCCGTTTGCAAAGCTTATATTTTCTCCTGTACCAGCAGTCGTATCTACACCGTTTCTAAATTTCTTTGGTGCGTATGGGTTAGATGCGTCATATAAGGCATCACTGCCATATCTACCCACTCTTGCTAGATCTTCTGCATGCATGTTGCCTTGGTCACGTAATGTCTTGTAGTGCGTCCCAGAGGCAAACTGCACAACGTCATATGTAGTAGAGGCGCTTGGATAGTAAATTTTGATATAGTCCTTATAGATAGACTTTCCACCTCGCTGTGTATAAACACCGGAGTTGCCACCAACTCTAGCCGTCCATGACGGATCTACATAGTTATAAAACCACATATCAGCATCAAGGCCGCTGTTGCCGATAAAAGTTACCGTGCTAACAGAGACGTTTCCTGCGGTGTCGGCATTTTTTATCATGAAATTTGCTCCAGTGCTGTTTGCTGGCAGGGCAAAATTTTCAGAGTAGCTGTGCGTATCATCAAGAGCTGAGCTTTTATGGACGGAATTTAGCAGATCGTAAAGATCTACTTTGTTTATGGTGTTTTTATTTAGCGTGTTGTTACCGCTAGCATCGGTGCCAACACTACCTGAGATATCTACGCTAGTTACATGCGAAGTTGCCGTTGGAGTGCCGATCGCATCAGGGGTGGCGTCTAGGTCTATATGAACCATTAGGTCATCATCTTTTGTGCCATCGCTCTTTAAAACGGTCGCTCTTATGTTTGAGTATCTCTCATCTAGCTTTATACCAAGGGCCTCAAAGTCCATATTTACACGCTTATCTGCGCCGACTACTAGATCTATATATGTTTGCCCACTTGGTAAAATTTTGGCATTACCATGATCATCCTCAAGCGCCAAACGAAGCATTGTGCCAGGATCGCGGTCCACGCCAAATACAATATTTGGCTGTTCGTCGTTAGTAAGTGAGATGTTGTACTCTTTTATGGTTTTTGTCTCATCATCAAAGTTATTTTTCTGGATAACCTTCTCGTAGTCCTCTACCCTAAGGTATTTAGCGATATTTATAGCTCCGCCATCTATCTGCGTGGCAAGCTTGACGTCATCTATGTAGCTTAAAATTCCAAAGTCAAAGAGCCTACCGCGAACGCCATCTGTTGTAGTGACCTCGTTTGGTGTCGTGATAGTGGCTCTAACAGGCGTAGAGTGATCGACCGAGATAGGGACATTTGGTATGCTAAATTTGCCATCCACGATAGGAAGTGGCGCTGAGCCGTCATTTGGCAAGGCAGTTAGTCCATCGTCGCTTATTGTGTATTTGACAGTTGTAGTTACAGCTGGTATGGTCGGAGTTGAGATAGTAACGCTTACATTGCTTCCTGGTTTTGCGTTGCTAGGCACGTAGATATCAAGGTCGCTTTGGGTTGATGGTGAGCCAGAAGGGGTTGTGATGCTATCAATTAGCCCGTCGCCGTCATTATCCCTTGCAAACTGCACCTTTATGCTGTTATCTACAGTGATCTCGTCTGTGACTGGGTCTGCTTTGTTACCAGCTTTATCGGTAAATGTGGTCGTGAAATTTGTCGTAACGCCATAAAGTTTTGTCGTGGTCTCTATGGTGCCATTATTTACACTAATAGCTACTCCATCATCTCTTGTGGCACTATATGCGCCGGATGCGTTTTGAGAAATTTTAATGGTTATCTTATCTGTTTTGCCGTCGCTTCCTGCGATATCTATCTCAAATTTATCGCCATCTCTTGCGTCGTTTGGAATTTTCATCTTTATAGAGGTTTTCGCACCATCAGGGCTAAAACCGCTCTCTTTACTAGTTAGCACGCCGTCTTTATCGCTATCTTTTGCAAACTGCACGTGCGGAGACCTAATAGGCGCAACCGTATCGCTTGAAATTTCACTCATACTTAAAGCTTTTGTAGCTCCAGTTGTGCCATCAATGATCGTCGTGCTTAGCTTTTTCCTGCTTGGATCAGTTGAGCTTGTAGGGTCAGCGACTGTGATCTTGCCATTTTGGATAGAGATAGTCTCGCTACCGCCATCAAGCGTGGCAGTAAGTCCGTCAGGTGCGATAGTATAGGTCTTTGTAACGCTTGTTGGTGTGCTAGCTGGGTCATCGACCTTTATGCGGATCTTGTCGCCAACTGCGGCGTTGTTTGGCACATAGATATCGATAAGCGACGCCGTGCCGCCACTTTTAGCTAGTTCGGCTGCATTTATAATGCCATCTTTGTTCTCATCAAGGGTAAAAACGGCGATCGGATCGTTATTATTTGCGATAGTTATCGTATCTGTCGCACCTGGGTTGCCCGACTTGCTTATCATTTGGATATTTACATTTGTTGGCGTTGATGATGAAATTTTAACAGCGCTTGCCACGTTAAAGCCGACATTTCCGCCGCTCTCACTCGTAAGCGCATAGCTCTCGCCACTATCTTTATCTACAAGTGTGCCACTAGATGTTTTAACAAGCGTCTTTTCATGCAAAGTGCCGTCAGGATCAGTGGTAGTGAGCTTTATCTTATCGCCTATTTTCATATTTGGTGATAAAACGATCTTTGCATCGTCGCTTGGCGTACTGCTGGCTGGATTAAAGCCATTTTCGCTAGCGTCTATCACGCCATCGCCATTTAGGTCTTTGCCTAAAACCACCTTTGTAAAGCTAAGAGCTGGCGTAACGGTATCAACGCTTGCGGCTGCCTTTACTGGAGCTGAGCTAGCGCCATTTGCTAGTGTGATGCTAGAGCTTACATTAAACGGGGCATTTGGCGTTATAGCAACGCTTGGGATGATAAATTCTTTTTGATCTGGATTTGTTGCATTTGGCGCGATAGGCAAAATTTCGCTTGGATTGTTTTCATTTATCACGCTTGTGCCTGCAGGATCTACCTTGTAAGAAAGTGTGGTCTTTACGCCGTTATTTACAACTTCTAGCGTCACTTTGTCGCCTGGCTTGAAGTCGTTGTTAAAAGCAACAGCCATGCTTGTGTGATTAGGATCGCCGCCTGCTTCTGCGATATTGATATAGCCATCGCCATCAAGGTCTTTTAAAAGTGTGATACTTGGTGCTTGGATAGCTGGAGCGCTCTCTTTTTGCAAAGCCACCACTGGCGCTGCTCCGCTAATAGAGCTAACCGGCATTGCTGGCTCGCTTGAGATGATAGCTGGTAGCTCTAACGTACCGCCGTCAAACCAAACTACGTTTGAGATGTGCCCTTGCGTGTCAAAATTTGATCCATTTATGCTTGCTGCGTCGCTACCATGACTTGAGCCGTGAGAGTGGTGGCTAGAGCCTTGAGCGCTTTCGTCACTGCTTTTGTTACTAGGCTCTTCGCTCTCGCCAAAAATCCTTCTCTTGTCCTCTTCTACCTGCGCTTCATTGCCTTGGGTGTCAAATTTTGCATTTGATAGCTCTTTTGTGATGATGATAGTTTGTGGTTCAAGTAGCGTGATAGGTGCAGCGTGGTCAAAATTTATAACGATAGTGTCGTTGCTGCTTTGCGTGATGATCTCATCGCCCAAAAATATCTCGTCGCCCTGCTTTAGCAAGATCAACTTTCCGTTTCGTTTTACAAAAACTTTTCCACTTATCTTTGCGACGACACCAACGCTTTGCATCTTTCTTCCTTTAAATTTAAAACTAATACATCCATTTAAATTTTCACGTGATTATAGCCAAAAGTATTACAAAATAAATAAAGTGATTTTAGATAAAAAATTGTCATTTTGCCACTCTTTTTTATATCAAAAATTTATTGCTATTATCTAATGGAGCGCTATTTTTACGATTATATAAAAGAGTAAATTTAAATAAATTTTAGCTGCAGGTAAATTTCTATGTCACAAAGTAAATTTTAAAACTATTTTGTTATCAAATTTTATTTATTTTGAAAAATTTATGTTTGAAATCTCCCACGCCAAAAGACGTGGGATAAAATTTACGCTATCTTGCTAGCGTCGATGATGTTTAGATCAAGACCTAGTTCTTCAACAGATAGACCAAGTGCAAGACCTACAAGCTGAGATAGGTGGATGATAGGTTTTCTAACATCTGAGTGGTTCTCATCTTGATATCTCTCTTGATAGATGTCAAGTTGCATTTGGCAAAGTGGGCACGGAGTTACAACTACGTCTGCACCATTTTGATCAGCGTTATTTACGATCTGGCTTGACATTTTTCTTACTGATTTTCCAGCTGGATAGCTAGCGTGGAAGCCGCAGCAGTCAAGTCTTTTCTCAAATGGCACGATAGTAGCACCAAGTGCGCTTACAACGGTTTCAAAGCTCTTTGGATTTACTGAGCTTTCTTTGTTATGTAGATCTTTTTCAGGTCTTAGGCTGTGGCAGCCGTAAAATAGCGCTACTTTTAGACCGCTAAGTGGCTTAACAACCTTTGCTTTTAGCGTATCGACATTTTGGTAAAGCTCCCAAAGAAGGCTTGTGATCTCGGTTGAGCCGTTATATTTCATATTGCCTTCAGCTAAAAATGTATTTATACGATCTTTTGCGCCCTTATCAAGCGTGCTTTTTGCTCTTGTTAGAGTTAGCATACAAGTTGAGCATGTCGTAAGCATCGGCATATTCATCTGCTCTGCAAGCGCTATATTTCTAGCATTTGCTACAAGTGCAGCCATAGGATCTACGTCTTGTGCTTGTTGAGCACCACAGCAGCTCCAGCCCTTTATCTCGTGAAGCTTCCAGCCAAGTACTGGAGCGATGGCCTCAAGCGACATCTTAGCCTCTTTAGCTGCTTGAGTGAGTACGCATCCTGGGAAAAAAGCGAATTCATTTTGCATAATTACTCCTTACTAGCAGCTTTGCGAGCCGCATTTATCATTTTTACTAGATCGTCATGACCTTCTATGTCTTCTTCGCCAAATACATGAAGCGGATTCATCTTGCCAGCAAGCATTAAGTTTGCAGCGATGTCTAGTTTGCCCATATTTTTGATAACGCCTTCTGAACGAAGTGCAAGTCTAACCTCATTTAGTCTGCCTGAGCCATCAACTAGATCAGTTAAGAACGCCTCAGCGTGATCTGGTCCCATGCCCTCATTAAAGCCTTTTTGTATAGCCATGATACGAAGATCAGTTATGTCACCGCATGCGCTTATGCCTTTTGGACAGCGGTCAGCACACTCTTGGCACTTTACACACATCCAAAGTCCGTTGTCGATAGCTGGTTTTAGGTGTGGCATAGGATCTTTGCTACGTGAGTCAAAAGCGGCTCTATAAGCATGAACAAATACAAACGGCTGCATATAATCACTCGCATCTGCTTCAAGCTTATTACACTCGCTAGCACACGCACCACAAAGTATGCAGTCCCATTCAAGTGCTACTTTATCGTACTCTTTTTGGCTTTGCTTACAGCCTTTTTCGGCGCTAAATTCTGGCTTAGCAGTGATGCTTGGTTTGATCTTGCGTAAATTTTCTATACTTGGCTCCCAATCCACCATAAGGTCTGAGATAACCTTGAAATTTCCAAGTGGTGAAATTCTAATAGTATCTGGGTTGCCATACTCAGCCAAAAGCTCATTCATCTTTGTGTCGCAAGCTAGATATGAGTGACCATTTACTCTAACAGCGCACGCACCGCATATCGCTGAGCGACAAGATGCTGTGAAATTTAGCGTCGCATCCTTTTTTTGTTTGATATCAAAAAGCACTGTTAAAAGAGTTTTGCCTTTGACCTCTTCATTTGTTAGCTCATAAGTTGATTCATATTTTTTAGTTCCGTCAAAACGGTCGATAATAATTTTCATCCTAGCTCCTTACTCTGGCTTCTTGCCGTCAAGTGAAAATATGCCTGTCACAACATCTTTGTAGCCAAGCTCCAACTTGCCGTCTTTTAGTGTGACTATGCTGTGTTTTAAGAAATTTACATCATCTCTTTTTGGATAGTCCTCTCTTGTGTGAGCGCCACGGCTCTCAAGACGATTTTGCGCTGCAAGACATGCTGCACGAGAAAGAAGTATAAGGTTGCCAAGCTCGACGTAGTCGGTAAATGCTGTGTTCATGACTGGATTTTGATTTGGCACTTTGATGGTGTCATATTTTGCTTGGATGGCTTCTAGATTTTTAGATAGCTGATCTAGTTTTGCGCCAGTTCTAAAGATACCCATTAGATCCCAGTTATTTTTGCCAAGCTCTTCACGAAGTGCGTACATATCGTTTGTGCCGCCCTCGCCTGTTGCGATAGATTTAAATTTATCTTGCCACATTTTTGCTAGCTCAGAAGTCTTCTTGCCGCTTGCAAATTTTGCATTTTGAGCATAAGCACCAGCACCTTTGCCAGCTAGATCGCCAGTTACAACTGCGTCAGTTAGGCTGTTTCCACCAAGGCGGTTTGCGCCGTGGATAGATACGCATGAAGCCTCACCACCTACGTAAATTCCAGGGATTTTTGTGCTCATATCATCGAATTTAGCTACCTCTATGCCACCCATTGAGTAGTGAGCTGTTGGGCGGATAGGCACTGGTTGCTCGACTAGGTCGATGTCTTGGAAAAGCATCGCTGTGTGGCGAATTTTTGGAAGCTTTTTCATAATAGTATCTTTGCCAAGGTGGCGAACGTCACAAAGTACATAAGCGCTCATACCCTCGCCAAAGCCTCTACCTTCGCGAATTTCTGTCTCGATAGCACGAGCGACGACGTCACGAGGAGCTAGTTCCATTTTTTCGTGATAGTTTTTCATAAAGCGCTCGCCCTTGTTGTTTAACAAGTAACCACCCTCACCACGAGCAGCTTCTGTGATTAGTGTGCCACCATTTTGAACGCCGGTTGGGTGAAACTGAAGCATCTCAGGGTCTTCAAAACCAAGACCTACTTTAAGCGCAGCAGCGATACCATCGCCTGTTGCTATAAATGGAACTGAAGTGCGGTTATAGAAAATTCTAGTGTATCCGCCAGTTGCGATGACAAGTGACCTGCAAAGAACTGGATAAATTTGACCATCTTGGATGTTGCGAAGCACGACGCCCTCTACTTTACCATCTTCAAGACCGATCTCAAGTAGCTCATGATCCATTAGAAATTTAACGCCAGCTGTGATAGCGTCATCAAGACAGGTGTGCATCAAAACGTGACCGGTTTTATCGGCTGCATAGTTGCAGCGTTTTTTACTAGCGCCACCCATGAAACGAAATGCCACATCGCCATTATCTTTACGAGAAAAGAGCATGCCGTTGTAGTCTAACTCGTGGATGACTGCGCCTGCTGCCTCGCAAAATTTCACAACTGCATCTTGATCAGCAAGATAAGCCGCACCTTTTACGGTGTCATAGGCGTGAAGCTTGAAGCTGTCGCCGTTACTAAAGTCAGTAACGCCGTTTATGCCGCCCTCTGCCATACAAGTCGCATTACGTGATGGCATCATCTTTGTAGCGACAACGACGGTTGAGTTTGGATATTGCTTGCGAACGGCTGTTGCTGCACGAAGTCCAGCACCGCCAGAGCCGATTATTAGCACATCAACAGATGGCAAGCCATTTTCATTGCCCTTTGGCAACTCGCCAGCAAAAACATTGGTCGCACCAGCTGTTGTAGCTAGCGCACCTACGCTGATACAGGCGCTTTGTAGAAATTCTCTTCTGGTAAATTTTTCACTCATTGATAACTTCCTATTTTAATAAGTTTATTAGCGTTAAAACGCACCGCCAGTTCATTTCTTAATATTTTTTAAAACAACTATATTAATAAAAAAATTA
>NZ_CABPUY010000001.1:5813-30606 GCF_902460575.1 Campylobacter concisus | reverse complement strand
TATCAAAAATCATATAAATTTGTAAATTTTTAATAGTTAGAAAATAAAATAATAGATAGCTCCATAATGTCTAACCAAGACAATGAAGCTTAAATTTATATCAAATATCTCAATGTCATCAAGTGATGGATACCAGATATCGCTAAAAAATTTAGAAAGGTCATCAAAATGCAAAATATCAATGCTCTCAAATTTATTAAAATTTATGCAAATTTCATTTGGCGTGGCGACGTTAAGTTCGTTAAAAAGAGCATTTAGATCAAAATTTTCTTCGTCCGCATTAAAGCCATCAAGCTTGTTAAATTTATCTATCTTAAAAAACTCATCTATATCATCTAGGCTAAATTTATGAAGTAAATTCTCTCTTATCTTTAAGCACTCACCAGCTGACAAGCTCCTAACGATCGGCATATGAAAGCCATATTCTTTGCGGAAATTTTCTAGTTTTATCTGATCCATTTTGGGAGGTTTTGGCTAAATTTAAATTTAGCCAAAAATTTATTTCAAAAGCTCTTTTGCGTATTTTAGCCCTAGCTCGTAAGCTTTTGCATTTGCATCTTTGACCTTAGCCGGCACGCTTGCTAGCATCTCTTCACGCACTAAATTTTCATCCATGCACCTACTCATCGCTACAGCCACACCAAGAGCCACGACGCTTTGAGTGATGACGTTTCCGACCTCGTCTTTTGCGATAGAGATGATAGGAATTTCATAAATTTTCCAGCGCTTTTTGTCTTCATCGCTTACTTTTACCAAATTTGGCTCAACAACGATCGCACCACCCTCTTTCACGCCGCTTTTAAAGGCGTTGTAGCTTACCTGCGCGGTGGCAAGCATAAAGTCTATCTCGCCCTCGTTTGCATAAGGGTATAAAATTTCTTGTTCATCAAGTATGATATCGACCTTCGTTGGGCCGCCACGCACCTGAGATGTGTAGGTAGATGCCTTCACACCGTATCCGCCTGCTTTTATCTTGGCAGCTGAGAGGATCTCGCCTGCTAGTATGACGCCCTGTCCGCCAACGCCGACAAATCTTAATTGTGACTTCATGCTAGCTCCTCAAAATTTATCGCTTCATTGCTCATTGCAGCCCTTCTTACCATGTCGTAAGCATTGGTGTATTCTATTTTTTCTTCATCTTTGTGAAGCACGCCAAGTGGGAAAATGCCCTTTTTCTCCTCGTCACTTAGCATGTCAAATTTGACCTTGCTAGTCGTGCGGCCTTTTATCCACTCTAAATTTTTCACCGCCTCGCCCATTTTATTTTTGCGGCCTAAATTTATGTGGCAGTTTGAAAATACATCAAAAAAGCTGTATCCATCGTGGCTAAATCCCTCTACAAAGAGCTTTGTAAGCTTCTCTGGCTCGATGACGCTACCACGCGCGACAAAACTAGCACCTGCGGCAGTTGCGAGCTTACAGGCGTCAAAGCTAGGATCGATGTTGCCATACTGCGCTGTGACCGTCCACATGCCCGTTGGCGTGGTTGGGCTGGTTTGCGAGTTGGTTAGCGCATAGATGAAGTTGTTGATTAAGATATGATTTAGCCCGATATTTCGGCGGCATCCGTGTATCGTGTGGTTGCCTCCGATCGCTAGTCCGTCGCCGTCGCCAGTTACTACGATGACGTGCTTGTCTGGATTTGCCATCTTTACGCCAGTGGCATATGCTACGGCTCTGCCGTGAGTCGTGTGGATGGTGTTGCAGTCAAGATATCCGCTAAAGCGCCCAGAGCAACCTATGCCTGAGACCACGCAAACGTCGTTCATATCCCAACCCATGGTGTCGATAGCGCGGATGAGCGCCTTTAGTATGACGCCGTCGCCACAGCCCCAGCACCAAAGAGTAGGCATTTTATCTGTTCGTAAATATTTATCATAATTAAAAGCCATAAATTTCTCCTATCTTCGCCTCGATCTCGCTTGGGCTTATCGGTCTGCCGTTTGCTTTTAGCAGTTTTGCAAAGTCATCTCTTAAGATGATCTTTGAAATTTCACCGCTATACTGGCCTAAATTTAGCTCACAGACCAAAATTTTCTTAAATTTATTTGATATCTCTTTTAGTTTTTTAGCTGGAGCTGGGAAAAGTGTGAGTGGCTTAAATAGCCCTACTTTTAGCCCTTTTTCACGTAAATTTAATATCGCTTGCTTGGCTGAGAGAGCCACACTACCAAAGGCGATGATGCAAATTTCAGCATCATCAAGCATAAACTCTTCAAATTTCTCGCACTCATCAATGTGTAAATTTATCTTGTTAAACAGCCTATTCATTGAGTATTCAACTATCTTGCCATCTTCTGTTGGAAAGCCAGTAGCGCCGTGATGAAGCCCGGTTATATGGTAGTGATAGCCTTTAAAGAAAGGATTTAGCGTAGCTGGCGCGTCTGGTGCAGCCTCGTATGGTTTATACTCTTTTGGCTCGCCACTAAATTCTTTTCTTTTATAAATTTCTAGCTCGCTGATTTCTGGCAGACGCACCCTTGCTTGCATGTGTCCTATCGTCTCATCAAGTAGCAGCATAACTGGCGTCATAAACCTAGCTGCGAGGTTAAATGCGCGAACTGTCTGCGTATAGCACTCCTCTAAGCTGCTAGGTGCTAGCACTATCATATTTACATCGCCGTGAGTTGGGTTTTTAGCCTGCAAGATATCGCCTTGCGCTACGCGAGTAGGCAGACCAGTTGAAGGGCCGCCGCGCATGACATTTACTATGACAAGCGGTATCTCAGCGATAAAGCCAAGGCCTATTTGCTCAGCCTTTAGCGAAATCCCAGGACCAGAACTTGCAGTCATCGCTTTAGCGCCACTCGCACTTGCGCCAAGTGCTACTGAAATTCCAGCTATCTCATCTTCCATTTGTATAAATGTGCCGCCATGTTTTGGTAAAAGCACGCTTAGCTCGTGGGCGATCTCGCTGCTTGGAGTGATAGGATATCCGCCAAAGAAGTTACAGCCACACTCGACCGCAGCCCTTGCTACTAGGGCATTTCCAGTTGATACTACCTCTCTCATGCGCTCTCTCCAAGTTTTGCAAATTTATTTGCCTTTACAGCTGCAGCTCGCTCTTTGCTCTCAGGCGTTAGCTTTGCAAATTTAAAGCCTTTATCAGCCACATAAATGGCAAAATCAGGACAGTGAAGCTCGCAGTCACGGCATCCTATGCATGAGTCAGCATAGACCACTTCTATCATCTTGCCAAGCACCGCCTTTGGCTCAAGCCTCATACCTAGCACGCCTGCTGGACAGTAGCTCACGCAGACATCACAGGCCTTACACCTGCTCTCATCTACCCAAACTGGGACATTTTCTTTTACGATCATATATCTTCCTACTCTAAGTTTTCTTTTAAAAATTTGATATTTTTTCTAATCTCAGCTTCGCTTTTGTTTAGTTGCTCTTGCTCATTTTCGTCTAAATTTAGCTCTAAAATTTCTTTTAAGCCATCACGTCCGAGCCTTACTAGCCTGCCACAACTTAGCTCATCGTCTATTAGCACGCTAGCGCTTATTATCTCATCGCTCTTGCCAACGATCATCTCGCACATCTTCACAGCTGCAGCCGCTGGCGCGTAGTAAGCTGAAGTGCCAAGCAGTTTAACGATCTTTGCACCGCCAGTGCTTGTCTCTTTTTTGAGAGCTTTTAGCTCATTTTCACTTAAATTTTCGCTTATATTGCTAGCTGATACGATCATCTCGTCATTGTGAGCGCCGACGATCTTTGCTCTTAGCTTGCTAGCGTCCTTATCTTTTAAAAGCGCTAGCTCATATCTGCACCTTGCGCTATCTAGCTCGCCAGCCATGCCGATCACTTTGTTTTTGCTAAAACCGCTAAATTTATGAGCCGTCCAAACCATCACATCAAGCGGATTTGTGACGACTATTATCACTGCATTTTTGGCAAATTCAGCTATCTTTTGCGCAGTTTGCTTTACGACAACGGCGTTTTTAAGTAGCAGATCTTCTCTAGTTTGACCCTCTTTTCTTGGGCTTCCAGCTGTGACTATGACGATGTCACTGCCCTCAATTAGCACAAAATCATCGCCGCCACAAACGCTAGTTTTAGCGTTAAAGACGCAGCTTGACTGCGCTAGGTCGATCGCCTTTGCGCGCGCCACGTCACCAAATATATCTACAAGCGCGATCTCATCGCAAAGCTCTCTCATGCAAAGCGCATAAGCTATGCTAGCACCGACGTTTCCAGCTCCAACTACACTTATTTTCATCTCTTATCCTATTATTTGATTTAAAATTTCACTTGGTCTCATGACCTCATTTGCTCTTGCTTCATCTAGCAGGTAGTATCCGCCAAATTCCACGCTTGCACCATCTTTTTCTCTAATCTGCTTTAAAATTTCACTCTCGTTTTTCTCTAGCTCGTCTGCTAAATTTTCAAAAATTTTGCTTAAAATTCCGCCATTTTTTGCCATCTCTCTTGCCCAAAAAAGTGCCAGATAAAAGTGTGACTCTCTTGTATCAAGAGTGGCATTTGGCGTTTTGTTTTCATCTAGATAGCTAGCAACCGCTCTATTTAGCGCGTCACTTAGCTCTTTTGCCTCTTTTTTTTGCCTAAAAAACGCTAGATGTTCAAGCGATGCACTAAGCGCCAAAAACTCGCCCAGACTATCCCAAAGCAGGTGATTTTTCTCCTTTAGCTCTTTTACAAGCGTCGGAGCCGTCCCACCAGCACCAGTCTCAAACATCGCTCCACCAGCAAGTAGTGGCACTACTGAGAGCATTTTTGAGCTGCCACCTAGCTCAAATATCGGGAAAAGATCGGTTAGATAGTCTCTTAAAACGTTGCCAGTGACACCTATGACGTCTTTGCCAGCTCTTATTGCCTCAAGCGATTTTTTAGTTGCTTGCTCGTAGTTTAAAATTTCAAATTTCACGCCAGCACTAGTAAATTTATCTCTAAATTTTTCAAATTTAGCTATCAAATTTCTATCATGAGCGCGGCTGCTATCTAGCCAAAATATAAGCTCATCTTTTGAAATTTCGCCTCTTTTTAAAGCAAGCTCAAACCACGCATTTATCGCATCTTCTTTGGCCTGCGTCATCCGAAAAATGTCGCCACTTTTAACGCTAAATTTAAAGACACTCTCGCCAGCTTCGTTACAAACAACAAATTCTCCGTCCTCTTTTGCGATGAAAGTCTTATCGTGACTGCCGTACTCCTCGGCCTTTTTAGCCATTAGCCCCACATTTGCCACGCTGCCAATGTTGCTCACATCAAGCGCGCCATGCTCTTTAAAGTCCGCCACGCAGGCCTCATAAACTCTAGCGTAGGTCCTATCTGGGATCATGCAAAGTGAGAAATTTAGCTCGCCGTCCTTATCTTTTACCTTGCCAGAGTTTCTAATGAGCGCAGGCACGGAGGCGTCAATGATGACGTCATTTGGCACGTCAAAGTTGCTGGCACTTTCATTTAGTGCCCAAATTTTTGCCTTTTTACTCAAAATTTCATCAAATTTAGCCAAAATTTCATCTTTATTTTTAAGAGTTGAAATTTTAGCAAACATATCTTTTAAGCCATTTTTTGCCTCAACACCGTGAGCCTTAAACTCATCACCAAATAGCTCAAAAACCTCATTAAAATAGCTCTTTATCGCATGCGCAAAGATGACTGGGTCGCTAACCTTCATCATCGTGCATTTTAGATGAAGACTAAGGGTCAAATTCTCTTTTAACGCAGCCTCAAAGCAGCTTTCATAAAATTTATCAAGCTCTTCAACGCTTAAAAATGTAGCATCTACGATCTCACCACTTTGAACGGCAAGCTCTTTTAAAAGCTCTTTTTTGCCATCACTGCTAATAAAATTTATATAAAATTTCTCATCTTTTTCTGCGATGATTGAGTGCTCATTTTCATAAAAATCGCCCTTTTGCATGTAGCAAATTTTAGTTTTATTTGCCTTGTCCCAGTTACCGTTGCTATGTGGGTGCTTTTTGGCAAATTCTTTAACTGGTGGTAAGACTCTTCTGTCTGAGTTTCCTTGTCTTAGCACTGGATTTACCGCGCTTCCTAGCACTTTTTGGTATTTTTTAGCGACCTCTTCGTCGTAGTCTGTGATGATCTCGTCTGGATAAAATGGCACATTTATCCCCTTGCTTCTAAGCTCCTCAATCGCCGCTTTTAGCTGAACGAGCGTGGCTGAGATGTTTGGCAGTTTTATGATATTTGCCTCTTTGTGTGCGGTCAGTTCGCCCAAAATCTCGAGCTCATCGGCCTTGTTTAGCCCAAGCTCTTTGCTAAAAATAGATAAAATTCGTCCAGCCAAGCTGATATCAGCCCTTGTTATGCTAATGCCAGCGCGGGATAAAAAGCTCTTTACGATAGGAAAGAGAGAGTAGCTTGCAAAAAGCGGTGCTTCGTCGGTTTTAGTCCAGATAATGTCACTCATTTTAGCCCTTTTGATTTTTTAAAATTTATCACGTTTTTTATTAAAGCTAGTTGTATTTTAGCCCTATTTTGCGATATTTTGATTGTGCTCGCTTAAGGTTTTTGAAAAAATGTGTTTTTTCGACTTTTTATCAAGCACAAAGTATAGATAATCGCTCTTTGCAGGGTTTATCGCCGCTTTTATCGCACTTATCGAGACGCAGCAGACTGGACTTGGCGGTATGCCGTCATTTAGATAGGTGTTAAACTCGCTCATGTCGCTTCTTATGCGTTCAGCCGTGATCACATCGTGCGAGTAGATGCCATAATTTAGCGTGCCATCCATCTGCAGCCTCATGCCCTTATCTAGGCGGTTGTAGATGACTGAGGCGACAAGTGGCATCTCAGCGTCGTTTGCGGCCTCTTTTTGGATGATTGAAGCGATGGTTAAAATTTTAAACCACTTTTTCTCGTTGTATTCGCCAAAAATTTTCCTGCTGATCTCGCTTTGCGCCTTTTTGGATGAATTTACAAGGTAATAAGCTAGGTGCCTCTCGCTGATGCCAACTGGGATCTTATAAGTATTTGGCATCAAAAAGCCGTCGCTCACTGGCGCAAGTGCGTTATACTCGCTATTTAGTTTAACTGCGTCAAGCCCAAGCTGGGCTGCTATCTGGTTTAAAAAAACGATCGTAGTCTCACCTGGAATGAGCGTGATCTCGGTCATCGCTGCCTTTGCTTTGGCAAGTTTTTTTAAAAAATCAATCCTTGAAATTTTATCTTTGCCTATCTCGATCCAGCCTGACTGAGGCGAGCCGATGAAGCGCATGGCATACTTGTCGATCGCACTTAAGTTAAAGTTGCGATTAGCTAAATAAGATATAATTTCGCCCACACTTCCCTTTGGCACAAAGACGACCTTGCTCGTGTTTATGGGGCGTGCCAAATAGACAAATACGCTTAGGACAACGATGAGTACGATATCAAAGAAAATATCCAGATACGGCTTTTTTATAAAATTTTTTATCATTTTGATTCTTTCGCTTCTTTTGCTTTTAAAATACGGCATAAAAATTAACGATTTCGAGTTTTACGGCGTAAAATTGGAGCAATTATATATAAAGTTAGATAAAAAAATAATTGTAAGAGCAAAGCAGATCAAGCTACCTAAATTTAAACAAAACGCAGAGCAAAAAGCCAGCGACAAGCAGCTTTTAAACCTTAGCCAGGGTGTGGATTATCTTGACACATTTTTTCAAGAAATTTCGCTTGAGAGCGTGCAAATCGGCGATGATTTTAAGATCAAAATTTTATTTTTAGATGATATATTTTTCGTCGATAGCCCTTATCTAAACATCGATATCAAATTTCAAAACGAGCAACAAAATGGTGTCGATCACTTCATAGTAAGAAATTTGAGCCTTAAAGATTTTAATGTAAGCATCAGTGGCGAAGGCAGTGCAAATTTTGACAATGATGATTATAAATTTGATGGAAATTTCACCTCGCACGAGCTAAATGGCAAGCTTAGCTTTGCCCTAAAAGATACACTTTTAACCTACAAAGCCTATGACGTAAATGCTGGCAGTATCAAGGACTTCATCGATGAGCTTGATAGTCGCATACACCTAAACAGCGAGGTTAAAAACTGGATATATGGCTACATCGTGGCTGATGACTACCACCTAAACGAGATAAACGGCAAGGCTGATCTAGCCAAAAACGACTTTTATCTAAACGACCTAAATGCGACCGCCTATGCTAAAAATTTACTAGTTAAATTTGAAAAAGACCTGCCCGCTGTAAATGTCGCTGAGGCAAACATCACGCTTAATAACTCAAAGCTTAAATTTGACCTTACAGCGCCTGTTTATAAAGGCAAAAAGCTTGATGGCTCAAACGTCGCGATAAATAATATCTTTGATGAAAAGAGTGCAAATTTAGAGCTATTTATAAAGACAAATTCTATTTACGATGAGGCGATAAATGAGATACTAAGAGCTTATAAGATCATCGTGCCAGTAAGGCAGCTAAGCGGCAAAATGGACGCTAGCTTAAAAATTTTGATAAAGCTTGATGAGAAGAGCTTAGAAAATTTTGATGAAAAAAGCGTTATCGCAAATGGCGATTTTAAGATAAATGATGCGGTTTTAGATATCGCTGGGAGTAAATTTAACGCTAAAAGCGCCCTTGTAAAGCTCATAAATACTTCTGTGCTAAACATCGATGCAAGCGGCTTTGGGCTTGATTTTTTCAGAGCAAATGCGAAAGCAGATATAAATTTACAAAAAAGTACTGGCGAGATAAAAGGCGTCATAGAAAGCTTTGATCTAAAAGAGAAAAGTGATGAAATTTTAGCCTTTAAAAATGAGCCATTTACCGCACTTCTTGACTTTAGTAAGCCAAGTGAGACCACGCTTAGCATTGAGCCTTTTGGGATAAATTTAAGCTTTGGCGATGAGAGCGTGATAGCTACGAAAAATAGCAACTTCATCATGCAAAACTCCCCAGTTTTAAAGCAAAACGGCGTGCTTGGCTTTGAAGATGTGAGCATAAAAAGCAAGGACTTTGTTAATCTTGAAATTTTGGCAAGAGGGCTTAAATTTGACATGCCGTTTTTGGATAAAAATGGCTCAAAATATGATAGTGACGACTTTTTGATCACGGTCTCAAAGGCTGGCGTAAAAGTGCAAAGTGCGAGCAAAAAACTCGCTTTAAGCATCGCCGAAAAAGGCATAGAAGCTAAGAGCAACGACCTAAATTTGCTTGTGCTTGATGACAACAGCACAAAAGAGCAAAGCACGCCACTTGAGCTCTTTGCAAAAAATGGCGACATCATCTTGCAAGACCTTAACAAAACATTGCCATTTACCAGCTTTAGCGCCGAGAAAAAGGGCAAAAGCATCTCACTAAATGGACTGGCAAAGCAAGGCAGAGTTGGATATTTTAGCGATGAGAAAAGCATAAATTTAGACGCAACTGATATAAGTGGCGAATTTATCAACGATCTTTTTAGTATCAAGAGCTTTGAGGGCGGTAAATTTCGCCTAAAAATGCTTGGAGAGAGCTCGAAAAATTTCAAGGCTGAGGTGAGATTTTTTGGCACCTATCTAAAAGACTACATCTTTTATCAAAAGTTACTAAGCTTCCTAAACTCGGTACCGTCGCTTCTTAGCTTTAAAACGCCTGACTTTAACGACAAGGGCTACACTGTCAAAAACGGCAAAATTTTACTTACAAGAAAGGGCGACTTGATCGAGTTTTTAGCGATTGAGATGATAGGCACGAGCGCAGATATCGGCGGACGCGGCACGATCGATCTAAAGAGTAAAAAGATAAACATCGACCTTGAGCTAAAGATACTAAAAGACGCAAGCGGTATCATCGACAAGATCCCACTTATCAACCAAATCATCCTCGGAAAAGACCGCTCGCTCTCAACCGTCATAGCCATACGTGGCACGACTGAAAAGCCCGAGTATTCGACGCAGATACTGCAAGACGCTGTGCTCTCACCACTAAAGATAATAAGAAACGTCCTGCAAGCTCCGTTTTTGATATTTGAGTAAAAAGTGTTAAGCGTAAAATAATTATTGTTTAGTATAATTGCGGCGAAGTTCACGGCGGAGCTTATTATCCGCCACTCATTCTAAGTATCTTGCCAGATCCTCATCAAAACAGAACAACGCATCATTAATAAAATCTTCTAACATTTGTGGATCAGTGCCTACTAAAGTTTTACCAACACGAGTTGAAATTCTCGGCGTTTGATCGTCATTTAGCTTATAAAGATTTTCAAAATGAAATGCTCGGTTTCGAATTTTAACAGCAAGGTCATATAAAATCTTTACTTTTTGATAGTTTAAAAGTTTATTTTTGCGGTTAAATTTAGAATACTTTTTAAAATCAAACTTATCAAGATTGACGATATCATTGTGGATTTTGGCTTCATCGATGTTTTTTGCCCAAAATCCAAAAGTTTGCTTTGAGACAAAGAGATCATCTAGCTCAAAGTAGCTATTAAAAGAGCTTAAAATATCTACCTTGTTGTCATTATCCACCAAGACCTTAAAAGCTAAATTTCTCGTAGTTATTTCCAAAATACCAAGTTTTGGAGCTAATGCCTGTACTAGCAAAAAGTTCTTTTTATGCTCTTGCTCGTTTTTATAGCTCTTTAGGCGTTTGATTGAGAAAAATTTAACACTATCCATAAAAAATCAATAAATTCATAAAATTTTACGTATTATAATGCGTAAAATTTTACTTCATCTCAAGGCGCATCAGATACATATCTTCGCCGTCAGTCACCTTTAAATTTTGACTTTTGCACTTTGGGCAGGTGAAGTCATTTTCGCTAAGCTCCCCGCCAAATCCACAATCCAAACACTCTACAACAATGCCTTGCAGATTTATCACAAGCTCGGCGTTTTCGCAGATCGTGCCAGCCTTATAAACATCAAAGGCACTCTCTAAATAATGAGGCTCGACGCCGCTTAAACGGCCAACTTTTATCTCGATCTTGCTTATCTCTTTGGCGTTTTCTTTGGAGGCATTTTTCTCGCAAAGGCTAACTAAATTTTGAACGATACTAAGCTCGTGCATTAGCAGATCCTTGGTAGTAGCTCACCCTTTGGCGGCTCGAGAAATCTTCTTGATTTATAGGCGTTTTCGATGATGACGCGCTCGTTTTTTGCCTCCATTACCTTGCCAATTATCATCGCGTTTTTATCAAATTCTCTTAAAATTTTAAGTGCCTCTTCAGCCTGGCTCTCATCGACAGCCATCACAAAAGTGCCCTCATTTGCAAGCTCATAAGGCTCAAATCCAAACAACTCACAAACGCCCATCACTTCGTCTGCGACCTTGACATTTTCTTCAAAAACTAAGATGTCAAATTTGCTAAATTTAGCCCACTCATTTAGCACCGCACTTAGCCCGCCCCTAGTCGCATCACGCATAGTCTGCGGCTTTATGCCAGCACTAAATAGCCTTAATGCAACCTCTTTTAGGCTCTTGCAGTCACTTTTTAGATCAAGTCCAAGCTCAAATTCCTCTCTTGCTGCTAGCACCACGCCACCGTGTCTGCCAACATCTCCAGAGATTAAGATTTTTGCCCCTGCTTTTAAATTTTTAAGCTCCACGCCTTCGCAAACTATCTCGCCGATGCCTGCTGTGTTTATGAAAATTTTATCGCATTTGCCCTTTGGCACGACCTTTGTATCGCCACAAACTACGCTCACGCCGCTATCTTTACAAGTTTTTGCAAGCGAGCCAAGCACACGCTCGAGCTCCTCTATGCTAAGCCCCTCTTCGATGATGAGCGAGCAGCTTAGGTATTTTGCGCTTGCTCCAACCATCGCAAGGTCGTTTATCGTGCCACAAGCCGCGATCTTGCCGATGTCGCCGCCATTAAAAAAAATGGGAGTTACCACAAAGCTATCGGAGCTAAATGCGATCTTGCCGTTTAAATTTAGTATCGCTGAGTCGTTGCTCTGCCTTAAAATTTCATTATCAAAAATTTTAAATATCGTCTCGTTTATAAGCGAGTTCATCTCCTCGCCGCCGCCGCCGTGGCTTAGCATTATCTTTTTCATTAAATTCCTTAACCAACTCTTGCGTATTTAAAATATGCCGCACAAGCGCCCTCGCTTGAGACCATGCACGATCCTAGCGGGTTTTGCGGGTTACAGACCTTGCCAAAGACCTTGCAGTCAGTCGGCTTTGCTAGCCCTCTTAAAATTTGCCCACAAATGCAAGCCTTGCTCTCGCCAGCGCTCTCTACGCTGCAGTCAAACTGCACTCTAGCGTCAAGATAGGCAAACTCATCTTTTAGCTTCATGCCGCTTTGCGCTATCTCGCCAAGGCCTCTCCAGACAAAGTCGCACGGCTCAAAGTACTTTGCTATGAGCTCTTTTGCCTTGACGTTGCCCTCTTCTTTGACCGCCCTTGCATACTCGTTATAGACTTCATAAGTGCCTGCGTTTTGCTGACGGACTAAATTTAGCACACTTGCCATGATATCAAGCGGTTCAAAACCACTAATGGCGATTGGTCTTTTAAATTCGCTCGCTAACTCTTTGTAAATTTTACTTCCAGTGATCACGCTCACGTGGCTTGGACCCAAAAATGCGTCTATCCTTACGTTTTCATTGCTCATTATAGCTCTAACTGGCGCTGGGACGGTTACGTGATTTATGTGAAAGTATAAATTTTTAATGCCCTCTTGCACCACTTTTTCAACCAAATTTGCGCTCATCGGAGTCGTCGTCTCAAAGCCAATGGCAAAAAATATGACCTTTTTGTCTGGATTTTGCTTAGCGATATTTAGCGCATCAAGTGGCGTGTAAAGTGCCCTTATATCGTGTCCCTCGCCGCGAAGCTTTTGCAAGCTTGTCTTTGAGCCAGGCACTCTTAGCATATCAGCTAGCGTGCAAAAGATCACATTATCCATGCTGGCAAGCTTACAGGCCTCGTCTATGCGGCTCTTTGGCATCACGCAGACTGGACAGCCTGGGCCATGGACGAAATTTATATGCTCTCCAACCAAGCTTGGCAGTGCAAATTTCATAATGCTATGCGTGTGGCCACCGCAAATTTCCATGATATTTAGCGGTTTTACGCTCTCTTTTTGTATCAGTTTTGAAAGGGCTAGGATTAAGTTTTTATCACGAAAGTCATTGATAAGATCCATCAAATTTTCCCCGCGTCCATATCTTCAGCGATCTTTTGATAGACCTCCAAGCTCTCCAGCGCAAACTGCGTATCGATCTTTTGCATAGCGTATCCTACGTGGATTAGCACATATTCGCCAACTTTTACCTCTTCAGAGATGAGATCTAGGCTTACCTTTCTAGTAACGCCCAAAGTCTCAACGGTAGCAACGTTGTTTTCATCTATTTCTATTACTTTTGAAGGGATCGAGAGGCACATTATCTTAGCTCTTTTTTAAATTCCAAATAACTTATCCACTTATCGATGCCCTCGCCTGTTTTGCTATCTACCACAAAGATATCGACCTTTGGATTTAGCTTTCTAGCGTCGTTTTTCACGCGCTCGATGTCAAAGTCAAAGTGCGGCGCAAGCGAAGCTTTTGTGATTAAAAGCACGTCAGCAGCCCTAAACATCACTGGATATTTACTCACCTTATCATCACCCTCTGGCACTGAAAGAAGCACAGCGTTAAAGTGTGAGCCAACGTCGTAGCTTGCAGGACAGACTAAATTTCCAACATTTTCTATAAAAACTAGATCAAGCTCATTTAGTGGCAGGTGATGAAGCCCCTCATGTACCATAAAAGCGTCCAAGTGGCAGGTCTGACCTGTGCTTATCTGATGAGCTTTTGCACCAGCTTTTACTATGCGGTCGGCATCTTGATTTGTTTCAAGATCACCCTCGACAACGCCTATTTTAAATTTACCAGCCTTTATCGTAGCCTCCAAAAGCGTAGTCTTACCAGCGCCTGGGCTACTCATCAAATTTACACAAAGTATCTTTTTCTCATCAAGATGCGCTCTGTTGTGAGCGGCTTCTTTGTCGTTTTCAGATAGAATTTTCTCTATAATGTCTATGGTTTTGCTCTCGTTTAGCACAGGGTGCGCGTGAGCCTCGTGACTATGCTCGTGAGCGTCATGAGCGTGATCTGTATGCCCATCGTGAGTGTGTGGGTGTGAGTGAGTGGTGCCGTCAGCATGAGTGTGAGTGTGGGCGTGATTTCCCATTGAACAACCGCAGTCTTTACACATTTTCTTATCCTTTTTTATTAATTTTTAGAGATTTTAACGCTTAAATTTAAAAATAAAATTAAAATTTAAGGGCATTTTATGCAAATGAGATAAATTAGCCCGTTTTTTAATTACCCTTTAAATTTACCTTTGATCTTGCAAGCGAATGTTTTTATCTAGCTCTTCAATGCTCTCGTTATCATCTGTGTAGCCATTTTCATCAAAATTTTCATCGCTATTTCTTTTTTTGCCATTTGGTGTGGTGATGAGATCTTTTAGTCTTGCCCTGCCATCATCCATCACCATCAAAACAGCAACAGCATCAACATCTTGATCCAACATCTCTTGCTCGGTTTGCTGTGCCTTTTTAGTTGGCATATAAAACTCTTCGATGCCATATTTTACAAATGAATATCCATCAAATTTACCAGCTAGAAAAAGAGCATCTTTTGGCTTAGTAAAGCTAAATTTATCAAAAGCGTAAGTGGCATTAGCGTCTTGCCTTAAAATGGCGTAAATTTCATCATTTTTTGTGAAATTTCTATCATATATATATATCTCAACGCCAGTTTTTTCATCAAATTTAGACTGCTGCAGATTTGAAAAGTCATAGCTCAGGCTCACGTAGTTTCCGCGAAAGAGATCCCTTGGATCATAAAGATTTACCCTCACTTTTATCTCTTTTCCAAGATAAAGTGGCATGAGTGCGTATGCGAGCATCGCAATTATTAGTAAAATTTGAAAAATTATGGCTAGTATTAGTGATCTTATCTTCATTTTTTGCCTCCTTTTTTAGCAGCAACTGCGAGCACGACGAAGGCAAAGATGATAAATAGCGCCGTAGCCCCTAAATAATCGCCTATTAGCTCAAAGTATCTAACCACCGCAACTAAGAATATCATGCATAGTCCAAGTGCAAGCTCGCCATTTTTGATAAGCACGGCTGCAACGATGATGTTTGCTAGCGAGAAGAAGATATTTGCATATCCCACACCCAGACTAAAGACAAATGGCAACGCAAAGAGTATCAAGCCAAGAAACAAGCCACTTTTGTTTTTCTCTTTGAAAAATAGCGCAATGCTAGCGATGCTAAATACGGCAAAAACCTTGCCAAAGCTACTATAAAAAAATGCTTTTGCAAACCAAAATTTATCTTCTTCTAGCTCGTAGATGTCGCCATTTGCATAAGCTATCAGGCAAACGATTAAGATGACGATGCCAAGATATTTGCCAAAGCCTTTTACAAGGTGCGCTAGCCTATCTCTAAAGCCAGCTAACGTGCTAAAGAGCGCGACAAGTAAAAGCGCGTATGAGAGCGATAAAGTAGCAGCCATTGGTGCCCTAAACATAAGATCATAGCCATAAAATTCGTTAAACCCACTGATCCTAGCGCAAAGCGAAACGATGTAGAAAAATATATCCGCTAAAAGCACAATCGCAAGAAATGCCGAGTCACTTTTATAAAGCATGTAGGCGCCAAGGGCTATAAAGACGACAAATTCATAAGCAAACTCGCCGCCCGTGCCCTTTAAAACAAACCAGATCGTCGCAAAAACAAGGCTTTGAGCCACTAGCAGACCCTTTTTGCTAGCAAAAGAGAGAGCCATCGCTCCAACGCTCCAGAGCAAAACTCCACCGCTTGGCTCGTCGCTAATATTATAAATTTGAGCGATAAGCGCTATGGCAGCTCCGTAGCAGAAATTTCCCACAAAGAGCGTGGCTGTGCCAAGCTTATCTTTGCCTTTTTTGAGATAATAAACTCCGCCAAAATTTAAAAGAGCAAGCACACCAAAGATGATGACAAGGCGCCCCATCCTTGGTATCTCCTCCCAGTAAGCTCCAACAAGGGTAAAAAATGCCAGCGCGAAAAAGAGATAAGCAACCAACTTTAAGATAAAGCTAGTCTTTTCGCTATGAGCGTTTAGATCTATATCATATAAATTTGCTATTTTTAAAGCGGTGGCCTTATCGATCACATCCTCTTTTTGCCAGCGATCTAGCTCTTTGGCTAGAAAATTTCTATTGTAAAAATTCATCTTTCATTCTCTTTAAATGACATTTTTTGTGGCTAATGATAGCATACAAGCGCCAAAAATGCCAGAACAAAAATAAAGCAAAAAAAAAGGGGGAGAAATTTAAAAAGCTAAAAAACTTGGGCGGGCTTTTGCAAATTTAGCTTTAGCCAAAGCCCAAGTAAAAAGAAACGGTCATCAAACTTTCGCCACAAAAAAGATATCAGGCAAGCAAGAAATAGCAAAACCCGCTATCAATTTGCAAAAATGGATCACAAAAACTGCTAAAAACTACCAAAAAGACAAAATAAGACAAGCTCTGCAGCCAAGAGAGCGCTGCTAGCTATTTACAAAAAACCTAAATTTAAGAGCCAAAAAAGCTTTTAGCTTAAAATTTAGGCACAGCGGCCTTTGTAAGTTTAGAAAACTTAACACCCTTTAAGCCAGCAATCCTGTCAGCAAAGCGCTCTATCTTGCTAGCCTCACCTCTTATCGAGATCGTTTCTAAGCAGTTGTGGTGATCGACATGAACGTGATTTGTGCAGATGATCTTCACATCAGAGTCATGTTCGATATCCATTTTTTTATTCACCAAATCGTTGTGATGATGCACATAAATGAGCGTCAAAACCCCAATCAACTCCTCGTTAGCGTCCTTCCAGCTGTCGCTTACGATCTTTTCACGGATCAAATCCCTTGTAAATTCACTCCTAGAAGCGTAGCCTTGTTCGCTAACTTTTCTATCTAGTTCGTCTAGTAATTGACTAGGCAAAGAAACACTAAAACGTATAACACTATCCATTTTTTGCTCCTTTCTCGTTTGATTACCGTTTATAATCATTATACATCACTTATTAGAAAATGTGGATAAATAATAATAAATTTGCCCTAAATTTACGTTAGAATCGTTACTGCAAAATTTCTTATTGATATAAAATTTCAAATTTGCTTTAGTAAATTTTTTGTAAATAAGCTCAAGCAAAGTCTTATTTTGAAAAACTCCACCACTTAGCAAAATCTCTTTTTTCTCACTTTTAGAAATTTCAAAAATAATATCAGCCATGCCATTTATAAATGCCGTTGCAGCCACTCTTGGCTTATCTTTTAAAGCACTTTTAAAGGCCTCTTTAAAGCCGATAACTCCGTCATTTAGACTAAATTTGTAACACGCATCTAAATTTTTATCATAAAGTGCCTCAAGCCTCATGCCACTCTCGCCCTCGTAGCTTGAGCTAAAAATGCCACATATTATCGCACCAAATGCGTCAAATATCCTACCAACAGAGCTAGTTTTTACTAAATTTAGCCCCTTTTGCTCCATCATCTTGAAATTTTTAAGCACCTTTTCATCAAAATTTACTAAAAATTTATGCCCCTCGTCTTCAAGCTGATACTTCAAAATAATAGAATAAGCGATGAGATAGATATTTTTTATGCTATTTTCGCCGCCAAATAAGCTAAATTCATCAAAGTGATAAACTCTCTCGTAACTCTTTTTATCAACCCTAAAGACCTCGCCACCCCAAATTTTGCCATCTTCTCCGTATCCAGTGCCGTCAAAACAAAAGCCAAGATACTCTTTGTCTGGCAAATCATTTTCAAAGATCACACTTAGCAAATGCGCGTAGTGGTGCTGCAGATGAACTAGCTCAAAGCTCTGCTCTTTTGCCCATTTTGTATTTAAAAAATTTGGATGCAGGTCGGCTATGACCTTGTCTATTTTTAGATCATAAGTCGTTTCAAAAAGGGTGAAAATGTCCTTAAACCTATCAAAAGTCGCCACGTTTTTTAGATCGCCGATATATGGACTAACCATCAAAAGTCCATCTTTGTAGATACAAAATGAGCTTTTTAGCTCCGCTCCAAGGGCTAAAAATGTCCCTTTTTGCTTAAAATTTGTATGGATGAAATTTGGATTTAGCCCACGACTTGTTCTTGTAAAAATCACTTCATCACCAACGCAAAATGCGATACTATCGTCACTTGGTGAGTAAATTTCTCGGTCGTGATCAAGATAAAAGTCTATGACGTCGCCTAGTTTTTCCCTTAGCTCGCTCTCGTCTTTTATAACGACTTCGCCTGAGATGTTTGCGCTAGTTGCGATGATGTCGTGTTCTAAGTGGTCAAAAAGCAAAAGATGTATGCCACTAAATGCAAGCATAACGCCAAGCTTATTTAAATTTGGAGCTACGCTTTTTGCGATATTTGAGCCATTTTTTGCTTCAAGCAAGACGATCGGCTTTAAATTTGAAGTAAGAAGCTTCGCCTCCGCATCTGAAATCTCAGCTATTTTTCTAGCGTTTTGTAAATTTTTACTCATCAGCGCAAATGGCTTACTTGGGCGATGTTTTCTAGCTCTTAGCTCGCAAACTGCGGCTTCATTTGTCACGTCGCAAACCAGATGAAAGCCACCAAGCCCCTTAATGGCTAAAATTTTGCCCTCGTTTATGAGCCTAGCCGCCTCTTTTGCCGCTTCGTTCCCACTAGCCAAGACTTTGCCAAATTTATCTTTTAGATATAGTTTTGGTCCGCAGTTTGGGCAAGAGATCGGCTCTGCGTGGTAGCGGCGATTAAGCGGATCTTTGTATTCGCTCTCGCAAAATTTACACATCTTAAACTCGCTCATCGTCGTATTTACCCTGTCATAAGGCAAGGCTTTTATGATGGAAAATCTCGGTCCGCAGTTGGTGCAGTTTATAAATGGATATTTGTAGCGTGGATTTGTGGGGTCATAAAACTCGCGCAAGCAGTCATCACAAAGTGCGTAATCAGGCAAGATAGGCGCTTGCTTGGCAGCACTCTTTGAGGCGATGATCTCGAGCTTTTCATAAATTTTATCTATCTTAAATTTATGCAGTTCATCGATCCTGGCAAGGGCTGGCAGCTTCTCATAAAGCTCTTTTTCAAAAGCCAAAAAACTAGCCTCTTCGCCGCTAAAATTTAGCTTCACACCCTCATCATCATTGTAAATTTCGCCAACTAGGGCAAATTTATGTGCCAAAGTATAGACAAAAGGTCTAAAACCAACGCCTTGAACTAAGCCCTTGATCTCATATCTAAAGCTTGATCTCAATGCCAAATCCGGGGTCAAAATTTGTTTTTATATTTGGGTTTAGGTGCTTTTTTATCAAGTTGCTAACTGCCTTATTGTAAAATAAATCCCCGCTTAAAGTAACATTTTTGATCATAAATTTATCTCGTCTTTCATAGCTAAAATCGCTCAAAAAATGCGCCAAAGACTCGGTGCAACCAAAGCTGATGTTCTTCTCTCCAGCGCCAGCAAGGATAAATGAAATAATACTTTTTACAAACTTAACCCCGTCTAAACCAAAGTCATCTTTCATTTTATAATCGATCCTAACGCCTTTTTGCCCGCTAAAATCAGCTGCCATATGAAGCAAATTCTCCCCTGCTTTTTTAAAGTCACTGCTTGTGCCAAGCAAGCGTCCTGCTATGCAAAATAGTGAGAAAAAGCTAGCGTTTGAGCTAAATTTACCACTTGGCAAGGCGCGCTCTTTACTGAAGTTTTTAAGTAATCTTTCGCCGCCCTCCTCGGCCCTTATGAGCTCATAAATTTCTTCAAAGCTACTAAATTTTGGTAAAAATAAAAGCTGCGTTTTGCTTGATTTTGAAAGCAGGCAAATTTCATCGTCGCTAAATTTGCTAAATTTAAGCCCCAAAGCCACCTCACCAAAATAACTAAGCTCAAATTTCTCATCTTTTGCATAAAAAAATGGGCTTAAAAGTGCGCTGTTTTCAAGCAAAGCAAGCCTTGAAAGGGCGCTTTTTTGCTCCTTTACAAAAACGCTTAAAAAACTAAAGCCCTCTTTATTTAGCTGTTCGCAAAGGGCGTAAAGAAAAAGGTCATTTGGCGCCATCACGTCAAAAAATAGCGGTGCGCCCTCGTGATTTTGCCTATAAATAGCTGTCGTCTTTAGTGCCAAAAGTGGCTTTTCAAAGCTAGCAAGTGCGATCTGTGCCCTATCACCAGCTATAAAAATTTTAGGTAGCTGTTTTAAATTTGTAGGTATCAAGAAATTTGCATCAAAATTTACCCCAAGAGAAATTTCATATAAATTTTCATCTTGCTCTACGCAAACGCTCTTATCATTTTTTAATAAATTTAGGCAGGTTTTTAGCTTTTCATTAAAATTATCAAGCGTTATCTCGCCATCAAATTTACTCAAAGCAAGCACGTCACTTTCATTTAAAATAGCCTTGCCATTAGCCAAAAATGCCGCCGCTTGAGATGGGCTAAGCGTGCCAAATTTTACATCTTTAATCTCACCTGCCACGTCAAGCTCATCTGCTATATCGACCTCGCTATGTTTTATAAAAAGGCTATAAGGCAAGATGGCGCTAGCTCTGTCCGCTAGAGCGCTAAGCTCTTCGTTTGAGCCACTTACCTTTAGGCAAATTTGATCATCTTTGCAGCTTATAGAGTACTTAAGATCTTTTGCTAATGAGCTTAAAAATGGTGCCAAAAAGGCTGGATTTTTAAAGCAGTCAAATTTAAAAGCAAGTATCATTTTAAACCTTTTTTGGCGTAGTCATCGAGGGTGTCATTTAGAGTGAAATTTGCCACCTTTTCGCACTTAAAATCAAGCTCTTTTAAGTGTTCAAGTAGCGTTTTTTCTAGGATATTAGAAGCTTTTATCACTTCATCTGAGAGGCTAAAATTTGATGACTCTATGCGGCTAGGCACGATGCCTAAGATTTTGGTTGTCGGCCTGTCGCCTGCAAGCTCCATTAGATGAAGTGTTTGAAGCATCTCGATCTCGTGAGCCGAGCCGTCCCAGCTGATAAAATTTGGTACGTTTAGAAAGTCGAAAAAATAAACATCGCCCACGCTTGCGCCATTTGCGCTAATGCAATCAACGACGATAAGATAGTCAAATTCGCTTATGATGTGAGTTAGAGCGAGGGCTAAAGTGCCCCCGTCCATTAGAGTAAGCTCGTTTTTAGAGCTTGTAAATTTATAGTTTTTAGCCATCAAATTTACAAAATGAACACCTATGCCCTCATCAGCAAACATAACGTTGCCGATGCCAAGAACTAGCACTCTCATCAGTGTTCTTTTACAAATTTATAGCCACTAACGATGGCGTCCATCGCTCCATTTTTGCCTTTAACGGCGTTAAATATCGCCATATAAACGTGAATAGGCACAAATATCATGATGATCCACATGCAAATTCTATGTATCGTTCTAACATTTGCTAGTCCGCCCATAAGCTCTTCAAAGTATCTCGCTGGCTCGTAGATCGCTCCGCCAAGTCCATTGTGATAAACGTGAGCGTAAAGCACTAGGCCAGTTAGGCAAATGAGCGCCAAGATGACGTAAAAGAAAAAGTATGAGGCAAACTGCAATGGGTTATAAACGCCCCTTAAATGCGGGTGCGGTCCCATAAAGATGTAATACTTTATCTGCGCTATCCAAACCTTTGGACTTAAAAAGTCAAGCACGCTCATCCACTCTTTTTTGCTGTGTTTATCAAAGATAAATAGATAGAATTTAAAGATAAATACCGCTATTAGCACAAAGCCAGCGACCTGGTGCGCCAAACGCCACTTTGCTTGCATGAAATTTGTAGGCTCGCTTGTGATCTCTGGACTCATAAAGACATAAGAGATGTAGTAGCCGCTCACAATCAAAAGCGTGATAGCTATAAATCTAATCCAGTGTGTCAGCCTAACGCCGATGGAGAATTCGTATTCGCTGATCCTGTCAGGATTTTTATGTGACATCTTTTCTCCTTACAAATTTGGATTTATCTTATAAGTACTCAAATCATTTCCCTTCGTGTCCATAACATGCACGGCACACGCGATGCAAGGGTCGTAAGAGTGAATTTTTCGTATTATCTCAAGTGGTTTTGAAAGATCAGCGATCTTCATACCAACTAAGCACGCCTCGTAGCTGCCCATTTGACCTTTGGCATCTTTTGGAGAGGCGTTCCAAGTGCTTGGCACGACTGCTTGCCAGTTTGAGATGACGCCATCTTTTATGCGGCACCAGTGGCTTAGCGCGCCTCTTGGGGCATTGCCTTTGAAGTGACCTTTATACTCTTTGCTATTATCTATGACATATTTTGTGCAGGTCTCTTGATCTGTCTTTAAATTTTCGATCAAGGCATTAAATGCGTCCATCGTGTGCTCTGCGACCACTTTTGCTTCAAGCATACGAGCAGCGGTTCTGCCTAGAGTTGAAAAGACTGCACTTAGTGGCAAGCCACTTTTTGCTAAAAACTCATCGACTACTTTTTTAACTCTCTCGTTGCCTTTAGCGTAGTTTATGACGATGCTTGCGATCGGTCCTACTTGCATAGGCATGCCATCATACCTTGGCGCTTTGATCCAGCTATATTTGCCCTTTGTGTCAAAAAGCTTGCTATGAGCTAGCTTACCCTCGCCGTCTATACTCTCGCCATCGACAAGGCCAGTGTAGTTTGCCTCAGTTTCACCGTCATAAGGGTGAAGTGCTTTGTCATTTTTATACCAAGCTCTTGTCGCCTCTTCTGTGATCTTGTCTTCGTCTATGTCATAGACCTTGCTAAGATCGCCATTTAAGATGATGCCACCTTTAAATAGATGGTCATTTTTACCGATCAAAAACTCATCGTAGCAAAATAAATTTGATACACCAACATCGTTTAGAACGCTTGGCTCGTTTGCATAAGCCTTAGCCGCCATCAAAATATCTGGATAGTAAGCTCTATCTACAAATTCTTTGATCTCAGCAAATTTACTCATATATTCGCCCATTCTAGCTGGATCCATAAGGTCCATCACACAGGTCACACCGCCAACTGTTAGGCTTTGTGGGTGTGGGTTTTTCGCGCCAAAGATAGCCATCATCTGAGCTGCTGTTCTTTGAATTCTTAAGCACTCTAAGTAGTGTGAGAGGACGATTAAATTTTGCTCTGGAGTAAATTTATATGTGCTATGTCCCCAGTATGCGTTGGCAAATGGTCCAAGGTTGCCCTTTTTAACAAAGGCTTCAACCCTCTCTTTTACCTCTTTTAGCTTGTCAGCTCCCGTTGCAAATGGCGTGCTTGTGTATTTAAACGCCTCTTCGCTAGCTTTATGCACATCTGCGCTTAGTGCAGAGACGACGTCCGCCCAGTCCATGCCGTGAAGCTGATAAAAGTGCACGATGTGATCGTGAAGATATAAAGCTGCATTCATGAGCGTTCTAGTTAGCTCTGCATTTAGCGGAGGCTTGATACCAAGGGCATTTTCAACTGCGACTATGCCTGCTCGGTAGTGTGAGTATGTGCAAACGCCACAAATTCTTTGCATGAAAAAGCCAGCATCTCTTGGGTCTCTGTTTTTTACTATCTGCTCTAAGCCCCTCCAAAGAGTTGAGCCAGAGTAAGCCTCTTTTACAACGTTGTTTTCATCGACTACGACTTCTATTCTTAAGTGCCCTTCGATACGTGTTATAGGGTCTATTACTATTCTTTTTTCACTCATTTTTTCGCCTTATTCTTTATCTTTACTCATACAAGCTAGTGCAGCGTGAGCCGCTATGCCAATACCAGCAAGTGCTAAAATTCCAATGCCTATTTTATCACTTACATTATCAGCGCCAAGTCCCAAAACAGTGTCAAATAGCCTATCAGCCATCGGCTCTTCAAATGGCCCCATCGTATCCCAGAAGTCTGGCTCCGAGCAGCCTATACAGCCGTGACCTGCCTGAACTGGCCATGATGTGTGCTGATTAAATCTCTCGCGTGAGCAGTTATTAAATGTATATGGACCTTTACAGCCTACTTTATATAAGCAGTAGCCATTTTTTGCGCCCTCGTCGCCAAAGCTTTGGACAAACTCGCCTGCGTCAAAGTGGCCACGTCTCTCGCAAAGATCGTGAATTCTTAAGCCATAAGCCCATTTTGGTCTGTTATAAACATCAAGTGCAGGCAAGGTGCCAAATAGCAAGTAGTGAAGCACGTTGCCAACGATGTTTTTCTCGCTTGGAGGACAGCCTGGCACGTTTATGACTGGCTTATCAGTCACCTTTGAAAGACCGACTGAATTTGTTGGATTTGGCTTAGCTGCTTGGATACCGCCAAAGCTAGAACAGGTGCCAATAGCAAAGATAGCAGCTGCGTTAGCAGAGGCATTTACAGCGTGAGTTTTGCCGCTTGTGCCATGAGGTCCGACTGTTAAAAAGTGTTCAGTTGCTCCAGTTGGGACGCCACCCTCAACTAGCAGGATATATCTGCCCTTATATTTTTCTATCGCATGCTCTAAATTTTCTTCAGCCTGCCAGCCAGCAGCTGCCATGATAGTTTCGTGGTATTCAAGGCTTATGTAGTCAAATATAAGGCTATCTATGCTTGGAGCGTCAGTTCTTAGCAAGCCCTCGCTACAGCCAGTGCATTCTGCCATATGAAGCCATATCACTGGGAGCCTATCGCTTAGCTCAGCAGCGCGAGCAACCATCGGCGTCATCGCACTTGGCAATGCCATAAAAGCTGTCATCGCACCAGCCCACTTCATAAAATCACGCCTAGTAAAGCCCTTATCTTTTAAAAGCTGCGCAATACTAGTGTCATTTTTCATCTTAGGCAATGCACTAAGTTCGCTTAAGCGTCTATCTATCTTTTGACGCAAGTCATTATTCATATAAGCTCCTTCGTTAGAAATTTGTTTTATATGTATAGTATCTTTGTTTTA
>NZ_CABPUY010000001.1:0-5719 GCF_902460575.1 Campylobacter concisus | reverse complement strand
ATAAATTTTAATAATAAAATTTTAAATGCCTTTTATCAATATCTTTAAAATATGCTATAAAATAATATTTAGCGAGAATTTATCCTATTTTGAGAAATGATATGGCAAAAAATCTATTTTTATGAAAGTAAATATCAATTAAATTTTAATAATTTTTAAAAAATATAATTTAGTATATTTAAGCGAGTGAAATTTGAGATATAAAAGATAAAAGCCTAAATGGGTTAAATTTAGGCTTTTAAATTTGCATTAAAATGGCCAGATAGCCTCCATAAGTCTTGTGCCCCAAGGTTTTTTAGTTGATTTGTCTAGCTCGCCCTCAGTTTTATATAAAATTTTGGCGTCAGCTATGTATTTTGAGTCGATTTCGTTGTTTTGCGAGATATCGTAAGGTCTGATGACGCCACTTACTTGCATGATCTGCTTTTCGCCATTTATAAGTAGCTCGCGGCTGCCCTCGATGAAGTAGTTGCCATTGTTTAATATCTTGATGATCCTAGCTGAGATGGTCGCGGTAAATTTCTCACTTCTGTTGCTAGTGCCACTACCTGTAAATTTATTGCCGCCACCTGCTTTAAAGCCGATGTCGCCGTATTTGTTTAGATTATCAGCCACGGTTGAAAGTGGCGCAGCTCCAGCTGTGAAAACGCCGCCGCCAAGCGAAATAGTGCTATCTTTGTTGGTGCTTTTGCTGCCGCTTGAAATTTGACTTGCGTTTTCTGAGATGACGATGGTTACGATGTCATTTACATTCATCGCCTTTCTGTCTGAAAAAAGAGGATTTTCGCCCTTGCCAAAGAGGCTGCCGGCGTTGCTTTGACCGCTGCCACTATCTTTTGAAGGGAGTTGCTCGACATAAACTGGAGGTTTCATATTGATGTGAGGATCTGCACTTGGGGTGCAACCTGTGTAAAAAATGCCCGCAAATGTGACGAGCCAAATCTTTTTATAGTTCATAAAATGCCTTAAAATAAGTATCTTTGTGCTAAGATTAAGCAATTTAAGTTCCCAAAAAGGTCACAAAATGAAAAGTTGTTACATTTTTTCAGACAAAAATCTAGCATATTTGCAGGAAATTATAGCTACAAAATTCAAAAAAGTTGAGATCTTTAAGATAACTCCAGACGAAAACGACAAAAAAAATCTAATAAATTTAAATGAAAAAGAGTTTTTTTTAAAATTTATAGATAAATTTGAAGAGCTAAAGGAGAGAAGCGACTTCGTCATAGTCGTTGGCTGTGAGGGCTTTAGCGTCTTTGGCAAGAGCGAGCTAAATTTAAAGCTAGCTAGAAATTTAAACGCTCCAGTCTTTGACGAAAACGCAAGCGAGCTAAGGGCGCTAAATTTAAACTCAAAGCTTCTAATAACTGATAAATTTGATGAAATTTTAAGCTACAAAGCCGAGATCATCACGCCATTTAAATTTCAAAGCTTGCTTCTAAAAAGAGCCAAAGCGGCAAGCAAAACAGTCGTTTTGCCTGAAAGTGATGATGAGAGAATTTTAAAAGCAGCTCACATCGTGCTAGAAAAAGGTGCGGCAAATATCATCTTGCTAGGGCTTGAGAGCGAAATTTCAAAAAAAGCGGCCGATCTGGGGCTAAATTTAAGCAAAGCAAAGGTACTAAACCCAGCGCAAAACAAGCTGAACGAAGAGTTTGCAAAGAAAATTTATGAGCTAAGAAAACATAAAGGTGTCGATGAAGCCAAGGCAAACGCGCTTGCAAAAGATAAAATTTACTTTGGCACGATGCTCATACATGAAGGCATGGCAGACGCACTAGTAAGTGGCGCTACGATGAGCACGGCTGATACGATAAGGCCTGCCCTTCAGATCATAAAAACAAAGCCAAATGTAAGCGTCGTAAGTGGGGCATTTTTCATGGCACTTGAAGAGGAAATTTTACTCTTTGCCGACTGCGCCGTCACGCCAAATCCAAGCAGCGACGAGCTAGCAAGCATCACGCTAAGCAGCGCTCAAACGGCAAGTGCCTTTGGTCTTAGCCCAAAGATCGCTATGCTAAGCTACTCAACGGCTGATAGTGGCAGCGGGGCTGACGTGGAGTTTGTAAAAGAGGCTGCCAAAAAGGCGAGCGAGCTTGATGTGAATTTAAAGATCGCAGCGCCAATCCAGTTTGACGCGGCGGTTGATCTAAGCGTGGCTAGCAAAAAGATGCCAAATTCCGATGTCGCAGGACAGGCAAATGTCTTTATATTTCCAAATTTAAACTGCGGAAACATCTGCTACAAGGCAGTTCAGCGAAGCGCAAATGCCCTAGCCGTTGGGCCGATACTTCAAGGGCTAAAAAAGCCAGTAAATGACCTAAGCCGCGGCTGCCTCGTCGAAGACGTGGTAAATACCATCTTAATAAGCGCCATACAAGCAGGAGAGTGATATGAGAATTTTAGTTTTAAACTCAGGCAGCAGCTCGATAAAATTTCAACTTTTTGAAATGCAGACAAAAACGAGCCTAGCAAGCGGTCTAGTCGAGCAAATCGGCAGCTCTAGCTCAAGGGCAGTGCTAAAAGCAAATGGCGAAGTTTATGAGATAAAACGCTTTATAAAAGACCACCACGACGGACTTGAAGCGATGAACGAGCTCTTTACCACCTCACATACACTGCACGATCTAAGCGAGCTTGACGGCATAGGACACAGGATAGTTCATGGTGGCGAGAGCTTTTTTAGCTCGATGATCGTTGATGAGAGTGTCATCAAAAAGATCGAGGAGATAAGCCCACTTGCCCCACTTCACAACCCAGGGCACCTTGCTGGCATCAAAAATGCGATGAAAGAGAGTAAAAACGTGCCTCACGTGGTCGTTTTTGATACGGTTTTTCATCAAAGCATGCCAGAGTACACCTACCGCTACGCCCTACCCTACGATGTTTGCAAGGCTCATCACATAAGAAAATACGGCTTTCACGGCACATCGCACAGATATGTCTGCAAGCAAGCGGCAAAAATGCTTGGCATAGAGTTTGATAAATTTAACGCTATCTCGCTTCATCTAGGCAACGGCGCCTCAGCTTGTGCTGTGCAAAATGGCAAAAGCATTGACACTTCGATGGGTCTTAGTCCGCTTGAAGGGCTCATAATGGGCACAAGAAGCGGCGATATGGACCCAGCCGTAGTCATCTACCTACTAAATATCGGCGTTTTAAAGTGGAACGAGATCGATAACTTCTTAAATAAAAAGAGCGGACTTTTTGGAATTTGTGGCTCAAGCGACATGAGAGAGGTCGTAGCCAAGATGCAAAACGACGAGCGCGCAAAGCTTGCATTTGATATGTTTTGTTACCGAGTGAAAAAGTACATCGGCTCATACTACGCCATTTTGGGGCGCGTTGATGCGCTCATATTTACTGGCGGTATCGGCGAAAATGCGCCAAACACAAGGCAAAAAATTTGCGACGATCTAAAACATCTTGGCATCCACATAAACCACGAGCTAAATTTCTCTGACGTGAGAGGCGAGAGGTGCATAGATGAAGAAGGCGCTAAGATAAAAACGCTCATCATCCCAACCAACGAAGAGCTTGAGATCGCCATAGAGACAGCCAGAGTAATAAAAGAGAGAACGCTTTAAGCATGAAATTTCCACTTGACTGCAAAGATAGTTTTGAAAGCTCATTTATATTTTGGCTAACTCGCTATGTCAAATTTAAACTTAGCTCTCTTTCAAACAAGGAGCTAAGAGACCCAAAGGCGCTTGCAAGTGTAAATTTCGCCCTAAGCCGTGAGATAAAAAATATTGATCAGCTTGATGGGCTGGTAAAAAGCGCAAGAAATGCAGGGCTAACTGGCATAAATACCTACTTTAACCCACTTAAAAAAATTTACGAGACGATGAAATTTTATGAGCTTAGTAGCCTAAAGCAGATCGATGAAGAGCTACTAAGTGAAATACTAGCTAGCACAACTGGCGGACTAAGCGATGCGAGCAAGAAAAACTACAGAATTTCAGTGATAAATTTCTTTGCATTTTTAGACAAACAAAACGAAGAAGACGGCAAGGCTCATGTTTTTGATATAAATTTAAAAAACTGGGGCGGCGTTAGTGGCAACAAAGGACAAAAGCTGCCTGAGTTTATGGGTGAAGAGGAGGTCAAGAAATTTCTTGATGCGATCGAGCAGAGCGACTTTAAGCAAAACTCAAACCGCAACAAGCTCATCATAAAAACTATCATCTTTACTGGCATTCGTGTGAGCGAGGCACTAAATTTAAAGAGAAAAGATATCACAGAGGACGGCGATCTTTTTATCATCAGGATCCGTGGCAAAGGCAACAAATACCGCATCGTAATGATAAAGCGCCACCTAATCGAAGCTCACCTAAACGCTATCGCCATAAACTACATCAATAAAGAGGGCTATCTTTTTATAAACAAAAAAGGCACGAGGCTCACGCAAGCTTATGTTAGCCGCATAGTGGAGCAAATTTTATTTAAAGCAGGCATCAGAAAAGAGAAAAACGGCGCTCACATGCTACGTCACACCTTTGCAACGATGCTTTACAAAAAGCAAAAAGACCTTGTGCTAGTGCAAGAAGCTCTTGGGCATGCAAGCCTAAATACCTCGCGAATTTACACGCACTTTGATAGTGACAAGCTAAAACTCGCTGCTAAAGTGGCTGAGGACTTGGCAAATGAGTAAATTTAAATCAAATTTCATACATCAATAGCGAAAAAACTCGAATTTATCATTTTGTTATTGCAAAACAAGTTGCCAAAGGACTTTGCTCTGTTAAAAAATACTAGAAATTTGAAAATAAAAGGCTTGATAAGCTGGCGAATAGCTATCTTAAATTTAAAGTCGCCTATCTTTGTCTTTTGGGTGAGAAGCTTCAACTTTGGTGCGCTTGACATAAACCGCTTTATGACGGGACAAATTTAGCTTGGAGCGCTAAAACTAGCCATTTTTCTAGCTCACGCCGTCCTTTTTATAGTCATAACCGGTGCGACATTTGACGCAGTTACAAACGTTACAAACGAATATCTGCAAAATACCATTAGACCAATCGGAGTAAAAAACTTTATAGTTGATATCTTGGGCGTTGTCGCAACCATTTGATGATTGCCTATCTTTCTAACCAGTAGCGCCGTGAGAAAGCAAAATTTAGAAAAATTTTAAAATCCACAGGCGAAGCAAGCCAAAAAACTACTTTGCCTCGCGGTATAAATTTAACCCTGCTTATATAAGTTTTAACGCAAGATGCGGCTTGTCTTTACAACTTTTTTAAATGAGCCACCTTTATAAAGGCGGCAAAATACTAGGCATTTTGAGGCTATATTTGCATAGGCTGTAAATTTAACTTACTCTTTGAAGGTAGCGAAATTTACAGCGAGGCGATTAGATTTTTCAAAGAAATTTTAGGCGTAAAAGCTGCGCCAAAATATGAAAACAAGCTTAAAAAGATAGAAAAACTTAGTAAATTTAAAGAGTTTAAGATAGCCATAAAAGACAGACTGCCTGCAAATTTAAGCGCATACAAGGCAAATTTTATAGAGCTAAACGCCAAAACGCCTTGCGGATATGAGCTTTTAAAGGCCGATGAAGAGCTAGCTTGCAAGCTTGCTAGTAAGATAATTTTTGCTGCATTTGATAGTGGGGCTGATTTTTTACTAGCTAGCAACGAGGCCGAGTTTTATATCTTTGACACACTAGTAAAAAAGCTTGAGAAGTCTGCCAACAGAAGCTTGCAAGACTTTTATGTCCTAA